>CAZYFU010000031.1:0-54624 GCA_964647025.1 uncultured Myxococcales bacterium | reverse complement strand
CGGCTGCCCAGGCTCGACAGGTCGCGCTCGGAAGCGCGGTGGTTCCGAACCTGGATCGTACCTTCGAGCGCGTGGAAGCCGTCGCCAAGGCGCTGTCCTTGCCCTTCGACAAGGCTGCTCAACGCAAGTCCTTCTTCGGTTCACTCAAAGCCCCCGAGGCGCTGGTGAGCGCCCTAAAGACCGACGGGCCACTGGCCATCGTGGCCCTGCCGTCCAAACAGGCCGGCAAGAAAGAGCCCGAGGTGGTCATCGCGGTCCAGGGCAAGTCGCCCGAGCTTCTTCGGACGGCCATCACGGGAATGGGGGCGCCGGTCGCGACCAAGGACGATGCGAAGAGCTACAAGGTCGACGCCGAAACCGTCTGGCTGGTCCAGCGGGGAGGCACCTTGGTCGCGGCGCAGTCGCTCGAGTCTTTGGTCCTTGGCGCGGCTATGGCGATGGAGGCCGCCCAAAGCTCGGACGACGACCTGAAGGTGCTGGTCTCGCCCGAGGCCATCGCGAAGGGCCAGGGCACGGACTTGAAGACGGCCGCCACCGGCTTGCTGGCCACGTGGGCGGACTCGCTGAAGTCCGTGCCGGGACAGAACGCGATGGCCGAGCAGGTGCTGAGAGGAATGCTCAAGCCCGTGGCGGACCGGCTGGCCGAGGTGGAGCAGGCCGGATTGTCTTTGCGCCTCGATGCCGAGAAGGGCGCGACCCTGCGCCTGGAGGCCACCCCGCGCAAGGATTCCAGGCTGGCGAGCCTGTTCGGCAAGTCCACGCCGGCCAAGCTCGATACTCGCGTGGTGCCCGATGCGACGCCCATCGGACTCACGGCCTTTTCCCGGACCAACATACTCACCACGATGTGGGCCGATCTGCGCCCGCTGGTGGCGAAGGACAAGGACGGCGAAGAGGCCGCCAAGCAAATCGACGTGGTCCTCCAGGCCAGCACCTTCGGCGGATCGGCGGCCATGGCCGTGGTCGACAAACAGATGCGGGTCTCCGGCGTCTACGGGATGCGGAACGAATCGGACGGTGAAGCTTTCCTGTCCGCCGCCACGGCGCTGATGAAGGGGGCGTGGTACCAGTCGTTGCTCTCCGAGGGCGGCATGAAGGCGAAGGTCGCGGTGAAGCGGGACAAGGACGTCGTGCTGGTCAGCACTTCCCAGGCCGCGCCCAAGGACCTGCCGCCAGCCGTGGCGGAAGCCATGAAGGGTATCGGCATGCTGTCGCAGACCATGGCCATGCTGGCCAAGCAGGACAGCCTGTTCTTCGCCAGCGGCAAGGACGCGGCGGCGAAGGTCCGGCAGCTCGCGTCGGCCGAGCCTCGCAAGCTCGCGGGCGTGGCGGCCACGGCGGTACAGGAATCGTCGGGCAGCGACGGCTTCTTCTACATGGACTTCGGCCCCCTGCTGATGCTGGGGGCGGAGGCCATGGGCGCCGGGGACAATCCGATGCTCGCCAACATGACCCTGCCGTTCTGGCTCTCCTACCGCGCCGGCCAGTCGCCAAGCCTGGAGCTCCGCGTGCCCATGGAAGTGGTCCGCGGCAAAGGGGCGCTTCTTCCGATGCTAATGGGAATGGGCGCGGGCATGGGCGCCATGGGCGGCGCCGATCCGGCGGGGCCGTAGGCCAGCAGGCGCTCCCGCCGACGTCGAATCACCCGAGCTAGCGTCGGCGCGTGCGCGAGCTCGGCGGGGCGATGGGCGGGCTGGCGGGCGCGGTCGTGGCGGCGAGACCGATGGGAGACAGATCCACCGGCGCATCCGCAGCAGCGTCCGCATCCAGGTTGGCGGCATCGCCCAAGAGTGCCTGTTTCACGGAAGCGAGCGCGATCTCCGTGCTCTTCTCGGACCGAGGCCTCGGGACTAGCGGTTTGAGAGTGAACGTCGCACCTCCAACCGTCGGCTTGGGAGAGGACGGCCGCAAGGTGGGCGAAATGGGGCCTGGAGGGGGTGGCGCGGGCCGCGCGGCAGGGCCGGGAGATGGCGGCTTGGCCACGACCACAGGCGTGTCCTCCAGGCGGATCTCGATGGGCCCAGTGGACCGCGGTCGTCCGGCGGGACCAGGCACCACGACCGCTTCGGGCGGACGATCGGGCGCGAGAGGAATCGACGTGGGCTGCGCCTGCTTCACCACGGCCTTCGTCATGTACGGCGCGGCGTCGTCCACCTGGCGCTCGAGCGCACGCGACACGAACTCCTGGCGCTTCTCCCAGACCAGATTGATGGTCATGTCGTGGATCTTGGCTTTGACCACGTGGTAGGGCCGCTCCACGTCCATCCCGCGGGCGGACACGTGGATCACGTGGAAGCCCTTCGGTACCTTCAGGGTCACGGTGCCGTTCTTCGCCGACCCGACCGCCTTCGCGCGATCGTCGTCGAGCCACACGCGCGCGCCCTCCACGGGACCATGATCGTCGACCACCGTGATCTTGAACTCGGCCTCCGCTGCCTCGAGGACGTGCGCGACGAAGACCGTCTTGCGGGCGTGCACCTCGGCAATCTGCGGCGGCTCTTTGAGCAGCAGGGTCTGTCTGCCGCGGGTGTAGATGCCGTAGAGGTGTACGTGCCACTTGCCCCGCGGAATTCCGCGAAACGTCGTGTTCTGGTCGATGTTCCAGGCCTCGTAGTGCCGCTTGCGCTTTCCGATCCACTCCATCTTCTTGCGGTAGGCGGTGATGTTCTCGATGGTCGGCGTCTGCGGCCGTCGCGAGACGAGGATCGAGAACATCTCGTCCTTGGCGTCCGAGTCCCACTGCACGCGGACCACGATGGTCCCACGCAGCGATATGCGCACCGCCCACACCAAGACCGCCAAGCCGATCAGCACGACCAGCCCGATCCAAAGCGGGCTTGGCGTCATGAGCCCGGTGGACCTGCCGACCATCGACGTCTCGATCTTCTCGATCCGCTGGTTGAGCGGGTCGAACAGTATGAGCTCCAGGGTCACCCAGGGCGCCAGGCCGGACGGCCTCACCCGGTAGAACAGCACGGCGCCATCCAGAATGTCGTGCGCGAGCGTGACCATTCCCTCGTCGGTGAATCGGTCCACGGGCAGGGTCTCGGTCTGCACCTTCGAGACGGTCGCCTGCAGCTCCCAGGGGGAACGCATGAGCGCCTCGATCAGTCCCTCGCCGAGCCGCTCCCGCCGGATCACGTAAGGCCAGTAGAAGGGCTGGCCACTGCCAGGAAGCGGAGCAATGGCGACCGACGTCAGCTTGGGCTCGTACAGGGCGGCGAAGTCCTGCAGCACGCTCCGCAGATTGGCCGCCAAGGCGCTGGGAGGACCGGTGGGCTTCTCTGGTCCGGCAGCAGCGGCGATGGCCTGGGCTTCCTCTTCTCGGAGCCTGATCTGCTGGCTGAGGTCAGCCGCCGCACCACCTTGGTCGGCAAGCCTCTCACCGAGCGACTTGGTCTGCTCCATGGACAGGTCCTGCACCCTGACGAACGGAGCCGCGTGCTGGGCCTTCGCACCGCCAAGCAGGGCGCGGGCGGCGATGGTAGACACGAGGCCTGGCTCTTGTAGCGAGAGCTTCTCCACGGCGGCCAGCGCCGCGGCCTCCCCACGCTCTCCGAACGCGCCGGGCGGCGCCGCCGCGATGAGCGGCAACACCGATCGCCATTCCACGGCCGGCCGTCCGTACAGCGGTGACAGCGCCTCGGCCATCTTCTCGGGCGGGTCCCCCCGCGCAAGGCCCAGGGCAACCTGCGCCAGCGCCAAGACCGAAGGGCTCCTCGCAGCCTTGAGCGCCTGGATCTCGTGCGCGGCAGCGGCGAAGTCCGCGCGGCCCGCGAGCGCGCGAACCTTGGCCGCACGCAGAAGGATGTTCCTTCCGTCGCTGGCCAGACCCGCCTCTGCGCGCTCCAAGGCCGCGCCGTGGTCGCCGAGCAGAAGCAGTGCCTGCGCGCGGGGCAGGGCAGACAGCGCTGGCTCCTCGGAGATGTCCTGCAGAACCGGTCTGCCCCCCGAGCTCTCCGCCCCGAGCTTGGGTGAAGCGAGCTCCAGCGCGCGTGCAACCGCGACGCTGTCCTGGGCCAAGAGCGCGGCCTGCGCGTGCAAGAGCGGGCGCAAGTCCGCCAAACCGAGATCGGATGTGGGGATCACCGTAGCCCCGATGGCGGGCGCGATGCGGCGGGCGAGCTGGCGGCCCAGCTCGGTCACGTCGCCGGTGGCCGCGGTGGCGGCGATCCTGAGCAATCGCTTGCCGCCGGCTGCGACCAGCGTGCCACCCACCTGCGTGCCTTTGCGGCCGGGCTGGAGCTCCCACAGGACCAGGCTCTCGGCGCCGAGCTGTTCGATGAGCTTTGGCGCGAGATCGGGCGGCACGGAGAGGGTTCCGCCGGGGGAGCGCCCGCTGGCCGCTTCGATCGCCAGGGCGAGCTGCCGCCTGGGCACGATGGAGAGCCCAGCCGTCTTCAGCGACGACCGGACCAACATCGACACCGCCTGGGCCAGCTCGGCGGCGTCCTCGGGGCCGGATGGATCCGGAATGATCACGCTTTGGGCGGCGGCTTGCGCGGAATAGCCGGTCAGCGCGAAGAAGGCCACGAGCCCCACCTTCGCGCCCACCGAGGTCGCCGCAAAGCTTCGCCGGGGCATCATGGAAAAACCCTTAAGATCGGCATGTCTAGCAGATAAGTTGAGGTGCTTCATCATGGTAAAGTGCCGCCATGTTCGAGGCTCGTATCTGCCTTGCGTTCGCCATGCTTCTCTGCGCTGTGGGCTGTCACAGCCGCAACAAGCCGCTCTCGCCACCCGATTCGTACCTTCTGTTCGTTCCGAATGGCGACGCGGCCACTTCGCCGTTGCCGGTTCGCAAGGTCGACGTGAACAACCCAGCCGTGCAGCCGCTGCCCAGGCTGTTCGAGGCGGGGTTCGCGTCCGAGATGCTGCGAACCGTGTACCTGGCCGGACAGTTCGTTCGTGACGCTGTCATCGATGGAAAGACGTTCTCGGACCTCGGGCGCGCCAACGGTGGATTGCCGATCTGCCTGGTCGTGGGCAAAGACAAGATGCCGTATGGACGGGGGCTCTCCATCGCAGGAACTTTCGGGACGGACAGCCGGCCCAGCATGCCCTGGATTGGATTCCCGGCGGAGCTTTCGCGCGACAAGGCGTTACTTCAAACGCTGACGGGCTACCTGGCGACCTACGCCGCCCACCTCGTCGCCACCGGTGGGCAACTCGACGCCGGCGCGCCGCCGCCCGAATCGCTGGTGGAAGGGTACCGCATGGCCCTGGAGGTCGTCGCACGGGAGTGGCGAACGACCGCGGGACCCGCCGGAGTGATCCAAGTCGACGAGGGGACGAAGGCGCAACGGGCGCTATTCGGCGATCTGCGGGATAACCGCTTCATCCTCGACGACTCCGGCAAGCTCCTCCCCGCGAAAGAGCTCGTGGCGTCCAAGGGCGTGGCTGCGACGGTGCTCTACCGCATGGCCCAAGCGCGCACGATCGGTCCGCGGGTCGCGCCCGAGGCGTTCTACGCGCCCTTTGCCAAGGGCCGCATGCCACCTGGGGTCAGCCCGGCGGCCATCTTGGGGACGTTCAGGAACTTCCAGGCCAAGCTCCTCGGGGCGTGGGGCACGGCGGTCCTGCGCGGAAACCCGCCCAAGGACATCATCGACTTGGTCGAAGCCTACGGCGCGACCTTTCCCGCAGAGCGGAGTGAGGTGATCCGAGTCTTCGTGGTCACGACCTTCGGGGCGACGGTGATGCCTGGCGGCTCGTCCATGGATCCGAAGGACTCACAGCGCACGCTGGCCGAGCTGACCGCCTTGACCGCGCAGGTCGCGGCAGGAAAGCGGACGTTGCGGGAGGCGCTTTCGGCGCAAGCGCAGTAGCTCCGCCACCGACATGCGAACTGGCCAAGACCGCGGGTTCCGGGCTACAAACACGGGGTGAGCACCATCGACTTTGGCAAAGCGAGAATCGTCGTCACCGGCGGCGCGGGCTTCCTCGGCAGCTTCGTCGTGGAGGAGCTCCGCAAGCGCGGCGCGACGCAGATCTTCTGCCCTCGCAGCCGCGACTACGACCTCGTCGATCGGCAAGCGTGCCACCGACTGGTCGCCGACACGAAGCCGGACTTGGTTTTCCACCTGGCGGCGAGGGTGGGGGGCATCGGCGCGAACCGGGAGAACCCGGGCC
This sequence comes from uncultured Myxococcales bacterium, assembly GCA_964647025.1. Lineage (GTDB taxonomy): Bacteria > Myxococcota_A > Polyangia > Fen-1088 > Fen-1088 > Fen-1118. The sequence continues at coordinate 48,492 of CAZYFU010000031.1, read as the reverse complement.
GCTTCATGTTCGAGAACGCCATGATGGGGCTCCACGTGTTCGAGGAGTGCCGCTTGGCCAAGGTCGGCAAGCTGGTCGCCACGGGCACCATCTGCGCCTATCCCAAGTTCGCGCCGTTGCCGTTCCGCGAGGACGACATGTGGAACGGCTATCCCGAGGAGACCAACGCGCCTTATGGCATCGCGAAGAAGATGATGCTGGTGCTGTCGCAGGGCTACCGCGAGCAGTACGGCATGAACAGCGTGGTGCTTTTCCCGGTGAACCTGTACGGCCCGCGCGACAACTTCGATCCGCGGTCGTCGCACGTGATTCCGGCGTTGATTCGCAAGTGCGTCGAAGCACGCGAGGCGGGCAGCGACGAGATCGTCCTGTGGGGCGATGGCTCGCCGACGCGAGAATTCCTGTACGCAGGCGACGCTGCGTTGGGCCTGGTCATGGCCGCGGAGGGGTACGATTCCAGTGAACCGGTCAACCTCGGCACCGGTGAGGAGATCTCGATCAAGGACCTGGCGACCTTGATCGCGCAGAAGACTGGCTTTGGGGGCAAGCTGCGCTGGGATCCCAGCCAGCCGAACGGTCAGCCCCGCCGGCGCCTGGAGGTCTCTCGCGCCCGCGAGCGGTTTGGCTTCGTGGCCAAGACGTCGTTCGCCGAGGGGTTGCAGGCGACCATCGCGTATTTCGAGGACCAACACAAAAAGGGAGCACTATGAAGCGAGCGTTGATCACGGGTGTGACTGGCCAGGACGGGTCGTACCTGGCGGAGTTCCTGCTGAAGAAGGGTTACGAGGTAATCGGGTTGGTCCGGCGATCGAGCTCGTTCAACACCGACCGCATCGAGGGGATCTACCAGGACCCGCACGCCGCCGACTACCGCTTCAAGTTGGTGTACGGCGACCTCGAGGATGCCAGCTCGCTCAATCGCATCATCCGTACCAGCGAGCCCGACGAGATCTACAACTTGGGTGCGCAAAGCCACGTGCGGGTCAGCTTCGACGTTCCGGACTACACGGCGGACACCGTCGGGCTTGGCACGCTTCGTTTGCTGGAGACGCTGCGGGAAACCGGTCACAAGTGCAAGCTGTACCAGGCGTCGTCGAGCGAGATGTTCGGTGGCTCGCCGCCGCCGCAGAACGAAAGCACGCCGTTTCGTCCGCGCAGCCCATATGCGTGCGCCAAGGTGTTTGCACACCACCTGTGCGAGAACTACCGCGAGGCCTACGGCATGTTCATCTGCAGCGGGATCCTGTTCAACCACGAGTCGCCCAGGCGTGGCATCCCGTTCGTGACTCGCAAGATTACCCGGGCCGCCGCACGCATCAGCCACGGACTCGACAAGAAGCTGTACATGGGCAACCTGGAGGCGAAACGCGACTGGGGCTTCGCCGGCGACTACGTGGAGGCCATGTGGCTGATGCTCCAGCAGGAGCAGCCCGACGACTACGTCATCGCCACGGGCGAGGCACATTCGGTCCGCGAAGCACTGGATGTCGCGTTTTCCACCTTGGGACTCGATTGGAAGAAGTACGTAGAGATCGATCCGCGCTACATGCGGCCGACCGAGGTCGACCACCTGTGCGGCGACGCCAGCAAGGCCCGCGCAAAGTTGGGTTGGCAGCCCAAGGTCCGCTTCAAGGAGCTCATCGAGATGATGGTCCGCTCCGATGAGGCCGACGTGCGCGCGTCCTTGGAGGGCCGCGCTCCGACGATGTAGGCGAGCAACGCGGCCGCACGGTCGAAGAGAAATGTCCGATAACAGATATTATGTCAACTTGAAGGCGACGCCGAGCGGGCTTCCCGCCGTCCAGCGAAACCGCGCCTGCGCTGCTACGGATTCAGGCTCCTGGCCTTCTCATCCTGAAGGCTTCGTAGCTCCTGGGCGGCTTGCTCGAGCGCTGGCGAACGCACGGCCTCCGCGTCGATCGCGGCGAGCGCCTTCTCCAGCACCTGGTTGTCCCTGACCACGCGGCCTCGGATCGCCTCGTACATCTCGCAGAAGGCGGCGTGAAAAGCGTGTAGCTGGTCGCCCTTTCGCAGCTTGCCCGTTCTATCCGGCAGCTTGTTGTCCCGAATCCGCGCCAACGCCGAGCTGATGTTGTGCAGAGGCCCCGCGATCTTGTGGGTCATCCAGATTCCCGCGGCGGCCACCGTGACCACCAAAACCACCCCGAACGCGACGATCCACCAAAGCACCACGCGGTCATTGGCCTTGAACTGCGATTGCAGCTCTTGCGCAACCGTGGGATCCACGGAGGCCGTCATCATCACGATTCGGGTGCTCTCCTGCGTGGCAACGTAGATGCGGTAGCCGAGGAACGCAGTCAGAAAGACCGCCACAGCCAAGATGAAGACGGTGTAGCGAAGCTGCAGGCTGGTATCGAGCAAGTAGTTACGCAGCCTTCTCTTGTGCTGCGGCTGTCCTGGTGTCGTCATCGATATGCACCTCCTATACCGCGTTCCACCGTCTCTAGCCCCCCTGCGATCTGAAGTATTCGATAAGACTGTCGCCCAGCTGGCCGGCGGACGCTTCGATGCAGCTCCGCCTGGCGTTCTGTCGGTCGCGGTCACGGCTCCCTCCCTGAACGGCGGCGCCGGCGCTGGTCCAGAGGATGACGCTGCGGGATGGCCAACGAGCCACCATGACCTTGACCTCGCAGCTCGTCTCCAGGCCCGATCCGGCCGTCATCTCGCTCAGCTTGAGCACGTTTCCGTCAACCAGAAACGCCGGTCGGCCCCCCTTCCCCATGTTCTTCTCTTCCGCGCCTTCGAGCACGGCAAGGTGGGGAAGCTTCTCCAACGTGTGGTGCAGGCTGGTGCGCAGGAGCTCCAGCACGGCGGCATCGGCGGCCTTGCTTCCGCCCGTGAACGGCCCCAGCTTCAAGTAGAGCTTTCGGTCCTTGGTATCGGGCTCCCCCGTCTTGATCGGGACGGCCAGCGCCTTCTCGATCTGGGTGCGCACGAAAGCATCGGGCTCGCGGCCGAGCAGCCCTTTGAGCGCCGCGAGCGCCTTCGCTCCGCCGAGCTTGCCGAGAGACTGCACCGCCATGGCGCGCACGGTTTTGTTGTCGTCTCCCAGTGCCTTGACCAGCGGGTCGACACCTGCCGGGTCACCAAGCTTGCCCAACAACAACGCCGCTTGCGTACGGACTTTGAAGCTGGAGTCGTTGAGCAACGCCCGCGCCAGATCGTCGACCTTGCCAGCCGCCGCCGACCTAGGACCCGCCATCGACAGCACTGCAGCCAGGGCCGCCACGACCGCGAGAGCTTGGCCCCGCCGCCTCATTCGGACGAGCGCTGCTCCTTAATCGTCCAGCGTGACGGGAACTCGATCACGAACGCAGAGCCGGCGCCCTCCACGTCCTCCACCCAAATCGAACCGTGGTGAACCTCGACGATGACCCTCGCCAGGGCCAAGCCCGCCTTGTGAGCGACGCGAGTCGATTTCTCCTTCACCGCGTCCGAATAGGGATCGAAGAGGCTCTTGCGACTGCTTTCCGGTATCTCGAATCTGTCGCCATAGACGCGCAGCCGGGCCACGCCGGTCTCCGAGGCGGCTTCGAGCACGCACTTCTGGTTCTCGCTCTGTCGAAGGACATAGCTCGCCAAGATGGCGACGGCTTCCTTCACGTAATTGGTGTCCCCATCGACGGGCAGCGCGTAGTAGGACGCGCAGTCGACCACGATGCGCTTGCCGCTACTCGAGGCCAGGTGCGCTAGCCCGGAACAGACGGTATCGCACACGTCGGACAGCAGAACCTTGCCGGGTTTGAGAACCACGTCGCCGGCCTCGAAGCGCTCGAACTCCAGGACCGTTCGAAGATTCCTCACCATCTCCCGGAACGTGCCGCGCGTCTCCTCGACGCATTCGTCGAAGTCGGCACGCCGTGGCCCCTCTCGGTCCGAGGAGCACTGCGCGATGTACTCGAAGTTGGCCTGAATGGCGCCGAGCAGGTTCTGGATGTCGTGGATGAGGCCCCTCACCCAGCGTCGCTTCTCGGTAATCGCGCTGCTCTGAGCCTGGCGCCGACTATCCAACTTGCGGAAAATCGCCTGAGATCGGAGCAATGCCCACAGCCGCGCCCGCCGTTCCTCCTTGCTGGTGGCCGGCGAGAAAAGCGCATCAGCCCCCGCCGCGAGCGCGTCCAGCCGCAAGAGATCGTCCTGCTTGCTGCGTCCGAAGATGATGATGGGCAGAAAGTGCGTGCGGGTGTTCGACTTGAGCCGCTCGCAAAGGTCCACACCCCCGGCGCTCGAGATCTGTTCATCGATGAGAACGACATTGGGGCGATGAAGGAGCGCCTCTTCGAAGCCCGCCTCGGTGGAGTTGGCCACCTGTACGTTGATTCCCTCCGCGCGAAGGAAATCCACCAAGGGCCGGGCCGCATTGCGGTCCGCCGCAACCACCAACCCTTCTACTTCACCTGGTGTCGCAGCGACTTCGTTTCGCGTCGTCCGTTCGTGTGGGAGCATTCGCCGCGCAAATCCTTGCTAAGAGCACCGTAACAGACCTCGGCATTCCTTTCAATGTAAGTCCCCTCACTTATCACTCAGCGTTTCAAGCGCTTGCGTTCGACGTCTCGTGTCTACGATGAGGTGGTTTGATGTAGGTAATTTGACTTCATGGGTACACATGTCTTACCTTGTAGTCATGTCAAGAAGCTCCTCTGCCCTCTCCTCCATTGCGACTGCGTCCAAGTCCGAGAAACGCCAGCACCTGCGCTTCGACAAGGTCTTTCCCGTTCGGGTGGAATCGGTCCTCTTCGGCGAGCTACCGGCGGTCGCGCGGAATGTCTCCGCGGGTGGCATCTTCATCGAGATGCGTGAGCCGCTGCCCCTGGGCGCGCGCGTTCGGGTCTCGTTCCTCAACCCAGAAGAGACTGCGGAGATCGTGGCCGTGGGTGAGGTGAAGAACCACTACTTCGTCAACTACGTGCAGGATGGCACGACTCGCTCGGTGTCCGGGATGGCCGTGCGCTTCGAAGGCTTCGAGAACGAGAGCCAGATCGTGCTCAACGACTGCCTGAATCGTCTGCGCGTCCTGAATTGAGCAGTGGCCCCTATTCTCCGATGCGCGGGCGAACCGCGATCGGGTCGCTCAGCGGGACGGCGACGTCCTCGTCGATTGGAATCTCCACCTCGCGCGGGCCCGAGACGATGGCCAACGTCTTGGCGCCGTCCCGAATGCTGATCTCGTATCGACCGGGCAGAATCCCAGAGAAGCTGAAATGCCCGCCCTTCTCCTCCACGGCCGCCACCGGGGGACGGGGAAAGACCAAAGGCGACGAGCGACTGATGAGCAGAGCGCGTGCGGCCGGTGACAGCACGAAGCCCGGCTGGGCGACCACGCGTCCTGTTACCCGCGATCCCTTCTGCTTGAGGGTCAGCGTGACTTCCACGTCGCCGGCATCGGGCAGCTCGATCTTCTCCGGGGGATACGCCAGCGTGTCGCCCTTGCGCGCCCACAAATAGTACGTGCCCGGCGCGAATCGATCCTGGGCGAAGGAACCTGTGTGGTCGCTGGTCCAGAAGATTGGCGTGGTCGGGACGCCTGGCACCTCGGACAGCACCGCGGCAACCGTGGCGTCCGGCTCGGGATCGCCGTCCCTGTCACGAACCACACCGCGAATCACGGTCGCGCGCATCAGCTTGATCGGTACGCGGGTGCCCGAGCCCGCCTGGACTCCCTTCACGACCAGCGGCCGCCAGCCGAACTTCGTGATGCGTACAAAGTACCGGTACGGGTCTAGGCCCCCCAGGATGAAGCTACCGTCGTCGCCCGTGCGAGCCGTGCCGCTGGCAATACCGTCCTCAGATGTACGCATCGCCGAGACCTCGGCATCGACCACGGGAACCGCCGCGGGGGAGTCGTCCACGATTCGTCCCCTGATGGTGCTTTCTGGCCCCATCCGGAAGACCCTGGGTTGATTGCCCACCATCGGCGCCAGCTTTTCCACGGGCAAGCGCTCGACGATCTCGCTGGCCATGCCGGGTCGGCTGAGGCGCAAGGAATACGTCCACGGGCCACTGCGAAGACGCATCTTGAAGGTGCCATCCTTGGCGGTGACCTCTTGGGCCAAAGCCGTCTGCTGTGATCCGCGGGAAACCCAAACGTCGACATGCACGCCCTCGATCCGTCGCCCATTGTCGTCGACCACCCGCCCCATCACCGGGACTTCCGGCCGGTCAGCGGTATCCCGGTTGAACGTCGCACGCTGAAAGGCGAGCTCGTTGTCGAAGACACATCGAGGCTTTCCCGACCAAGGCAAGGCGCACTCGGGGACGAGTGCCGTGCAGAACTCCACGCAGCTTTCCTCGTCCTTGGGATCGCAGATCGTGGGACGCGACTGGTCGGTCTCGAGGAAGGGAACGGTCACGCTGTCGCGGGCGTTGCAGTAGGTGCATCCCTCGGGTTGCTCTACGCACAAGACCTCGCGCGCTGCCGTGGTGGCACTGCCCGTGGGCTGGCTACTCTTCGTGCCAGGCGACCGTCTGCAGGAACCGGCAGCGACCAGCACGAGCAATGGCAGGAGATTCGAGAGTGACGGGCGCATCGAAACGACGCTGAGTATAGGCAGAGATCTCTCGGCAAGGCGGAAGATTGGAAGTAGAAAGGTTGGTCCATGATGGAGCGCAAGCGCGGAAGATTCATCGTCCTCGAAGGCATCGACGGTTCAGGCACGACCACGCAGCTCGAGCGGATGGTGTCGTGGGTCGAGGCCCTGGGTTTTCCGGCGGTCGCAACGCAGGAGCCCAGCCGAGGACCGATTGGCCGGCTCTTGCGGGAAGCTCTGCTTGGGAAGCTGGCAATGGCCGATGGCACCCGCATGGAGGGACGAACCATGGCGCTGCTCTTCGCGGCCGACCGCCGTGACCACCTGCAACGGGAGGTCGAGCCCAACCTGGCGGCCGGAACCACGGTCATCTCCGACCGATATTTGATGTCCTCGCTCGCCTACCAGGCAGAGGAGGCTGACCGCGATTGGGTTGCCCAGCTTGCCCGCGGGATCCCTCGGCCGGATCTCACGATTCTGCTCGACCTGCCCGTCGAAGCTGCTGCCAGGCGACGGGCGGCTGCAGGGCGTCCCGTCGAGCGTTACGACGCCGACTCTTACCTAGCCAAGGTCGCCGGCAACTACCGGATGCTCGCCGAGCAGGACCCCACCGCTGTGGTGCTGGATGGCAGCCGCAGCAAGGACGAGGTGACCGAGGCCATTCGCCATGCCGTCGCACCTCTTTTCGCCTGTCCGCCCATAGCCGTGCGAGAATCCGTCCGATGAATCGTCTCGTGATGTTCCGACTGCTGCAGACCGGGCTGGCCGTCGTGCTTTGCTCTTGCGCCACGGGCGGGGATGCCTCACGGTCCACGAGCGCGAGCCTGCCCGACGACGAGGCAGTTCCCTCCGCGGTCGCCAGCCCAAGGCCCGAGGTCGCGGTCGCACCGCCGACCGAGGCCCCGGCGGCGCCCGCCACTTGCGACATGTTCGCCAGACCGGGCGTGGTCAGGCGATCGGCCCTGATCCGGCTGCTGGACGCGGGGCTGCCGCGCTGGTTACAGGGCGTGGAAGGCGATCGCGCGCTCGCAAACCACCGTTTTCAAGGATGGCTGGTCAAGAGCATTCACCCCAACGACCCCTGCTACCAAGATCTCGACCTGCGGGCCGGCGACGTAGTCCAGAAGGTCAACGGCCGGTCCATCGAGCGGCCGGAACATGCCTTCGAGGTCGCAGAGTCACTCAGGACCGCGCCCAAATTGACGGTGGATTACCTGCGCAACGGCAAGAGCAGGCAGCTGAGCATCGAGATCACGAGCCAGCCCTAGGCAGCTCGCGGACAGAATCCCCGAGATTCTGCAGCCCCGGTCAGCGCTTGCGTTTCGGCGCCGGGTGCTTGACCACGGCCGGTTTCTTCTTGGGGGCTGGCGCCGGTTTCTTCGCCACCACTTTGGCCTCGCCGGTGGCACCACCAAGTGCGGATTTGGTGGTGCCGCCGGCGGTGCCAACCGCGGAGCCTGCGGTCGCGCCTGCCGGGCTGCCGGGCGGCCCGGCCGACCCGGCGTCAGCGGCGGCGGCCAGGCGCCCAGGCGGCAGCCCGCCCGGAGAAGCTGTGGGCTGTGGAGAGTCCGCCACATAGGTCTGAGTCGCGGTGTCGGACACGGCGGCGCTGCCCTTCCCTTTGCCCTTGACCATCATGGCCACCACGACGATGAGCCCCAGAATCACCACTGCGGCGATCACGAGGATCAGGGTGCGCCTTCCCCCACTGATCTCACCGACCATCTCCTTCTCGTCCATCTGCTCGCCGGGGACGTGATCGCCGACGGTCGGGATCGAAGCCACGGTCCCGCCCGTCCGAAGCGAAAACTTCTTTCGATCCTCGACGGTGACCGAGCCGTCGTCCACATAGCGCTCTTCGAGCGGACGCGCATCGACGTTCACATCAGCGGCGTCCGCGGTCGACCTTCCGGCGGCCTGAAGTTTCGCCTTGGCATCGGCGACCATCTGCTCCACGTCGCCCTGCTTGAACCACAGCGTCTCACGAAAGGCAGAGCCTGCCTTCTGCGGGGACCTCGCGGCGTCGGCGGTGTTGCCCGTCGCCGGCTGGCCTGCCGCGGGAGAGGGGTGCGCAGAATGCGGCGGTGCCACCTGGGCAGCGGGGATCGGCGCCGCAGCGGCCCTCGGCGGAGGCGCGACGGGCGGCGGCGTGGGCCCGAAAGGAGCCGGCGTCGGTTGTCGCTGGGGCGCCTGCACCTGCGGCGGTGGTGTTGCCCCGATGTTGATGTGGGGCGCCCTTGCCGCCAGCGGCTGGGCGTGAGGCGCTGCGTGCGGCGCAGCCGGCCCGGCCATGATGGTCTGTCCAATCTCGGCGGCTCGGCCAGACGGCGCCGGCGCAGGGGTCACCATCGGAGCGGCCGGCGTGACGATTGGTGCCGACGAAGCGGGTTGAGCAGCCACGGAGGACGCCGCTGCCTTGGCGGCTCTGGCCTCGGCCACCATACGCGCGATCTCGGCCTGGTTTCCACCGAACATCATCGTCTTGGCGAGACCGGCCTCTCCCTTGCCCGCATTGGCGGCCGCGGCGGGCTTCTCCTTCAGGGCTTCCAGCTCGTTCAAGAACAGACGCAGGGTCAGATGGCGGCGGCTCGAGCTCTTGTCCATCGCCTTGAGGATCAACTTGTCCGCATCGGGCGGGAGGCCAGCGCCCGGACGCCGCTGCGTCGGAGGCAACACGGGCGTGCTCACCTGCATCTCCAGCACGGCCTGCTCCGATGCACCCTGGAACGGCGGCTCACCGGTCAGCAGGTGGTAGAGGATCGCCGCCAGACTGTACGTATTCGAGCGCTGGTCGACCGGCTTGCCTTGGACCTGTTCGGGTGACAGGTAGTCCGCCACCCCCGCCACTCGCTCGTTGAGGGGCTTGGCCAGGGGGAAGTTGATGACCTTCACGTCACCCGACGGTGCGACCAGGATGTTCTTGGGCGCGACGTCGCGATGGACGAGCCCGACCTTCTGCGCCTCGAGCAGCGCAAGCCCGACCTGGCTGACGATCGCCTTGGCCTTCTCGAAAGGCATGGGCCCTGCGGCCAAGAGGCGATCGAGCGCTTCTCCCTGGCACAGCTCCATCGCTATCGCGAGCCCACCTGCAGGCGTCTTCTCGCACTCGACGATGGTGGCGATCTTGGGGCTCGACACCCGCATGAGTTGCTTGAACTCACGCTCGGCCCTCGCGAACGCAGCTTGCGTGGGCAGCACCTCCGGAGCGATGGTCTTGTACGCCACCTCGGTGCCGTTTTGGCTGTCGATGGCCTTCCATACCTCGCCGGTCCTTCCTCCTCCAAGACGCTCGACGGAGGAGAACCTGGACGAGGACTGCGCGGGCTGAACCAAGAGCCGCTGCGGCCCTTCCGAGGTTGCACACGTCTCCTGCGGACAGAAGTTCGCGTCCCCGGGGTACTGCGTTTTGCAAATTGGGCAGAATTTCATACGGTACCTGAGGTGAGGTCACTAGGACCGCGAGGGAAATCCGTCGCGGGAGCAAAGTCCGCAGATCTTAGGGCAGATTTGCGCCCAAGATCAATATTCCGCCCGTCGAGACGTACGAAACGCGCGCGAAGCTAGCACACCGCGCCTCGATCGCCTTGCTTGGCGCCCTACTTTGCGCTCTTGGGGGCGGGCTTGCCTGGCTCGCCCATCCCAGCGAAGAGGTCACCCTCCGAGGGCGTCGAGCGACGACTTTCGACGTTCTTGCGCTTGCGGCCCATCTTGGAGTGGCGACGCGTACGTTTCTTCCAGGTCTGGCGAGAGTTCGATGCCATGGTCGGCATCAACTAGCAGAGGCCAGCTGCGGCGTCAAATGAAGACCGCGACTTCCGTATCAAATCCTCTCCGCGGAGATCACGCCATCGATGCCTTGGATGGCGCGCAACACCCTTTTCAGTTGGTCCACGTGGTTGACTGTCACCTGAAAAGTGTTCTGCCCGCGGTTGTCCTCGGTGGCCCTGCACTTGGCCTGCACGATGTTCACCCCGTGCTCCATGAAGCACTTCGACAGGGCTGCCAAGATGCCGGGCTTGTCCTCGGACATGACCTCGACCGCCACGGGGCGCAGCTGACGCGTCTCCTCGTCCCAGCTCACCTCCACGTTGCGGGCGGGATCGAGGTTGAAGGCCTTTGGGCACTGGCGGGTATGAACGATGACCCCCCGGCCCCGGCTGATGAACGCGACGATGGCATCACCCGGCACGGGGCTGCAGCACTTGGCGAAGCGGACCACGATGTCTGCTTCCCCCTGAACGCGGACGCCGCCGACCGAGCGCTTCGCTTCTCGCCTGGGCGATGGAAGTGTCTCCACCGTGATCGCAGGAAGGTTCTCGACGGTGACGTCCAACCCGGGCGAGGTCTGCGGATAGATGGCCTGGGCTGCCGCTTCCGGGCTGAGCTTGCCGTAGCCTACGTGCACGAAGATCTCGTCAGCACTACCCAAGTGCAAAGTCCCGGCCGCCTTCTCGAGAAGCTTGTCCTTCTCCGCGACGACCAGTGAGCGATGCTGGTTGCGCAACGCCTTGGTCACGAGGTCGCGGCCCAAGCGACGGCTGCGCTCGCGCTGCTCGTTGCGCAGATGGTGGCGAATCTTGGTCTGCGCGCGGCTGGTGACCACGAACTTGAGCCAATCCTTCGAGGGCCTCTGCGAAGGCGTCGTGATGATGTCGACCACGTCGCCGTTGCGCAGGAGATAGCGCAGCGGAACGATCATCCCATTTACGCGCGCGCCCGAACAGTGATCGCCTACTTTCGAGTGAACCGCGTAGGCGAAGTCGATGGCGGTCGCCCCCTTGGGCAAAGCCTTCACGTCGCCTTTGGGCGTGAATACGAACACCTCTTCCTCGAAGAGGTCGATCTTCACGGTTTGGATGAACTCGGCGGGATCCTTGAGATCGCGCTGCCACTCCATCAGCTGGTGCAGCCACGCGAACGCCTTGCGGTCGCCAGCGGCCATCGGCGTCTGGTCCTTGTACTGCCAATGGGCGGCGATGCCCTGCTCGGCCGTGCGGTGCATTTCGTGCGTGCGGATCTGGACCTCCATCCGCTCGGCTCCCGGGCCAATCACCGTCGTGTGCAGCGATTGGTACAGGTTCGGCTTGGGCAGGGCGATGTAGTCCTTGAATCGGCCGGGGATGGGCGTCCAGTTGGAGTGGATGGTGCCGAGCGTGGCGTAGCAGTCGCGCACGCTATCGGTGATCACGCGGAACGCGATGACATCGTAGACCTGCTCCAGGTCTCGCCCCGTACGCCTCATCTTCTGGTGAACCGACCAGAAGCCCTTGGCGCGGCCGCTCACCTGCCCCTCGATCTCGTTCTCTTTGAGGACCTCGACCAGCTTCGCGCAAACCTCGGCGATGTGCGTCTGACGGCGGCCTTCGGTGCTCTCCATCTGGTTGCGGAGAGACTCCCATTCCTGCGGCTCCAGGAACTTGAAGGCCAAGTCCTCGAGCTCGACCTTCATCCACTGGATACCGAGCCGGTTCGCGATGGGCGCGTAGATCTCGCGGGTCTCGCGCGCGATGCGTTCTTGCTTCTCGCGCGACATGAACTGCAGCGTACGCATGTTATCCACGCGGTCGGCCAGCTTGACCAAGATGACGCGGATGTCGCGCGCCATCGCCAAGAGCATCTTACGGAAGTTCTCCGCCTGGCGATCTTCACGCGTGGTCCAGGGGATTTGCCCCAGCTTCGTGACGCCGTCGACGATCTTCTGAATCTCTGCGCCGAAGCGTCCGAGGATCTCTTCGCTGGTCGCGGTGGTGTCTTCGACGCAGTCATGCAGGATGCCTGCACAGATCGACGGCACGTCCAGACTCAAGTCGGCGATGATCTTCGCCACGCCCACCGGGTGGACTAGATACGGATCACCCGACCGGCGGAACTGGCCCCTATGCCTCTCTTCCGCGTAGGCGTGGCAACGACGGATCAGGTCGAGGTCGGCGCTTGGATTGCGTGCGCTGACTTGCTCGCAGATGGCGTCAATGACTTGGGTCACTTGGGAAGCTGCCTGCGAGAAGCAGCCTCCGCGAGCAACGCCTGCGCGACGGCCTCCCGCCGTGTCCGCGCGCAGCGAGCGGCCACGTAAATGGACCGAAGCTGATCATATGCTCGCGAGAGATCGTCGTTCACCACCAGGTAATCATACTCGCCGTAGTGTTCGAGTTCCTTGCACGCCATGGCGAGGCGGCGCTCGATGACATCGGGCGCGTCGGTGGCGCGGCGGCGCAGGCGGTTCTCGAGTTCGACCATGGAAGGCGGCAGGATGAAGCAGAGTACGCTGTCGTTGGTCCACTGCTGGCGAATGGCCCGGCCACCCTGGTAATCCACGTCGAAGAGGCAATCCTTGCCCGCGGCGAGAGACTCCTCGACGGTGGCGATGCTGGTGCCGTAGCGATTGCCGTGCACCACGGCCCACTCGGCGAACTCCCGGGCCGCCACCATCCGATCGAAGCGCTCGCCGCTGACGAAGTGGTAGTCCTTTCCCTCCACCTCGCCCGACCGCGGACTGCGCGTCGTGTAGGAGACCGAGAAGCCGATGTCGAACTCGGCGGCCAGGCGGCGCGCCAGAGTCGTCTTGCCGGCGCCCGAGGGGGACGAGATGACCAGCAACAGACCACGTCTTGTTTCTTTATCCATCGTTTGAACTGCTACTCGACATTCTGCGCCTGCTCGCGCAGCTTCTCCAGCTCGGCCTTGCCGTCGATGACCAATGCCGAAATGGCGCTGTCCTGCACCTTGCTTCCGAGGGTGTTGAATTCGCGGCCGATCTCCTGAGCGAGGAAGTCGATACGGCGCCCCGGAGCGTCGGTCCCGTTACCGTCGAGGAGTCCCCCAAGGTGGTCGAGGTGGGCGCGCAAACGAGCCAGCTCCTCGCTCACGTCCAGGCGCTCGGCGAGCAGCGCCACCTCCTGCGCGAGCCGCGCCGGATCCACGGACACGCCTGGCGACAAGAGGCTCGACAGCCGCTCGTCCAATCGCCGTGCGGCCCGGCTGGGCAGACCGTCCGCCAACCCCGAGATCTTGTCGACCACGGTGTGCAGGTTCCCAAGGCGCAGGTCGAGATCGCGACGGATCGCCGAGCCCTCTTCGGCCCGCATGGCCGCAAGCCCTGCCAGCGCCGAATCCACAGCGGGCGCCAGCGCCGGCCAGTCGGAGGCAGGCACTTCGTTCACTGTCGAAACCTTGCTGGTGGAGAGAAACGAACCCAGCGTGGCCAGGTCGACCGCTTGGGCCAAGCCCAACTCCGCCCGCAGGCTTTCGAGCGAAGCATGCATTTGCCGCAGCCTCGGAAGATCGAGCCACCTGCTCCCCAGCGGATCGGAGGACTCGTCGCGAAGGCTGACCGTGACCGAGCCGCGGACCAGACTGTGCCGCACCTTTCGGACGATCTCGCCTTCGATCTCGGGCGCCACCTGCAAGTCGACACTGCGCAGCTTCAGGTCGAGCCCGCGATGGTTCAGGGACCGGATCTCGACCACCACCGTCCGCTGGCCAAGCGAAGCTCGCGCGCGCCCGAAACCGGTCATGCTAATCAATTGGCGTTTCATATCGGCCCCTGCCCGTTTTTATCGTAACCGCGTCGGGCTGTCATTCGTTGTCATGCAGCCCGCGCCGGGACTAGGGCGAATTGCCGGGCTGCGGTGGCGAGCCGTCCGGGAAGGGCAGCCCGGGCCATCCGGCTCCGTAGCGCGCGTTCAGCGAGAACCTCCGCTTGCCCGGGCTTCGGGCCTCCAACTCCCAAGTCCCGGCGGAAGAGCGCTTGCTGGTCAGGTAGAACCGGCAGCTGGTGCTCCGACTGGAGGTGCTCCCCGGCTTTACGCCAGCCGTCGTGAGCACGAGCGAGTCGAGGTTCGCGGCCCGTCTGAGCTCGGAGATCTTTTCGAGTCCAGCGTCCCCCACCCTGAAGGCGGCGTTCTTGCCGTCCGGCCCCGTGACCAGCAGCTCGAGGCTGGCGACGAAGCCGAGCTCGACCTTGGTGACTTCGGCTGGGATGGGGATGCTCCGCCCGAGCGTCATGGTCGGAAGCTCCAGGACTCGCAACGCCAGCCCGCGCAGGACATCCGGCTGGCCCGGGTTACGGATCAGCTTTCCGCCGGTGACGTAGCCTACCCGGCGCTTGTCGGCTGAGCGCACGAAACCCAGCACGTGACCGTCCTCTGCGGTGACCTGGAGGTAACGACCGGTCTCCGGATTCCAGGCGAAGATCTCTTGGCTCAGGCTGAGCAGTAGCACCCCCTGCCCCGACACGTTGACCGCGGGGCGGGTCCTGGCCACGAAGAGGGCGCTCCTCTCCACCAGCCCGCCCCATTCCTTGGCCGACTCTGCCATGGCGGCCTTGACCTTGGCGAAGTCCGGTTGGCTCTGCAGAATGGCGAGGTCCGCCGCCTCGCGAACTTCCCGCTGCCAGGGCACGTAGGCGGTCCGAATGAGCTTGCTCGCTTCCTCGGCGGACTCGGCGTAACGGCCCTCCCGGGAAAACGCGCAGGACAGGTTCAGCCTGGCGCTGAGGAAGTCGGGGTCCGCGACCAGCGCCGCTTGGTACTTGCCTCGCGCCTCGGCCCAGCGCTGCTGCCGATAAAGCTTCTTCCCCTCGGCGTTCTCCCGCATGGCCGCCTCGGTCGCGACCTTGGCGACGGCGGAAAAACCATGCCCCCCCGGCGCGGGCGCCGGCGCAGGACAGATGCCTGCCGCGAGCACCAGCACGAGGGTCGGGCTCATGGATCGACCCAGACCCCCTGAAGGTCGAGACGATCGCCGTGCGCCGCCAAACCGTGAACCCGCCTCGAAACCAGGACCGGAACGTCATGGCGGTAGAGGAACAGCGCGGGACGATCCTCGGCGAGGACGTCGGCCAACTGCTGTTGGAAAAGCGCCCGGCCCGAGGGCGACACGGCTGCCTTGAGAAGGTCGATGGTCGCGATGAAGCGGTCGGAGCGGTACCCGGTGTACTGGAAGTCTCCTTGGTCTCCAAGCAGCAAGCGGGGGTCTTCGTCGTTTCTCCCGTCCCAGGTCATGGCGGCCATCTCGAAGTCGTCGCGGGCGAGCCGACCGTACAGGGTGGAACCATCGATGGTGATCGTGTCGAGCAGGATCCCCACGCGCCGCAGATCGTGCGCGAACGCCTTCACCTCGGCCGCCAGGGTGCGCGCTCCGGCAGGCAACAGGAACACCAACCGAATCGCCGCCCCACCGACCTCGCGAACGCCGTCGCCATTGGTGTCGCGGAAGCCGGCGGTGTCGAGCACCTGGGCAGCCAGTGCGCGGTCGAAAGGATCGGGGGCTGCCTTGCCGAAGGTGGGTGCGCCAATCGGGCGAGCCAGGTCGTGGTGGAACTCGGCGATGAAGCGCGTGCGATCCCACAGCAGGCTGAGCGCACGTCTGAAGGCGGCATCGGCCAGGACGCCGTGACGGGTGTTCAACGCGACGAAGGAGTATCGGTCGGGGTGCTGGATGTACAGGCTGAGGACATCTCGCAGCGTCGCCTGGGAGACCTGTTCCGGGTAGTGCGCCTCCGAGACCCGCGGCAGGATGTCGATTTCTCTACGCCGCAGTCGGGTCAGTGCCCGGGCGGAGTCGTTGTCGATCTCGAAGATCACCTCGTCGACCAGCGGTCCGTCCGTCGACGATTCGAAGAGGCGGTTGCGAGCCAGCTTGATCCGCTTGCCACGCTCCCACGAGGCGACTCGAAAGGGTCCGGTCCCGACCGGGGAACGGCCGACCTGGGACAGTCTGACGCCGCCGCTGCGAAGCGCCTCGGCGGGCAAGATGGGGATCTCGCACAGCGCGCGCAAGGTCAGGTCGGAGGGCCGCAGCAGGCGCAAGCGCACCGTGTGATCCGGGAAGATGTCGGCGCCCTCCAAGTCCGCGAGCATCTTGCGCAAAGTCTCGGACCGACTCGGCGAATGCATCAAGAACTCGAGTGTTGCTTGAACATCGATAGAGGACAACGGCTTGTCGTCTTGCCAGCGTACCCCGGGGCGCAAGCGGAAGCTCAGCCGCAGCCCATCGGGCGAGACGTCCCAGGACTCCGCGAGGCCCGGGAGGTAACGATCCGAGCGGCACTCGATGAGCGTCTGGTAGACCAGCTTGTTCACCACGCGATCGATGACCTGCAGGGTGTCCGCGAGCGGGTTGAGGTGTGGCGGCTCCGCTTCGAGGTGGATCCTGAGCGTTCCCCCGCGTTGCGCTTCCTTCCCGGGGACGGGGGGAGTCTCGGGCAGGCTGACCTTGGGCGGGAGCGCCGACGCTGGCGAGATCTTGGCCTGGGCGGCGACCGCGCCATCCGACAGCCGTGCGCCAGCGCCACGCTTGCCGCCCTTGTCACGGCCGCGGCGGGCACACGCCGAGGCGAGCGTGAGCACGGCCATGACGAAGAAGCAAAGTCGCAGGCCTTGTCCCCCGGATTTGACCATGTTATTGAGGAGCGACACGTGCGAGCCGCACAGTCGTTGTCGGCCGCCGCAGTCCTTCTTGGAAGAGGGGAAACACATGATCCGAATCTGTCTGTCCTCGGTGTTCGCGCTGGCTTCCCTGCTGCCGGTCAAACTATTCGCGCAGGGTCAGGAAGTTACTCCGATCAAGGTCAACCTGCCGCCCTCTCCTAGCTTTGCCGCATCCAACGTGCCCACGCAGTATCCGAGCGGCGAGTTTTCCGTGCTTGGGCTGCGCAAGATGAAAGACAAGTACATGGACAAGGATGTACAGGTCAAAGCCTATCTGGTCGAGATCTACGAATGCCCTGCCGAGTTGCGCAAGTGCAACGACGAGCTGAATGACAAGACCAAGAAGGAGAAGAAGAAGGCGCTGAAGAAGGGCGGCGACGCTCTGACTCAGAACGTTCAGGTCGATCGCGGCGGCTGCCGTCCCTGCGACCAGCCCCACTTCTTCATGGCCGACTCGCCCACCACCAAGCGGGACCACGCCCTGCTCATCGCCGACTACCCGGTCAAGGATTGGGAGACCGGCGACCCGCGCCCGCTCGAGGCCAAGGCCGGCCAGCAGTACGTCGTCACCGGCACCTTCTCCATCAACTCGATGACCGGCTTCGCGGCGTCGAACGGACTCATCATCCATAAGAAGCTGCAGGCGCTCGACGGCAAGGTGATGGCCGAGGGCAACGCGGTCCTGCCCCCCGAAGCGCAGACCATCCAGCTCGAAGGCAAGGCCGCCGAGCAGGTCGGCTGGGCCGCGCACCAGGGCGGCGGCAAGAAGAAGGGCGACAAGGGCGTCCCCGGCGGCGCAACCAAGTAGCGGCCCTCGGCCCCAGGCCGAACCAAGCAACGCCCGACGATGGCACTGGCCGCGTCGGGCGTTCGTTTATTCAGTGTGCGTCGCCCCAGGAGCGGCCGGCGTGAACCTCGACCACCAGGGGGACTCGCAGCTCGCAGGCGGCCTCCATCTCGGACTTCACCCAGGGACAGAAGTCCTCCAGGTCGCCGGTCGGGACCTCGAACACCAGCTCGTCGTGGACCGTGAGCAGAAGCCTTACCTGCGGGAACTGGGGCAGGCCGCGGGCCACACGCAGCATGGCCAACTTGAGGATGTCCGCCGCCGATCCCTGGATGGGCGTGTTGCGCGCGATGCGCTCGGCGTAATTCCGATCCTGCGGGCGCTTGGCCGCGATCTCGGGCAGCGCACGGGTCCGGCCGAGCAAGGTCGAGACCTTCTGCGTGCGTCGGGCATCGGCGATCATGGCGTCCATGTGCGCGCGCACGCGGGCATAGCGCTCGAAGTAGCTCTGGATGTACTTGTGGGCCTCGGCGCGGGGGATGCGCAGGACCTGCGCCAAGCCGAAGTCGGTCTGCCCGAAGACCAGGCCGAAGTTGATGGCCTTCGCGATCCGGCGCTGCTCGTCGGTGACGTCCGATTGGGCGATGCCGAAGACCTCGGCGGCCGTACGACGGTGGATATCCGCGCCCGAGCGAAAGGCATCCAGAAAGGCGGGATCCTCCGAGAAATGGGCGAGCACCCGCAGCTCGATCTGGGAGTAGTCCGCCGACACTATCTGGTAGCCCGGATCCGCGACGAAGGCATGCCGGATCTTGCGGCCGATCTCCGAGCGGATCGGGATGTTTTGCAGGTTGGGATCGCTCGATGAAAGACGTCCCGTCGCGGCCACGGCCTGCTGGAACGTCGTGTGCAGCCGCCGCGTTCGCGGGTTGACCAGCGCCGGCAGGGCGTCGATGTACGTTCCCTTGAGCTTGGTCAAGGTCCGGTACTCGAGAATCTTGGCCGGCATGGGATGCATCGCCGCCAGCTCTTCGAGCACGTCCGCGTCCGTGGATGCGCCGGTCTTGGTCTTCTTCACGATGGGCAACTGAAGCTTGCCGAACAACACCTCGGCCAGCTGCTTGGGCGACGCGATGTTGAACTCGCCGCCGGCCAGCGCGTGGATTTCGGCTTCGAGGACCTTGGCGGCCGCATCGACCTCGGTCCCCAGGCTGCGCAGGTAGTCCGTATCCAGGCGTATCCCGCACGCTTCCATGGTCGCCAACACCGGCGAGAGCGCCAGCTCGACGTCGCGGTACAGCGACTGTTGCCCCAGCGCCGACAGCCGCTCGTCTTGCTTGGCTGCCAGCGCCAGAATCGCCGCCGCCTCGGCAGCCAGGTTGCGCGGCGCCCGCGCGTCCAGCGGCGCATCCACCAAGTTGCGCAACCCCCGCCCGACCTTCACCCAGCCGGCACGGGGCTCGAGTCGCCTGCCCAGCTCTTCCGTCGCCAGCGTCGCCAGATCGTAGCCCGCGCGACCGGCATCGAGCAGGTAGGCGCCGAGCATGGTGTCGCTCTTCACGCCGCCGAGGGACCGGCCGCGGGCGCGCAGAAAAACCTCGAGGAGCTTCCCGTTGTGGAGGTGTTTTGCCACGGTCGCCGAAGCCAAGAGCGGCTCCACCGCGGAGAGGAGATCCTCTTCGGAAAGGCCATCCTTGTGCTCGAAGAGGCCCTGTCTGATGGGCACGTAGTAGCGGGTGCCGTCGGGAGTCGCCAGGGCCATCGCGGAAAGCCCGGCTCGCAGAGGCGAATCGTTGTCGAGCAGCGCGGAGATGGCCACCTGCCCTGCCTGTTCGAGGGCTCGCACCATCTCAGCAAGCCCCGCCTTGTCGCCGACGGTCCGCGGCTCGGGCTCATCCACGACCGGCATCGCAGGCGCCCCCTCCGCGTCGAGCGCGGCGGCGGCCACGGCTTCGACCGGCACGACGGTCGGCGGCGCGGCGGCAGGTCCAAGCTGGGCAAGCAGACGGCCGAACTCCAGTCGCGTGAACAGCTCACGCAGGGTTTCGGCGGTGGCCGGTACGCGGCGAAGCTCGGCCAGGGGCTTACTCAGGGCCACGTCCTCGCGCAGGCGAACCAGCTGACGCGAAATCGTCAGGGTCTCCCGTGCCGCTGCGATCGCTTGGGCTTTCTTGCCTTTGATCTGGTCCACGCTGGCCAGGACCGCTTCCAGCGAACCGTAGGTGTTGATCAGCTCCGCCGCAGTCTTGGGGCCGATTCCGGGAACGCCAGGGACGTTGTCGACGCTGTCGCCCATCAGCGCGAGCAGGTCGCCCAGCTTCTCTGGCGGCACGAGCCATTTCTCGACGACCTCCGCCGGTCCCAGCAGCCGGTTCTTCATGGCGTCGAGCAGCTTCACGTCCTCGGTGCAGAGCTGCATCAGATCCTTGTCGGAGGACCCGATCACCACCGCCAGGTTCTCCGCCTTGGCCATGCGGACCAGCGTCGCGATCACGTCGTCCGCCTCCACGCCCTCGACGGAGAATACGGTGTAGCCAAAGGCCTTCGTCACCTCGTGGGCCAGGTCGATCTGCGCCAGCAGCTCGGGCGGCGTCGGCGAACGGTTGGCCTTGTACGCGCCATAAAGCTCGTCGCGGAAGGTGCGCCCGGGCGCATCGAAGACCACGCACATGTGCGACGGCTGATGCTCGCGCTCGATACGCAGGAGCATCTGGCACAGCCCGTAGACCGCGCCGGTCGGCTGTCCGGCCTTGGTGGTGAGCGGTGGCAGGGCATGAAAAGCCCGGAACAGGTAGTTCAAGGCGTCGACGACAAAGAGCGTTCCGTTCATCGCGACCCTAACCTACTCCATTTCCTGACAGGAACCCGGCTGGTAACGCCATGCCCATCGAGGGCCGGGCTACTTTCCGTAGAGTCCGGCGATGATCGCTTCGTGCTTGCCAGCCACCACCTCGCGCTTCACCTTCAGGCTGGGCGTGAGCTCGCCGCTCGCCTCGCTGAAGTCGGCGGGCAAGATGGCGAAGGTCTTCACGG
Source organism: uncultured Myxococcales bacterium (assembly GCA_964647025.1). Classification (GTDB taxonomy): domain Bacteria; phylum Myxococcota_A; class Polyangia; order Fen-1088; family Fen-1088; genus Fen-1118. The sequence goes on along the minus strand of CAZYFU010000031.1, from coordinate 27,694 downwards.
TCTCGTAGCTCGCCAGCGTCCGGTTCACGTCGTCGACGGCCTTCTCGATGGCCGCTCGCAGCTCCGCCGACTGGGCTGCCTTTTCGATCTGTCCGCCGCCGTAGTGCCTGACCGCCGGCTCCGAGGGCGTAATCAATGCGACGCAATGCGGGCGCTTGTCGCCGAAGACGACCACCTGGCTGACCAGCGGTGAATGCGCCTTGATGGCGTTCTCCAACTTTTGCGGTGCCACGTTCTTGCCGCCCGCCGTGATGATGATGTCCTTCTTGCGGTCGACGATGCGCAGAAAGCCACCGTCGATGACACCAATATCGCCGGTGTGGAACCAACCTTCGGCGTCGAAGGCCTCGGCCGTGGCCTCGGGGTTGTTGTGATACTCGGAGAAGATCGACGGCCCGCGCAGGAGGATCTCCCCGTCGGCGGCCATGCGCGACTCGATGACATCGATGGCCGGGCCGACGGTGCCGAAGCGGTGACGATTCCAGCGATTGACGAAGGCGGCGGCGGTCGTCTCGGTCAAACCGTAGCCCTCGAGGATCAGCAGGCCCACGCCGTGGAAGAACTCGGCAATCTCGGCGGACAGCGGGGCGCCACCGCAGATGAGAAACCGGCAACGGTCAAGGCCGAGTCGCCGCCGCAGCTTCGACAGCACCAACTGGTCCGCAAGCCCGTAGGACATGCGAAGACCAAGGGCTGGCTTCCCGTCGTCGCGGACGGCGGCCGAATACCGGGCCGCCACGCCGAAGGCCCAGTGGACGATGGATCGCTTGAGCTTCCCGCCTTGTTCGACGCCCGCCTGCACCGCCGCGTACAGCTTCTCGAAGATGCGCGGCACGCCGGCCATGAAGGTCGGTCGAACCTCGACCAGGTCGAACTTGATCCGCCCCATGTTCTCGGCGAAGGCGACCTCGGAGCCGACGATGATCGGCGCCCACTCGGTCTCTCGTCCCAGGACGTGAGCGAGCGGTAGGAACAGATACTGGACATCCGAAGGCCGAAGGTCGAAGGCGCGGACAGCGCTCTCGCACGACGACACCAAGTTGAGATGTGTGAGGACTACGCCCTTGGGCTGGCCGGTCGTGCCCGAGGTGTAGATGATGGTGAAGCAATCCTCGGGCTTGACTTTCTCCGAGCGGCGCTCGAGCTCGCCTGGGTGGGTCGCCATCCACCCGTTCCCAAGCGCAGGCAGCGCGGCCAGGGAAACGCAGCTGCCTCCCGCAGCCACCCCATCGACGCACACGATCTGGAAGGATTCATGCCTCGCGACGATGCCCGAGAGCTTTTCCGCTTGCTGGGCATCCTCGACGATGGCGGCCGCTGCCCCGCTGTCCTCGATCACGTACACGCACTGCTGGGACGTGCTCGACGGATAGATCGGCACCGACACCAACCCGGCCATGGCTATGGCCACGTCGCAGAGCACCCATTCGAGCCTGGTCTGGCACAGGAGCGCTACCTTCGCCCCGGGCTCGAGCCCCAGCGCACACAAGCCCGCGGCGATTGCGCACGCCCGGCGGTCGGCCTCTTGCCAGGTCAGGGCGTGCCACTTCCCGTCCTTGCGAAAACGGAACGCTCGTCGTTCGGCGAACGCCTGCACTCGCGTGCGCCATATTACGTTTGCACTTCGGGCCAGCGGCTGAGCAGTACCGCCCTCACGACCTGCCATGGGCCGACATAGTTATCTCGCGGCCACACCAGATCAAGCGAATGGTCGCAGCATTCAAAGACATTTTTTCGACGTCGCACGCCCGATGTCAGCGTCAGTTGGAGGCCGTTCTGACGCATCGTCTACAAAAGATCCCCATCCTGGTTGTGCGAACGCATGGCGTCCCGTAATATCGCGCGCATAACTTGAGCTTCCGGTTCATGGATCTCCAGGAATGCTCTCGACACCTCTTCCATCACGGTACCGAATCATCGAGGAAGTCGGCCAAGGCGGCATGGCTGTGGTTTACCGTGCCCGCGACGAGAAGTTGCGACGCGAGGTGGCAGTCAAGGTCCTGCATGCTCACCTGCTCGCCGAGCCGGAGTCGAAGGCCAGGCTCGAACGGGAGGCGCGCGCCGTCGCCAAGCTGAACCATGACGGCATCCTGCAAATCTTCGACTACTCGAACGAAGACGCCGCGTCGTCGTACATCGTCACCGAGTTCATCGACGGGCAAACCCTCAAGCAGTTTCTGAGCAACCGAAAGCTACCCGTCCCCGAGCTGGCCGCGCTCATCGTCGTGGAGCTCGGCGAGGCCCTCATGCATGCCCACTCGCTGGGCATCATCCACCGTGACATCAAACCGGAGAACGTCATGGTGCGCAAGGATGGCGCGCTCAAGCTCATGGATTTCGGTGTTGCGCAGGTGGTGGACCTCGAGCGCATGACCGTGACCGGGCAGATCCTCGGGTCGCCCGCCTACATGGCGCCGGAGGTCCTCGACGGCAGGACCCTGGACTTCCGCAGCGACGTCTTCTCCGTGGGCGTGATGCTGTATCAGATGGCGACGGGCACGCTTCCTTTCAGCGGTAAGAATCCCCACGAAGTCCTTCGCCGCGTGTCGGAAGGCAAGTTCGCCGATCCGCGCACGGTCAACCGCCTGGTCTCCGACCAGTTGGCGCGCGTGATCGCCCGCAGCCTGGCCCGCAAGCCCGAGGATCGCTACCCGAGCGTCGAGGCGATGATCACCGAGCTGCGCAGCTATGCCGCCGACGCAGGGCTCAACGCTCCCCGCGATGAGCTGCGTCACTTCCTCACCGATCCGGAGGAGTACGAGAAGTCGCTCATGCCCCGCATGGTGTCCGCTTTGGTCGAGTCGGGGCTGCGGGAGCAGACCGCCAAGCACAAGGCGCGCGCACTCGAGCTGTGGAATCGCGCCCTGGCGTTCGAGCCCGACAACAAGGCGGTGTTGACCGAGCTGCAGCGGTTGGAGCGCGCCGAGCGCATGCGGCGGTGGCTAATCGGCTCGGGCGTCCTGGTCGCCCTCGGCGCGATGGTGGCGGGGGCGCTTTTCCTCGCCCGCAGAGCCATCGATGAGCGCAAGTCAGCCATCGCAGTCGAGCGCAGCGCTCCCCCGGCAGCAAAACCGCCGATGGTCGCCAAGGCGGAGGAGTCGACGAAGGCTGCAAACACAGGGCAGCCCTCGCATCCCCCGGTCCGCGCCGCTCGCCCGGCCGCGTCCGGGAGCTCGACACACCCGGCGCGGGAAGCTCGCCGACCGTCAGCCGCCGAGAAGCCGGTGCGTGTCGACGAAACGCCCGTGGTGGTGGAAGGCGACAAGCCACGCACCGAGGAAAGCGCCGCCGACGTCCCGACCATCACCTTGGCCTTGGGCTTCACGCCGGCCAGGGTCGAGGTCTGGCTCGATGGGACAAAGGCCTTCGACTACGGTCCCCAACGCAACCGCATCACGATTCCGTGGAACAAGCCCCACCGCCTCGAGTTTCGCAACGACAGCTGCTGCAACCCGAAGGAGGTCGTCGTCGGCCCGCAGCTCTATCGCCCGCCTGGGGATCACCTGTTCGTGAACTTGGACCCCAAGCCAGCCCATCTGGTCGTGACCCTGGATCCGCCGGTGCCAGGCGCGACCCTGCTCATCCGTGAAGTCAACGAGACCAAGAGCAAACCTTGGCGTGCGCGCGCCCAACCCGGGGAAAACATCCCCGTTCCCTTTGACGAGGGAGGCGAGATGCGCAAGAGTCTCGAAGTGGTTGTCTTCAAGGGCGACAAGACGACGGCAAAACAGGTGAACATCACCGCCGGCGAGAACCGCCCTGTTACGATGCACGTGGACGAATAGTTTGAACGCCAGCCTGATCCTCCTTACGCTCCTGTTCCAGGCGGTACCTTCCGCAGCCACCGAAGAGCTGCAGCGGGGCAAGAACGCCTACGACCGCGGTGAATTCCACCGCGCCGTGGAGATTATTGGCCCCCTGCTCTACCCGGAGATCCGCTTGCAGTCGGACACGCAGATCGTGCTCGCCCACCGGGTGCTCGGCGTCGCGTACCTGTTCGAGAAGAAGGCGGCCGAGGCCCAGGCGGAGTTCCGCAGGCTGCTCCAGATCGCCCCCGACTACCGCTTCGACCCGCTCCTCGATCCGCCCGAAGTGGTCGACTTCTTCAACACGGTCCGCAAGAAATACGGCAACGAGCTCGCGAAGCTCGAGGCGAAGCGTCGCGAGCAGGAGAAGGCCCGTGAGCGCAACCGTGAGGAATGCGAGAGAGCCCTGAGCGGTCCCACCGTCATCGAGAAACGGGTTGGGCGAAATTCGTTTGCCGTCAACTTCATTCCATTCGGCGCCGGCCAGTTCCAGAACGGCCATCGTGGCAAAGGGTGGGCGTTCCTCGCGGCAGAGGGCGTGCTGGGGGCGGCTTCCGTGGCCGCGTTCGCCACGAACCTGGCGATGTATGGCCTGCGCCCGCACAGGGCTTGCCGCTACGACTACGGGGCCAATGCCTGTCCAGCCGAGGACATCGATCACACCGATGAGGACCGCTCCCGTCTCCTGACACAGGTGCAAGTCGCCACGGGCGTCGCCTTCTTCGCGGCGGTTGCCTGGGGCATCGCGGACGCCATCTACTACTACCGCCCCGAAACCCAACTGGCCTCGGCCGAAGGCCGCCGCCCCTCGAAGCCGTCGTGGCAGCTGCAGCTTTCGCCGACCCTCATGAACCGCACAATCGCACCCGGTCTTTCCTTCCGTTTCTGACCAGAAACAGCGAAACTGCCCGCCATGGCAACCCTTCGAATTCACGCTCCCGGCACGGGGGTGAAGGTTTACCACATCTACAAAAAGCTCACCTCGCTGGGTAAGGGCGAAGGTGTGGACGTTCTGCTCCTGGATCCGCTGCTGGCCGACACCCACGCGCACATCCACTTCGACGGCCGCGACTTCAATGTCTCGGTCACCGATCGCGACGCAGACCTTCACGTCAACGGCCGCCGTCGCACGAAGCACCGGCTGTCCCAAGACGACCGCATCCGCATGGGCAGCGTCGAGCTGGAGTTCTCGCTCTACGACGAGCCCGTGACCGACGAGGTGGCGGCCAAGACCATGGCCGAGCTGAACTCCTACAAGCGCCTGTTCGAGTTCTCGCAGCGGCTGATGAACAACTACGAGATCCCGAGCCTGCTCGATGGCCTGCTCGACGTGGTCATCCAGGTCTGCAACGCGGACAAGGGGTTCATCGTGCTGCTCGAATCGGGCGAGCCGGTGGTCAAGGTCGCGCGCAATCTCCGTCGCGAGACCATCTCGGACGCTGTACGCCACTTGTCCGACTCCATCATCAAGCGCGTGGTCGAGAGCCGCCAGCCGCTCATCATTTCGGACGCGCTGAACGACAGCAGCTTTCGTAACTCGCTATCGGTCATGAACCTGCGCCTGACCTCGGTCATGTGCGTACCGATGCTGGAGCGCGGAAACCTCCTCGGGCTCATCTACGTCGGCAACGACAACGTGGCCCAGCTCTTCGATCAAGCCGCCCTCGAGATCCTGACCATCTTCGCCGCACAGGCCTCGCTGGTCATTCGCAACGCCCTCCTGGTCAACGAGCTCCAGCTCGACAATCAGTCGCTGCAGGACCGCATCGAGCGTATCCGCTTCGGTGAGATCCTGGGATCGTCGCCGCCCATCCAGGAGGTCTTCCGCAAAGTCCAGCGTGTTGCCCAGACCGACATCACGGTCTTGGTCACGGGCGAGACGGGGACCGGCAAAGAGCTGATCGCTCGCGAAATCCACAACCGCTCAACGCGCGCCAAGGGGCCGTTCATCAGCGTGAACTGCGGCGCCATTCCAGAGAACCTTCTCGAGTCGGAGCTGTTCGGTCACGTGCGTGGTGCGTTCACCGGCGCGGTCGCCAACAAGCCGGGCCGCTTCCAGAGCGCCAACAAGGGCACGCTGTTCCTGGACGAGATCGGCGAAATGCCGGTCGCGCTTCAGGTCAAGATCCTGCGTGCCCTGCAAGAACACGCCGTCACCCGCGTGGGCGACACATCGGCCGAGCAGGTCGACATTCGCATCATCGCGGCCACGAACCGGGATCTGGAGGCAGAGACCCGCGCGGGACGCTTCCGCGAGGACCTCTATTACAGGCTCAACGTCGTTCATCTGCACCTTCCCCCGCTGCGAGACCGGGGCGATGACATCGTCGTGCTGGCCCGCTACATGCTGTCCCGCTACGCGCCCGAGTACACCAGCAAGGTCCGCGGGTTCAGCCCGAGCGCGATCGTCGCGATCAAGCGCTACCGCTGGCCAGGCAACATCCGGGAGCTCGAAAACCGAATCAAAAAGGCGGTCGTGCTCGCAGACAAGACGATGCTGGGTCCGGAGGACCTAGGCATCGATCCGGACGAAATTCCGGCCATCCTCCCCCTCGCCGAGGCACGCGAGCGCTGGCAGCGGGCCTACATCAACGATGTCCTCGGCATCAACGGCGGCAACCGGACCAAGACCGCCCGCGACCTGGGCGTCGATCCACGCACCATCTTCCGTCACTTGGAGAAGGAAGAAGGTGGAGAAGGCACGGGCGGGGCCTCCTCGCTCGATGAGGTCTGATGACCCGTTCCTGCCTCCTCACCTGCTGCTTGGCCCCGTTTCTCGTGGCTGCCTCGGGCTGCGTGGTCCCGGTGGGTCCGAAGTGGTCCGATCCCGACAACAACTATCCGCCGACCATCGCCTCCGCGACGCCTCCCGTTGGCACCGTGCTCGGACACGGGGTCGACGGCGGGACATCTGGCCAGGTCGAGGTCGAGGTGTTGCTCGCTGACCAGAACATGGGCGACAACCTCTACCTGCGCTGGATCGTCGACTATCCGCCCTACGTGTCCGGAAGAACCCTCCTTGCCCTGGAGACCACCAAGCCCGGCGGTGAGACGGTGGTCCGCACGGCGGCGCTCTTTGCGCCCGACTGCGTGTCCATCCGGTCGCGGACCTTGGCGGATCACCGACTCTTGCTCGCGGTGTCGGATCGGCCCTTCAAATTCGCGGCCGACGATCCCGGCTTGACCGCACCGGATGCGGTCGACGAGGGCAACCACCTGGTCGAGGCTGTCTGGCCGTTCACCCTCAACTGTCAGTAGCTCCGGAAGGCGGGCCCGACGGCCCTTTTTCCGGAAGCGGCGTCCAGGGCTGGGCAAGCATGTTTGACAACGCGTCCTGCGACACGTAGTCTTACCCGCACCTGTCGGCGCTCCGGCAGAAGGCGCTCCTCGCTGGGAGCCATTTGCAGGTGATCCGTACGGATTTCCCCTGTATCGACCCTTGTCATCTTCCAACCAATCGCCAAATCCAGAGTTTCGCCGCTATCGCCAGCTGGTCGCGTGGACGGCTGTTGCCCTAGTCGCCCTGGGCTGCATATACGCCCTCGTGTCGGTGGTGGTCGCGCTTCAGAGGCAACGCCACGGCATCGTCGAGGAGCGCATCAGCACCGCGCTGACTTCGAGTGAGATTCGGGGCTGCTTCGATGAACTGCGCGACGTCACGGTCGCGCTCGAGAAGCACCTCGAAAACGCCTACCACCTGCTGGGTGGCTACGACTCCGAAGAAGCGCAACGTTGGTCGGCCGAGGGAGAGATGTGGCGCAGGCGCTGGCATGCATTCGGGCAGCGCTGTCGCCTGGAGGAGCCCAGGCCCACTCCCAACAAGGATTTCGAAGCGATGGCTGCCGCCTTCCAAGAGCTGGGCAGCATTCAAAGGACCTACTCACGCGAGCTTCTGCGCTTTGGGAGCGAGCTGGCACCACGCCTGGACCGCATCAACAAGCGCGTAGATCAAATCGGCGAGCACTTGGGTGAGCCGAGCCGCCGTCAGGAGCAATGACTATGACCGATCAGATTCTGGACAAGGCGCCGCCTTCGGACTCCGCCGAAGCCGCCACCGCGAAGGTCACCTTCGCCGAGCTTGGACTTCGCCCAGAGGTACTCAGAGCCCTCGCGGACATGGGCTTCTCGGAGGCCATGGACGTACAAGCCAAGACCGTCCCCCTCATCCGCGAAGGCCGCGACATCCTGGTCCAGTCGCGCACCGGCTCCGGCAAGACCGCTGCGTTCGCCATTCCGTTTGCTGACTGGATCGCAGATCCGCAGGTACCGACGCCGCAGGCCCTGGTGCTCTTGCCAACGCGCGAGCTGGCCCTGCAAGTTGCTGCCGAGACCGCTCGGGTGTGTGCCACGACGCCTATCTCCGTCGTCCCAGTTTACGGCGGCTCGCCCATGGGCAAGCAGATCGAGCAGCTCCGGGCCGGTGCGCAGGTCGTCTGTGGAACCCCGGGCCGAACCCTGGACCACATCCGGCGCGGGACCTTGCAGCTCGACAAGATCAAGTGCGTGGTCCTCGACGAGTGCGACGAGATGCTGTCGATGGGCTTCCAGGAAGACATCGAGGCCATCCTCAGCGAGACGCCGGCCGAGCGACAGACCTTGCTCTTCTCGGCGACCGTTCCCGAGGGAATCCAACGGCTCTCCCGCCGTTTCATGCGCTCGCCCGAGATGCTCAAGCTGTCGGCCGATTTCGTCGGAGTGCACGAGATACGGCACACCTACTATTCGATCCCCGGCGGTCAGCGCGAAGCCGAGCTTCTTCGCATCCTGGCGTTCGAGGATCCCGAACGCGCCGTGATTTTCTGCAACACGCGCGACGAGACCGGACGGGTTGCCGAGTTCCTGCGTCGAAACGGCCTCAATGCCGAGCCGATCTCCTCGGATCTCTCACAGTCCGAACGGGAAGCCGTCATGACCCGCATGCGGGCCGGCGGAATCCGCTTCCTGGTGGCCACCGACGTCGCCGCACGCGGGATCGACATCGAAAACCTCCCGTGCGTCATCAACTACACCTTCCCCGAGTCGCCCGAGGTCTACATCCACCGGACCGGTCGCACGGGCCGTGCCGGAAAATCCGGGCACGCGATCTCCTTGATCGGCCCCACCGAGGTCGGTTCGTTCTACTACCTCAAGCTGCTCTACAAGATTAAGCCCGAGGAGCGCTCTCTCCCATCGGAGGCAGAGGTTCGTTCGCATCGCGAGGGCGAACGGCTGGGCCACCTTCGCGCACTGTTCCCAGGGGATCCTGGGGGCGAATGGCATTCGCTGGCCAAGCGCCTGCTGGTCGCCATCGATGCCGAGCGACTGGTCGGGTCACTGCTTCGAGGGGTGTTGGGGGCCGCCAAGACCGAGGCAACGAAGATCGCGCCTGTACCAGCGACCGAGGCCCAAGCCGAGGCGGCGGCCCCGCAAAGGGAGTCGGACGCCCCCGTGCCACAGGAACCCGACCGTCGCGAGCGAAGCATGCGTGGCGAGTCCCGAGGGCGCGGCTATGGCGAGCGCGATCGAGACCGAGATCGTGGAGGACGCCCGCGTCCAGGCCGTGAACGCGACCGAGACAGAGGCCGCGACCGGCCGCGCGAGCGAGACACCAAGGACAACGAGAGAGCCGACAAGCCGATTGCAGAGACGACTCGACCCAAGCCGGCGAGCGACGACGGGCGCGAATTCTGGGAGGTGTGGAGCGAGGAAGTAGGACGCACGCCCACGCCACAAGAAACGCCGGCCGCGAGCGCACCTCCCGTGCCGCCTTCGCCGCCACCGGCACCGCCCGCCTCGTCCGACTCTCCGGCAAGCGGTGCCGTGCGCCTCTATGTCAATCTTGGCCGCAAGGACGGCGCCACCCCCGAGTTGGTGGCCGAGCAGCTCTCCGCGAGCGGGGTGTCCCTGCCCGCCTCCGACATCGAGCTGATGAACACGCACAGCTACGTCAACGTGTCTCCCGACGTCGCCGACACCCTCTGCGAGAAGATGAACGGCCGCCAGTTCAACGGCCGCGCCATCGTCTGCGAGCGTGCGCGTCCTCCTCGACGAAGGTAGTTCGCTTTCGGCTCCAGAACCGGAGCTGGCTCTCGTAGCTGGTCTCCGGTTCTCTTGTTTCGAAGACGGCCCGCGTTCCGGCCCCGCGGCTTCCCGGCCTACAGCTTCGGGAAAGGCTTCAGCTCACGGGGTGTTGGCGCCGGGCCGGGCTTGGACTCCGCGGGCGAGACGGCCTGTGCAGGGGATGGCTTCCCCAGGGATGGGCCCGCAGCCGTCGATGGCTTCCCCTTCTTCCCTCGGCCGGTCGAGTGTTTGTGGCCCACGGCATCGGATGGCGCCGGCTTCTCCTCGACGGCCGCTGCCACGGGTTGAGGTGCAGGAGGCGGATCGGCGGCAGGTGCCGGGTCAGGGGCTTGCGGCGGTGGTGCCGGTGGGGCAGCGGGCACCGGGGGCTGCGTAACGGCGGCCGGAGGCGGCGCGCTGGGCGCGATGCCATCAGTCGGCTTGCCGCCCGACGAGAAAGCCAGCCAGGCAGCGATCCCGACGCCCAAGGCGACACCAGCGCCCACCAACACGACGGTCTTCCTGCTGGAAGATGACGGCGTCCGCCCCATCTCTGCACTGGAGACCGCCGTATCTACCGACGTCCGCGAAAGCTTGTAGGTCTCGGGGGCGGCCCCCTTGGCTCGCACTGGCCGAATGGCGGCGGGCGCGCCGGCCCCCCCCATCGCCATGGTCTGCCCCTTGAGGGGGGGCCTGGCGACGTTCTCCGGCCCCGGACACGTCGAGACGGCCTCGAGCAGCTCGGCCATCGACTGCCAACGCTGATCGCGCTCCTTCTCGAGCGCCTTCAAGACCAGCGCATCCATCTCCGGCGAGATTGTCAGATCCGGCCTGCGCTGGCTGGGCGCGACGGGATCTTCCATGAGGTGCTTGGTCAGCATCGTCATGAAGGACTCGGCCACGAACGGTGTCTGCCCCGTCAGCAGGTGGTACAGGATGCACCCCACCGCGTAGATGTCCGCCCGGTGGTCCGTATCCTTGCCCTCGGCCTGCTCGGGCGCCATGTATTCGGGCGTTCCGAAGATCATGCCCGTGCGGGTGAGCCGAGGACCGTTCGGATCGAGCCCCATCACCTTCGCGATGCCGAAGTCGAGGATCTTTACGAAGTGCGGCTGACCCTCTCTGTGGATGAGGAAGATGTTCTCGGGCTTCATGTCCCGGTGGACGATGCCCTTCTCGTGGGCAGCCCGAAGTGCACGGCAGATCTGCAGGACGATCTCCCTTGCTTGTGGCCAATCCATGGCCCCTTGGCTACGAACGATCTCGCCCAGGTCCTTCCCGTCCAAGAACTCCATGGCGATGAAGACCAGGCCGTCGGGTGATTGCCCGAAGTCCGAGATGTCGATCACGTTCTCGTGTCCGATGCGGGAGGCACTGCGCGCCTCTTGCAGGAAGCGTGCGACCAAATCCGGCCTGCGGGCGAGCTCCGGGGCAAGGACCTTGAGCGCGAACTTCTTCTCGATGACCACGTGCTCGGCCAGGTACACCGACCCCATCCCGCCCTCTCCGAGTTTCCGCAGCACCTTGTAGCGGTCCGCGACAACTTGAGAAATAAGCGGATCCACATTCGGTGTGGGGATTTCGCCAACACTCATTCTTCTGCACTTTACCACGGACGCCGCTACAATGTTTCCGTTCGTATGGCCAGCATCGTCGCGTACATCGAGGTGCGGGAAGGCACCATCACCCCGCCTTCTCTGTTCGTCCTGTGTGAAGCGCGGCGCATCGCGCACGTCATGGGGGCGACCGTGTACGCTTTCCTGCCCGTCGGGGCACTCTCGCATGTGGAGGTCGACCAGCTCGCCGAACAGATCAGCGCTGCGGGAGCCGACCGCATCCTCTGTTGTGCGCACGCAACGCTGGCCAGCCCGGCGTTCGACACCAGCCACGGTCCGGTGCTGACCCAGCTAGCCGATCATCTACGTCCCCTGCTGTTTCTCTTCCCAGCCGGGGGGGCAGGTGCGCAGCTGGGCCCCCCGCTCGCCGTTCGCATCGGCGCCGCCTACGTCCCCTCCGCCAGCGTCGAGATCCACACCATCGAGAGGCCCCCCGAACCGCGCTCCCACCGTCTGCTGATCACACGGTTGCGTGCCGCTGGAGACAGCATGCGCCGGATCGATGTCGGCGACCTCGAACGCCCGGTCGTCGCGGTCTTGCAGTCCGGATTGCCGAAGGATGGGCTCGGCGAGGCGTATGCGGAGGTCGAGATGCTGCCGTGTCCGAGTGGCGGACCATGCGACCTGCACGTGCTTGCGACCTGGGACGATCCGACCGCGCGCCTCGAAGCCTGTGCAACCCTGGTGTGTGTTCCGTCGGATACACCGACGGACGCATTCGAATCGTTGCGGGCCGCGTTGCCACCACGGACTTGCCTGAGCACAGCCGCCAGCGCGGAGCTATGCCGAGCGACCCCCCAGGGCTTGTTGCTCCTCACTGAGCCGCCACCTGCCCTACGGGCCGGTACCACCGCGCGGGTGTCAGGCACGGCGTTGGACCTGGCGTCGTCCCTCGGATTGGCCCGGGCGTCCAGCGGGGAGACGTCGCTATGATCGTGCTGGTATGCCTGGAGCCACCGCAGCCCGGGCGTGCCTCCAAAGCCGCGGATCGGCTCGCCCGCAAGCTCGCGGGAACCGTCGAGACCGTCGCGGTCACCGCTGGCGGCCCACCAGGAAGCGAGTCGCTCGAATGGGCCCTCGGCCGGCGCACCTATCGGCGGGTCATCCATCTGGACGCCCCATCCCTCGACGAGGCCGACTTCATGACCGTGGCGACCGTGCTGTCCGAGGTCGCACGCCAGATCCACGCCGACGTCGTCATCACGGGCGAGCACTCGGATGCCGAGGGACAGGGACTCGTTCCAGCCGCCCTGGCACATCAGTTACAAGCGCCGTTCATCGCCAGGGTGCAGGACGTTCGGCGATCCGACGCCGGACTCCTCGAGGTCGTGGTGCCAGCCGCGGGTCGGATATGCAGGGTCGCCTGCCCCGCCCCTGTCGTCATCTCGACCGGCGCAAGTTGCGACGACGGCGACATGCACGACGCCAACAACCCGGCATCCACCGTCGAGACGCTCAATCTCGCGCAGCTGGCCCTGGACCCGAGTCGTCTGGTACCGCGCCCCGAGCTGCTCGGCACGAGTGTCGCGGTTCCAGACGAGGCCCGCCCCCGAATGACGCCGGAGCAAGCCGCCCAGTTCATCTTGCGACGGTAGTGAGCCGCGCAACCGGCCAACGCCCGTGCCATAGTCCCGCCATGCTGCTGAAAATCCTCCAGGTCGGGGACCCGGTATTGCGCGACGGGACGCGCATGCTTTCGCGTGACGAGGTCAGAAGCCCGCAGTTCCAGGAGCTCGTGGAGTGGATGCGAGAGACGATGCAAGATGCCCCGGGCGTGGGGCTCGCAGCACCACAGGTGGGGCTCCCCCTCCGTTTCGCGGTCATCGAAGACGCAGTGGAGGCCGAGGAGACCGAACGGAAGCCGGTTCCCTTCCACGTCATCGTCAATCCGATCTTGACCGTCGTCGGGACCGCCCAAGTCGAGCACTTCGAAGGCTGCCTCAGCGTCGAGGGATTCCAGGCCAAGGTGCCGCGATCGCAGGCCGTGCGGGTCGAGGGCTGGGACCACAACGGCGACGCCATCGCCATCGATGCGAGCGGCTGGTATGCCCGCATTCTGCAACACGAGGTCGACCACCTCGATGGCAAGCTCTACATCGACCACATGAACCCGCGCACCTTCACGACGACACGCAACGCCGGCTTGGCGACGAAGGCACCCCGCCATTCCTAAGGGCAACTACGCCATCTGACGAACGAGCTCTTCCAGCGCCTCCCTGTGGTTCAGCGTTGGATCGTCCAGCACGCGTTCCAACAGCTCGTCGAGTATCTGTCCGATTCGACGACTGGGCGGGATGCCCAAAAGGCGCATCACGTCCTTGCCGTCGATGGCCAGGTCGGTGACCCGAAGGGCTGCGTCGTCGGCGGCGACCTTTGCGATGCGTGCCCTGAGCTCGCGGGTCTCGCCCTCGCGATCCTCCCCCTGTCCGCGGCTGGCGATGTCGGCCTCTCGCAGGGCGAACAGCAGTGGGACCATCTCGGGGCCCACCCGACGGACGAACCTTCGAATCGTGCCGTCCGTCCAGTCGGGGGTGTAGAAGAACATGTGGCCCGCGACCAGCGATGTGATGGTCTTTCGCTCGTCGGACGAAAGCCTCAACCGCGTGCAGATCGACTCGGCCATCTCGCTGCCGATCTGCTCGTGCCGAAAGAACGTGAACTCGCCGGGGGCGTTCTCGCGCGGCACCTGGGTCTTCGGCTTGCCCAGATCGTGTAGCAGCGCCGCCATGCGAACCACGAAGTCCGGCACGGCAGCATCGACGGTTGCCAGGATGTGGGTGTAGACGTCGTGCTTGTGGAAGCGGTTCTGGACGCAGCTTACCGTCGGCAGAATCTCGGGCAGGACCTCGGCCAGGAGTCCTGTCTGGCGCATCAGCTCGATTCCATGCGACGGTCTCGGCGCCAGCAGGAGCTTGCGTAGCTCGTCGCGAATCCGCTCGGACGAGACCTTTCGGAACGACGCCAAGGCCTCGGGGATCGCAGCCTGCGTGGCGGGATCCAGGCAAAAACCAAGCTGAGCTGCCTGACGAACGGCTCGCATGGGGCGCAGGCCATCCTCGGTGAAGCGGAGCACCGCATTCCCGACCGTGCGAATGGTCTTCCGAGCAAGGTCCCCCTGTCCGTCCCATGGGTCGACGATTCCGTGCGCCACCGGGTCGTAGGCGATGGCGTTCATGGTGAAGTCGCGGCGCGAGAGATCCTCGTCCAAGGTCGCGCTGAACGTCACGGTCGATGGTCGTCGTCCATCGAGGTAGGCGCCCTCGCCCCGAAAGGTGGTTACCTCGACGTGACGATGCCTCGTCGGCTCGCCGGCCAGGACTGTCACGGTTCCATGTTGAAGCCCCGTGGGTATCGCGAAACGACTGCCGAAGATCTCGAGCGTCGCCTCGGGGTGCGCGCTGGTGGCCACGTCGAAATCGCCCGGCGGTCGGCCGAGCAGTAGGTCTCGTACGCTGCCCCCCACGATGAAGGCCTGGTGTCCGGCCTGCCGGAGGCGCTGGCAGACAGCGAGGACATCAGCGGGGATCGCGGACTTGTCGAACATCGGAGCGGCTCAAACACCCGAATCCAGGGTCGCCAGCGCACGCTCGGCGGCGTTCTGCTGCGCCTCCTTCTTCGACCGTCCAAACGCCCGCGCATACTCCTTGTCACCGATGAGAATGGCGATCTCGAACGTCTTGGCGTGATCAGGCCCCTGTTCGGACAGCACGGTGTATGTCGGTGCCATTTGCAGCCTGGCCTGCGCCAGCTCTTGCAGCCTGGACTTGAAATCCTTGCTGGCCGCAGTCGGCACGTCCGCGATGACGGGAGAGAGCAGTTGCTCGGCGACCTTGAAGGCGGCCACGAAGCCCCCGTCGAGGTAGATGGCGCCGAGGAGCGCCTCGAAGGTGTTTGCGAGGAGGGAGCGCTTCTGCCGGCCGCCTGCTTGCTCCTCGCCCCGTCCGAGGAAGATCCATTGGCCAAGAGAGAGACTCTCGGCCAAGCGCGCAAGCCCGGCTTCGTTGACGATGGCGGCGCGGGCCTTCGACAGCTCTCCCTCGGGCTGTTCCGGGAAACGCTTCATCAGGAGGTCGCTCGTGACCAGCGCCAGCACGGCGTCGCCAAGGAACTCCAGGCGCTCGTTGTCGGTTCGCCCCGTCTCCTGGGTTTCGTTCATCCAGGATTTGTGTGTCAGCGCGTTTTCGCAAAACGAAGCGTTGCGAAACGCGTAGCCGAGCTTCTGTTCGAGAATGGCGTAGGCAGAGGGATGCGGGGTGGACGGCATAGATGGGTGATGGAACAATGATAGCCCAAGCGATGGACGTGGCCAGTCTCAGTACCTTCCGGCTTTTGCAGAGGGCCTTGACAATCGCGGCGCTCCTCCTCGGGCAGGGAGCGCGTTGGCTTTTGGGCTGGCTCGTCCTGGTGATCACGATGTCGGGTTCGGCCCGCAGACGCAAGTGGTTTGGCCATTGCCTGCTCGATCTGTTCCGCCACCTGGGCGCGACCTTCATCAAGGTCGGGCAAATCATGAGCACCCGCCCCGACCTGGTTCCCGAGCACATCACCCAAGCCCTGGCGCACCTGCAGGACGACGTGGGCCCCTTCCCCTACGAGGCCGTGGCTCGCACGATTCTCGAGGACCTGGGCCGCCCCATCGACGAGATCTTCGTCGAGTTCTCGAGCCAGCCCATCGCCTCGGCGTCTGTGGCGCAAGTGCACAAGGCCCGGCTGCCCGACGGGCGGGTCGTTGCCGTGAAAGTCCGCCGCCCCGATGTGCTGCAAATATGCGCGTTCGACCTAGCGGTAATGAAGTACGTCGCTCGGCTCATCGGCAAGCTGCCGTCGCTGGTCGCCGTGGCCCCCGAGTCATCCGTGGACCAGTTCGCCCGGGCCATCTACGCCCAGCTCGACTTCCGTGTGGAGGCCGCCAACAACCGTCGATTCCGCGAGAACTTCAAGAACGACGCCGACGTGGTCTTCCCCGAGGTCTATGACGAGTACTCGTCCGAGCGCATCCTGTGCATGACTCACATCGATGGCACCAAGATCCTCGATCCCCAGGCTCGGCCGAGCGACCCGAAACGCATCGCGCGCCTTGGCCTGCGCGCGCTCATGAAGATGATCTTCGAGGACGGCTTCGTGCACGCGGATCTCCACCCGGGCAACATCTTCGTGCTCGAGCGCGACCGCATCGCCATTGTGGACATGGGATTGGTCGGCGAGCTCGATCCTCCCCACCGGGCCACTTTTTCGCGTTTCTTTGCTGCATGGGCCAGTCGTGATGCCGACACCATGGCGCACTTGCTGTATTCGCTGGCCATCAACCCTGCCGCGGACGAGCAAGCCTTCCAGAGCTTCCGCGCCACCATCGTAGCGTTCATGGCTCGAACATGGGGTCAGCGCATGGCCGAGGTGCACCCTGGCAAGCTGCTGATCGACATGCTGGCGATCCTGCGCAGGCACCGCATTCGGATGGCACCTGCGTTCACCATCGTGAATATCGCCATCGCCGTCACCGAGGGAATCGGCCGCCAGCTCGACCCCGAGCTCGACCTCATGGCCGAAGCCGTACCTTTCTTCATGACCCATCCCGCGCTCTTCCAGGCACGCTGACCGCAGCCCAGGGGCGTCGTGGAGGGTGGAGCCCCGGTCGACCCCGCTCTACCTGAGCGTCAGCACGAGCTGATACCCCTCACGTACGATCACGATCTGCCCCCCCGTTCCCCGTCCTAGCCGCTGCTCCAGCTGCTTGAGCAACGACAGCGTCGCCACCTTGGCCTGCTGCCCGATCACCACGTGGGTGATGACGTCCCCAACCTGGAGGTAGCCGCTGGTAGGGCTGCGCCGGTCGATGCTGCTCACCTTCAGGCCCGCGACACCAACCTCGGCTGCCTCGGACTGCGACAGGGGAACCAGCTGCATCCCTAGAACGCGCGCGCCCGCCAAGGCCGCGTTTTCGCCGAGCTGCACCTTCGCGACCGCACGGCGTCCGCCGCGCACGAACACGACGTCGACCGCCTCCTTGGGCGCGCGCGACTGGACCACGCGCTGGAGCGCCGAGCTGCCGTCGATCCGATGCCCGGCGATTTCGGTGATGAGATCGTTCGACCGCAAGCCTGCGGCAGCCGCCGGCGAGCCGGGATTGACGACGTTGACCAACGCGCCAGGCTCGAACGGAACCCCCATGCGTGCTGCCTTGTCCGCGGTCATGTCCTCGGTGCCGACGCCGAGATAACCGCGCGCGACGCTGCCTGAGCGTTGGATCTGCTCTGCAATCTGGCGAGCCAGGTTGATGGGAATCGCGAATCCCACGTTCATGGCGATGGCTGGATTCAGGATCGCCGAGTTGATCCCGATGACCTCGCCTTTGAAGTTGAACAGCGGCCCGCCCGAGTTGCCCTGGTTGATGGCCGCATCGGTCTGGATGAAGTCCTCGTACTGGGTGATACGTCCGCCCAGCATGCGATTCTTCGCGCTGACGATTCCCATGGTCACGGTCTGTCCAAGCCCGAGCGGGTTTCCGATGGCAAGGACGTAGTCCCCCACGCGAACCTGGTCCGAGTTGCCGATCTGGACCGGGCGAAGGTCGCCGGGGGGGCGGCTGAGCTTGACCACCGCGACGTCCGTCGAGGGATCGGTGCCCACCACGCGCGCCTCGAAGCGCCGCTCGTCGGCCAGCTGGACCCAGACCTCGTCCGCCCCTGCCACCACGTGGTTGTTGGTCAGGATGATACCGGTCTTGTTGACCACGAAACCCGAGCCCAGACCTCGCTCGGTCTCTTTCCGCACCGGAGCGCCTCCCAGGCCGAACCGCTCGCGAAAAAACTGCATCATCGGGTCTTCATTGACGACCCTCGGAATGACCTTGGTGCTTTGGATCGTGACGACGGATCCCTTCACCCGATCCACCAGCGGGGCGACCGACGCTCCCAACTCTGGGGGGGTCGGCGCCGCCTGCGCCAGCAGGGACAATAGAACCAGGGCCGAAGGTGCCATGACCAACCTCCCGTGAGCGGAAGAAGCGGTTGAGGGGCGCTTGCGTCAGCCGCGGTAAACGACGATGCCGCGGGTCGGATCGTACGGCGTCAGCGCCACCGTAACCTTATCGCCAAGAACGATGCGGATGCGGTGCTTGCGGAGCTTTCCACCGAGGTGCGCAAGCACCTGATGTCCGTTCTCGAGCTCGATACGAAAGTTGCCGGCGGGCAAAACTTCGATCACACGGCCTTGAAACTCTATGTGCTCTTCTCGTCCCATTTAGGGAGCCAGAGGCTACTCGTTCGCCCGACGCCGGTCAAATCGAGAATTCATTCATTTTCACTCGCTGATAGACTCGGGGGCCTACCTTGTCCCGACCGACGCCCATAGCCCTGCCCGCACGGGCCCTGGCAATCATCGAGGAGCCGGAGTCCCTCGTCGGAGGGAACCAGGTTCGGCTGTTGTGTAACGGCTCGGAAGCGTTCCCAGCGTGGCTCGCAGCCATCGATGCCGCCAAACACCGCATCTCGCTGGAAATGTACATCTTTAACGACGACCTCATCGGTCGGCGCTTTGCCGATGCGCTCTCCAGGGCCGCGCGCCGAGGCGTGGTCGTCCGCGTGCTCTACGATTCCGTCGGGTGTCGCCACAACTCTGCTGCGTTCTTTCAGGGCATGCGGCACGCGGGTGTGCTGGTCCTGCCCTACCATCCCTACCGGTTCTGGCGCCCGCACTTCTGGACCCTGATTCGCAGAAACCACAGAAAAACCTTGATCTGTGACGGTACGGTCGCGTTTACCGGCGGGATCAACATCTCCGACAGGTGGACGGGGCCCAAGGAGGGGGGCTGGGGATGGCGTGATGCCGCAGTGGAGGTCCATGGCCCGGCCGTCCCGGCCATCGAAGCCGTCTTCTTGCGCACATGGAACTGGCGGGCCAGGCGGCGGATGCGCCTCAAGATCAGGCGGCTCGAGAAAGTCTCCCCCTCAGGCAGCACCGCCCTTGCCGTCATCTCGAACCGGGAGGTCCTGGATAGGTTCGCCATCCGACGGGCGGCCCTGCACGCGATTCGCTTGAGCGCGCAGCGGATCTACCTCGTGAGCCCGTACTTTCTTCCCGACCCGGGGTTCATCCGCGCCCTGATCGCAGCGGTCGAGCGCAAGGTCGAGGTCCGCATCTTGGTGCCGAAGCGAAGTGACACGACCGCCGTGGATCTGGCCTCCCGCGCCACCTTCGGGCGGCTGTTGCAGGCGGGCGTCCGCATTTTCGAGCACGAGCCCGTGGTGCATACCAAGGCCCTGCTGGTCGACGAGGACTTCGTTTCCGTCGGCAGCTACAACTTCGACCATCGCTCGCTGGCCTACAATCTGGAGATGGTGGTCAATGCCGTCGACCACGAGCTGAACCGGCAAGTGGCCGACATGCTGGAGTCGAACATGCGCGCCGGCAACGAGATCCCGTGGGCGAAGTTCCGGAGGCGATCGCTGTTCGTGCGCATCCTCGAGCGAATCGCGTACGCCTTTCGCCGCTGGTTCTGACCGGGCTACTCGAACACCGCGATCACCGGCGCATGGTCCGATGGCTCTTTGCCCTTGCGCGCGTTCCGGTCGATGGTCACGGACCGACAACGAGCCGCCATGGGTGCCGAGCACAAGACGAAATCGATGCGCAGCCCCAGGTTCCTCGGGAAGCACAGCTGGCGGTAGTCCCACCAGGTGAACTGCCCGGACTCCTGGTTGTGCAGTCTGAAGGCGTCGGTGAGGCCCCAGCCACAGATCTCGGCCAAAGCCGCGCGCTCATCGGGGTGGCACAGGACCTTGTCCTTCCATGCGGCCGGATCGTGGACGTCTCTGTCCTCCAAGGCCACGTTCAGGTCGCCACAGAGCACCAGCGGAGCTCCTGGGTCGGCGTTGGCGGCCAGCCACCGGCGCCACCTGGCAAGCCACTCTAGCTTGTAACGGAACTTGTCCGTTCCCACCGCCTGGCCATTGGGCACGTAGACGCTACCAATCCTCAGCCTGCCAACTTCGGCCACCAGGAATCGCGCTTGCGCATCGTCGCCGCCGTCACCGAAGCCTGTCACCGGATTTCGTAGCGGCTCCCGCCCGAGCAGGGCGACCCCGTTGTAGGTCTTTTGCCCGTGGCAAAGCACCTGGTATCCCGCCCCCTCCAGCTCGGCACGAGGAAACGCTTCGTCCTCGACCTTGGTCTCCTGAACGCACAGGACATCGGGTTGGTGTTCGCCGAGCCACGCGATGACGCGCCCCAGCCTTTTGCGAATGGAGTTGACGTTCCAAGTAGCTATCTTCATCCTGACCTCGGGAGGAGGACGCCGTGAGAATTTATGTGGGTAGCGATCACGCGGGGTTCAGTTTACGCAAAACGGTGGTCGAGCGCTTGCGCTCGCAAGGTAAAGATGTGGAGGACCTCGGGACGGATTCCGACACCGCTTGCGACTACCCCGAGTTTGCGTACGCCGTGGCGAGCAAGGTCCGCAGTGATCCTGGCTCACTCGGCATTCTGGTCTGCGCGACCGGCCAGGGGATGGCGATGTCTGCCGGCAAGGTACGTGGCATTCGAGCCGTCGCGCCCTTCAGCGTGGAAGGCGCGCGGCTCTCGCGCATCGACAACAACGCGAACGTGCTGTGTCTCGCCGGTCGCATGCTCAGCGAGGCAGATGCCTTGGCCATGGTCGACACCTGGTTGTCGACCAGCTTCGCCGGCGGCCGCCACGCTCGCCGCATCGCCAAGGTGGCAGCCATCGAGACCGCGTCTGCGGTGTCCTTCGTGACGGAAAGCGAGCGCCTGCGGCTGGCCTCGATGGGATTCCCGGGGAAGCTGTTCGAACGCGACGTCTCCCTGTTCGCTGGCCGTGGCACGGAGAGAGATGGGGCAAAGCTGGACTGGGTGCTCCTGCCCCAACTGATGGCGGACAAGGTGCCCGAGCTCATGTCGTTGGCCGATCACGCAAGGCAAGCGCGGTTCAAGGACGTGGTTTGCCTGTTCGAGGACGGACAGGATGCGCTGGCCAAGCTGTGTTCGGCGTGGGCGCCCGCGGGGATGCGATTGCACGTCATCCCGCCTGGCCGGCCCGAGGAGCTTGCCCGCACCGAAGCGGAGGTTCGCCTGGATTCCACGCTGGTGTTGAGCTTCTCGACGACACCGCGCATGGGGAAGGATCTCCAAGCCCAGGAACAACATCTGTGGTCGAGGATGCTCGACCAATGCCTGGGCAATGCACAGCGAGCCGGACAGCACTTCGCAGCCGTGACGACGGGCGCGACCGGGCTCGCACAACTGGCCGAGATGCACCGCTATGCGCAGGTCTTCGTCGACGGTCACAACGCGGCGGACCCTTTCGGCGCGCTCGGTTTCGCGGGACTGGTGCCCGCCGTATTGGCGGGGGTCGACCCCGTCCGCCTGCTCGGTCGCGCAAAGGCCATGGCAGATGCCTGCCGCGGCCATCGCCTGGAGGACAACCCCGGCGCGAGCTTGGGCGTTCTGCTCGGCTCCATGGCAAAGCACGGCCGATACAAGCTGACTCTGCTCGCCTCCAAGTCCCTCGAGCCGCTGGTGCCGTGGCTCGCGCATCTGCTCGAGCAAACCACCCTCGACGCCCAGCAGGGCATCGTCGTTCTTGCCGGTCTGTCTGCCCAAGCAAGCTATCCGGCTGATCGAATCTTCGTGCACCTGCAAGGGCCCGACGATCCTCTGGCCATTCCGCAGGAGTCGATGGAGGTGCTTCATATCGCTGGCCAGCCGTACATCCAGATCGTCGTAGCAGACAGGCTCGATGTCGGGGCCGAGATCTTTCGCTGGCAAGTCGCAGCCGTCGTGGCAGCGCTTGTCCTTCGTGCGGATCCTTTTGCACGACCGGCCCAAGGTGCCGACGGGGCTGCCGGCCAATCGGGCACCTAGAATCGGTCGAGCTCGTCCGATTCTCGGACGGGCGGCCACTGCTTGCCTGAGAATCCGCCGATTTCGACCGGCACGACGGTTGCTGTGCGGATGGCCATGCGCACAGCAACCATCGTTACGATCTTCCTCGCCTTCGTCTCAGCCCCAGCACGAGCGGACTGGCTGCCGGTCATTCGGGGCGCCACCTCGCGCGTGGTCGCATCCGGCCGGCATGCAGCCGTCATCCGCAATCATGAAGTGCTGGTCGTTCGCGAGGACGGCCGCGTGGTCTCGCGGCTCGGCAACGGCGAGGTCACCAGCAAGCTTCCCCAGGGCCCTTCCCTCACAGACGTTGCCGAGCGCACGTTGGACCGCCTGGATGTGCCCGAGATCGATCGCGGCACGGACTACACCGAAGACCTCGTGGAGAGCGAGAGCCGCTTACATGAGAGGCGCTTCTGGCGGGCTTCTCGACGAGCCAAGCCGGAGCTCGTTGCACAGTCTCGCCCCGCGCTCGCGGCGAGCGCAGATGCAATTTGGATCGCGAACACTCGTGGGATCTTTCGCGTCGAGGACGCCGGCACCATCGCTCCGGCATTCGGTCGAGAGTGGACGGGTTCTCGCATCGCCGCCTCCGATGGATCAGTCGTCGTCGACAAGGGAAACGCGCTGACCCTACTCTCGGTCAGCGGCAGCGAACCACGTGTGGTCGATTTGGCTTCGCCTGCCACGCACCTGTCCGTCTCGGCGAGTGGCAACCGTCTGGCATGGACGACGGCAGCGACAGTCCACGTGGCCGGCGCCGACGGAGTCGTGACCATGGACACTCCCGACCAAGTCGTCGACCTCGCGTTCTGCGGAGAAACGTTGCTCGCCTTGCTCGCGTCGTCAGGAATCTTGGCCATTCCACCGGAAGAGCGCGCCGAAGTTCGCGCAGCTCCGCCCAATGCGCGAAGGCTGGTCTGCTCGCCCGTCTCGCCGACGCATTGGCTCATCGTCGGTGACGGCCTCTGGATCTCTTCCGACCAAAGCCAGAAGTGGGCACCACTGCCGACCCCCGCGGGCGCCAGCATCGTAGACGCCGCGATCAGTGACTCCCAGCTTTGGCTGGCGACCTCGGCAGGGCTGTACATGTCGGCCGAAGTGAGCACTGTGGAGGCCGCTGGGGAAATCGAACGCTCCAGGAAGGCGAGACGGCCGTCACGCACGTCCTGGCTGTCTTGGCTGATGCCGAGCGTGTCGGTGCGAGCCGCAGCTACATTTGCGCCCGCGGGCCGCCGATTAGAAGGATTTGCATTCGCCGCCTTTCCTCTGGGCGGCAAGCCCCTCCCAATCGCCGCCATGAGTTCCCCGGAGAACGCCGCAGTTCCCGAGCCAGTGCCCGCAATCGACCTTCGCGATGCGGACGCCACGTGTTTGGCCGCGGCCCGGCGTAGGGCCGCCGAGCTGGCCATGACCGAACCCGAACGTGCGCGGTCGTACGTGACTCGAGCCGCACACACGGCGTGGCTTCCGGAGCTCAGGCTGCTGGTTTCGCGTCGCTACGGCCGCAGCGAGTCACTCGACTTGAACGGATCATCGGGTGCGATCTCTTCCCCGCTTGGGATCGACACGGTAAATGACTTACGATATGAGGCACGGGCCACCTGGGATCTTGGTAGGCTGATCTTCTCACCGGAAGAACTGGCCGCACAAGCCCAAGCCCTTCGCATGGCGGAACTTCGGCGCGATATCGAGACCACGATGAACCGGCTGTACTTCGAACGCCGCCGTCTTCTCGTTCGCACTCCACGAGATGGGTTCGTCCGCCTTGGCGAGGTGGAGGCGGAGCTCGATGCGCTGTCCGGGGGGACATTCGGGGCCTGCACGGCGGAAAGGCCAGCACAAGCACGATGACAGAGAGGCTCGAGACACAGCGGGGCTATCCACGTTTTCCGGTCGACGTGCAGGCGAGCTTACGTACGGCCGAAGGTCGCAGACTGTCGGCACGTACTCGGGACGTCTCGCGCTCCGGAATCTGTCTCATCAGTGAGCAGGCCTTGCCCTCCGGGGAGAACCTCTTCGTCGAGCTCGTGCTTCTGATCGGCACACGATCCGAGTCGGAACCACTGCTCCTGCGCGCACGCGTGGTCTGGTGCACCGCCATCGCCGATGCGTTCCAGATCGGAGCCATGTTCCAGGGGCTGTCTCAGAAGGAATCTGGCTTCCTCGACATGTTCCTGCGCTACCTCGACGGCACGATCTTGCCAGCCGGTTCGGAGATGGAGAGCGCCGATGTGACCGAGCTGGTCGATGCTGACGAGGCCGAGCCGCTCGACGACTCGCCTGCCGACAAGGACGATCCGTTCCGCGGATAGACAGACAGAGGTCCTACTCCTGGCCAGCACGTGCCAGGATCGCCTGTGCGGCTCGCGTGCCGTCGATGGCGGCGCTGACGATGCCGCCTGCATAGCCTGCCCCTTCGCCCACTGGATAGAGGCCTCGCAGCGAAGGCGACTCGAGTGTCACGGGGTCACGAAGGATGCGGAGCGGAGCGCTCGTGCGCGTCTCCGCGCCGACCAGCACGGCATCGTCGTGTTGGAATCCACGCACTCGACGACAGATGTCCTCGAGGCCCTCGCGCAACGACTCCACCACGAAGGCCGGAAACACGGCATCGATGGAGCGCGACACCAGTCCCGGGTGATAGCTCGACTTCGGCAGCGACGAGCTCTCCCGCCGCGCGAGGAAGTCGACCAGACGCTGCGCTGGCGCCCGAAACTCACCGCCGCCCGCGGTGAACGCGGTTCGTTCGATGGCCCGCTGAAACTCAATCCCAGCCAGCGGTCCCTGTCCCGCATCGCCGTAGTCGCTCGGCATGACGGACACCACCATCGCCGCATTGGCATGAGGCGAATCACGGCGCGAGAGCGACATCCCATTGACCACGAGTCCATCCACTTCCGTCGCCGCGGGAACGATGAAACCGCCTGGACACATGCAGAAGCTGTACACTCCGCGGCCTCTCGTCTGTGCACTGACTTCGTAGAAGGCAGCCGGCAGCCGCGGGTCACCGGCTGCCCTGCCATACTGAATGCTATCGATGATCGGCTGTGGATGCTCCAGACGAACACCGACGGCACTGGGCTTGCGCTCGATGGCGATCCCATCCGCGGCTGCCAACGCGTACACGTCTCGTGCCGAGTGTCCGCAGGCGAGTAGCACCACGTCCGCAGCGAGCTCCTCATCCATCGTGGTACGTACAGCGACGACGCGTCCATTGCGTGCGACGATCCGCGAGAGCCCCGTTGAAAACCGATAGACCACACCACGGCTCTCGAGAAACGATCGCAAGGACGAGAGAACCTTCGGCAACCGATTCGATCCCACGTGAGGTCGAGATTCGACGGTGATCTCCTCGGGGGCACCGAAGCAAACCAAATCCGCGAGAACGCGATCCACTGCCGCGCGATCCTTGGTCCGGGTATACAGTTTTCCGTCGGAGTACGTACCTGCGCCGCCTTCGCCGAAACAGTAGTTCGAATTCGGATCCAGTCGCCCACGCTGCACTCTCGCAAGGTCGTGACGTCTGGGCTGCACCGGCTTGCCTCGCTCGAGAATCGTCGATGGAAGACCGGCGCGCGACAGACTCAGCGCCGCCCATGCGCCGGCGGGTCCGGAGCCCACGATGATCACGCGGGGACGAGGAATAGAACTCGGCCACCCCTTCTCCACGGCATGAGCACGCGGTGGGCTCTTCTCACCCTTCGAAAGGATCTCCACGCGCAGCCGGTGCCCGACCGCATGCGCCTTGCGGGCATCGAGCGACCGTCGTAGCACGCGGACGTGACCGATGTCCCGAGCCGACAGTCCCGCTCGACGAGAAACCACGACCTCGAGAGGTTCATCCAAG
Source organism: uncultured Myxococcales bacterium (assembly GCA_964647025.1). Classification (GTDB taxonomy): domain Bacteria; phylum Myxococcota_A; class Polyangia; order Fen-1088; family Fen-1088; genus Fen-1118. Next base: position 1,484 of record CAZYFU010000031.1, on the reverse strand, counting down.
GCGTCGAGGGGAATGAATACGTCTACGATTCTGCTCATGCTGGCTGCCTGCCACGAAATGGCGACAAAGACTCATCCGCCCAGGAACCTGCGGCCACATTTTTTTATGATTCTTTTCTGGTTGACGGAGCGCTCAACCCAAAGTAAAGATGTTTTTTCGACCGAACCGAACAATTCCCCTCCGGGCATCGTCGCAGACGTCCCGGTGTTGAGATAGCGGCAGCGTGCCGCCCCCGGCCTACCAAGCCGATGTACTGATTGCTTCTAGGTCTTTCCAAGGATTCTGCGTGTTTCTAGCCTTCGGTCAAAGTACGGTCACGAACGCCCTCGCCGCATTTGCTGGCATGGTGGCGTTCCCTCTCGCCATCCCCACCCAACACGTTCATCCCGCGCCTCCGGCGAGACACAGCGTGCCGCCCCGCGCGGCCGACTCAAGCGGCAGGACCAACTCCAGTGCAAGGATTGGGCCTGATGCCCCCAGTGAGGCTTGCTTGGCGAACACGATCTGCGAAGTGAAGGATCGTGTGCGTTGGCGAACATCTGCCTGGAAGCCCGCCTACTGTTCGAAGATCGCGCGGGCGGTCCATGACTCTGCCGAGCGCTATCAAATCCCAGCGCCGCTGATCCTCGCGGTGATGATCAATGAGAGCGACATGGACCAGAACGCTGTGCGCACGACCATGAAGAATGGAATTGTGTACGCAAAAGACGGCGGCCTCATGGGTATCCGATGCATTGTCGACAAGCACGGGAAGTGTATCAACGGCCATGTGCGCGGCGTGCACTGGAAGACGGTCATGGATCCCGTGAGCAACATCGACATTGGGGCGCGCGAATTGGCCTACTGGCGGGACGGTGGTGGCGTTACCAGCGTGACCGTTCGAACGCGCGACAGCCACGGTGTTCTTCGAACGAAACAGAAGCAGATTCCTTGTGCCCACAAGACCCACGCATACTGGGCACACTACAATCACGGACCGCGATACATCGATCACGGATCCCCACGACACTATCCACATCGAATCGCAGTCCTGTACTACGCGCTTTCCCGCGCGATGAACGTCGACACCGCTGCGCTCACATCGATGCGCTTGACTGTCGTGGATCGCGGAAAGCGTCCGCGCACCGCGGACCGTCCCATCGAGGCTCGTTATCAGAAGCTCTGTCAGATGATCCGCGGCGTCGGCCACGTGTGCAGCGAACCCGCTACGGCTCAGCTCGATCGCGACCACGGGTCGCCGAACTGAGGGCCGTCCCTGACACTCGCGCCTGAAGAGACGAAATCGGAGAGAGAGTCGTTCGGCCACGCAGGCCATTCCCTCGGGAATTCGTCCTGGCGCGAGGGGCGGTGCTCGGCTCCCCCCCGCCTCGTGCCAGGTCGGGCACGACACCGACACTCGAATTCTCGACACCACGACTCACAGCGCGCTTGGCAGAAGTGCCGATAGTTCGACCGAGCCGCCGCTGAACCGCTGCCGCTTGTGG
>CAZYFU010000030.1:0-55080 GCA_964647025.1 uncultured Myxococcales bacterium | reverse complement strand
GCGGTGCTGTCGACAATGCAGACGTTCTCGGTGGTGCCTCCTTTGCGAGGTGCCTTATAGATGACATGGCCGATCTCGGGGAAGCCGGAAGGTTGGAATCGATCACCAGCGATTGGCTCAAGCGTCGCCGTCAGGATGAGCGGCGATTCGCCCTTCAAAACATTGGCCGGGGTGAGCTTCGTCTTCTCTGTATCAGACATGTGCTTGGTCTCCTTGTTGCCGGCGTCGAGGACGAAGCCAGCGTTCGAAAAGGACCGCCCGATCGCGGCCACAAAGGGTAAAGAGAAGGGCTGCGGTAAGACGGTCTGTGTCACGAGTGCGCCAAGGGACGCCGAACGACGCAAGTGGTGCGCCGGCCATCGCGTAGCGGCTGCCCGCGAACCTCACGGCGGAGTCGAGGTCTCCCGAGCGGAGCATCGTGACGAGAGAGCGCGCAGCCGCCGTTGTGCGTGCGCCCGTTTCCTCCGAGAGAAGGTCGCTCGGTGACAGGCTTGGAACGAGCAGAGCCTGCTGGTCCACAAGAGGCTGCAAGAGCCCCAGTATGGCCAGCTCTCCATCGGATCGTGGCACTGTGGACTGGCCGTCGAGCAACGACCGCACCTGTTGCGGCACCTTCCGCCAATCGAAGAGCGCGAGCCGCGAGAGCCACCGCGCCAGTAGTGGTTCGTCGACCTCCCTGGCCAGCCACGAATGGATGTGCGCCGTAGTGGCAGGCAAAGGCGAGCGGCCTTGTTCCCGGACACTACCCGCGTCGGCAGCGGCCTGGTCCAGGAGCCTCCGTGACAGAAGGGATCCAAGGACGCGGGCAAGCAGGCCGGGTCTCCAGATCCAGCGAGAGGGCGGGCGCTCGGTGTGCTCATAGCGGCCAAACCTCCACTCGACACCGAAGCGATATGTCGCGAAGGGCTGGGTGACCGGGAAGGCCGACACGACCGACAGAGCCAGCCGTGCTTCGACTGTGGGTCGCTCGTCGGCGAAGAGGGACGGCAGCCATTCGAGGGGAAGCGGCTCCCAGCGGACCCCGCCCGCGCGAAAGCTGCGATTTCGGTCGACGCGGTCCAGCGCCCCGGTAATCGCGTCGAGCAGTGCGATGGCCGCTTCGGGGCGGTTCGGCTCTGCCGCCAGGGCAAGGATGGCCACCTCGATAGGGCCACGAATACCAGAGAATCGCTTGCCGTCCTGCGGAAAGCGGTGCTGCTCGACCAACGTGGTGACGCGCTCAAGCGTCGCCGCCAGCGCGCCACCCGTCGACGTGTGTGAGCTCGGAGTTGCAGCCGTACCCTGAAACCGCGGCTCCACGTAGTCCTGCGCTGTCGTCCATCCGAGAACGAATCGACGGAAACCCACCACCCCCGCGTCCACGCCTCGTCGGAGTATCGCCGCGGCAAAGGCCGCAGGTGTCTGCGCGCAGCGAGAGGCAAGCTCGGCACGTCCTCGACGAAAGAGCGCAACAACCTCTGCGACGGTCATCGGACGCTCCCACGTGGGCGCCCACAGCTCTGCGGTGTCGCGGTCGGTCTGCCCACTGGTTTCGGCGGCGGCAGCCCTGGTGACAAACGGGAAGGCGCCGATCGCGTGGGCTCTCGAACCGAGCCGGCGCGAAGAGCTACCTGCGAGGAACGAAACGCCCTCGCATGCAAGGGCCATGAGCCACGGGGAGAGGACTCCATCGCGATAGGCGCGCTGCCCGCTGTTGTAGAGCTTGTTTGCGTGACTGAACCATGTTGCAGCATTTAGGTCCCTGACCAACCACGAGACCGGACCGCCCTGAAGGAGGTTGTTGAGTTCGCCTCGCTTTCGAGCGGTTTCTGTCCTGAGCGTCTCAGCATCGGACTTCGCGCGTGCCTGCTTCTTCGCTGGCGGTTCGGTCTTGCCTGACTTGGAAGCTTGGGGCGCCGCCAAGAGGTCAATGGCGCGTGCCCATCCCTTTGCGAAGTCCCGCTGGCCGATCTTCCCCGCCTTTCCCAGGATGGGATTCATCGAGCGGCCACTAGCGTGTGCCACCACATGGGCCGTGAAGCCATCAAGCAGATTCTCCGCTGCCTCCGCTTGCCACAGCGCGAAAGGACCTCCGCTTGATGCCTTCGTCTTGGTTTTCTGTGCCAGTTCGCTGCTCTTCTTCTGCGCGGAGGCCCAGTCACGGAGGTATGGCATCCACGCGCGGTCGGTCGCGACCCGGACGAGTTCGTCGAGCAACTCATCCAGCGATGGCGGCCCGCCGACAACTTGCAGCACCTCGTCGCGCCACGCGATGCGCGCGCGGGGCCACTTCCGGCTGAGCACGCGCAAGAGGCCGAGGGACGCGAGGTAGTTGCCGAGGCTGTCCGGGGACAGACCGGGCAGTTCCAGAACCGGAAGACGAACCTCAGCGGCCACGACGCACCTCGCTTGGTTTCACACTCGCGCTCGGCTTGTCGCTCGCTCGCCAGTCGGCGACGCGGACGAGCGCCTCCAGATACGCCAAGGCGAACGGTCCGAGATGTCGAAGCTCTGTCTCCGGCACGACGCCGGCATCGCCCTGGTCTTCCGGTCGCCAGGGGCCAAGGAGATCGGCGACCAGGCCAGTCCAGCCGTGCCCGGTCATCACGAACTCGTTGCCTTCCCAGCGGCCTTCGGCCCCGTCCTTCGCGATGGAGAAGTCGAGCGGCCACTGGTCAGGTCCGAGCACCAGACTGCCCGACTCGCTTCGTACGCCGAAGACATCATCGCCATCGCCCGTAGTCGATCGCAGCACCGTACGCACCTTCCCGTGGTGGGTTGCTGCCAGGTAGACCGTAAGGGCGGGGTACCTGCCACCCTCCTCGCGGTACCTCCGCCACATTGCAAGCGCGGAGGCTGCCTCGTGGCGCAGGCCGGGACGGAACTGCGCATGTCCTGCCCAGCGAACGCCGGAAACCTCTCGCAGTGAGCTTAGATCTTCCTCGCGGAGCCTGTCGTCGATGGCCCACCGAAGTCGAACGATGTCTTCGCGCTCGCGTCGTCGCTCCTCATCAGGCAGGCAAAGAGCCGCTGGCCGAAGCCGAAGGACCAGACTTCGAACTGTGGTGGGTTCGCCCACCACATCGACAGCGAGAACGCGCGGACTCTTCGCGAGGATCGCGTCGGGGATTCCGGAGCGATCGGGCAACTTGGCCTGCCACTGGGGATGGGCCTTGCCGATATCGTGAAGCCTCGAGGCTTCGATGACGGCGGTACATGCCTGACCGTGCAGCGCGAGCGCCTTGCATAGTGCCTCTGCCTCTCGTCGGGCGTCTTCAAGATGGTCCTGGAGCCGCGACCAGTAGCCCACATCGGTCCAGGCATCGTCTCGCAGGGTGGCGCCAGGTCCCGCGCGCGGCACGTCGCCGAGAACGTTCGACCCCATTCCCGTCCATCCCTCGGTCGCGTCGTAGCCGCCCACCTCGCGTTTCAACATGACTAGCATGCCGGGATAGACGTCCCAGTGGTTCACTCGCTCCCAGCAGTCTGCGTCGTCGTTCCAGAGCCAGGCCCTGGCCTTGCTGTTGTCCAGCATTGTCCGAACGTTCACGAAGGATACCGGGCAGCCTTCGCTCGCCGGGTCGATGGGTGGCCCATCGAGGTCCTCGCCGCGGGGCGGGCTGTCGGTCGACCAGTTCCGCCAGAACACGGTCACGTCGAGGTCGGGGTCGGTCCCACGGACGAAGGCACTGACGTCGGTGAAACCACCGTGAACGTCACGCTCGGTCGAGAATAGTCCGTGGACGTCCAGCGCGCGTGGGAGAGGACTCAGCTTCGGTTGCAGCGCCTCGTCCACTTCCTTCCCAGCCTTTCGGTTGAGCTCAGCGCACGCCTCTGAGAACGGCTGCGCCTGCGAGAGAGGTGCCAGCGCGTCGACGAGCTTCTTCGCGCGCGCGAGGTCTGTGCTCTCGTAGGGACCGATGCGGTCGTTGGTGCCGCGTCCCTTACCCTTCGGCACCTCCCAAAGCCACGCGCGTGCGCCTTGATCGTTTCCTCTTCGATTGAGACGACCAAGGCGCTGAAGAACCGAGGGCCACGGCGCAAGCTCGGACCAGAGCCGATGCGCCGAGATATCAACGCCAGCCTCGATCACCTGCGTGCTCACGCAGATGAGTCCGGGATCGTCTTCGGGCAACGTGCCCTGCTTACGGTTCGCATCGAACTCGAGAAGCCGGCGTTCGTGCGCGAGACGGTCTTCTCTTCGGAAACGCGACGTGAGCAGCACCTTGTGCCCCACCGGCAAGGCGTGGAATAGGTCGCGAGCCGTGTTCACGGTGTTGCAGATGACCAGCGAAAGAGTCCCTGCCTGGTGAGCACCGCGAATTTCGTTCGAGAGTTCATCTGGTGTGTTGGCCTTCGTCCATCCGACGGGTCGTCTCGCATCACGCCACCACGAAAGACCTCTATCAGCGTCGAGCGCCCGCTCCAGCTTCTGTTCAAACCTGAGCTGCGTGGGGGAGGCCTCGCCCATTTCCCCCTGTTTGCGGTCGGTGGTACCTAGAAAGGAGGTCCCGACTGTGGCGCTCATCCAGGTCGTGAGGCAGGGTTTCAGAGCCAGAAACCGCTTCCTTCGCATCCAGTCGAGCTGGGAAGTCGTCCAGAGGCCCGGTCCCATCAGCTGGACCTCGTCGATGATCCACCTGCAGTCGTTGTTGAGAAGGCCGAAGTGCACGGGCCACTCGAAGCGGCTCATCGCGTAGCCACGGTTGAGGGCGCGGGAGAGAAGCTGGTCCTGTGTGCCGACAAGGATCCAAGGCTTCTCTGGCCATCGCGCCCAGTCGTTATCGATGGCACCACCCATGAGCTGATGAACGCGGATATCGCACTTTGTGTCGTGAGCTCGGAGGGCATCGAAGTACCCCTGAAGGCGCCCTGTCGTCTGCGTCACGAGGCTGCGCATCGGTAGGCAATAGATGAGGTGGAGCGGTTCTGGCTCTCCGGCTACGAGCAGTCGCCAGGCCCATGCGAGGGCAACCTCGGTCTTTCCGAGCCCGGTGGGCACCGGGAGGACGTCCGGCAGACCATCAAGCGCTACTAGACGCTGCCAATCGTAGGGCAACAAGCCCCGGGTGGTGCCCCCGGTGGCGACCTTGAAGAAGGCGGCGAAGCTTTCGGCGCGGGGATCACTGGCCATCATGTCCTCTCAAATTGTGGATGTTCGGGGCGGGATTTCGGCCGACGAGGTCAGGCGCTTCCGGTGCCGAACCAGATCCAATCCCATGAGTCCCGTGAGTAGTCCTTCGAAGCTCAACTGAGTTCTCCGTTCACCGTGGTCTCCACCCTACGCCTCACCGTTGTCAGTTCTGGACAATCTGTTTTCGCCGTACCCTTCGGCGCCCGCTCGCAGCTTCGCGGCGACGCTGGCGCGCAGGTCGGGGGGATCCAGGACGCGGGCGGCTGGGCCGTAGGCGAGCAGCCAGCGCTCTACTTCGGCGAGGCCGGCGACCTCGCCACTCAGGATGAGTCCGGTGGGGGCGGGCTCTATCTTCTGGCCGGCCAGCCAGCGGCGTTCGCGGATCTCTTCGGCGACGTCGGGGGCGAACCAGATCCGTATGGGGCGGACGCACTCGCTTCGCCACACGCGGAAGGCTTTGTTCAGGGCGGCTTTGCTCTTTGTCTCGGCTCGGGGCGGGAAGGTCTGGTTGGTGGGCGAGACGGCGAGGAAGCGGTGGACGGCGAATACGCGGACGTCGGCGCGCAGACGGCAGTAGCCGACGAGGTACAGGGTTTCGAGCGCGGGATCCCAGTGAAGCTGTCCGGGCTCGATCACGCGGCTGGTGGTCTGCCGGGTCGAGGCGGCCAGGTAGCGGGCCTGTACGGCGATCCGGTCACGGGTGGCGCGCTCGAGTGTCTCGACGATCTTGGCGTGGCGGCCGTAGTCGATGGCGCGCCATTCGCGGGTGCTGAGCCAGGGGGCGCTGTCGATGGGGAGCAGGGCGGTCTGGCCGCCACCGTCGGTGGCGATGCGGTGCCACAGCTTGTCCAGGGCTTTGCCGAGGGAGGTGTGCTTCCATCCCGCGGCTTGCTCGCGGGCGAGATAGAGGGCTAGCCGTTCGTCGGTGCTGGGCGCGCCCGCGACGGGAGGGGTGGTGGGCTCCATTCGGTAAAGCCCGTTCTCGCTGCGGATGGGAAATCCGGCGGCCTCGAGCACGTCGATGTCGCGGTAGAGGTTCCGCCACTTCCAACCGTGCTTCTCGGCCAGTGCCTTGAGGGCGACACCTCGCCGGGTCTGCAGAAGGGCTTGCTTGAGCAGCTCCAGACGAACAGAGCGATCGTTTCTGGCCAAGGCGCGAAGATTGTATCGGAGTTTCGGACGCTGTGGTCTGGAATCTGAACGACTCTCGACGAGATGCAGCTCGCCTCTGCGACTGCTCGCGTCTTTCTCCGACAGGGCACGCGTCGTTGTCGGCGGTCTTTCGACTCTCGTCGGCTAGACTGTCGGCTGTCTCCACTTCACGCGAAAGGCTTTCACATGGCGCTGCACTTCCGGTTCCTCGTTGTTTCATTGGTCGCGACGACTGCGGCGCTTGGTTGGGCGCGGGCGGAGGATGCGCCGGCGCACATGCCGGGCGTGGATTGTCCGCTGGCCAAGGCGGGGATTGCTGGGGGCGACCTCAAGCCGTTCAAGGACGTGGAGAAGTACATCGCGTTTTTGGAGCGGCCGGATCGGGCCAAGTGGCAGAAGCCGGATGCGGTGGTGGCGGCGATGAAGCTCGGGGGCGATGAGACGGTGGTCGACGTGGGCGCGGGTTCGGGCTACTTCAGCTTTCGCTTCGCACGCGCGCTTCCGCGCGGCAGGGTGATCGCGGTGGACATCGCGCCCGAGATGGTTCGGCACGTCCACCACAAGGCGATGACCGAGAAGGTCGCGAACGTCGAGGCGGTGGTGGGCAAGCCGGACGATCCGTCGGTCCCGGCGGGCGCGGATGTGGTGTTCGTTTGCGACGTGCTCCACCACGTGCCTGGCCAGGCGGCGTGGCTCGGCAAGCTCGCGGGCCAGATGAAAAGCGGCGCGCGCTTGGTCCTGATCGAGTTCAAGCAGGGCAGGCTGCCGCAGGGCCCGCCCGAGAAGCTGAAGCTGTCGCGGGCAAAGCAGCTCGCGCTGGCGACCGGCGCGGGATTGGTGCTGGACGAGGAGAAGCCGAAGCTTCTGCCCTACCAGACGTACATGGTGTTCCGGAAGCCGTAGCGGCGGTGGCCCACGTCAGAACTCCGCTCGTAGGCCCAGGATGGGGTAGATGGGCAGGGCGTTGGTGGTCTTGGTCTTGCGGTAGTCGAAGTTGTAGTCGGGGGCGTCCACGTTGGTGCGGTTGGTGACGTTCTGCACGTCCAGGTAGGCGTTGAGCAGGAAGCTGTTGAACACCCACTTCTTGTCGATGCGCAGATCCCACTGGACGAACATGGGGTTGCGGGCCGCGTATTTGGCGCCGTAGGTGGGCTTGTAGATGGCGGCGTCCATGTCCAGGACCGCGCCGGTGACCGGCGTGCTGGGATTGCCGCTGATGAGACGGAAGCGCGTGCCGAGCTGCCAGTTGTGTCCGAAGCGCCACATGCCGACGGCGGTCAGGATGTGGGTCTGGTCGTACTGGAACAACCGGTAGTCGGTGGCGCCCGAGTCGCGGCGCTCGGAGCGGGACAGGGTGTAGGCCACCCAACCCGAGATGCGGTGGATCGGATCCCGGCGCAGCACGACCTCCATACCCATCACGCGGCCTTCGCCGTTGTTGTCGAGGCGCAACGGGATCTCGCGCCCGTTCTCCATGCGGGTGGCCGAGGTCCCGCTGACCAAGTGGTCGAGCGATTTGTAGAACCCGGTGACGTCCATCGAGACGCCCATCGCTGGCTTGAGCTCGACGCCGGCGGCGTAGTGAATCGCGCGCTCGGTCTTCAGCAAGGGGTTGCCGAAGCCTTCGTTGCTCTCCGCGACGCCGGGCTCTTGGTGGTAGACGCCGACCGCGCCCTTCAGGGCCAAGAGGTCGTTGACCGCGTAGCGGGCCGTAAGCCGCGGCGCCACCGTGGTGTCCTTCACCTTGGAGTAGTGGTCGAAGCGCAGGCTCGGCAGCAGGAGTAGCTTCGAGGTGGGGCGGAGCTCCAGCCCGGCAAACGCGCCTGGCAACCAGTGGTACTCGTCCACCACCGCCTCCTGGGTCTTGCGCAGGTCGAGGTCGGATTCCTCATCGCCCTCTCTCGGTGGCAAGGGCATGCGCACGTTGGCGGTCCAGTGTTGCACGATGGCGTCCACGCCGCCCACCAGCGTCAGCGCGTCGGACAGGCGCAGGCGGGCGGTGTCGCGAAGCTGGATGGAGTCCATGTACAGGTGCTGGACGAATTGCGCGATGACCTCGTCGACGCGGTCGCGCCCGACGGAGATGCGCAGGGTGTTCTCGAAGTGCTCGCCGGGGACGTAGCGGTAGCTGGCCATCACGCGGTCGAAGCCCATGCTGATGCTCTGGCGGTTGCCATCCAGATCGGCGCCCAGCGCGCCGGGGTTCTTGAACACGATGGCGAGCCTGTCGTCGGAGCCGAACACGAACAGGCGCAGATCGTGGGCGGGCGCGGGGCGGTAGTTGGCCATGAATTGGTAGTCGTAGTACACGGGCAACTGGGTCATGCGCAGGGGCGCGTCGTCGGGGATGACGGCCTTCAGAATGGCGTCCACGTAGCTGCGGCGGGCCGACGCGGACAAGGTCAGCTTCGAGGTCACCGGCGCCTCCAGGAAGAAGCCGCTGTCGAGGAGGTTCACGTCCACGTAGCCGTTCCAGCGGTCGCCCTTGGGCCGCTTCAGCGTGACGTCGATGACGCCGCCGATGGCGCGGCTGTGGTACGACGAGAAGTTGCCGGGGTAGAAGTCGAGGTTCGCGATCATGCCGGTGGGGACCACGCTGCGCAGACCACCGAAGTGGTAGGCGATCGGGATCTCGGCGCCGTCGACGAAGATCTTGCTGTCCTTGGGCGCGGAGCCGCGCACGATGATCTCGCCTTGGAAGGTCGGCACGCGGGCGACACCGGCGTAGTTCTGCAAGGCGGCCAGCGCGTCGCCCATGGCGCCCGGGGTTTTCTCGATGACCTCGCTGTCGATGACGACGCGGCTGACCTCCTTGCGCGGCCGCGGCGCTTCGACCAGCACGTCGAAGGGATTGTAGCTGTTGCGCTCGACGAAGTAGGTCGCCTTGACCATCTCGCCCGTCTTCATCTGCTCGGTCGTCGCGAAGGGATAGTAGCCGCTGATCTCGATGGAGACCTTCCAGTCCCCTTCCGCCAGATCGAAGAACGCGAACTTCCCCTCCGCGTCGCTCGTGCATTCGAACCCGACCGGGGGCGAGACGTCGTCTCTGTAGACCGTAACCAGGATCCCTCGCAAAGGCTGCCTCGTCCCGCGCTCTTTCAGGACGCCCTCGAAGCTCTTGACCGGCGCCTTCGGCGGGGGTGGCGTTTCCGTCTCCGTGGTCGTTGCAGTGGTGGTGTCCGTGACGGTGGTGGTGTCCGTGACGGTGGTGGTGTCCGTGACGGTGGCCGGTTCGTTCGCGGCGACCTTTTGCCTCGGCGGTACGAACCTGAACGTGTACACAATCTGCACCGCCACCGGCTTGCCCTCGATCTCGGCCGGCTGGAACGCCAGTCGGTGCGCGGCCAGAATGGCCGCTTCCTCGAAGCCCATCTCCGTGGGCTGCTTGGGCTCGAGCACCGTGGCCTCGGAGACCTGGCCTTTCTCGTCCACGTCGACGAGCATCTTGATCTCCGCCTCGGCCCTCTGTTCGAGGGCGATCCGCGGGTACTCCGGCGCGACGTTGCTGATCAAGCGCGGTGCTTTGCTCAGCACGCTGGCGTCGAGCGACGCGGCCGCGTGGCGTGGCCCATCTTCGGCCCCAACCGCCGGGGTCCCGAGGGCGAGAAGGATCGCGGCCGCAAGTCCGACGGCCCTCATGGCGTCTCCTCCAGGCCGGCGACCGCTTGGGTCCAGGACACTCCGCCGCGGTTGTCGCGAACGACCACCAGGACCAGCGACGAGGCCAGGCCGTAGTCGTCCACCTTGGGGGTGGTCCACGGGTTGTCCGTGACCGTCGTGAACTGCATCGCCCGCCCGTCGCTATCGAGGTCTTTCACGCTCCAGCTCGTGCTCCGTTCTTGGAAGCCCCCTCCTTCGGCGAACCACGACACCGTCATCCGTTCTCGCGTCGGTGCCAGCACGAACTGGCCCGCCTCATCGCGCACGAATTCGTCGTCGGGGCCGACCTGCTTGTCGAGATAGGTTTCGGAATGCACGGGATCGAGGGCGACGCGCAGCTTGACCTCGGCGTTCCGTCGGACGAGCACGGTGCCGACCTGGTCGAGAGGGGTGACCGCCTCGTCCGAGAGCACGGAGATGTCCGTGATGGCCGGATTCTGGTTCCCGGGTTCGTCGTCGATGGGGAACCGCAACGACACCACGCCGGTGTCGGTGGTGCTGCCTCGGATGGTCAGCATCACCTGCACGGGCAGGGTCGACACCGCGCAGTTGTAGACGGCGCCCGCGAACAGCTGCGTGGCGGCGCTGTCGCCAGCGCACAGGCTCGCCAGCAGCGGCGCCGGGAAGGGGTTCGTGAAGGTGACGGTGTCGCCGGTCCCGAGGTCGAGCGGGGGAAGGGCGCCAAGGCCCGCCTGCGCGGCGATGGCGTCGACGGCCGCCTGATCCACGGGGCAAACGTAGCCATTTTGCGACTGGGTGGGCACCGGGCACCACGACCACGCGTACGTCACGGCGCCTTCGCCTGGGGGAAGGTAGACCAGCGGGCGCAACACCGTGGCCTCGCCGAAACGTGGATTGGGCGGATCGGCCTGCACGGCCAAGAGCCGCAATCGTTTCAGTTGGGAAGTGGACGAGATGTCGTCGTCACACGCGGGCAATGCCACGAGGAGACAGAGGACGAGAGGCCAAGGTCGTCTAAGCATGGAGGGCTCCGTTGGTCCTCCATGAACACCTCGGCCGAGGGAAAGTGTTACCGCTCGGCGGCGTCTGTCTGCTTGGGCACCCGAACCACCCGGAAACCGAGACCGATGTCACGGTAGAAGGTGTTGGCGTAGCTGTGCACGGAGGTTCGGCAGTACCTCGAGCTGCCGTACCAACCTCCGCCACAGATCGAACGGCCCGCAGAGCCCATGGTCACGGTGGCGGTCCACTCCCAGACGTTGCCGAGGATGTGCATCAGCCCCAAGGGGTTGGCGCAGTAGCCGGGCTCGTTTCTTTCCCTGACGTGGTCGGGGCAGGACCTGACGTCCTGGGCGTTCGAGAGCTCGGGTCTTTCGCAAAAGGCGTAGCTCGAATGCGCGAGGCCGATGGTCTTGAAGTTGTCGCCCCAGTAGAACTCCGTGGTGGTTTCTCCGCGGGCCGCGTTCTCCCACTCGTCTTCGGTGGGGAGGCGGTAGGTCGCCTGCTCGTCCACGTAGCCAAGCTTGTTGGCGAACATCACGGCATCGTCGTAGGTCAAATAGACAGCGGGGTGGTTGTCCTCGAGCTTGATGCCGTGCTCGCCCTTCTTTCCACTCCTTCCCTTCCACGCTTTCCACGGTTCGTCGCGCATCACGGCCTTGTACTGGGCCTGCGTCACCTCGAATTGCCCGATCTGGAACGCGGGCATGCCGTACAGAGCAGGCACGGTGCAGAACACCATCGAGACGTTCTTGTTGAGGGCGATGGTCGCGGAATCCTTGCAGTCCTTCATCGCGGAATACGCCAGCGCGGGCGAAAGCAGGAATGACAGCGAAACTAGGACTGGTAGAGCCTTGGGCAGCATTTCAGGATCCTACAAAGACAAACACGCGACCGCCCGGAGCGGGAATCCGCGACCGAGGATTTTTCAGGGCAGCAGTCGGAAGCCCTCGCCCACCGCGGACCGGTGCAGGATCCGCAGGATCTCGGTGCGCCCATCGCCGGTCACCACGGCGAGGATCTTGTCGGCCCGAAACAGGAACGCGCGGACGTCCAACGGTTTGCCCTTGGGGATGACGAAGGGGAGCGTGGTGGTTCCGTTTTCTTCGTGCAGGATGAGGTCGTCGCCCCGCAGAACCAAGACGGGCAGGGGCGAGGCTGGCTTCACGTAGTCGATGGGCAGGGTCGTGATGCCGGCGTACTTCTCCGACACGTAGATGACGTGCTCGCGGGCGCGGCCGCGACAGCCGTTGGGATGCGATCCGAAGTCCACGATGCCGGCCTGGCGCATGGCCAAGGCCAGGCGGGCCACCGCAATACGACACTTGGATTCCGGGATGGTCTGCTGCCGCGACGATCCGCCCGAGCCGAAGTTCGAGCTCACCATGAATCGGCTCTGCTCCCGCGGGGTGGCCAGCAGGAACTCGATCGATCCGCCACCTTCCGGGCCGATGGTGCTGACCAGGAACACGACGGCCTGGCCGCCGCGGCTGGCGACGAGAGGCGTGTGGAACACCCGCGAGGACAGCGCGTGGGCGGAGCTGGATAGGCCGAGGACCAGGGCGAGAAAAGCCAGGAGGGCCGCTGCCGAGGGCTTCATGACCCGAGGGTACCAGCAGCCACGTCGTCACCGACACCAAAGTGTCGGAAACGTCAGAAGACTGGCGACATCAGAAGCTCATTCCAAAGGGCTTTTCATGACACGAGTCGCCGTCTTGCGTTTCTTCCGTTGGGCCGCCGTCGCGGTCGCGTTCAGTATCGCCGCCACGGCGCAGGCCGAGGCACCCTCTGCGGTCGTCACCCTCGAACAGGCTCTGGGCATGGCCCGCAAGGCGAACCGCAGCTTGGTGGTCGAGCGCGCGCGTTTGGCGCAGGCGCGGACCAACCTGGAGATGGCGTGGTCGGCCCTGTTCCCGACCGTGGCCGCGCAGGGGCGCTACACGCGCAACAACCGGGCCTTCACCTTCGCGCTGCCCGGCGAGAACGGCGCGCCGCCGTCGCAGCTGACCATCCAACCCAAGGACCAGCTGGACGGATCGGTCAGCTTCAACATGCCGCTGGTCGCGCCGCCCGCGTACGCCGCGCTCGAGGCGGTGAAGGCGAGCGTGCAAGGCTCCGAGGCCGACTACCAGACCTCGCTCGCGAATGTGCTCTTGGCGGTCGCCCAGGCCTACTACGCGGCCGGGATCTCCGACGAGGTGGTGTCGGCCCGCCAGTCGAGCATCGAGGTGGCGCACGTGACCTTGAAGAACGCCGAGACCCGCTTCGCGACCGGCGCGGTTACCCGGGTGGACGTGGATCGGGCCCAGCTCGCCGTGGTGCGCGCGGAGCAGGCCGTGCGCGAAGCGCGCTTCGGCGGCGAGCAGGCATACCGGGCGCTCGCCACTTTGTTGCAGGCAAGTCAGCCCTTCAAGGTGGTCATGACCACCCCGAAGGCGACCGACGACGCCACCGACCTGGAGTCCGCTTTGCGCCTGCGGCCCGAGTTTCGTTCACTCGACCTGGCGGCGAAGTCGCTCGATTTGCAAAGCCGCGCCTATGGCTGGCGGTGGAGCCCCACGCTCTCGGCCTTCGGAAGCGCGCGCGTGTTCAATTACGAGAACTTCGCTCGCCAGAGGCACGCGTGGGCCGTGGGGCTGACGCTCGACTGGGTGCTTTACGACGGCGGCATCAGGGACGCCCAGCGCCACGCGGCCGCGGCCCAGGCCCGGGAGATCGCCGCGCGCGCCGAGGTGTTTCGCGATGCCGTGCGCGACGACTTGGCCAACAACCGCGGTTTGCTCGAGACCAAGCGCCAGGCGCAGAACGCCGCCGAGAGGCAGGTGGATCTCGCGGGCGAGACCCTGGAGCTCGTACGAACCCAGTACGAGGCGGGCAACGCCGCGCAGATCGATCTCTTGCAGGCGCAGGACGGCCTGACCGCCGCCAAGGAGGCGCTGGCGCAGGCGCACTATCAGGTGGCGGTCACCGAGCTTGGCCTACGTCACGCCGCCGGCACATTCCCTGGCAGCCTCGGCGAACAGTCGCCCTAGAGTGCGGCTTTCGACACCAGGCGCACCTCGGCCATCTTGTCGGTCTCGACGGCCAAGTAGGTCTCGACGCCCTCCAGGCGCGAATCGGCCTTGGCCCTGGGGGGCTTGCCGTAGTAGCTCGCCGAGAACGGCACCTGGATTCCGCCGCTCACCATGGTCGCGTTGGCCTTCTCGAACTCCACCACGTAGTCCACGCGTCCCGCCTCGAGCAGCCGATCTCCGTCGCTGCGATCCTTCACCTGCAGAAGCTGCGTGCGACCGCCACGGCACGGCAGGGACAGCTCGTCCTTCGCGACATAGGCGAGCTTCGAGCCCTTGGCCGCCATCCTCCCGCACGCCATCTCGCGCAGGATCGAACCGACCCCGCGCTGGTACAGGGCCTCGTGGCGGCTCGACCACGAGGGCGCCGGCCACTCGTGAAGGGTGTCGCAGTAGTCGCCGTGTGTGCAGTCGACGAGGCGCAGCGGGCGCCCGGACGTGGATGCGCAGGACAGCAGCGGAAGTCCCAGGAGAAGCAACAGGACCCGTCGTGGAACCATGGCTGCCACCTTAGTGCATTTGGAACCGAGGAGGCTAGCAATCACGACACGGCGACGTGTCGCGGCCGCTGGCGAAGCGCGCAGGAAACTCGACCCTGGATACCGGCCGCCAGTCCGCTACCTGGCCTCCACGCTGGCGTTTCCAGGGCGGTAGCCGTTGATGAAGTCGACGCGCTCGCCGATGGGCGGATGGCTGGCGCGGAAGAACTTGTAAAGCGCGCCCGGGCGAGGTACGGCGAGGTTCTGTTGTTGAAGGGCGACGAAGGCGGTCGCGGCGGCGCGTTTGTCGTGGGTGAGGTCCAGGGCGAAGCGGTCGGCTGCGCGTTCGTGGTGGCGCGAGAGGGCCAGCATGGCGGGCGTGATGATCAACGAGAACACCGAGAGCAGCAGCATCAGGAGTGGCAGCGAGGCCACGTCGGACATGCGAGAGAAGCCCATGCGCGCCCCGAAGTGCGCGAGCACGAAGCTCGACAGCACGTGGGCGCCGAAGAGCCCCAGGACGACGAGCACCGAGGACACCAGGATGCTGATCCACACGTGCCCCAGCACGTAGTGGCCGAGCTCGTGCCCGACCACGAACTTGATCTGTCCGGGCTCGAGCTTTTTGAGCAAGGTGTCCCACAAGACGATGCGCTTGGTCCCGCCGATCCCGGTGACGTACGCGTTGACCTTGTTCGTGTCCACGCTCTTCTCAACCTCGAAGACGCGCGCGCCTTCGACACCGGCCTTCTGCGCGGTGGCGAGGACCTGGGCTTCGAGCGCCTTGTCCTTCATCGGGCCGAACTTGTTGAACAGCGGCGCGATCCAAAGCGGCACGACGAGGAGGGTCAGCATGTAGAAGGGCAGGGTCAGCATGCCGGTCCACAGCCACCATCGCTCGGGGCTTCTGCCCAGCAGCCAATACGGCACCCACAACACCAGGGCGCCGACCACCAACCCGACGCCGAGGCCCTTCAAGTGATCAGCCACCCACTTGGAGAGCTTCTGTGATGACAGCCCGTAGGCGTGCTCGCGCGCGTAGCTGACGTAGTAGTCGAGCGGCAACTCGATCACGAACATGAGCAGGGAGAACAGCGCCAGGTACACGACCAGCGTCGGATAGAAGTGGCCGTGACCGATGCTGCTGGCGAGCGAGCGGATGCGCGCCGAGAGGCCCGTGAACAGGATCAGCGCGGGCAGGAGCAGCGACAGGATCTGGTGGACCAGCCAGATGATGTTGCCGCTACGGAAGTAGCGCACGGCCTTCTCGGACGGTGGCGGAACCTCGACCGCGGCGGAATCGGCAGTGGCGGCGGACGTGCTGGCGATGGGCTCGTCCTCTGGGAAGGCAGCCACGGCGGTCCGCGGCGCGAGCCAGCCGACCCAAGCCATCACACCGAGCAGGATCGTGCCTCGGCACCGAGAGGAAAGCATGGCGGCAGTATAGCGTGTGCCGCAGAGTCGTTCCCGAGCAGCGACCCGCCTTCCTGGACCTTGGAACGGCGCTGACGGGCCGGCCGGCCCGGCCTACTTGAGTTGGCTGTCCTTGCTGCCCCGTCGATTGTACGGGCTGTGGTCGACGTAGCGGCCGTCAGCCTCGGACTGACAGCCGACGCAGCGGCGCACGCCAGGAACGGCCTTCCGTCGGGCCTCCGGGATGGCCTCGCCGCAGTCCTCGCAGTGGCCGAGGCTCTCCCCGGCCTTCAGGGCGCTCCGCGCGCGGGCGATGGCGTCGTCGACGCTGGCGTCGATCTGGTCCTGCACGGCCCCGTCTTGGGCCCAGCCAACTGCCATGTGCCGATCCTCCTTCGAGACAGAGTATAGCGGGGCGTAGCGAAGGCGCATTCCGTGGTGCAGCTTGCGGCGAGCGTGGCGCTGTGCGCACAATGCTCGGCCCAAACCCGATCTGCGCGTCGGCAGGCGGTCTCGCCCGGCGAGCCCGCCCGGCGGCGCGCACGAAAATCTGTCATCCTCAAGTCGCACATGGCCCGCCTGGTCCACTCGAGCATCGAGCAGCCGCGCCCCTGCCCCTACTTGCCAGATCCCCTGGCATCGCTGGAGCACCGGGTGATGCTGGACGTCTCGCCGGAGGAAGCGGACGACCTGTTCGATCGAGGCTGGCGTCATTTCGGGCCAAGCTGGTTTCGGCCGGTCTGCAGCGGTTGCCAGGCGTGCGTGTCCACGCGGATCGTGGTCGACGCGTTTTTGCCCTCGAAGAGTCAGCGCCGCGCCGCAAACCGCACAGCCGCGCTGCGGGTCGAGGTCGGCGAGCCGCGCATCGACGACGCGCGCATTTCGCTGTTCCACGCTTGGCACAGCAATCGGGTGGACATGCGCGGGTGGGAACCGGCCATCTTCGACGACAAGGACTACTTCATGCAGTTCGCGTTCCCCACGTCGATCGCGCGCGAGGTGGCCTACTACGACGACTCGGCCGGCGGGCGGCTGGTGATGGTCTCGATCTGCGACGAGACACCCCGATCCTGGAACGCGGTGTTCTGCTTCTACGATCCCTTCATCGGCCGCTGTTCCCCGGGGGTGGCCAACATCGTGAACCTGATCGCCATCGCCCGCCGGGGCGGCAAACGGCACGTCCACCTCGGCTACCGCGTATCGGACTGCCCCTCGCTGCGCTACAAGTCCTCCTTTCATCGCCAGGAGGTGCTGCCGCGCCTGCCCCAGGATGGCGAGGCTCCGTCGTGGCAGCTGGTTGAGGCTGGCTGAGGGCCGCTGCTCAGGGCGACGACGGCCGCAGGCTCAGGCGGTACACCACGAAGCTCTCGTCGCCGCGTAGCGCATTCTTGGTCGTGTAGAGCTGGTCGACTTTGACCGTGGGCAGGCTCTCTCGCAGATCGAAGTTCAGGATCAACAGGATGGATCGGCCGAGCTCGTGCATGGTCGACTCTGCCAACACCAGGATGTCGTGTTCGGGGGGGGTATCGTGGCGGCGGTTGTGATAGACGACCGACTGACCTTCGCTGCCCGTCTCGGCCCAGCGGAACCTGCGGTCGAGGTAGCCGGCGATCGTCGAGGTCGCGTGGTCGAAGGTGGCGAGGACCGGCTCTTGGTCGAGGTGGTTCATCCGCAGATAGTCCGCGGCTTCCTTGGCGCTGGAGAAGGGCGCGTCGATCTCCGCCTTGATGGCGCGCACGTTGGTGGCGATCTGGCAGGCCATGACGATCCCGACGAGGGTGTAGAGCAACACCGGTCGCCGCTTGTCGTGCTTGGCGTAGAGCCACAGCGCCACCGTCAGAAGGACGAAGTAGTGGCCCCAGTGGCGCAGGTAGCCCGTGTACTGGTTGGCCTGGAAGTACGCCATCGCGCCCACGCCCACGATCACGGCGAAGGCGAGCGCGGGGACTTTCCGAAAGGCGAGAACCCAAAGCCCGAGCAGCACGCCCGAGACGGTGATCAGACGGTCCTTGAAGTAACCATCGGCCTCGCCGAGGAATCCGGACACGATCCAGTTGCCGTCGTTGCGGCGACTCCACGGGAACATCGCGGCCCAGAACTGCTTGCCGAAGCCCGCCGACGAGAACAGGTCCGGGCGCTTGGGGCCCGACGTGGCGGAGTAGTAGGCATCGGCAGGGGGCAGCGAGGTCTTCCAGTGGACGTAGACCGCAAGGCCGGCCAGCGCCATGCCGAGGCCCCAGTGCCAATAGATCGTAAGGCGGTGCCTTCGCGCGAGCCGCAGCGTTCCCAGCTTCTCGACCGTCTGCCAGAACAGGAACACGCCCAAGGCCGCGGCGATGATGCTGCCGTAGACGCTGGTGAACGACAGCAGGACCAGCACCACGAACAAGCGAAAGAAGCGAAGCTGCCGCCGATCGTAGAGGCGGCAAAACATGAAGGCCAAGAACACGCCCAGCGCATAGGAGCGCGAGATCACGTTGTATTCGAAGAAGAAGAAGTACGTGCCAAGCAGCATGAGGCGCAGGATGCGTGGCAGGCTCGCGTGACGGATCCACAGGTAGGCCGATCCGGTGCCCAGCACGACGGTGACCGCATGCAGGTACGCCTCCGAGCGCGACCAGCGGGATACGAGGTGAAGCAGGTAGTACCAGAGGAAGGGGTGGCCGTCGTACCGGCGATCGCCGGTAAGCAGGTCCCACAGCCCTTGGGCGTTGCGGCCCACCGACCAACAGTGCATCTCGTCTCGCCACAGCTCGTGGTTCGCGTGGAGCACCACCAGCGCCACGCAGAACAGCCCGGTGATTGCCAAGGCGAAGCAGGGCGATTCTTCTCTGCGCGCGGTGAGGGCGCGCCAGGCTCTGGCTACGGGGTGGGTCGGGTGCACGCGGGCCGGCCGGTACATTTGCACGGATGAAGGAACGGGTCTACGGGTGTCGCCGCCCCTCGAAGTGGGGCAGAAGTGGGGCAGTATTTAGGCCCGGGTGAAGTCTTCGGAGATATAATCGCGGCACCCTCTTCCTTGACGGATAAAGTCATGAGCATGCGTTTTCTCGCGACCGTCCTCGCCGCACTTCTTGGTGCCGGTCCCGCGCTGGCCCAAGAATGTCCCGACGTCGTCAGCGGAGACAGCGGCGCCCGCCGCCAACAGGCGAAGCGGTGGTTCAGCAAGGGCGAGGACGCCATCCGATTGAACGACGACCTGGCCGCCTTGAAGGCCTACCAGTGCTCGCTGAAGTACGTTCCCCACGGATTCACCGCGTTCAACATCGCCCAGATCTCCGAGCGCGTCGGCGACCTCGAGTTGGCCATCGCCAGCTACAACCAGTACCTGTTGCTGGTCCCCGACGCGAAGGACGCGGACGAAATCAATCGCAAGACCGCCGGCCTCAAGGAACGGCTGGCCCGGGTCAAGCAGCAGGAGAGGGCGGCGAAGGCGTCCCGACCCGCGCCCGTGGTCGCGCCTCGGCCGGTCGAGCCCCGGCGGACGGTCGTGCCGGTCGAGCGCAGCGAGAAGCAAGCCGAGAGCACGGCAGAGGTCTCGTCGACGGAATCGTCGGCACCGTCCTACCGCACCTATGCCTGGATCTCGTACGGCGGCGCGGCGGCGTTGATTCTGGGCGGTGTCATTACCAACTTCATGTCCCGCAGCAAGATGGACACCTGCCGGGAGAAGTTCAGCCAGGACGACCGGGTCGCCGCGGACTCTGCGTGCAGCGACGCCAAACCGCTCGCCTATACCTCTTACACACTGTTCGGCCTGGGCGGCGCGGCCGCGGCGCTGGGGACCTTCTTCGTGTTGCGTCCCACCGAATCCAGCGAGGTCGCCATGGCCCCCCTACCCGAGGGTGGGCTGACGTTCCGTTGGGGTGGGCGTTTCTAGCGGCTTGGCTTCGCCTTCCTTGGTCCTGCGGGACCACAGCGTGGCCCGCGCGAGCCATGCCAAGCCGAGCAGCCATGACGCCAGGGTGGCGAAAAGGCCGATCCAGAATGCCGCCGGCGCGTAGCGCGTCTCGATGACGTGATGGCCGGGGCCGACCTCGAGCGCGCGCAAACCGCCTGCCGCTTCCAGCATCGGATGGGTCTTGCCGCCGTCGATGCGGGCCTTCCAACCCGGGAAGTACATCTCGTTGAACACGAGCGTGGTCGGAGCGGTCGCGTACACCACGTAGTCCACCCGGTCCGGCAGGTAGCGTGAGATTTGGAACGTGACCGGCACCTGCTTCTTCAGGAACGCCAGCGCATCGGTGGGAGGGGGTTGTCCGACAAAGCCCACGACCCGCTGGCCGACGACCAAGAAGTGCTGGAAGTCGCGCGCCAGCAGCTGGGAGAAGCGGTTGAGCACGAACGGCGAATAGGACCCGAGGAAGAAGCGTTTGCTGACGTAGCCGTCGTTGGCGGGAATGTCCTTGCTGATGACCGGCGACGTGGAGGCGACTCGCGGCAACAAGGCCGTCTCGGGCTCGAACGTGGTCACGCGGTTGATCCGGAAATGCGCGAGGTTCGGCGGGGCAGGGACCGACCACATGAAGGTTTGTGCGGTGGCACCGGTTCCAGCGTCGATGCTGGCGAGCACGAGCAGGCAGGCCGCCAGCGCCGCGGGCCGCGAGAAGTGCAGCATGGAGAGCAAGGCGAGCACGACCACGAGGAGCTCGACGAACACGACGCTGGAGAACCTCTCGTGAAAGACGTTCGCGGGGGCGCCGGGGAAGATGATCTGCCCGAGCCAAATCAGTCCGAGCACGAGGATGGCGATGCCGCCCACCAGAATGCGCGACAGCCGGGATCGGTCTTCGGGCTTGTCGAGCAGATGCGCGAGGCCGCCGGCCGCGAGTAGGCTGCCCGCCAACGCGGCCACGGCGCGGCTGTCGGCCGCGGGGAAGCGCGACATGTTGAGCGGCGACAGGTAGTCGTGCAAGGCCACGCGCGGGAAGAACCATTTGCCCATGCTCAGGAGCAGGGCGCCCACGAAGGCGATCGCAAGGGCTGTCACCAAGCGATGACGACAGGTCACGACGGCGAACAGCGCGAGCAGCAGCGGAACGATGCCGAAGTAGAGGCCGCGCATCGACACATCGGTGACCTCTCCGGGCGGGACCAGCGACGTCGGCGTGGCGAAGATCAAGTGCCAGAGATCCGAGGGCGAGATGCTCTGGGCCAGCGACGAGTCGGTGGTGAGCGGCGCCCCGCGGCTGAAGGCACCGAGGTTGGTGGCGATGGGCAACCAGTAGCCCATGGAGATGCCCAGCCCCAGGGCCACGCCGAGGCCGAGCCGCAAAACCAGCCGCTTGCGACTGGCCCGATCGGTCGCGTCCGTGGCCAACACCCAGATCGCCCACGCCCCGAACCACAGGGGCGACAAGAGCACGACGCCGGGATAGCCGCTCACGATCAAGAGCCCGACGAACATGCCCAGCGCGGGCACGGCCCAGGCCTTGTCCTTTCCCAAGCGCTCGATGCTCCAGAAGATCCACGGGAACACCGAGAAGGCCGCGATGATGTCCAGATGCTCGGCGTTGAGCAGGCGCGCGCTCGTGAAGTTGAACGCGATGGCACCCAGCAGGGCCGCCCAGCGCTTGTTCCACAGGTTGTTCGCGAGGAAGTAGACTCCGAACGAGCCCAATAGCAGCGTCGTGAAGACCTGCCACTGGACCAGCAGCAGGGTGTAGCCCGGGATGGAGAGGAGCCAGGTGATCGGGCTCCAAATCTGCGACTGCGGGTTGAGCAGGAACGGTGTCCCCGCTTGGCCGTACGGGTACCAAATCGGCCACGCGCCCGCGTGCAGGCTGTCCGAGATGAACATCAAGAAGCGGGCGTACGAATCTCCGAGATCGTACGGGATGATGTTGCCTGGGATTCCGTCCTTGCCGCGCAGGCTGCGCTCGAACACCGCGAAATGAAGAAGCGTGAGGATCCCCAGCGGGGCCAGGTGGCGCTTGAGCGGAGCCAACACGGCCAAGAAGCGACGCGCCGCCTTGCCCACGGGATGCCTCAGCTCCGTCTCGACCAAGCCGAGACCGCGGCGACGATCGCCTCCACGTGCTCGTCGGAAAGGTCCGGGTGGCAAGGCAGCGAGACGACCGTTTGGCACAGCTTGCGCGCGCGCGGGAACTCGCGTCCGCCGCTCCACGCCGGGTCGCTGGCCTTTTGATCGGGCATGGGAATCGGATAGTGGATCAGCGTCTCGATGCCGGCATCGGCGAGGAACGCCTGGAAGCCCGTGCGCAGCTCTGGCGTCGGCAGCACCACCGGATAGAGGTGCCGGTTGGGAACCGCGCGCGCGGGCACCGGAACCGGGACGACCTTGGGGTTCGCAGCGAGGGCGTGGTCGTAGCGGTCGGCGATGGCCCGGCGGCGGGAGGTCTCGGCCGCCAGGCTCGGCAGCTTGGCGGCGAGGATCGCGGCCTGCAACGGATCGAGGCGCGAGTTGAAGCCGGTCTCCACGTGCTCGTAGCGATTCTGCTGGCCGTAGTTGCGCAGCCTGGCCACCTTCTGCGCGGTGGCCTCTTCGCGGCAGCTCACGGCGCCAGCGTCACCCAGGGCGCCGAGGTTCTTGGTCGGGTAGAAGCTCCAGGCGGCGATGGCGCCCGCGAGGCCCGCGCCCACGCCATCCCGGCTGGCACCATGGGCTTGGGCACAGTCCTCGACCAGGGGCACGCGGTGCTTCTCGGCCAAGCCACGCAGCGTGGTCGTGTCGGCACAGTTGCCGTAGAGGTGAACGCACAGGATGGCGCGCGCACCCGACGCGAGCAGAGCTTCCACCTGGGTCACGTCGATGAGGCCGTGCTGATCCACGTCCACGAAAGCCGGCGTCGCCTCGGCCTGGCGCACCCCGACGGTGGTCGGGTAGGCAGACAGCGCCGGCACGACGACCACGTCGCCTCGGCCGATGCCGAGCGCGCGCAAGGCGAGGGCGATGGCATCGGTCCCGTTCGCGACACCGACCGCGAAGGGCACGCCCGCGGCGGCGGCGAAGGCGCGTTCGAACGCGGCCACCTCGGGCCCGCCGATGTACCAGCCGCTCTCGAGCACGCGCGACACGGCGGCGGAGATTTCCTTGTGAAGCCGCCTTTGGCCGGCCCCGAGATCGGTGAATGGGATTTTCAAGGTCATGGTGGTCTCGGATTCCTCTATTTCGTCTTCTGTACTTCGGCCAGGAACGCGTCGTAGGTGCGAATGTAATCGGCGGCGTCGTAGGGCAGCGAGGCCAGGACCATGAGGACGGCGTCCTTGGTGTAGCGGTACTGCGTTCCCCACACCATGGACCCCATCCACAGCCCGATCTCGGGAGAGTCCAGCACGAACTCCTGCCGATGCTCGCCGTCATCGCAAAGGACGTTCACGCTGCCGCTCACGCAGATGAGCAGCTGCTCGCAACGACGGTGGGCGTGCTCGCCGCGCAGCTCCTTGGTGGGGACGTCGTAGACCAGGAAGCAGCGCTGGGGCTGGAAGGGCAGACCATCGCCCATCTGCCGGGCGATCAGGTTGCCGCGCAGATCCTTGATGGTGCGGTTGCGCAGAAGGCGCACCCCGCGCACGACGCATGGCTCCTCCTCGCTTGCCACGGTCGGCTGGGCCGGGGCTTGCGCCGGTGCGCTGGTGCCCTCCGAGGTGTAGCGCACGATGCGGCCTGGGTTGCCGACCACCACGGCGTTGGCCGGCACGTTGCGCGTGACCACGGAGCCGGCGCCGATCATGGCCGCGGGACCGATGGTGATGCCAGGCAGGATGGTCGAGTTGGCGCCGATGGAGGCTCCGCGCTTGATCACGGTCTCGGGGTACTTCTCCAGGTAGTGTCGGCTGCGCGGGTAGCGGTCGTTGGTGAAGGTGACGTTCGGGCCGATGAACACGTCGTCCTCGATGCGCAGGCCGTCCCACAGCTGAACCCCGCACTTCACGGTCACGCGATCGCCGACGACCACTTCGTTCTCCACGAACACGCCGTCGCAGATGTTGCAGTCGCGCCCGATGACCGCCTTCGGCAGCACGTGCGCGAAGGCCCAGATCCGCGTGCCGGCGCCGACGGTCGGGCTTTCCAGCAAGCCTTGCGGATGGACGAAGACGCCCTCAGGGGTTTGGTTTCCCACGCTGGTACTCCTCTTGTGAAAGCACGATGTAGTTCGGCCGGCCCTTCGAGTTCTCGAAGGTCCGCCACAGGTAGCCGCCGAGCACGCCGAAGCCGAAGCAATTGAGCGCGCCGAAGAACACGATCAAGGTCGCGGTGGCCGCGTAACCCGGCACCGGGATCAGGAACAGCAGCTTGGAGACCAGCACCGCGGCCCCGATGATTACGCTCGTGACCAGGCCCAGCACGCCGACCGCGAGCAGAAAGCGGATCGGCAAGTCCGTGAACGCAAACACGCTGTCGGACAGGTAGCGCAGCTTCTTCTTGAGTGACCACGACGACTTGCCGTGCTCGCGCGCCTGGCGCTGGTAGGGCACCAGCAGCCTTCGAAAACCGATCCAGAACAAAAGCCCGACCAGCGAGCTGTTGCTCTCTTGCAGCGCCACGATCTGTCGCTGCACCTTCTTGTTGGCGCCAAAGACGTCGACGCCGCCCGACGGGATGTCGCGCTGGACGATGCGGCGGTAGGTGCCCCAAAAGGCGGTCGACGCCATCCTGGAGAAGAAGGGGTCGGCCCGTCCGGTGCGCTGGCCGACCACCACGTCGGCTTCATCGGCGGCGAGCGCCTTGTCGAACGCCACCACCAGATCGATGGGCTCTTGCAGGTCGGCCGCCATCACCGCGAAGTGCGAGCCTTGGGCCGCCGCGATGCCGGCCCGAATCGCCGCGAATGCGCCGAAGTTGCGCGACAGGGAGATGAGCTGTGTGCGGAAGCCCGGGTCGGGCAGGCGGCTCTTGATCTGCAGGTAGCTGTCGTCCGGGCTGCCGTCCACCACGAACACCACCTCGAGCTGTTTGTCGGACAGGCGCTCGGGAAGCGTGCGCAGGGCCTCGAAGAGAGGCCCAATGTTGGGGGAGTTCTTGTAGACCGGGATTACCAGAGACAGCATCGCGAGCCTGGGAAAAGCCTCGGCAAGATACCCCAAACCAGCCCAAGACAGGAGCAGGATGAGCGTCCCGGCGTCGCCGATGCCACGGCGCAGCTAGTGCCGGGCCATGGAGCCGCGTGGCGGTCAGGCCGCCTTGCGGGGCGTACCCACTTCGACGGGCCTCGACTTCACGCGGGCGAAGCGGTCCTTGAGCTTCAGGAAGAAGGACTCGAAGACCCGGTACGACTCGGCCGCGATGACGATGGTGAGCACGAGCGAGAGGATCCATCGCCACACCGTGATGCTGTCGGGAGACTTGAGAATCCCCCTGCCCTGGAGGAAGAGGCTGAGCTCGTCTCCGAAGGTCATGCCGAGGATGTGGTACACGTAAAGCCCGTAGGTGAGCTTTCCCAGCCAGACCAGCGGTCGCCGGGACAGTATCCAGGCAACCGGGTTCCCCTCGCGGGACAGGATGCCATCGAGGATGAGCCCGAAGCCGGTCGCGGTGGCCAGGTAGACCCAGATCACGTGCTTGGTCTGCGCCTCGATGGGCGGAAAGTACGAGATCGAGCACACCAGAATCCAGCCGGCGACCACCTTGATGAGGGGAATGAGCCACCCTGGGCGGGCCGGGCGCCAGTGTCGCCAGACCGCGATGGCGATGCCGATGACCAGCGGATCCAGGCGCGCGAGCGTATGAGTCCAGATGTAAGGGTGCTTCGTCGCGCCGATCAGGCGAAAGCGGAACAGCATCGTGCCCGCGAGCAGCACCG
The DNA here is from genome assembly GCA_964647025.1 of uncultured Myxococcales bacterium. Lineage (GTDB taxonomy): Bacteria > Myxococcota_A > Polyangia > Fen-1088 > Fen-1088 > Fen-1118. The sequence continues at coordinate 29,468 of CAZYFU010000030.1, read as the reverse complement.
ACAGGAGTATCCACAAGACGTATTTGCGCGTCCGCAGCGTGAGGCTGAGGATGAGCGGCCAAGCGATGTAGAACTGCTCTTCCAGGGTGACCGTCCACAGGTGGCCCAGCGTCGCCACCGGAGGGTAGGTGTGAACCCCCGAGGCGAAGTTGCCGAACAGGGTCACGTACGGAATGAAATAGATCTCCATCAGCCGGTCGTGGATCGGAGACGACAAGGGCGCCGCCGCGTACGCGAGCCACGGCAACAGGAAGAAGCCGATGGCGCACATGAGGTAATAGAGCGGCCAGATGCGCAAAATGCGGCGCATATAGAAGCCGCGCAGCGAGATGCTCCCATGGCGGTCGTACTCGATGAGCAGGAGCGACGTGATGAGGAAGGCGCTGAGCACCAGGAACAGGTCCACGCCGAACCATCCGAAGCCTTCCAGTACGCGGAAGCCCTTGTTGAGCAGGGTCCCGGGATCGAACAGCGCGCTCAGCCTGGGGCCGTGGTGCACGAACACCAGCAGGAAGGCCATGAACCGCAGGCCATCCAATTGCGGGACGTAGAACCGCCGCGGCTTCTCCGCTGCGGCCAAGTTGTCAGTCGACTGCGCCTCCGAGCTCGACATCGGCGGCACCGTAGCACAGATGCGATCGCCGATCACACAGGTGTCTACGATCCTTGCCAGTAGCGAACTTTGCCTGTGTCCGCGTGGATGAAGCGCGTGCGCGGGTAGTAGCCCACGCCGCCCACGCGCAGGCTGCGCACGAACTCCCGCAAGGCCTCGGTCGCGACGCCGTAAACCCGAAAGTCCACCGCGGTGCCCTGCACGTGTTGACTCTCCCGCGCCACTTGGCGTCCCTTCTTGCGCAACATCAGGTTGTATTTGGGCGACCGGTAGCCCGAGACCACCTCGACGCGCGACGCACGGAACCTCATGGCGGACGCCGCCAGCACGCCTGCCAAGCGGGTATCTGCTTGGGTAGCTTGCTGCGTGTAGCGGTCGCGCAAGAACACCTGAAAACGCCGCCTGTACGGTTGCCCGACCAGAAGCGGCAGCGATTCGCGGTTCCACATGTTGAACAGGGTGGCCACCACCTCCAAGCACGATCCGACCGGCTGCATGGGCTCGGCCAGGAGGGCTTCGGCTTGTAGGTTCAGGGGGCCGGCTGGTCGCGCTGGCTTCTTGGCCGGCCGGGGCTGCTTCTGCGCGAGCTCCGCGTCGCCGAGGTGCACCGCCGGGCGGCCTCGCTTCTCCAGGCGCCAAGTCTCCTTCTTGCTGCGTTCCCGCTGGGGCGGAACCAAATGCGGACCGCGTTCGTCGGCAATCGCGACCAGGGCCTCGACGGGAAGCAGAACATCGCCAGGACGTCCGACCTCCGTCGGCATCGCGGCGGTAAGCAGTACCAGTATGGCAGTCGCCATGGCCCGACATCATAGCTGGTAGACGAGCGAACGGATATCGGACAGGATATCGAGCGGCGGTGCGCAGTGGGCCACCGCCATCACATCGAGGCAGAAAAAATGTTCAAGATCCAGACACTCAATAAAATCGCTTCCATCGGACTCGACGAGCTACCGCGCGACTCCTTCGAGACCGCTTCGGAGATCCTCAATCCTGACGGGATTCTGGTGCGCAGTGCGGACATGCACGCGATGGAGCTGCCGGCCTCGCTCAAGAGTATCGCTCGCGCGGGGGCGGGCGTGAACAACATCCCCCTCGACAAGTGTTCGAAGCGCGGCATCGTGGTCTTCAACACGCCTGGCGCGAACGCCAACGGCGTGAAGGAGCTGGTGATCGCGGCCATGTTGCTGGCGTCCCGCAAGATCATCTCCGGCGTCGAGTGGACGCGATCGCTCAAGGGCAAGGGCAAAGAGGTCGGCCCGCTGGTGGAGAAGGGCAAGAAGGACTACGTGGGCCCCGAGATCAAAGGCAAGAAGCTCGGCGTTATCGGCCTCGGCGCCATCGGCGTCATGGTGGCCAACGACGCGCTCGCGCTCGGCATGGACGTGGTGGGCTACGATCCATACATCTCCGTCGAAGCGGCTTGGGGCCTGTCCCGTACGGTGAGGCGCGCAACCAGCCTCGATCTCCTGCTTTCGCAGTCCGACTACATCTCGCTGCACGTTCCGCTGGTGGACGCCACCAAGGGCATGCTGGGCAAGGCGCAGTTCGCCGTCATGAAGAAGGGCGTGCGCATCGTGAACCTGGCGCGCGGCGCGCTGGTCAACACCGCCGACCTCAAAGAGGCGCTCGCGTCGGGGCAGGTCGCCTGCTACGTGACCGACTTCCCCGAGGACGATTTGCTCGACGAGAAGGGCGTGATCCCGATTCCTCACCTCGGCGCCTCCACGCCCGAGGCCGAGGACAACTGCGCGGTGATGGCCGCGCGTCAGATGCGCGACTACCTCGCGTACGGCAACGTGAAGAATTCGGTGAACTTCCCGAACTGCGAGATGCCGTACATGGGGCGCACCCGCATCGTGGTGGGCAACGCCAACGTGCCCAACATGGTCGGCCAGATCACCACGGTGCTGGCGTCGGATCGGATCAACATCATCGACATGATGAACAAGAGCGCCGGCGGGCTGGCCTACAACATCATCGACGTCGACGGCAACGTGGGCGAGGCCGTGATCGAGAAGATCCGCAAGATCGAAGGCGTGATCATGGCGCGCCTGATTCCCAAGGCGTAGGGCGTGCCCAGGCAAGCCGCCGATGCCCCGACAGCATCGGTGGCTTGCGTCCCGCCTTGGCATACCAGGGCTGAAATGCTACGTTTGGGCCCTCCCCCAAACCGCGGCCCGCGATCCCGAATCCAGCGCCCGAAGCGAAAGGATTCGTCATGAAGAAGATCGCGGTCGCCGTTGTTTCGATGTTCGTGGCCACGCCTGCCCTGGCCATGGACAAGTTCGAGATTCAGGTCTACCAGGGCGAGCACAACGACCCCGGCCAGGCCAGCGTCGAGCTGCACAGCAACTACACGCTGCGCGGGCACGAGGTGCCGGCCTACGACGGTGAGACGCCGCCCGACGGGGTCGCGCGATTCACCTTGGAGCCCGCCATCGGCGTGACCGAGTGGCTGGAGCTCGGCGCCTACTTGCAGACCATGATCGGCCCGTCGGATGGCGGGCAGTTCGGTGGCTGGAAGCTTCGTTCGAAGTTCATCGCGCCCGCACGCTGGCGCCTGCCCCTGGTCCTGGGCATCAACGTCGAGCTTGGCCGGGTGCCGCGTCGGGTGGAAGAAGAGGGCTGGGCCAACGAGTTTCGTCCCATCATCGGGTTTTCGCATGGCCGGTTCGCCTTCACGTTCAATCCGATCTTCGGCTTCGCGCTGACCGGCCCCGAGGCGGGCAAGCCCGACTTCGAGCCCGCCGCCAAGGCCAAGTGGAACACCAATCGCGGCTTCGCGCTCGGCCTCGAGCACTACGCCGCCTTGGGACGGTTCGATCAGGGGTTCGTGGGCACGCGCCAGCAGGAGCACATGACCTTCGTGGTCTTCGATCTCGAACCGCGCGAGGGCATGCCCGAGAGCGGCTGGGAGCTGAACGTCGCGCTCGGTCGCTCGCTCACCGACGCCACGCCTCAGCGTTGGCTCGCCAAGGTCATCGTCGGGCGGTCGTTCTAGAAAGCGATTCAGTGTACGAACACGATCGGCGCAGGGATCACCAGATCCGTGCCCGGGTGCGCTTCGAAGGGGCGCGAGCCGACTCGGACGATGCACGCGCCGAGCTCGGGATCGTCGATGCCATCGAGCTTCATGTCCTTGATCCTGCCGTCGGCGGCGACGGCCCAGGTGGCTCGCAGTCGCCTGACCTCGAGACCGTTTCGCCGCCGCGCCGATCTCGCGCAGCTCTGGAAGTAGGGCAGGCGTCGCTTGATCTCCTTCCGAATGAGCGAAAGCACGTCCACCGTGGTCGGCGGCGCCTCCGCGGTCTGGGCGAGGTCGGGGGCGATGCAACGTTGGTAGCCGAGCTGGGCGGGCTCCTCGCAGACCATGGGCTCCATGATGGCTGGCGACAGGAGGGCCTCTTCGCCGAGGATGCTCTCCACGGGTCGAGGCGACATCGGGCCGGGCCGCGCGGGTGCTTCGAGCGACAGCGCGGGCGCCGGGCTCGCGGGCGGCTCGACCTCGCGCGCCGACTGCGGAGCGACGCCGTCTTCGGATAGTGCGGCGTGGCCAGGCTCCTCGGTGGCCGGCTCCAAACGGAATGCCGGTGTTTCGATCACTTCGCCGGTCTCGAACGCCGTGGCAGCGAGACGCGGGAAGCGAACACGCAGCCACGCGGCCACGGACTCCAGCGCGGTCGACTTGCCAGTCGCCGTGAGCTGCTGTGCCGCGGGTTCATCGGCACGCGCCGTGGTCGCAAGTAGCACGACCTGCGCGACCACGAAAGCCGCACGCCAGCGCGCAAGAACAGCGTCTCGCAACTCCAGCCACCATCGGGTGGCTTGTCCCCGGGCCGCCGCCATGAACCACCCATACTAACCGCGAATGGCGGCCGGCGCGTACACCAGGTGCAAAGAACGCGGCGTTCTCGGACGCGGCGTCACTGCATGGTGCGAAACCTACACGACGATCCGTTCGCAGCTGTCCGCGAGCCTGGCGGCTTCGCCTTCGATGTCCACTTTTTGCTCCACGGCCTGAATGTCGGCGAGCCGCGCTGCCGTGGCCGGGTGCGCCGGGATGAACAGGGAGCAACAGTCCTCGAAGGGAAGCGCCGAGGTGTCGTAGGTTCCAATCCGCCGCGCCAGGGCGACGGTGTCCATCTTGTCGTAGGTGAGGAGCGGGCGCAGCACCAGATGCCGTGCCGCTTGGTCGATGTTGGCCATGTTGACCAAGGTCTGGCTGGCCACCTGACCCAAGTTCTCGCCGGTGATGATCGCCTGGGAGCGCGTGCGATCGCACAGGAGGTCGGCCACCCGAATCATCATGCGCCGGTACAGCACCACGGCCAGCTCGGCCGGGCCCGACTCGCGCAGCCGTTGTTGTGCCTCGGTGAAGTGCGCGACGTAGAGCGTGTTCGCCACCTGCCAGCGCGACAGAATGCGCAGCAGCGAAACGACCTTGTCTTTGCTGCGTTCGCCGGTGAAGGGGGGTGAGTGGAAGGTCAGCGTCTCCAGGGCGAGGCCTCGCTTGGCCGCCAGCCAGCCGGCGACCGGCGAATCGATGCCGCCCGACAAGAGCAAGAGCGCGCGCCCCGACACACCGACGGGCAGGCCACCCGGCGCGGGTCGGACCTCGGCGAAGACATAGACCGTGTTCGTGTGGACTTCGATGCCGATGCTCAAGCTCGGCTGGTGCACGTCGACCTTCATGCCGAGAGCGTCCATGATGGCGCCGCCCACGTGGCAGTTGATGTCGTGCGAGCGCACGGGGAACTTCTTGTCGGTGCGGCGGGCTTCCACCTTGAAGCTGCGCGCGAGTGCCGGGTTGCGGGCGATGGCCAACTTGGCCTCGGCGACGGCGGTCGCCGTGATGGCGTCGAGATCGGGGTTGGCCTCGGCGCCGGCCGAGATCGAGATGAGGCCGAACACGCGTTCGAGACGGGCGCAGGCGTCCTCGCGCAGCTCATCGGGCACGCGCACGAGGATACGGCCGTATGGCGTCGACACCTTGGCGTCGGGTAGATCTCGGACCGAGCGACGGACGTTGTCGGCCATGGCGCGCAGGAAGAACCCGCGGTTTCCGCCCTTGAGGAAGAGCTCGCCGAACCGGCACAGGATGGAGATCATGCTGCCCCTCGCTCTACCATTTTCATCGCACGGCGCGTGCGATTTCGGCCACCGAGTCGACCAGGGCGCAGGCCGCCTGGTCGACGTTCTCTGCGGTGGTCAGGCGCGACAGCGAGAAGCGCAGCGAGCCGGTGCTGGGCGGCACGGCGAGCGCTTGCATCACGCGGCTCTGCTCGCGGGCGTGTGACGAGCAGGCGGCGCCCTCGGAGGCGTACACCTGTCGCGCCTCCAGCGCGTGCAGCACCGGCTCGGCTGGCAGCGAAGGTAGCAAGATGCTGCTGATGTGCGGCGCGCGCGGCGCGCTGGAAGGCACCGCCGGCCGAAGCTGTGGCAACTTCTCGAAAACCAGGGACTCCAGGCGGTCGCGCAGCCTGGCGACGTCGTCGGAAGCCCCGCGCGTCTTCGCGGCCAGCGTCGCCGCGACGCCGAATCCGACGCAGGCAGGAAGATTCTCCGTGCCCGAGCGCAGGTCGCGTTCCTGACCGCCGCCGCCATAGAGGGACGCGAGATTTCTGCCCTTGCGCAGCCAAAGCGCCGCCACGCCTTTGGGGCCGTGCAGCTTGTGCGCGGAGATGGCGATGGAGTCCGCGCCCTTGGTACGCACGTCGACCGGAACCAGCCCGGCCGACTGCACGGCGTCCACGTGGAGGTGGATCCGCCTTCCGACGGTGCGCAGCGCCCGGGCGATGTCGGCCACGGGTTGCAGCGTGCCGATCTCGTTGTTCACCAGCATGACCGCCACGACCGCGGTGTCGGGGCGAATGGCCGCGAGCACGGCGTCCGCGGTCACACAACCGTCTCGGTGTGGGGCGACCAGGTCGAGCTGCCAGCCTTCCCCCGTGAGCTTGCGCGCCGACTCGTAGACCGCTGCGTGCTCGATACTGCTCAGCACCAGATGGCGGCCACGGGCGGCGCGCGCTGCCCCGATGACGCCGAGGGCATTCGCCTCGGTGCCGCTGCCGGTGAAGACGATCTCCTCCGGCTCGGCGTGGAGCAGCGCCGCGACCTCTTCACGCGCCCGGGTCAAGAGCCGTGCGGCGGCGGCGCCGAGGCCGTGCAGCGACGACGGGTTCGCGAAGTGGTCGCGCATCGCCTGGGCCACGGCGTCCACGACCTCGGGCAAGGGCATGGTCGTCGCGGCGTTGTCGAGATAGGTGAGCATGGCAGAGGGTGCGCAGCATACTGCAAGTCGCACGCGTTGCCCGCCCGGAGGTTGCCCGCGGCGCGGTCACTACCCGTGCGACAGCACGGCTCGGTAGCGGACCAGGCCCTGCGCCAATCGCTCGCGCACCTCGTTCACCTTGGTCATGGGATAGACCTCGAGCACCGGTTTTACTTTCCCCGACGCGACCAGGGCCAAGGCCTCCACGAGATCGCCGCGCTCGTCTTGGCTCGATCCGCGTAGCTGGCGTTGACCGAGCAGCATCGACATGGCGTCGAGCATGATCGGCCCGTCGGTGGTCACGCCCATGCTGATCAGGCGTCCGTTCAGGCGCAGACCACCCATCGCCGACGAGACCTGCTTGCTCGAATTGGTCGTCGAGAGGACGATGTCGAAGCCGCCGGCATCGGTCATCGCTTTGCCAGCATCCTGGTCGACCACCAGGACTTCGCTGGCGCCCATCGCCTTGAGCTCGGCCACCTTGCTGGCCTGGCCGGTGATGGCCCAGGTCTCGAGCCCGACCGCACGCGAAAACTGGAGTGCCAAGTGACCCAGCCCGCCGAGCCCGAGCACCGCGACCCGCTCGCCAGGCTTCGGCTCCGCGTTGCGCAGGCCGCTCATCACGGTGTAGCCGGCGCAGAAGATGGGCGCCGCCAGCTCGTAGTCGAGCCCCTCGGGCAGAAGGGTACAACCGCTCGCCCAAGCCAGCATCAGCTCGGCATTGCCGCCGCCGATGTTCATCCATGACTGTGCTTGGCTGCAATGCGCTTGATCGCCGGTTCGGCAGGTTGGGCAGCGACCGCACCCCTTCTGGTTCCAGTGCACGCCGACCCGGTCGCCGACCTTGAAGTCGACCACGCCCGGGCCGAGCTCGACGATCTCGCCCACGGGTTCATGCCCAGCCACGAGGGGCAGGGGCAGGCCGAAGGCGCCGTGATGGACGTGGAGATCGGTTCCGCACATGCCACAAGCGTGGATCTTGATGACCACCTGACCGGCGGTCGGGCGCGGATCGGGAACGGTCTTGAGCTCCCAGTCGGAATTGTATTGGGTGATGACGGCTGCACGCATGATGTCCTCCTTGGGTTCGTTGGTGTTCGAACGCGCCCGGAAACATAACCACCGCCGGGTTGCGCGGCCCTGCCAGTTCCTCCAGACTATTTGCCCAATCCTGCGCGCCCGCACCGAAGTGCGCCTCGCGCCGCTAGGATGTCACCGGAGGCCCAGGCATGCATTTGGACGATCTCATCGAGCTCGCTTTCCGTCGCGTTTCGTCAACCGAGAGCGGGCCTCCGGAGACGGCCCAGCCCATGGACGGTCTGCTGCTCCTTAGGCAGCACTGCACGAAGGCGTGCGAACCTTCGCTGTACGAGCCGGTGCTATGCCTGATCCTCCAAGGCCGCAAGCAGGTCTCGATCGGGGAAGACACGCTGTCGTTCGGCCCGGGCGAGTGCCTCCTGGTCAGTCACGCCGTGCCTGTGAGCTCGCGGATCACGAAGGGGCCGTATCTGTCGCTGGTTCTCCGGGTGGACGCCGCCATCATCAGGACCCTCTACGACGAGCTCGCGGAGTCCGCCCTGGATGGCGAGCGTGCGCGCGTGGCGGAGACCCACCGGGCGGATCCCGGCCTGATCGATGCCTTGGGTCGATACCTGGCGCTCGCGGATTCGCCTGCGGAGGCGAAGGTGCTCGGGCCTCTCATCTCCAAGGAGATCCATTACCGGCTGCTGACCGCGCCTTTCGGTGGAATGCTTCGCAGCCTCATTCGGCAGGGCAGCAATGCGAGCGCCATCGCCCGTGCCATCGACAACATCCGCGGCGACGTCCGTGCGCCCATCGTGGTTCCGGATCTGGCAAGACGCGTGGGGATGAGCGCGTCGGCGTTTCACAAGCACTTCCGCACCATCACCGCGACGACGCCGCTGCAGTACCAGAAGGAGCTTCGTCTGCTCGAGGCCCGGCGGCTGCTCAAGGCCGGCGGCATCTCGGTCAGCAGCGCCGCCTACCAGGTGGGGTACGAGAGCTCGAGCCAGTTCAGCCGGGAGTACGCCCGCAAGTTCGGCGTGCCCCCGCGCGAGGACATCACGTCCCCATCCCCTCGAGCACCTCGACCACGTACGCTTGCTCCTCGGCCGTCATTCCGTGAAACAGCGGAATCATGATGGTTTGGTCACGGGCGGCCTCTGATTGCTGCAGGCGAAGACAACGGCCCTCGCGGTGAAGGCGCTCGTCGCACGGGCTCGGGCCACAGGTCCATGGCGTGTCCGCGTACGCGGGCTCGGCGTGGGCGTTGCCGACGCCTCGGCGGCTGGCGATCCCTCGGTCGAGCAGGCGTTGCATGATCTCCACCTGCGATAGCGGGATGCCGTCCCGAAGGCGCAACGGGTAGCTCTGGAAATTGGGGCGCATCCAGGGCAACTCCTGCGGCGTCTCGAACAAGGGGTGCTGGTCGAGCGCGTCCCGGTACTGGTGCGCCAGGCAGCGCCTGGTGCGGATGATCTCGTCCAAGCGCGCGAGCTGCGGGCGCGCCAGGGCGGCCTGCACGTCGGTCATGCGGTAGTTGTACGCGGGCTCGGCGAAGGACTCGAAGACCACGCGCTGGTTCTCGTGGCGGATGGTGTTCGACACCGACATGGCGTGCTGGCGCAGCGATCGTACGCGCGCCGCCAAAGCCTCGTCGGCGGTGGTGACGAGCCCACCGTCGCCCGTGGTGATCACCTTGCGCGGGTGAAACGAGAAGCAGGCCAGCTTCCCGTGTGGACGGCCGATCCGCTGCCAGGTGCCGTCGATCTGGATCTCGCTGCCGATGGCGCACGCGGCGTCTTCGACGATGGGCAGGCCGTGGCGATTCGCGATGGCCAGGAGCGCGGGAAGCGCGCACGGGAAGCCGATCTGGTGCACGCACAGGATGGCCTTGGTCTTGGGCGTGAGCGCCGCTTCGACGAGCGTCGCGTCCATGCCGAAGGTCTTCCTGTCGATGTCCACGAACACGGGCCTGGCGCCCACGGCGACGATGGCGTTCGCCGTGGCGATGAAGCTGTGGCTGACCGTGACCACATCGTCACCCTGTCCGACGCCGAGGGCGCGCAGCGAGAGCTCGAGCGCGGTGGTACAGCTCGAGACGGCCACGCCGAAGGGGGCGCCCACCGCGCGCGCCAGCTCGCCCTCCAAAGCCGCCACTTCGGGGCCTTGGGCGATCCAGCCCGACCGTATGACGCGCGAAACCGCCTCGACTTCGTCCTCGCCCAAGGCGGGCCGCACGATGGGGATCTGCATGCTACAGCAACTGCGAGCGCACCCACTCCACCAGCTTGGCGTTGCCGGCGGTCGGCGCGACGTCCGTGGGCAGGTAACGCAACATCCAGTGCATGGTCCACACCACGGTGGCGCCCGGCTTGACCGATTCGTAGTTGCCCTGCTGCTCGAACTCGACGTAGTTGTGACCGGCGTTGGCGTAGATCTCTACTTCCTTCTCGGCCGGAGCCTCCGTCGTGCTGTCCTCCCACTGTTTTATGAGGACCATGCTCTTGCTGCCGAACGTGGTTCCGGTGCACGCCTGTTCGAGCCCGGTTCCGCAGTTGACGTGCGCGGCCCAGCCTTCGAGCCCATCGGCGCCGCCCTTGATGTCCTGGCTGAACGTCGACTTCTGGTACTTGAACCACGCCACGCCGTCGCTGGTGGTGAAGGGGACCTCGAGGAAGCAGTTGCAGGTTCCGGGCAGAATCACCGGATCCGAGGCGACCGGGAAGAAGGTCAGGCCTCCGGGGTACACGCGCGTGATCTCCCACGGCGCCTTCTTGATCTCGGCCGTGCCGCCATTCTTGAAGGTGTATTCGATGGTCACCGTCTGGTGCTCGGCGTTGGCCCAGAAGCGCTTGCTGATGGTGATTCCATCGGTGCCGGTGGGGCCGGTCATGGATAGCACGCCGTCCTTGGACGTGGCCGTGAAGGTGGCGTTCTCGTCCATCTCCGAAGGAGGCGGCCATCCGTTCGCGTTCCATTCGGACTGCGGCGCGAGCCAGAAGACCGACCCGGTCGAGCCGCTGTTGATGACGAGGAAGTTGATGCCGTCCAGGCCGTAGCCCACGATCTTGCCGCCCCCGGTCTGGACGTCGAGGGTCGTGGCGCCCGCGGCGATCTTCCAGACGTTGCCGTTGTTGGTGATGGTGCCGGTCGGCGCGAAGGGATCGGCGCACTTGCCGGAGTCGCACTTGCCGCTCTTGCAGTCGGTGTCCGCCTTGCAGATCTTGCCGGCGCCGCACTTGTCGCAGGTGCCGCCACCGCAGTCGATGTCGGTCTCGTTGCCGTTCGTCGCCTCGTCGGTGCAGCTTCCCGCCGACCCGCTGTCACCGCCACCGTCGGGGTCGTCGCCACCCGCGTCGCCGGGGCCGGTGCCACCCGCGCCGCCGGGGCCGGTGCCACCCGCGCCGCCGGGACCGGTGCCACCTGCGCCGCCGGGACCGGTGCCACCCGCGCCGCCGGGGCCGGTGCCACCCGCGCCGCCGGGGCTCGAGCCGCCGGTGCCATCGCCGCTACCGCCCGAGCCCCCGCCGCTTCCCCCCGAAGCCCCGCCGGCCGCCGAGCCGCCGTTTCCGCCCGAGGTGCCGCCGTTGCCCGAGCCCCCGCTTCCGCCCTTGGCCGAGGAGCTGCCGGCGCCGCCGCCCGCGCCGCCCGTGGCTTGGCTGCTGCCACCCGATCCCCCGTTGGACGAGCTGTCCCCGCCACATCCGAATTGCAGTGCGCCCAAGAACAGCAAGGTCACGGACAGGCTCAGAAGCTGCTGGCCATGGGGAACGTGTTGGTGCGATCGCGTCGCGCGCATAGCGGAACCTCCGGGAGAGCGTTACCGTGCGCAGTATAGATCCGATGCGCGTGGGTATGGTCGAAATCCAGGGCAGGGCGGGTAGCGCCGTGCTGCTGCACACTAGGGCAGGTCAGTGGTAGAAGTGTCGGCAGAGGAAGACCCCCAATGTCAGCACCGCTCGTTCTGGATGGAAAAGCCCTGGCCAAGGAGATCGAAGAGACGCTGCGCGCCCGTGTCGCCGCGGTCGTCGCGCGCGACAACGGAAGGGTGCCTATCTTGGCCACCATCCTGGTCGGCAGCGATCCCGCGTCGGCGACCTACGTGAAGATGAAGGGTAACGCTTGCGCCCGCGTGGGTATGGCGTCGCGCAAGGTCGAGCTACCGGAATCCACGACGACCGAGCAGCTCTTGGCCGCGATCGACGCGCTGAATGCCGATCCCGACGTGCATGGGATCCTGCTGCAGCATCCGGTTCCCAAGCAGATCGACGAGCGAGCTTGCTTCGACCGCATCGCGCTCGGCAAGGACGTGGACGGCGTGACCTGCCTCGGGTTCGGCCGCATGGCGATGGGCGAGGCCGCGTACGGCTCGGCCACGCCGGCCGGGATCATGCGCATGCTTGAGCACTACAAAGTCGACTTGGCGGGCCGTCACGCCGTGGTGGTGGGGCGCAGCCCGATCCTCGGCAAGCCGATGGCGCTCATGCTGCTCAACGCGCACGCCACGGTGACCATCTGCCACTCCCGCACCCAGGACCTGCCGAGCATCGTGCGCCAGGCGGACATCGTGGTTGGCGCGGTGGGCAGGCCGAAGTTCATCAAGGCCGATTGGATCAAACCCGGCGCGGTCATCGTGGACGCCGGCTACCATCCGGGCGGGGTGGGCGACGTCGATCTGGAAGCCGCCGCGCCCAAGTCGTCGGCCTACACGCCGGTCCCCGGCGGGGTGGGGCCCATGACCATCGCCAGCCTCATCGAGCAGACCGCCATGGCCGCCGAAGTGGCCCGTCGCTGAGCCCAACGGGCGAGAAGCCCGCGGAAACCCTTCGAGTTTTTTCCATGGCCCAGACCCAGGCCATCACGCGATGGCCTGGCCCTTTGAATCTTCCGCCGGAATGCCGATGACAACAGGGAGATATGAGGATCCCCATGGCGAAGGTCTTGGCGTCGCTGCTGCGATTCGGGTTGGCGGCGCTGTTGGTGTTACCGGCGGGGCAGGCGAGTGCTGGCAACACAGACGGCAAGGCGGAAGCGAAGGCGCACTTCACCGCCGGCGAGAACCACTACAACCTCAACGAGTTCACCGAGGCGCTGCAGGAATTCAAGGACGCCTATCGGCTGTATCCGGATCCGGTCTTTCTTTACAACCTCGGGCAGTGCGAAAGGCAGCTCGGTCACCACGAGGACGCGATCCGCTTCTACCGGAGCTTCCTCCGGCTTCAGCCCAAGGCCCCCAACAAGGCCGAGGTGCAGCGGAAGATCGAAGAGATGGAGGCGGCGCTGAGAAGCAAGCCGCCAGCCGAGCTCGAACCCGCGGCTTTGCCCGCGAAGGTCGAGCCCGCGGCGTCCGCGGCGGCTTCACCCGGGGAGAGCCTGGCGCCGGCCGTTGTGCCGACCAGCACCACGGCCGACCCCGAATCGCCGACCAGCGCCACGGCCGAGCCTGAACCGCCGACCAGCGCCACGGCAGAGCCTGACTCGGTCCCACCACCGCCCACGATTCCGACCCCCGCGCCGCCGGTCAAGGCCGATCGCCCGCCCGCCCCGCCCGGTATGGCGAACCTTTCCGAATCCGCAAGGCCTGCTGTCGAGGACCGCGCGTTCTATCGGACGTGGTGGTTCTGGACCGCCACGGGCGTGCTGGCCGCGGGCGCGGTCACCGCGGTGATCTTGTCCGGTTCTTCCGGAACGTCGGCGCCGCCCGAGACCACGCTCGGCGGGAAGAAGGTGTACTAGCCATGCGACGGCATCGCATTTCGCTGCTCGTCCTCGGTCTGGTCTTCGCCGGAGCGCTGCCGCTGGCCTGCGGTAGCAAGAGTGGAGACGCCACCTATGTCCTTCTGCGATTCGAAGGTAGCGTTCCCGCGGGCACATCCGTCGCGGCCATCACGGTCAGCGCGACCTTGGCGGGAAGCCCCGCGTCCGCGACCTTTGCCGCTTCCCCAGGCGAGAGCATCACCCTGCCGACCACGGGCTACCTCGAGATTGGCACGGGCGAGGGCAGCGTTCACGTCCACGGGGTCGCGCAATCCGCGGCCGGCGTCACCCTCGCCGAGGGCGATGGCGACGGCACGGTCACCCGTGGCTCCACCACCACGGTCGTGATCGCGCTCTTCCCGGCAGCCACCATCCCCGACGCTGGCGTGCCAGGGCCAGCGCAAGAGGCCGGGCCCGATGGCCCGCTTGCGCCTGATCTGGGCGTGGACGGGCCGGTCATCCCCAACACCGGCGGGACGATGGCGGGCACGGGCGGGAGCGCTCCGGGCTCGGGCGGCGTGGGCGGGAGCGTTCCCGGGTCGGGAGGGGCAGTCGCGAGCACGGGCCAAGGCGGGACGAACGTCACGGCCAAGATCATTCCGACACCCGAAGCCCTGGCCTTCTCTCCGATTCCGGTGGGGACCATCAGCGCGCCCCAGAGCATCTCGCTGACCAACGCGGGCGACGTGGCCGCAGGACCGCTCAGCGTGTACGCCCGGGACCCGAGCCAATTCACCATCGACAGCGACGGGTGCTCCGGCATCACGCTCAAGCCCAGCACGAAGTGCCTCCTCTCGATCTCGTTTAGCCCGATGTCGACCGCGACGCAGGTGAGCAACCTGGTGGTCTCCGCGCCAGGCGCGCGCGAGGATCTCCTGGTACCCATGACGGGCGCGGGCATGACCGAGCTATCGGCCATCGACCTCGCGCCGAAGTACCACGATTTCGGCGTCGTCGAGGTCGGCTCCGCGGGCGCCACCACTGTGTTTACCCTTCGCAACACCGGGAACACGCTGGCGAACCTCACCAACGTCAACTTCTCAGTGCCGACCCCGGATTTCCAAGTGCTGAACGACGCCTGCTCGAATACGTCGCTCAGGCCGGCGGCTACCTGCACGTTCACGGTATCGTTCAAGCCCAGCTCACCTGGCAGTTACGTCAACACGCTGAATGTGCGATCGACCAATGGCGCCTCCGTCAGCATCACCATCCGGGGCTCGGGTAAGCAGATCGCGATAGTCCTCATTCAACTCACGGGCACCGGGAAGGGTGGCATTTCGGGACAAGGCGTCGGCTGTGCCGAGGGCGTGTGCAAGGTCATCGTGGAGATCTTGGATCCCACGATGGTCCCGAGCATCGCCCTACAGGCAGTCCCTCAGCCCAACTCCGTGTTCTCGGGATACGCGGGCGGTCCATGCGGCAACCAGCCGAGCTGCACGCTCGACGTGAGCGGCAGCATGTCGCTGACCGCGCAGTTCGACCTCCGCCAGTTCCAGCTCGGCCTGAGGGTGACCGAATCGAACGGTGGTACCGGCGTTTTGCTGCTGGCCGACGGCGCGCTGGTCTGCCCGCAGAGCTGCGGGCCCATCGACCGGCCCGCCGGATCGACCGTCGTCGTGAATGCCAAGCCGGGGCCGAGCTCGACCTTCATCGGTTGGGGCGAAGGCCCGTGCAAGGGCACCGTCGGTCCACAATGCAAGCTCAGCCTCGTCGGCGACACGTTCATCACCGCGAGCTTCGGCCCGCAGAATTAGGCGCTAGCCCAGGCCGATCGGCGACTTCGTGTCCGCCGGGGCCTCGCCCTTCGATGAGACGTCGGTGACCTGATTCTCGTCGAGGACGCGCTTGGCCTTGTCCGCCCACTCGGAGTTGTCCGAGTGAACCGAAAGCAGGATGCCGCCCGCCTTCAGCAGACCTTCGAAGCGCTTGGCTTCGAACTCGGGGATGCCGGCACCCACCAGCGCGCCGGTCAAGCCGCCGACGGCGCCGCCGACGCCGGCACCGGCCAGCGCGGACATCAGAGGACCGGCCGCGATGAAGGCACCGAGCCCGGGGATGGCCAGCGCGCCGATACCCACCAGCCAACCAAGCGTGCCCCCCAAGAGCAAGCCGGTGCCGCCACCCGTAGCGGCACCTTCGGGCGCCTTGGTGTTGTGCTCGTGGGCGAAGTCACGGCTCGTGTGCGTGTCCGGGAACAAGGCGGAGACGTCGTCCTTCCGGAATCCGGCGAGCCTCAGCGCATCGATGGTTTTTTCCAGATGCGATAGGTTTTTGCAGACGCCAAAGACTACTGTGTTTCGACCAGCCATGGGGCACCTCCGGCTTCGTTTGGCGCGCAAAGACTGCAACGCACGTGCCGGCACCGGTGCCCAAAGCCCGAAAGAGCGTCCGGTCGGCCTCTTGCCGCAATGCCGGAGCGGAGAAGTCCGCATTTCGCTCGAAACAACACCTTCGGCGCGACAACTCTCGTCTGCCGGGGCGGACGCCGTTACCCGCCCGCCACTTCGGTTGGACGTCCCTAGCGGCGGCCCTTCTTCTTCTTGGACTTCGCCTTGGTCTTGCCCTTGGTCGGAGCCTCCTCCTTCTTCGCCTTGAGCTCGTCGTTTTCCTTGCTCAGGGTTTCGACCTTGGCCTGCGTCTCGGCGAGCAGCGACTTCAGCTCGGCGATGGTGGTCTGGTGACCAGCACATTCCTTCTTCTGGTCAGTCAGCTCCTTCTTCGACATGGCCAAGTCGGCCTTGCACGCTTTGTCTTCACAGCCGGTGCTCGTCATTAGCCAAGCGCCGAAAATTCCAACCGTCATCAGCTTGAGTGTTCGAGACATGGGCGTGAGCATAGACCTTTGCGGCGCGGTTTCCTATCCCTGGTGGGGACTTCCGAGCCCAAGCGCGGTGACAAAAAGGCGGAGACCTCGTCGCGAGTTCGGTGCTAGCCTCCACAGACTGGTCCTTCCGCCTACTAGCCTACAATCGGAGATGGCCATGCCCATCGAAATCCCCTCTCTCGTTCTTTCGTCCTCCTCTCGAGCGGATCGGCATTTGCTGGTGCGTGCCGCGGATGCCGTCCGCCTGTGCCGCGAAGGCGGCTACGAACCGTTGCCACCCCAGGCGTCCTCGCACGCCATCACGATGCAACCGGCCGCCCAAGCGCGTGACTTCGCGGCCAGGGCGGGCGTTCTGTCGCGCACACTCACGGACTGTCCCGATCTGCCGCTTCTGGCCGAGCTGCGCGCGTTGGTCGCGGCCGGGGCGCTGGTCGCGGTGCGGGCGTGCGAAGACCAGCCCTCGCAAGCAACGCCATCGTTGGTGAAGCAGCGGCGGGTTCTTCGCGCCCTCGCGCCCGCGAGGCCCGAGGCGATGCGATTCAAGGGTGGGATCTACCGACTGCTGACCGACGCCGATTTCAGGCGTATTCCGGATCTCGACGAATACACCGTGGTCGGTCGCGCCAGCGCGGTCGAGGTGCTGACGGGGCTGGCGGTGTCTGCTTCATCCTCTAGGGCGCGTCTCTTCGCGCAGGCGGCCGAGCTTCTGACCCAGGACTGGCGTCCTCCTTTGGCGCCGGACGGTCTCATCCTGCTCAAAAAGATGGTCGTGGTGCGCACCACCCAACCCGAGGCCGAGCCGGCGGAGAAATCGCAACAGGCCGCCGGCGCGCAGGCCACGGCGCCGACGGAAGAAGCCGAGCCGAAGCGCCCTTGTGCCGTCGCCCTCGCGGATGCGTCGTCGAAGGGCACCCCCTTCTGCGACTGCTGTACGCATCCGTAGCTTTTCCGTTCCGTCAGGCGCCCAGGGAGAGCTGTCCGTGATCGTCCGGTGCCGGCTCCAGCTCGGGCTCGGACAGAGCATACGTCCAGGTTTGCAGGCTGGCCTGGGTCGAGGGCTCCGGGATGAGACGGTAGCGCAGCAGCGCCGAGCCGTCCGGTGTTTCCAAGTCGAAACGCTCGACGGGGCCGAACATCTCCCGCAGCTGGATCACGTTGCAGGTCGGCAGGAAGGTCCGCAGCACGCGCGGATCGTAGTAGCGAAAGAACCGCTTCGGGCCGTCGGGCATCTGTGCTTCCAGCAGGGCGCGCAGGTGGCGCCGGAGCTCCCACAGCCCCGCTCGAGCCGCCAGAAACAGGCCCCACGACTGCCCCCAGCCTTCTTCGATCAACCAATCGCCGGAGCGTGAGCCGGGCACGATCCTGACCAGGTAGGGTGCGGCCGCCTTCAGCGCTGGCGAGAGATCACCGCCGAAGAGACACCCGTATTCGAGATCGGAGAAGATGAGCGTCTGGTAGATGCGCGGATCTCTGGCACCATCGAAGACCCCGAAGAGCGACGTGCCCTCGCGCTCGAACCTGAAGAAGAGAAGATCGATGAGACGTTGCTTGTGCTTCTCGTGCACGGCGAGCTCCCTTTCACCCCAAAGCCGCTCGAATCCTGCCTGAACAGGCCGCCTGCCGCCAAGCCTTTCGTTCAAGCCAGCGGGCGACGTGGAAAAAACCGATTCCCTGCACGGAACGAAGGTGTAGATTGCCCGCTGGTCTGGGAAGCGGCCCTCGGCGCTCAAAGCGTCATCGCATCGAGGCTCTCGCCCGGATTGACAGCTGGGTGTTGTGTAGTGAGTGGCGAGCTTGCAGGGCCCTTTTCGAGAGCAAGCACTGTCGAGATTCAAGCGCTCTCGTTCTGCGCACTCGTCACTCGAGTTGGCGTCGAGTATTCGCTGAGGCAACACGGATCTCACTGGGCTACGCCTATGCGGCGAGGGATAGCGCTCCACCTGTTTTGCGAAAAGGAAGCAAAGTGGAGAGATCTGCTCGGGGATGCTCTGGAGCTTCCTCAATCGACGCCAGGCGAGAGAGGTGGAGAGACGCGCCCGGCCGGCGTGATGGTTCTGTTCGACGCGCTGTCAGCCGAGGTCTTGGCCAAGGTTGCCGACGTGAGCCAGAGGGGCCGGGAGCGCACCATCGCGGTCGCCACCAGCCCCGGGGCGCTGGACATGCGTGCCGCGTGGCGGTTGCTCGCGGCCGGTGCATCGGACGTCCTCGTGTGGACCGACGACGGCGGCATCGCGGCGGCTATTACGGCCCGCTTGGAGCGTTGGGCCCAAACCGACGACCTTCTCGACGTGGCCAGGGAGCGCGGCGATCTCGTGGGAGATAGCCCGCGCTGGCTAGCGTGTCTCCGGCAGGTCGTCGAGGTCGCGGTGTACTCCGACGGACCGGTGCTGCTCCTTGGCGAGAGCGGCACCGGCAAGGAGCTGCTGGCGCGACTGGTCCACGAGCTCGATCCGCGCAGCAAGCGGGGCGAGCTCGTGGTCCTCGACTGCACGACCATCGTCTCCGAGCTGTCGGGCAGCGAGTTCTTCGGTCACGAACGCGGAGCCTTCACCGGTGCCGCCGGAGCGCGCGACGGCGCGTTCGCCTTGGCTGATGGGGGCACCCTGTTTCTCGACGAGGTCGGTGAGCTTCCGCCCCCGTTGCAGGCGCAGCTTCTGCGCGTGGTGCAGGAACGCATGTACAAACGCGTGGGCTCCAACGCCTGGCACCACACCAACTTCAGGCTGGTCTGCGCCACGCACCGTGACCTTCGTCAAGACGTCGAGACCGGCAGGTTCCGGGCCGACTTCTACCATCGCATCGCCAGCCGGGTGTGCCGCTTGCCGCCTCTGCGCGAGCGTCGCGAGGACATCCTGCCCCTGACCCGACACTTCTTGAACACCCTCAGGCCCGGCGAGAGGCCCGCAGCGCTCGACAGTGCGGTCGCAGAGCTGCTTGGCACGCGATCGTACCCAGGAAACGTTCGCGAGTTGAAGCAGCTGGTGGCCCGCATCAGTGATCGACACGTGGGACCGGGGCCTGTCACCGTGGGAGACGTCCCCGAGGACGAGCGGCTCGTCTGCGATCCGGGCGAGCGTTGCGAGCGGGCTCCCACTTCGTTCGACGACGTCGTGCGAGGTGCGCTCGATCAGGGACTCGGCTTGCACGACATCGGCCGTGCGGCCACCGACGCGGCCGTACGGTTGGCGGTGGCCAGCGAGAATGGAAACCTCCAGCGTGCCGCCGAGCGGCTGCACGTCACCCCGCGGGCCCTGCAACAGCGACGGGCGAACCAATCGAACGGAAGCCCCGGCGAGAATCCCGACGGCGCCGTGCTCGACGGCCCAGCAGTCGAATGAGGTTGCCCGCCAGCACCTTGTGCTCCGCCGCCGCGTCCAGCGCGAGGGCCGGAATTTTCGCCAGCTCGACACCGGGATGAAGGAAGGGGCCATCGCTGCCAAAGAGCACCTTGTCCGGCCCTGCGCGCCGGATGGCCTCGGCCAGCAGATCGAACCTGCGCACGCCGGCCGTGTCGGTGTGTACGTTCGGAAAGCGCACCAGAACGTCGATGAGCCCCACCTGCGCACGGTAGTCGTCCCCGAAGCTGCCGAGGTGCGGAATGATGAAGTCGATATCCGGGAACTCACGGGCGACCACGTCGACCGTCACGATCTCCCCCATGACGTCGTAGAGGATTGGCACCCCGAAGGCGCGCGCTGCCTCGCAGATCTCCCGGGTGATCCGTCCGTCGTGCTGATGGACCTTGAGCCCTCGGAAGCCGTAGCGGCGAACCGCCCTTTCCACCATGGCGAAGACCCGCCCTTGGTCCCGACGCGGATGGACCATGGCGAACCCGATGAGACGTGTCGGATTTCCGGCCACGATCCTCGCGAGCTCGCGATTGGCGACTTCGTAGTCGGAGTGGAAGGGCGGGAAGACCACGGTGCGGGCGATCCCCGCCTCGCGTGCCCGTGCGAGATAGGTGGTCAGCGGGGCGCTGGTGTCCCAAGGTCCGGTGAACCCGTCGCCCTGGCCAGCGTGGCAGTGGCAGTCGATGATCATGAGAGCCTTTCGTGCAGGCGCGCGGGCCCGCCCGAGCGAGCCCGCGCAGCGAGTCCTAGGTGGTCGCGTCGTCCATGCCGTCATCGGCCGCGTCGTTCTGATCGTCGTCGGTCGGCTCCGGTGCGACTGGCGCTATCGTGCGGCGGAGAGAACGCAGGAAGGCGATCCTCGCTCTTCGGCCAAGCCCGCCTCGGCGACGGAAGCGTCCATAGCGAAGGCGATAGCCTCGCCTGCCCTGGCCTCTGCGGCGACCTCGTCGACGGCGCGAGCGCTCGTACTCGTCCTCGAACTCCTCCTCCGCCTCGGCCAACTCGGCTTCTCGGTCGCTGATCGGAAACCGCCTGGTGATGTCGCGGCTGAAGTTGCCGGTCATGTGCGCGGCGATGGGACGGCCGTCGCGAAAGACGACGTACACACCGCCGCCGGGCGGAGGCGTGCGCCCGAGTGGCCGGGAGCGGAACTCCCATTGAATGGGGACGCGCACACCACCGGCAGGGATCGACGACGGCATCTCGCCTTCGGGGCTGGGTGGCTCGGAACCGCCACCTGCCGGCGCAGCAGAATCGCCGTCCGCAGCATCTGGGGCTCCACCCTCGGGTGGAGGTGCGCCGTCGGGAGCGCCCGCGCCTGCATCCGGTGCCGCGCCGGCGTCGGCAGCAGGTTCGGGTGGGGCCGGCTCGACCGGCGGCTCTTCCGGTGGTTGCTCGACCCCCGGCGGTGGTGCGACGGGTGGCGCTCCTGCGGGCAGCAGTCCCAGTCGCCATCGGCGCAACAGATCCCGCAACCACGGGGGGAGCCGTTGTCCGAAGATCCAGGGCTGCGCATGACCTTGCGCCACGGAGAATCCGCTTCGCCATCCAGGACGGCGATAGCCGTGAAGGTGCGGCCGTGCGATGCCTCGGTAACGGGGACCGTAGAAGCCCGGTCGTGCGAGCCCGCGGTAGCGGGGACCGTAGAGCCTCGGTCGCGCGAGCCCTCGGTAGCGGGGACCGTAGAAACGTGCAGAACGCGAGGCCAAACCAGGACGCCCGAAGCGCGGCCCACGAAAGCGCGCGCGTCCAGAGCGCGGACCTGCGAAGCGCGAGCGGCCGAAGGTCCGGCCACGGAAGCCGGGTCGGCCGACGCGCGCCCCGCCCAAGCGCGGTCGTCCGTAGCGCGGCCTCGCGGAACCGGGCCGGCCGATGCGCGACCCACCCGGGCGATAGCCGCCGCGACTTGCAGCGCGAGTGTTTCCTGCGCGCGGCCTTGCCGGTCGTGCGCCCATGCTCCGTCTTCGCAAGCTCATATCAGGCCTCCAGTGTGGAAATGCGTTGGGGAAAAGGTCCGTGGCAGCCCCGTGCTGCCGCAGCCAGGGCGGCAGCAGCGTCGCGAATCTCCGTGTCGCTGTGTCGCGTGTTGAGGATGAAAGTGAGGGCGGTCTCTCGCATACAGCGCGCCCGCTGGACGATGGTGTCGAAGCCTTTCCGTGCCAGCGTGGCCTGCAGGCGAATGGCGGCGCGAGCGCTCGGCATGGGCACGCTCTGCACGGGAAATGCTCCGCCGCGTACCGGGATCCCGTATCCAGCCAATGCCTGGCGAAGCGTCTGGACCCGCGCCAACAGGCGCGCTCTCAACGCATCGCCATGCTGTGCGTTGATGGCAAGCGCTCGCAGTGCCGCCGCCACGTCGGCCTGCGAGGGTGGGCTGCAGTGGACCAGAACCTCGCTCCGGGCACGGAATGCGTCGATGAACGAGCGACTTCCGGCCAGCATCGCGAGCGGGGCGCCGAATGCCTTGGCCAGCGACGCGACGAGCACGATGTCCTCGCCCGACACACGGCAGTGCCCGAGCGATCCTCCTCCACCCCAGCCGTAAGGAGCCATCACCGACGGTCCTCGCCCAAGAAGGCCGACCGCCTGGGTGTCGTCGACCAGCAAACGCCCGCCTACCCCTCGAAGCGCACCGAGGTAGGCGGGGAGAGGCGCCGGTCGTGCGCAGCCCGGGCAGTGTCCGTCGCTGACCAGCCACACGGTCGGCGGCAGGGATCGCGTTTGCTGTAGCTTCCACAGAGTCCTCTCGACCGCGCTCGGATCGTGATGGGCGAAAGGCAGAACCAAGCCGCCGCTGCGCTCCAGCCGGGGCATCGCCCAACGGGCGATCGGGTACAGGCCGTCGTCGAACAGCACCAGGGAGGGCGAGGCCGCGATCTGCCCGAACACATCCACGAAGGCATGCAGGGTCGACTTGACCGACACGGCGGCCCCGAGTCCCACGAGCGAGGCAAAGCCCTGCTCGGCCGCGGCCGCCTGGGCGGTGGTGTGCACCGCCGCAGGCATTCCTGTCGAAAGCTCGGTCCATTGCAGTTCTTCGCTTCCGTGCGCAAGCCCAAGGTAAAGCGCCGAGGTGAACCTCACCCTTCCCGCGGCTTTGCCGTTCACCGCGAAGCCTGGTCAGCCAGGCGATTCCGCAGGTGCACCGACGGTGGCAAGAAGCGTCCTTGGGCGAGACGAGGATCGGTCACGTCGGTGGTGAGATCCACGCCCGTGGCGGCACGGTAGCCGTGCACGTAGCCCTGGACCTCGGCTCGCCAGTAGCGTGCCCAGTTGGCCGCACGGTACGGATCGTCGCACTGGCTCCAGTCGCCCCAGCGCACCGAGAGCAAGAGCTGCTCGCCGAAGACCGCCAGATCGCGGAAGTGAACCACGCTGGTGTTGGTCCAGCCCTTGAGCGTCTTCACCGTGTCCACGCGATCCATCCACGCCTCCGGGTATGGAACCATCGCCCGTGTGCCCAGGAACTCGCGCATCTCGGGCAGAGAGAGGATCCACTGCTGCATGAGCATCTCCTGGCGTGCCGTGGAGGGCAGGTTGCCGTACTGGTTGTGGGCCCCATGAGACAGGACGTAGTGGGTCTCTTTGATTGCATTCAGCACCTGGAAGCCGTCCGCCTTGACCGTGGTGTCGTCGTCCTGGCGGTAGAATTGCGTGCACTTCCACAGCAGGTTGTGGAACGACTCGAGGAACTTGGAACGGCGATCCGCCGAGCGCAGCTTGCCGAGCGCCTTGCCCTGCAAGGTGAACCCGTACTCGTGGTCATACTCGTGAGCGCGCCGCCGGACCGTGAGATGGTCCAGCTCTTCCTGAACCCATCCCCACAGGAAGTTGTTGAGAGGAAGGAGCGGATTGGTCTCCAGCTGTCCCAGGGGATCGCGATCCCCGCTCGTCTCGAGATTCTGGAAACGTCGGGTGATGCTGTTGAAGGTCTGGACCAGCATCGCCTCCTCCATCCAATAGGCCCAAATGAGCTCGAGCAGACAGGGGCGCGTCAGCTTCCGGCGAAGGTAGGCGCCAAGCTGCTCGAACTCCGGTCTGGCCGGACACAGTCCCATTTTCTGACGAATGAGATACAGATACGGGAGGACTCCGACCTCGTCGTCATCCTTCTCCCCCGTCAAGTATTCCCGCCAGAGGGCATCGAGGTTCTTGTCCAAGCTGTGCCCGAGCCGTGCCTCTTCCTCGATGATGTTCGGCTTGAGCTCGCGGGTGCCAACGGTGCCACAACGCCTCATCACGAACAGCGCCGTCGCCTCTTTCAGGACCTTGTAGGCCTCCACGTCCGAGACCGTGAACTTCTCGAGCTCGCGTTTCGGGCCACGCTCGGACCGGTGGATGCCAAACATGTGGTCCATGACCCTCTTGTAGTGGTTGAAGCCGAGGTCCGATGTGCTGTTGCGGATCACGACCCAGAGAATCTCGTCCGACGTGCTCGGCACGAAGCTTCGCTCCAGCGAGACCGTGCCGCGTGGTGCCGACTTGGGCGTCCCGGTCCCTTCGCCCTCGACGATGATTGGAGGACGATGGTTGGCAGGCGCGGGATCCTGATGCTCGGACGTCTCTTCCGGGATGATGAAGAGCTCGCCGTCCGACTCCGTTGGAGCCTCCGGCCCCTCGCTCGGCCTGACGAGCATTCGGCAACCTGGCGCGAGGCCGAACTCGTCCAGACGGAGCATGACGATCTTCTGGTTGGAATCGAGCTCCTCGATCGCCTCCGCCGGAACCTGCGACCAGCCCTTTTCGCCCTCCTCGGGTCGGTACCACCAGGTGAGGGGGGTGCTCGGTGAGTAGTCCTCGGGGCGCCACACCGCTTTGGTGGAAGCGCCGAGCAGCGGCTCACGGATGGTCCGTCTGGTCAGCAGGAAAGTCTTTAGATTTGGCGACATGAAAAATTCCTCCTGTTTTGTCCTTTGAGAAAGCTAGCGATTCGCGACGAGGGCCGGGGGCGGCGCGGGCTCACGCAGGCGACGCCGTCCTTGGAACGCATGCGCACACACTTCACTGACATTCACGGTGCTTCGCCATGCCCAGTGGCGAAGGAGGAGCGCGAGCAGCTCGCTCTCCCTCTCGGGGCTCAAGGTCCCGTCCAGGCGGGCCTGGCCGAGGACCGCGAACGCCAGGGTCGGCTTGCAGCGCCTCATCCGCCTCGGATGACCCTGCCACTGCCGGTACAGATCGGACAATCGCTCGGGCGTGCGGCGCGGGTCGCGCAACACCTCGCCCAAGCTATGGCCGCCGAGGCTTTCGGGGCGGTGGTCGAGGAGCTTCGCGACGAATGCGGGCATCGTGCGGTCCAGCGACGCGAAGACGTTCCGTCTGTCCTCGGGCAGACGGTCGATGTCGTAGAAGCCCTCCCACATCTCGACCAGGCGACGCCACATGGGATGCGGATACAGCGCCTCGCCCATGGCGGCGCTGACCTTCACACGCACGTAGGGCGCCGGGTGAGGGTCGTTGGGCTCGATTCGAAAGACGAACGGGGCCGGAAGGCTGACCACGCCCACGAGCCCGGTCGTCGCCGTCATGCCCAGGCGGGACACCGACCAGAGATCCGCCACCACCTCGGAGACCCATGCCCGCCACAAGCTCCAGGCTTCTTGCCCTGGCCCTGCGTCGGGCACACTGCTCAGCTCGGCACGTAGAGAGGGAACCAGATCCAGCAAGGCGGCACCCTGATGCCCGACCTCGTGGACCAACGAGGATGCGATGGCGCTGCCGATCATCCGCTCGCGCGGAATGCGGATGATCGACACCGGGTTGGCCCTGCCGCCGGGCAACCGGGTGTGAGCTCGACGGATGGCTGCCCCTGGCCCGCGCGCCAAGTAGCAGAGCACCGGCGGAGCGGCGACGATTCCGGGCAACGCCAACGCGTCCTCCGCGACGATGTCCAGTCCCGCCAGCCAGACCCCGTTGTCCACTTCACTGCGCTGGCTCAGGGCCTCGCTGAAGATGTCGAAGTGGGCCAGCACGATGTTGAACTGCAGGCGCAGCAGCGTGAACCGTCGCTGCGCTTGCGCGGGTGTGGCGGCACGTCCGGCCGGGCTCGCAAGCCAAGCCAGGAAATCGTGCACCTGGTGGTGAAGCGCGCGGCGGCCACGGCCGAGGAAGCGTTCGATGGCAGCCTGAGCAGCGACGCTCAGGCTGGCCGCCGGAACCATGGTCTCTTGAAGCGCGAAAGACTTCACCCGCGCCAAGCGACAGAGCAGGGCCCGCGCTTCCTGCTCGAGGTTCCAGAGTGCGAACGCGCTCGACCTCATCGTCACACCCCAAGGACGATGATCTTGTGGCCGCGACGGATCCAACGTCCGCTCATGCCGGGAGCGCCGCCGAAACCGGGTCGGCTGAGCAACCCAGGGGCCCAGCGCTGTGCCGCCGCCGAGACCGCCCGTCTGGCCACCGCCGCCGGATTCTGGTCGGGAGAGGCGTGGCTGGCCATCTCGGCCGCGTCCGCCGCCAGGCGCACGAACTGCTTGGCCACCTCGAACTCCCGGTCCTCGTTGCTCAGGCCCTCGAGCTCGAGCCCGAAGATCTGGCCGGCCGCGGTACCGAGCTGCTGTCCGACGACGCCGCCCACCCCCGGGGCGACATAGTTGCCGAGGGCCTGCCCTGCGATGGGCAGCGCCTGCCTGGCGACGTTCCTGAGCACGCCGCCGATCTGTTGTCCGACCGGAGACCGGACAGCGCGGCCGAGGGCGCTGCCGACCCGCTTGACCACGTCGCCGATGACCTGCCCGAGCTCACGTTCGTTCGTGGTCGAGAGCAGCTCGGTGGCCAGCTCGTTGAGCTCCGCCTCGGTCAGGAGTTCTTCTTCGCCTTCGCCTTCGTATTCCCCCTCGTACTCGCCCTCGTACTCGCCCTCTGACTCGAACTCGCCTTCGCCTTCGCCTTCCCATTCTCCCTCACCTTCGAATTCGGTCTCCATACTGGTTCGGCCCATCGTCCTATCGATGTCGTGCATAGTCGTCGCTCCTTGCGTAAGGTGGTGCCAACGGGCTCTGGCCGGTGGCGTGTTTCGCCGTCGCGCGGGGCTCTTTGCAGCCTTGATGCCAGCGCGAAAAGCTCGGCCCGGCGGCAAATCGGCCGGCCGGAGACGAAGCGAGCTTCGCTTGGACCGCGGCGAACCGGGGTTCTGGCGAAGCTAGCTTCGGCGCAAGCGCGGCGCCGGGTGAAGAAGTGGATGGCACGCTTGGTGCAGCCGGCGCCGACGACGCGCGGACCTTCGTGCGCACAACGGATCTGCTCAACGAAAGGAAGCCTCCATGACCATGCCCAAGCGATTGAATCTCTTCGCACCGCTGTCGTCCGAGCAAGAGCTCGAGCTCGCCGAGCAGATGCTCGAGCTCGAGACCGAGGCGGAGCTCGACCATTTCCTGCCGTTGCTTCTTCCGCTGGCCAAGGCCGCGGCGCCTCTTCTAATGAATGTCGCCGGGCCTCTGATCAAGAACGTCGCCGGACGGCTGCTCGGTGGCGGTGGCCGTGATCGGAGAAGCCGTCCCCAGAACGAACAGGAGCAGTTCCTCGGCAGGATCATTGGCGGACTGCTCGGGGAGACCGAGGCCGAGGATCGTGAGCAAGAGGAGTTCTTGAGCCGCATCCTCAAGGGCATTCTCGGTGAGCAGGAGCTGGAGGGCGAACAGGAGGAGTTCCTGAGCCGCATCCTCGGCAAGCTCTTCCGACGCAGGCGCGCGCGGGCGGCGGACAACCACGTGCAGGAGCAGTTCATCGGCGGTCTCGTCGGCAAGCTGCTCGGCAGTCGGGAGATGGAGATGGAGGGTGAGGTTTCCCGAGAGCGATGGATCGCGCGTACGCGGCGCTTCGTGCGGTTGGTGTCGACGGCGTCGCGGCAAGCGGCCTCGGAGATCACGCAGCTTGTGCGCACGGGCGCACGCCCGACCCCGCATCAGGTGCAGCGAATGGTATTCCGGGCGTTCGTCCGCGCAGCCCGACAGATCACCCCGCGGATCGCGGCCGCTGCCTTTCCCGGTGGACAATCTGCGCCTGCGCAGAACGAGCTCGAAGGAACCTTGCTCGAGATGATGATCCAGAATGCGCGTCCTCTGGGGCCAGCGCGAGCCGGCGCGGGTCCGTCGGCAGCCAGTGGTCAGGCCACCTGGGTCCGCCAGGGCAACCGTCTGGTCATCACGCTCTGAATCGTCCGAGAGGGGAGGGTGGGGGCAACACGCGATTGTCAATCCACTCGAACTGTGGATGAATCCTCCCCATGGCGCTGCGAAGCTGCTCCCATCTGTCGAGGACGTGGCCCTTCGTGATGACCTTCGTGGTGATGGGCGCGACCTGCGTCGGGCAGGCCCCGCCCGACAGCGACGTCGAGTCGGTTGCGAAGGGCATTCGAAACGGCTCTCTCATGGGGACGGGCGGGATCGGCTATGCGGTGAAGATCGACCAAGCCATGTCCGACGGCAAACGGCTGATCTGCTCGGGCGCCTTCATCTCGCCGCACGTGATCCTCACCGCGGCGCACTGCACGCGCAACTACGACTACGGTGCGACCATCACGCCGACCACCGACACGGTGATTCGCTACGGTGCGGGTTTCGCGACTTCGCAGAAGATCGCGGGCGACGAGAAGGTCGGCTGGCGCGAGTTGGGCTCGACGGACATCGGCCTTTACCGCGTGCCCCAAGCGGTGTCCTTGCCCGTCATCCCGAAGCTCTACCGAAGCTGCGCCACGGTCAATCTGGTCGGCGGCCGCGTCGTGGTCTACGGACG
Organism: uncultured Myxococcales bacterium; assembly: GCA_964647025.1. Classification (GTDB taxonomy): domain Bacteria; phylum Myxococcota_A; class Polyangia; order Fen-1088; family Fen-1088; genus Fen-1118. The sequence continues at coordinate 897 of CAZYFU010000030.1, read as the reverse complement.
CATGAACAACGGTAACCAGGCCCCGACCGCGGAGTACTACAAGAGCCCCGAGCGGACCGTGCGAGCCGTGGCGAACGGCGTGGGCGCGAACGGCAACTACCTGCAGATCGACCCGACCACGGATGCTGGCGACTCGGGGGGGCCCTGGGTGTACGGCCAAGACCGGATCGTGGCGGTCACGCATACCAGCGAGTACGGCTCGCGATTCTGCGACGTCGCCAGCGAGATCGAGACCCAAGTGAAGGCGTGGGGCGACACCCTGGCGTTCGTGGAAGATGACGGCGCAGCAGACGGTGGCGCGGGCGCACAGGGCGGCACAACGGGCGGCAGCGACGCTGCGAGGAGGCCCGACGGCGGCGCCGGCACGGACGGTCGGGCGACAGGCGCTGACGGCCGCGCCGACGCGGGCACCGACGTGACGAGGTCAGGCGGTACGGGTGCCGGCGGTATGGGTGCCGGCGGCTTCACAAGCCAGACCGGTGGCGCCGGAGGCAAGGCGGCAGGAGGGAGCGCCGGGGGCGTCTCGGGCGTCGGTGGTTCGGCAGGACAGGTCGGCGGCGGGACCGGCGGACGTACGGGACGCGAAGGCGGTGCGTCGGGCGGAGCCGGGACCCGCGCGCAAGGGGTCGGGGGGAGTGGTGGCGCGTCGGGTGGCCGCACGGATTTTGGGACCACCACCAGCCCGGCGGCGAGCGGCTGCAGCTGCCGAACCCTCGCCGATGCTCGTCACGCGCGCTCCTCAGGTGGCACCGTGGCTTTCGCGGCCATCATCTTGGTGGGCGGTTTCCTGGTCTCCGGTCGTCGTCGTGGCGACCGATCCTCGCCGCGGTAGCTTCGCCCCGGTAGCTAGAGCTTGTCGGGAAATTCGGAGAGCAGAGCGCGATGTCAGGCCATCCC
>CAZYFU010000029.1:0-55288 GCA_964647025.1 uncultured Myxococcales bacterium | reverse complement strand
TCCTGGAGTCGCTCTGCGTGATCCGCCGGCCTAACTTCTGGCGAGCGGCACTAGCCTTACATGTCTTTCGGCAGCCGCTCGACGATGATCAGCGTGCGATCATCGCTGGGGTGCTTCGCGGCGGCGAAGATCCGGGCGCGAAGACCAGCGACGTCTCCCCGTCGACGAGCGCGCATCAGGTTGACCAATTGGCGATCGGCCTCGTCCTGGACAGGCCAAGCGTCGCTGATGCCGTCGGAGAACACCAGCAAGCAGGACCCCGGCTCGAGCACGACGGTGTCCTTGCGGAAGGTGGCGTCGGCGAAGGCACCGATGATCGTCCCGCCCACGTCCAGCCGTTGATAGTGACCGTCGGGGTGCACCAGCAGCGGATGATTGTGGCCGGCGTTGACGTATTCCAGTCGGCCGGTGGGCGCGTCCAGCCTGGCCAAGAAGAGCGTGGCGAATCGGTCGGCTGGCACGCTTTGATGGAAGGTCCAGTTGATCCGGGAGGTCGCCTCCGCCAGGGCGTGCTCGCGCCAGTGCGCGCGGACCGTGGCCCGCAACGCCACCATCAGCATCGCGGCGCCGGTGCCTTTGCCCGAGACGTCTGCGAGCGCGATGTGCAGGTTTGGGCCGTCCTGGTCGAAATCGAAGTAGTCGCCGCCCACCATGCGGCAGGGCTCGGTCTTTCCGCATATGCGGTATCCGTCGAGAGGGGGCGACTTGCGCGGCAGCAACTCGGCCTGTATCTCCGCAGCCACGCGCATGTCCTCCTCGATGCGCTGGTCGTGGTGCCGCTGCTCGAGCAGGCGCAGGTTCTCGATCTTCGTGGCGGTGATGTTCGCCAGCACGATGAGGACGTGGAAGTCCCGATCCGTGAGCGGGGCGCGGTCACTCAGGGTGTCCAAATAGACCCAGCCGATCACGCGACCCGTGCCCTCGCGGCTCGAGGTCGACCAGAGCGGTGCGCACATCACCGACCCGATGGGTTCGTCCTGGCTGCTCCGGTTGCGCAAGGGCGTGCTCTCGAAGACGTCGCGCACCAGAAACGCCTCTCGTCCCTTGACGGCGCGCTGAACGAGGTCGGTCCGGATCGGCCCCAGGTCGATATCGCCGCGCGTGCGAATGGCCTTCAACGTTGGCAGCGGCGGTTGCCCCTCGGGCACGAAGATGGCGGTGCGCTGCGCTGGAATCGAATCCAAGATCGCGTCCAGGACCTTGTCGAAGAGCTCGGGCAGAGAATGGTGGACGACCAGAGCATTCGTCACCTTGCACACCGTGCCGAGCCCCTGGTCCTCATGCAGGAAGTCGGAGACGTCGACGAACCTCTGCGCGGTGCGCTGGGTGTCGTTGTCCAGGATCGCCGCGCTGACCACTCCGTTGTGTATCGTCTCTCCCGGTTCGCTTACCAGCTCGGCCTCGCGAAAGACGAGAGAGGTTCGCCCTACCGTGATCACGTCGCCGCTTTGGAGAATCCGCTGCCCCTGGATGCGGAAGTCGTTGACGAAGGTCCCGTTCTTGCTGTCCAAATCCGTGATGTAGTACGAGCCATCGCGTTCCTCGATTTCCACGTGGCGGCTGGACATCAAGGCGTCGCCGAAGCTGATGTCGTTGTCCTCGTCACGTCCGATGGTCACCCGCGAGCCGACGCGCATGCGAATGGCTGGCCGCCAGTCGGCGCCAACCACTGGAATCTCGAGAATGGCACATTGCGCATCCAATTCAGCTCTCATTCGTTCGAACCCGATCTGCTTTCTCGAACACACTTTAATCTGACTGCGTAGACACAGCGTGGAATTCTGACCCTCGGCCGCCTGCTGCCGTGGCGGACGCGATCCGCGGTACTGGCGGGTGCCTTTGCGGACCTTGATCGCGTGCCCGAGATCTGGGACCTTGAGGAGCTTGATCTGCGAGCTCGCGAGCCTGGCTTTCGCCCTGATCGCGGTCGGGGAAGCCATTCCTTCCCAAGCCGACGACCTGGCGTTGCGGTTGACGTGGGAGGCTCCCCCGGGCTGTCCCGACCTGGCCAACCAACGCGCCGAGATCCGTCGCCGCGCCGGGGCATCGGGCCGCACGCCTTCGACACCGGTCATCGCCCACGGTGCAATCCGCGCCGCGCCCTCGGGCGGTTACGACCTCTTGTTGCGGACCAACGTGGATGGCGCCCAGGGCGAGCGTCTGCTGGCCGGGAACGATTGTCATCAGTTGGCCGAGGCCGCGGCGTTGGTGTTGGCCTTGCTCATCAATCCGGACGCGACGTCATTCGAACCGGAGCCGTCCCGCGCCGTGACCCTGCCTCCTCCACCCGCTCCGCCGGCATCGTCCGTCGCAGTGCGGCCGCGCCCTGGCCACGGACTCGGGATCGGGGCCGTTTGGGCGACTGGGGTATTGCCCAGCGCCGCTGCGGGGCTCTCGGCCACGGTCTTCTACCAACGCGGGATCTGGGCGCTGGCGTTCCTGATGACCGGTTTCCTTCCTGACGACCGCGAGGCCCCGATCCTGCGGCAGGCCAGCGCCTCCTTCTATCGACTGGAGTCGGCGCTGCAACTGTGCGCGGGCTCCTCGACCGACCGGCGGGTAGGTGGTGCGCTGTGCCTGGGCGGTGCGCTAGTCAGGCTGCACGGACAGAGCACGGGCGTGTCCGATCCCGGCCAAGCCACTGCCTACTGGCCCGAGGCCTCGCTGGCGGGCTTGGGCCGGCTGCGGCTGACCGCCGCGACCCAGCTGCGACTCGGCGCAGACCTGCACGGTCTCGGCGGCCGGCCCGACTTCGCCATCGCTGGACTGGGCAACGTCTACCGACCAGCCGCGTACAATCTGCGCGCCATCCTGGGCGTGGACGTGTTCTTCTAGCCATGGGACGAGACCCGCTCGGCCATTCAACCTCCGAGATGGCATCGCTCTCGCCCACGGCCGAGCAGGACCCGCCCGAGGTCGCGACACCGGTCTCGTCCGACGTGGGGCCGCGCGAGCTCTTCGACTCGCACTTGTCGTTCGTCTGGCGCAACCTGCGTCGCCTGGGCGTGCCGGAGTTTGCGGTCGAGGACGCGGCGCAGGACGTGTTCCTCGTGGTGCATCGCCGCTGGGACACCTGGCGGCCCGAGCGCTCTGCGCTGGAGACGTGGCTTTTCGGAATCGTCTTGCGGGTGGCGCACAACCATCGCCGCGCGCAACGACGGCGGCTGATGTGGTTTCTGCCGTCGCACGAGCAAGAGGTGCGGGAAGCCGCCAGCACGGGAGACGGCCCCGTCGAGCTGGTCTCCCGGCGCGAGGTCGTGGCGATCTTCGAACGGGCGGTGGAGCGGATCGATCAAGACAAGCGCGCGGTCTTCTTGATGGTCGACGTGGAGCAGATGTCCGTCCCGGAGGCGGCGCGCGCCTTGGACATCAACCTCAACACCGCCTACTGGCGGCTGCGCAAGGCAAGGCTGGCGTTTCGCCGCGCGCTCGCCCGCCTGCGTACCCACGAGAACGACGTGGACCCTAGGAGTGGACGATGAACGACGTGGAGCTCGGTCCGGAGGAGAAGTCCCTGATCGCGGCCGCTCGGGAGGCGAACGCTCCGACCGAGGTGCAGCGCACGCGAGTGTCCCAAGGCCTCGAGGTCAAGCTGGCGGCGGGCGCTGTCGTGCCGCTGCTTACCGGCACGACGGCGATGGCCATGGTGGGGAAGATCGGCGCCGGTGTCGCCTTGCTCGCGGCCGTGGCGACCGGGGCGACGTATGTGGTGGTCACGCAGCCCGCGCGCACGCGCCTGCAACCAGCCGTGGTCGCCGAGCCGCCGTCGAGCCCGCCCGTGGCCATGCCGCCGTCCGTCGTCGCGCCGGAGCCCGAGCCGTCCCTGGCACCCGCCCCGAGTCCAGCCGTCTCCGATGCGCCACAGCGCTCCGCGCGCGCAAAGGCGCCCCGGCAAAGGCCCGTAGCGAAGCCAGCCCCCAGCGTCGACTTGGCTGGCGAGCTTGCGCTCTTGACCCAGGCCAATGCCGCGATCAAGCGCGGGGACGTCGCGCAAGCCCGCGAGCTGCTCGATGGCTACGACCAGCGTTTTCCGTCGGGCAAGCTGGCCGAGGAGCGCGCCGCCGCCGGCATCCTGGTTCTGTGCGCGACCGGGCGCGCGCAATCCGCGGGCGTCGAGGCCCGTCGCTTCATCGAGCGCTGGCCCCGCTCGCCGCTCGTCGCCCGCATCAGGGCCTCGTGCGCCGCCGAGGGGCTTGCGCCTTGAGGGGCAGGGGGCGAAGCCTGTGGTGGTGTCTCGCGGTGACGGCGATGGTGCTTGGCGCCTGCGACGGGGGCACGGCGCAGCAGATGGGATCCCACGCACCCTTCGCGGCCTGCGACGTCAGACCGACGCTGCCTCCGCCCGCGCTCGGGCTGGACCCCTTCTACGTGAAGTACCTCGACGGCTACGGCACACCCGTGGTGTCGTCGGACAAGGTCAGCGACGAGGCGCTGGCCCGCGCGTGCCGGATCACCGGCAACATGGTGTCGTTGCGGCAGGACGTTCGCCACGCCCTGGCCGCCAACAGCCACCGGGTTGCCGTGATCGCCGTCGACGAGCGCACCACCGACATCCCGGAGTACACGAACCTGGACACGGTCTTCCCGAGGACGGATTGGAACACGTACCGGGCCGTCAGCCCCACATCGGTGCGCCCGGTCAGCTCGACCAGCGAGGAGAACCTGCGCTGCCTGTCGGGCGACATCTACGATGGCGAGTCGGCGCTGGTCTGGACGCTGGCGCACGGCGTGCGAGATCTGGGCATCGTCCAGGTCGAGCCGGAATTCGGCGACGAGGTGCAGGCGGCATACGCGGCCGCCATGGCCAACGACCGATGGGCCGGGACCAGCGCGGCGGCGGGCCCCGACGACTACTGGATCGCTGGCAGCCTGGCCTGGTTCGGCGCCAGCACCCACCTGCCAGTCGCGTCGCGAGAGGACCTCGGGAGCTATGACCCTGGGATCGCCTCCCTGCTCGCCAGGTACTTTCCGGCCAACGATTGGCGTCCGAGTTGTTACAGTCAGTGAATCTCCGCCACGGACGCGGCCAGGAAAGGACATTCATGGTCATGCCCCAAGCTCGGTCGACGGCGTCGCGCATCGCACTGCTTGCCCTTTTCGGACTCGGCTGCGAGGCCGAGGAGCTCGCCCGAACGATGGGCTCCTCGGGCCCGTTGTCGGTCGGGACGCCGGCTTCGATTCGGGCGCGGGCGCTCGCGCAGGGCAGGCCCGGGTCGCCGCATGCATTCGCCTTGAAGACGGACCAGGGAGACGAGATCCCCGTGGTCGCCCAGAGCTACGATTATGACGGCGACTACGTGGCGGTCACGGGCACCGCGGAGGAATCCGCGCGTTCGGCGTTCATGCTCAAGGGGGACAGTAGCGAGATGTACGGCTGGCTCGTGCTTCCGGACCGCGATCTCGCCTACGAGTACACGACGTCGAGCGGCGGCGAGGTGCGCGTGAGGCCCGTCCCCGTGCAGGCCATCCTCCCGGTCTGCAACGACGGCCCGGCGCGTCTCCCGGAATCGCCGTCGTTCGAGCCACCGCTGGCCGAGCCCGCCGGCGACGTGCCCCACGTCGGCACCTACGACGGTGTGGCGGACACCAACAAGCTGCAGAGCAGGCCCGGCGCCAGCAAGGTGCTGTTCATGGACTTCTCCGCGCTCACCCTGGCCCGGTCCGAGCTGTTCCTGGCCTGGCAGGGCGTGGCGAGCGCGTACTCGGCGTTCGAGGTAAACGTGACCACGGATCTCGCGGTGTACGAGGCGACCTCGGCGCGCAACCGGGGCAAGGCGTGCATCAAGAACGAGGAGGGCCGTTCGACCTGCTACGTGAACTCGTTCGGGACCACCCGATGCTGCGACATCTACAACAAGGGCAACGGCAACTACCAAGGCCTCACGCTCGCCCACGAGTTCGGACACATGATGGGGCTCGACCACGACGGCAACGCCAGCACCGAGTACTTCAACGGATTCTCCACGTACAAGTGGGTCCCCCTCATGGGGGACAGCACGCCCGAGAAGAGCTGGGGAGCCCAGGCGCTGTACCAGTGGAGCAAGGGCGAGTACACCGGCGCCAACAACAAAGAGGACGACCTGGCCATCATCACCAAGAACCTCCCCTTCAGGGCCGATGACATCCCGAACGCGAAGGAGTTGATCCTGAGCGGAACCCAAGTCTCCTCGCTGGAGAACCGCGGACAGATCGCGAACAACACCGACACCGACACCTTCACGTTCACCATCGGAAGTGGCGGCGGCCACGCGAAGCTCTTGGTCGAGCGCATCGAGGTGCTGGGCGGCGGGATGCTCGACGTCGATGCGGAGATCCAGAGCGCCAGCGGGACCAGCATCGCGTGGAACAACGACAAGGCAGCCCGCACCGCGACCCTCGATGTCGACCTGTCTGCCGGATCCTACAGGCTGATCGTCAAGGGCGGCGCGGAAGGCACCCCGGACAACGGGTTCTCGGCCTACGCGTCGCTGGGGTTCTACGGAATCTCCGGCACCATCACGGGGGCCGAACCGAGCGGCGCGGGCGGAGCGGGAGGCTCGTCAGGCACGGGCGGCGCGGGCGGCGGGCCTGGGACCCTGGGCACGGGAGGTCGGCCTGGAACCGGCGGCAGCACGGGAGGGGCAGGTGGCGCAGGCGGCAGGGGAGGGAGCTTTGGAAGCGGCGGCAGATCCAGCAGCGGAGACGCTGGCACCTATCCCGTTGGTTCGGACGCCAGCGCCAGGGATGGCGGCATGGACGTGGCGAGGGACGGCTCGCGGTCGGACAGCGCCACTGGCGGCACCGGCGGCGCGGCGGTCAGCGGTGGAAGCAGCGGAGCCGGCGGGCGAGGCAGTGGCGGCGCCACGCAGACCGGCGGCAAGGGCGGCGCGACCAGCGCGGGCGGCGCGGCGGGCAGCTCGACGTCGCGCGCGGCCGGGGGCGGGGCTGGCGGTGGTGAGCGGACGGGGGGCAGCCAGAGCAAGGGCGGCAGCGGAGGGGCGGGCTCGCACAGCAGCGCGGCCCCGGCGAGCGCGAGCGGCTGCTCGTGCAACTTGGAGGCGCGGCGAGGCCACGGGCCAGGCGTCTTGATCGCATGTCTCGGGATACTGCTCGCGCTCCGTCGCGCCCGAAGAAGCTAGACTGCGGCCCAACCCCACAGGAGTTGGATCATGCAGCGTCTTCTCATTGGACTATTGGTTCTGACGTTCCCGCTTTCCGCCGCGGCGGAGGACTTGTTCTTCTGGAGCGGGGCCGTGGGCGCAGCCGGGATCAAGCTGTTCATCCAGGGGCGGGAATACCCCCAAAACCACGAGCTCGCCCCAAACGACGATCCCAAGTTCTTCGCCCGTCACAAGGATTCCATGCGGGGCTACTACCAATACGACAAGTACAAGGGGGAGCTCTCGCTGATCGGGACGATCCAGGATGGAACCTGGAAGCTCGAAGAACACAAGGGGTCGGTCTGCACCAACTGCAAGCCGAACGGATACCTCGAAGGGCAGCAGGCTGGCGATACCGTGACGGGCTTCTGGATCTCGGCGGATTCGAGCAAGCGGGTTCCGTTCCGGATCGAGAAGCACGTGCTATCCAGGCGGGCGGTTCTGGGCTGGCTCCGTGGCGGTGAATGGGGCCTCGACGAAGCGGAGGGTTTCTACGGCGCCAACACGATGACCGGTCTGCACAAGGCCACGAACGGGCGTTGGACGGCGGGTGGCTCCTCCATCGTCGCGGGCATGCGCGAGGGGTACGACGCCTCGTTGTCCAAGGAGGACAAGCGCCTGCTCGATGGGTTTCGGATCTTCGTGACCGACGCGCTGGACGTGGTCGTGAGGAGCGGCGGACAGGAGATCCTTCGCATCGCCTACAGCGACGAGCCCCTCTTTGCGCTCGATGAGATCACGCCGGAGACCGACGGGATCGGCAGGATTCACGGGCATCGAGACGAGCCGGGCTTGACCGTCGGCGGTATCAACGTCGGAACGACGGACAGGGGCAAGTTCGACAACGTGCTCAAGGTGGACGCGCTCCCCTACGACACACCGAGCGCGGCGCACATCGAGTACGGAATCGCGGACGACGTCTTTCGGCTCTCTCTCATCAGCGCGGACTGTTGCGCCTCCCAGGACCTGGTGTTCCGGCGGATCTTGCCCAGGAAGAAGAAGGCGCGCTGACCTGGTCGGCCGGCCCGCTCAGTTTTCCGTCACCCGCCCGGTTTCCGACGGGATGGCCATGCGCGGATCGCCATCGTCCTCCAGCTCCGATTGCTCGGCGGTCATCTCCTGACCCAGGGCCTCGAGCTGCTCGCCATCGAAGAGCTTGCGCACCTTCGGGAACAGCTCACTCTCCTCTTCCTCGACGTGGTGACTGACCTGTTCCTTCAGCACGGCGACCTTGGCGTCGAAGGTGCCGTCGCTGGCGTCGGTTTGCAGCAAGTCGGCCAGCACGCGCTTGATCCCCACGTGCTCCTCCAGCGACTCGAGCACGATGTCCTCGGTGCGCCTGGCCTTCACGGCGGGATAGAAGTGGCGTTCTTCGATGGTCGCGTGGACAGCCAGCTTGTCGGCGATATCCGTGAACAACCGGTCCTTCGCGTCGTTCGACTTGGATTTTTCGATTCGTGCAAAGAGGTCCTCGACCTCGCGATGCTGGGATTCGAGCAGTTCGATGGCGTTCATGGTGCCTCCTTGGCGGACGTGCGGTGCGAGGGCCGTGCCACCGTCGAAGTCTTGCTCGAGCCCGTCAGTCGGCGCTGGTAGCCACGGCCGGGTTCCCCGGGCGCAACGAACGCCGTTTCGAGGTCACCGCCAGGCAACGCCGGACGGCCTGCTGCTTTCTGATCGAGCAAACGGCGGCGGCGCTAGGACCGTGGGGGCTGCGCGCAGGCGCACGCGCTCGCCTGCTTCTTCGCGGGGGCTCGCCGCGGCTGCCGCTGGTGCAGGCCTTCCCGTCCTCGCAGCAGCCGGCGTTGTCATCGTCTCCGAGCGCACTGGCGAGGCCGGCATCGGCTGCTTCCTGGGCGCCCTTCCGGGAGCCAAGGCCAATCTGTCCGGCGAGGTGGATCTGCGCGCGGGTCGCGCCCAGCACCCGAGCTTCGGCCACTCGCGCGGCGACCAGGGGCGCGGAGTTGCCTGCGATGGCGGCCGCCACCCCGATGAGCGCCTCCAGCATCTTCCGCTCGGCGCGGAAGGCGTCGTCGAGCTCGGGCTTGGCAAAGCTGTCGTCGGCGAAGGTCCGCATGGCGGTGTCTGCCGCGTCTCGTGCGCGCAGGCCGGCCAGGAGTGCATGCCGGGTGCCCCGCCCGCAGGCCCCGGCTTCCCGGGCGGCCGCGATGAACGCGTTCGTGCACGGCCGGCATCCCGCGGCGACCGCCGCGCCGACGCCGATGAGGTGCTTCTGCTTGGTGGAGAGGTTTCAGGTGATCATGTCGGGCTCCTTGTTGGGGTGGCCGGTGGGGCCGCTGTTCGGGCGGCTTTCGACCTGATGACGGAGCCCCGGGTCGGGAAGACACGTCCCGGATGGGGAATTCTTCGCGGCGAGCGCTTCTCTCTCGTTCGCCTCGCTGTCGTCCTCGTGCTTCCGGTCGCAGCGAGGGACGTTCTCGGGATCGCGATAGAAGGTGCATTCGCGCTCCAGCTCGGCCTTCAGCCGGGCGCGGGCACGGTGCAGCCGCACCTTGGCCGCACCGACCATCTCCTCGCGCAGGAGGCGCCGCTCTTGCGTGGCGTCTTCGCCGATCGCCAGGGCATCGTCGCCATCGTCGTCGGCGTCACCCTCCAAGCGGACGCGGTGGCGCGCCGCGGTTGCGTGACACCAGCTCCTCGAAGGATACGGGTGTTGCTTGCTCGGCGGTCATTGCAGCTTGCCAAGCACGGGCTGGATTTGCGCCTCGGTGACCTCTCCTTGCAGGACGTCCAGGACGGCCGGCGTTCCGAGGGCGGCCTCTGGCGCCGCCCAACTGGCGTCCACGGCCCTGCGTGTGCAATCGCAAGCGTGCTCTTTACCGACGAACACGACCTTGCTCAGCTTGACGACGGGGGCAGGGGCCGCCTTCGCCGCGGCGGCGGGATTGGTATGTTCGGGGCCATCGACGTGCCGGCCGCGAGGATGAGCACGCTGTGGCCAATGTACGGATGAGCGCAAGCCGCGCCATTGGCTGACTGGAGGTCGCTTCGATGCGGTCGGACGGACTTTTGTGTTATGGTGCGCGCCCCCTGCACGGACGGATTGCTTCGTTGCCCGGTGCGTACACGCGGGCAACGGGCCGGAAGCTCAATCTCCTGGCATACTAGGCCGGGCGCCCGACAGGTCGTCCATGACCGAACCAGAACCGAGTAAACCTTCCCCGACTGCGGCCGGATCGTCCAGCCACGACCGCAAGGCAAGCAAGAGTCGCTCGGACGTGGCCAAGTTGGCGCTCGGAGCCCTGGGCGTGGTGTACGGCGACATCGGAACCTCGCCGCTCTACGCACTGAAGGAGTGTGTGAACGCACCCCACGGCGTGGCACCATCGCCCGAGAACATCTATGGACTGCTTTCGCTGGTCTTCTGGGCCATCACGTTGGTGGTCTCGGTCAAGTACATCTTGTACGTCATGCGCGCCGACAACAACGGCGAGGGCGGCGTGCTGGCCTTGATGGCGCTCGCCGCTCGCGTTGGTCAGCCGAACTCGCGGACGGGCGAGAGCAAGCCCAAGGGTAGCAACTGGCAGGAGGTCAAGCGCTCGAAGGCGGCCCTCATCATGCTTGGCCTCTTCGGCTCTGCGTTGCTCTACGGCGACGGGGTGATTACGCCCGCGATCTCGGTGCTCTCCGCGGTCGAGGGGCTCGAAGTGGCGACCCACGCCTTTACGCCCATCATTGTCCCTTTGACCTGCATCATCCTGATCCTCCTCTTCTCGGTGCAGAAGCGAGGCACGGGCGGTATCGGCGCGGTGTTTGGTCCGGCGACGCTCCTTTGGTTCATCGCAATCGCGGCCACGGGGCTGCCGTGGGTGATTCGCCACCCGGGAATCTTGCGCGCGCTCAACCCCATGTACGCGGTGGAGTTCTTCGCGGCGCACGGCAAGCACGGCTTTCTGGTACTGGGCTCCGTCGTCCTGTGCATCACCGGCGGCGAGGCCCTGTATGCCGACATGGGCCACTTCGGCACGCGTGCCATTCGCGCGGCCTGGTATGCCTGTGTCTTTCCCGCGCTGCTCATCAACTACTTCGGTCAGGGCGCGCTGCTGATTGCCCACCCCGAGGCGGTCAGCAACCCGTTCTACGCCCTGGTGCCGAAGGGGTGGCTCTACCCGATGGTCGTGCTCGCGACGGTGGCAACCGTCGTCGCATCGCAGGCCCTCATCTCGGGTGCATTCTCTCTCACCCGACAGGCGGTCCAGCTCGGCTATCTGCCGCGCGTGACCGTGGTCCACACGTCGGGAAAGACCGAGGGGCAGATCTACATCCCCGAGGTCAATCGTCTGCTCATGGTCGCGTGCGTGGCCTTGGTGCTCAGCTTCCGGGCGTCGACCAACCTCGCCGACGCGTACGGTATCGCGGTGACCGGCACCATGGGCATCACATCCATCCTCTCGTACTGGGTGGCGCGCGACCGGTGGGGGTGGAGCCGCTGGCGCGCCGGCAGCCTGTTGTTCTTCCTTCTGTCTATCGACCTTGCGTTCTTCGCAGCGTGTGCGGCCAAGATCGCCAACGGCGGCTGGTTCCCGCTTGCGATCGCGGGCGGCATCTTCAGCGTGATGGTCACCTGGAACCGCGGTCGCACGATCCTCGGCGAGAAGATCGCCGCCGGCACGCTGCCCCTGGGTGTGTTCTTGAACGACGTCGAGGCGACCAAACCCCATCGCGTATCTGGCACCGCGGTCTTCTTGGCGTCCACCCGCCGCGGTACGCCCAGCGTGCTTTTGCACCACTTCAAGCACAACAAGGTCCTGCACAAACAGGTCGTGATCTTGTCCATCACCACCGACGCCGTGCCCGAGGTCCCCGAGGCTCAGAAGATCAGGCTCAGACATTTCTCGCAAGGCTTCTGGGCCGTCACCGCGCACTACGGCTTCATGGAGAGCCCGGACGTCATGGACATTTTGCGTCGATGCAGGGCCCGCGGTCTCGAGACCGAGCCGGGCGACACCAGCTTCTACCTGGGCCGCGAGACCCTCATCGTCAAGCGTGGCCAGGGCATGGCCGACTGGCGCAAGTTCCTGTTCCGCTTCCTGTCGCGCAACGCCCGCTCGGCCACGGACTTCTTCTCGATCCCGCCCAACCGCGTCGTCGAGATCGGCGCGCAGATCGAGTTCTAGCCGGGCTACGGCATGTCGCCGAGGCCGCCGGCGTTCACCACGTCGGAGAAGCCGGCCTGCTTCATCGCTCGCGCGGCGGAGGCGCTGCGGGCACCCGACGCGCAGTAGAGCACCACGGGCTTGGTCTTGGGGAGCGCTTCGATGCGCGTGCCCAGGTTCGAGACCGGGATGTTGATCGCGCCAGGGTAGGCGCCATCCCGGAACTCGTCCGGCGTGCGCACGTCGATGATGGTTGCTCCTGCGTCGATCTTCTGCTTCACGAGGCTCGATGGCATTTTGCTTGCTCCTTGCAGTCTTCGGACCAGATACACGCCCACTAGGATGAGCGCGGCGATGAAAAGGAAGCGCATTAGGCAGTCTCCACTTCGAAGCCGCCCTCGGCGGCGATGCTGAGGTAGCCGCCGGTCACGTTGGCGACGTCCGCGAACCCGTTTTGACGAAGGACTCGCAGCGCCAGGTGGGCCCGGTAACCCGACCGGCAGTACACCACCACGCGGCGGTCCTTCGGAACTCCGTCCAGCTCGAAGCGCACATCGTCCACCGGCAGGTGCCGGGCCTCCTTGATGTGGCCCTGCTCGAACTCGCCCAAGGTGCGCACGTCCAGGAGCAGGGGCGGGCTCGTCGACGACAGCTCTGCCTTGAGCGCGTCGGGGGTGACGAGCGGGCTGTGACCGCTGATGTCGTTCAGCCCGACAAAGGCCGCGAGGTTCACGGGGTCGTTGGCCGACGAGTAGGGCGGTGCGTACGCCAAATCCAGCTCGGCCAAGTCGTGAAGCGACATCTTGCCAGCAAGGGCGGTGGCCAGCACGTCGATGCGCTTCTCCACCCCGTCGTGCCCGAAGGCCTGGCCGCCGAGCACGCGCGCGGTCTTGCGGTCGTAGACGAGCTTCAGCGTCAGCTCTTTCGCGCCCGGGTAGTAGCCCGCGTGGTGGTCCTTGTGGATCACGGCGACGCCCACGTCGAAGCCGGCATCGCGCGCGGCCCTTTCGCCGAGGCCTGTCATCGCCGCGGTGGCCTCGAAGACCTTCACCACGCTGGTGCCTAGGGCGCCGCCAAAGCGCATCTCGACCCCGAGCGCGTTCGACGCGGCGATGCGGCCCTGCCGATTGGCCGGCCCCGCCAAGGGGATACGCACCTTTCGTCCCGACACCCGGTGCACCACCTCGACCATGTCGCCGGCGGCGAAGATGTCGGGATCCGACGTGCGCAGGTGTTCGTCCACCAGCACGCCGCCGGCAGCCCCGATCGTCAAGCCGGCCTGCTTGGCAAGCGTCAACTCGGGGCGCACGCCCACCGAGAACAACACCACATCTCCATCGAGGCGTCGCCCGTCCGCGAGCTCGACCTTGCGCTCGGAGGGAAGCACCCGGGACACCTGGGCAGAGGTCACCACCTGCACGCCATTCGCCGCCAGTTCCTGCGCGATTCGCACGCCGAGCTCGCGATCCATCGTGGCCATCACGGTGGGTAGCATCTCGACCACGGTGGTCGCCAGGCCGCGCTTGGCGAAGGCCTCGGCCATCTCCAGGCCGATGAACCCGCCGCCGACCACCACCGCCGACCTCACGCCAGACGTGCTCAACTGCTCGTGCAAACGATCCATGTCGGGCACGGTCCACAGGCGAAACACGTTGGGCGCGTCGATGCCCGCGATGGGCGGGAGCATCGGGCTCCCGCCTTGGGCGAGGATGAGCCGATCGTAGGGCAGGCGTGACTCGCCTTCGGGCCCGCGCACGGTCACTTGCTTGCCCGCGCGGTCGATGGCCACGGCTTCCGTGTTCACGAGCACGCGCACCTGGTAGCGCGCATCGAAGCCCTCCGGGGTTTGCAGCAGAAGCTGCGAGCGCTTCGTGATCTCGCCCGAGATGAAGTAGGGCAAGCCGCAGTTCGCGTAGGAGACGTAGGGGCCGCGTTCGATGATGGTGATGTCCGCGCTCTCGTCGAGCCGTCTGGCCCGGGCCGCGGCCGTCGCGCCCCCGGCAACTCCACCCATGATGAGGATTTTTTTCTTCACGTGCGATTCCTAGGACGAAACCCATCGGTGCGCCACTTGTGCGGCGACAGCGACGCCTTCTATGAGCCAGGGTTCGCGCGGAGGATTCCGGAAAATCGCGGCGATGGCTAAGGCGGCCGATGGTCACGGTCAGCGTGCCCGGGGCGTCCCCGTAGCAGTTGCTGCAGTCCGGATGCTGGGAGACGCAGTGGTCCGTCGCGTCGGTCGACTGCGCGGCTTATCGCTTGAGCCCGTCGAGCCAGCTGGCGATGGTGTCGTACTCGGGCGTGTCCCGGGTCAGCACGTCCTGGCCGGTGTGCCTTTCGCCAGTCGCCTTGCGCAGAAGCAAGCTCGCCTCGGGATCGCCGGGCACCACCAGCGCGAGCACCTTCGCCCGGTCCATGCGCGCGTTTCCGGTCAAGACCAACCCCGTGTACTCGCCGATCCTCCCGACCGAGTGGCAGTCCTGGCAGCGTCTCTGGAGGATCGGGTAGACGGCGGTCTCGAAGGCGAAGTCCGCCACCAAGGTGGTGTCGTCGGTCGCGCCGGTCGCGTCCTCGGCGCCACCGTCGGCCGGGGCCGGCCCGCGGTGGAAGTCCGCGCAGCCCCCGGCTGCGACGCCCAAGGCAAGCACGACCAAACGGGTCAGGTTTCCGTCAAAACGCATAGGTCACCATCAGGCGCAGAAGGTCGTCGGGGCGCTCGTCGATCTTCTCGAAGTTCCAGTGGTACGTCAGCATCGCCTGCGCGGACGCGAATTCGCACACGATCCCGGCGCTGTGGTGCGAGCCATCGGTGGGGTCGGTGCGATTTCCGTCGTAGGCCAGGCCGCGACGGTTGTCGAAGGTGGCCAGACCGGAGCGTCCCTGCAGGTAGATGCCGTCGGCGAGGTACAGGCGCACCCAAAGGTAGTCGCCGAAGTGGAAGTATGCGCTCGCGTCGGGCGAGGCGCCCGGCTTGCCGTAGTCGGCGGTCGCGGAAACGTGCGCGCGAACGAAACCCGCGCCCACGGCCAACCGATTCAAGAACGGCAGCGCTGGCCGCCACAGCGACACGTCCACGGCCTGCATGACCAAGAGGCGTCCGAAACGCATCTGGTTCCAGTAGAAGGAATACCAGAGCGAGAACGGCCCGGCCGACAGCGCCAATCGGTTCCCGAACCCGATCCGCGCGCCATCGTAGGCGGCCAAATCCCGCTGCATGTTCAAGGTCTGGTTCGCCGACGCGAGGTCGAAGCCCTGTACTGCGTAGATCTCGTCGGTGGCGGCGAGCCCTCTCATCGCGTAGGAGAATCGAATTCCAGCACCGATGGAGGACCAGACCACGGGCAGCGTGCGCTGATCCACGCCGGTCAGGCCGCCATAGCTCTTGTGGAACAGCGGGTCTGGCCCGAACGGAACCAGGATCTTTCCGGCGTGCGCCACGATCCGCAGGCGTGATCGCGGGGCCGACAGGCGCGCGTTCAGCTCGTAGAAGTACTGGTTCAAAAGTTCGGCGTTGAACCCGATGGGGACGTCGTTCCCCTGCCGAGACAAGAACAGCAGGCGGTGGTAACTGCGAAAGGCATTCTTGCCGCTGCCCAGCTCGGCCGATCGACCGTCTCGTTCGTACGCGACGTCGAACATGCCCCCCAGGTGGATGCCCCCGGGCAGTCGGTAGCCGCCACCGTGCGGGGGCGGCTCGTCATCGTCGTCGTCAGGTTCGGGAGCGGCCGCTGCTTTGCCTGCCGCGGGCATCGTCGCCGCCGCGTTCTGGGGGCTCTGCGCACCCGCGGACGCTTCTTCACCCGTTGCGCTCTCGTCGTCGCCCCTGGCCGGCCCCGTGGCAAGCAAGAGCCCGACGCAGACGGCGACTTCTGACACCCAGGTTCTCATGGCATGTGACAGGAGGTCTTGCACACGGCGCGGGCGCCGCTCGTTGGTGGGGCGGTCTTGCCGTCGTGGCAGGCTCCGCAGAACTTGCCCTCGTCCATCTGCTCGTGGGTGAACCCCTTGCGTGCGCGTGGAAACAGGGCGGGATGGCAATCGAAGCATTGGTACTGGTCGTGTCGCCAGTGGGAGAACAGCCCGGCAGCCGGCGGATCCGCCTTGCCATGCTCTTTCACCACCGGCACCCGCACCGCGTCCGGAACCGCGAACAACGACGCCGAAATCGACAGCACCGTCGCGCCAAGCGCGAGCGTCATCGAGGTCCTGTGCCGCGGGCTCAACATGCGCCCCAGCCGAGCGAGCATGATCCCCTTCTCGCCCGAAACCGGCGACGCCGTCAACAGGTGCCAGTGGGCTTGCGCCGCCGGGTGGCATCTTGGCTTTCGAGCGAACGAAGAAAAGGGAGCGGAAGATGGCTCCTCCGCTCCCTTCTTCGCGGGCCAGGCCGCGCGCGACTACTTCAGGATCTCGATGCCCGAGATGGTCGCGTTGTCCTTGATCGTGCTGAACTGTATGGCGATCCTGCCGGAGCTATCCGCGGTCGCGGTGAACTCTCGCAACAGGGCGCGGAAGTTGCCGCCAGCGGCCACGTACACGTCGAAGTTCGACAGCACGGTGCTTCCGTTGATCGCCACGTTGAAGAGCCGGGTGTTCGAGGCCGACCAGTAGAGCTCGGCGAAGTGCAGGCGAACCGTGTACCGCGTCGACGGCGTCAGGTTCGGGAAGGTGTAGGTCGTGTTGCCGTAGCGCTCGCTCTGGTACACGGATTGCGGTGCTGGATTGCTGACCCCGCTGAGGTTGATGCCGTTCGAAACCGTGGCTTGGGTTCCGCCGCTGTAGTACGCGTCGGCCGCGTAGGGCGAGTACGCGGTGCCGCTGCCGCAGTTGATGCGATAGACGGCAAGCGGGGTCGCGGTCCCCGTGAGGGACACCGAGGCGCCGGCCATCTGCAGGGTCGCGGATTTCGATCCGGACGTGGTGGGCGCGAACCTCACGCCCATGGTGCAGGACGCTCCCGCGGCCAACGTGGTCGGGCAGTTGTTGCTGCCGACGCCGAACTCGCCCGGGTTGCTCCCCGTGAACGTGGGCGCCGGGACGTTCACCGCGACGCCTCCGTTGGCGGTCACCGTGATGCTGAGCGTGGCGGTGCTGCCAGTCGTGGTGCTCGGGAAGCCGAGCGAGCTGGGAGTCACCGTGAGGCTGCCGTTCACGCCCGTGCCCGTGAGCGAAGCGGTCACCGTGCCGACGACGAGGCTGGCGTTCTTGGTCCCGGACGAGGTTGGCGAGAAGACGGCGTTCACCGTGCAGCTCGCGCCGGCGGCCAGGGTGCTTATGCCCACGCAAGAGCCGGTCCCCGGCAGTGGGAACTGGGCCGCGTCCGCACCCGTGATGGTCGCGGCGGGCAGCGAGGTCGCGACCGTGCTGATGTTGGTCACCGTGAAGGCGGTGGCGGCGCTGGTGGTGCCGACCCCGACGTTGCCGAAGTTGGCCGACGCGGGCGACATGGCCAGCGGATTCGTCGCCGTGCCCGTCAGCGAAACCGAAGTGTTCGAGATGGAGAGCGTGGCGCTCTTGCTGCCGACGGAGAGCGGCGTGAAGGTGACCACCCGCGTGCAGGTCGATCCTGGGGCCAGGGGCGCGGTGCAGGTGTTGGCGCCGAGGACGAACTCGGTCGGGTTGCTTCCGCCCAGGCTGGCCGACGACACATCTACCGTGACCGTTCCGGTGTTGCGGACGGTGAGCACGAGGTTCGTCCCGGAGCCCACCGGTGTGTTGGAGAACGCCATCGGGCTTGGCGTCAGAGTCACCGAGCTGTTCACGCCAGTCCCGGTGACGGCGGCCGTGGCGCTACCCACGGTGAGCGTCGCGCTCTTGGCACCCGCCGTGGTCGGCTGGAACGCGATGCCGCCCGTGCAACTCGCGCCGGCGCCAAGCGAAGTCAGCCCAGCGCACGTCCCGGTGGGCAGAACCGCGAACTGCGCAGCGTCGGTCCCGCTGAGGGTCGCCGCGGAGATAGCCATCGACGAGGCCCCGTTGTTGGACACGGTGAACGTGAGGGCCGCGCTGGCACCGAGGGCGACGGCGGGGAAGGCGACCGGGTTCGGTGCGATGCTCAGGGCACCCACACCGGTTCCAGTCAGGGGCAGCGGGCTGCCGGCCGTGGACAAGGTGGCGCTCTTCGCACCGAGCGACGTCGGCGTGAAGGTCACGACCCTCGTACACGAGGAGCCAGCCGGCATGGGCGACGTGCAGACACTCGAGCCCAGGCTGAACTCGGTGGCGTTCGCCCCAGTGATCTTGGACGAGGAGATGTTCACCGGGATCGTGGCGTTGTTGGTCAAGGTGATGGTGAGGTTCGCGGTGACACCGACGGTGGTGCTTGGGAAGTCGAGCTCGTCCGGCTGGAACGTCAGGGGCGCCATCAGCGCGGTGCCGATGAGCGGCGCCGTGGCGGCTCCGACCACGAGCGTGGCCGACTTCTCACCCGTCGTGGTTGGCGTCAGCGTCACGCTGCCCACGCAGCTTGACCCTGGGGGCAACGTCGTGATGCCCGCGCAGGTGCCCACTGCCGGAGCCGAGAACTCGGCGGCGTTGGGCCCGGAGATGGTGGCGGCAGACAGTGTCGCGGTGGTCGTTCCGGTGTTGGTCACCGTGAACGGGATGCTGGCGCTGGCGCCGACCCCCACACCGCCGAAGTTGATGGGCGAGGGCGCGATGGCCAGCGAATCGGCGCCGATGCCGGTGAGCATGATGAGGCTGCCGGCGGCGGACAGCGTGGCGCTCTTGGCTCCCGTCGAGGTTGGGGTGAATGAGACGATCCGCGCGCACGAGGCACCAGCGGGCATGGGAGCCGCGCAGGTCGTGGCCCCGAGGCTGAACTCGGTCGAGCCTTCGATCGCCATGACCACGCCATTGAGCGCGACCGTGGCCGTGTTGGTGATGCTGAGGGTGAGGGTGGCGGTGCTCCCCACGGACGTTCCGGGGAAGGTGAGGGCGCTCGGGTTGAAGGCCAGCGGGGTCGCGAACGCCGTGCCCGAGAGCTGCGCGGCGGCGCTACCGACGGACAGGGTGGCGGTCTTGGCACCGACGGCGGTGGGTACGAAGGACGCGCCGAGGGTGCAGCTTGCGCCGGGCGCGAGCGTGCCCATCCCCGCGCACGAGCCCACGGCCAGCGCCGCGAACTGGGCCGCGTCCGTCCCGATGACCGTGGCGGTTGGAACCGGCATCGCGACCGTCGACGTGTTCGTCACCGTGAAGGTCGCGCCGAAGTTGGACCCGATGGCGACGCCGAGGAAGTTCATCGCGGCAGGCGCGATGGTCAGCAGACCATCGTCGAAGGTCGCGGTGATCTGCACGTTGCCCGGTCGACGGAGAACGATGGCGGCGCTGACGGTTTGGCCGCCTACCAGGGTGACCGCGACCGGCCCAGCAGACACCCAGCTGGGCGTCGTGGCCGACGGGCTCGGGGCGCAAACAGCGCCAAACGCACGCGCCGTGATGTTTGCAGGGCCGGCGGCCAAGCCATCCATCGCGAGCGTGGGCGAGGTGCCCGGCGTGATGTCGAAGAGCTGGGTCTTCCCCCCGACGGGGCTCGCAGTGGGGGCGACGGTCAGCTCCAAGCACAGCGCATCTGCCGGCACGTTGATCAGCTCCATCATGATGGAAGCGTTCCTTCCCGCAGGCGCACCTTCATCGGATGGACCTTCGCCGAAGCTTCCCGTGGCGGGGTTGTCTCCGCCGGCGCCTCCGCTCGTGCAGGACGCGAGCAGGAAGCCAGCGAGACACGGTGCCAGGGCTGCAAGGACGCTTGAATGAACCGAATGTCCAGATCGCATGTGGACCCCCAGGTGGTTTATTGGCGGCCCGATCGTACGCCTTCTGGTCGCGGTTGGTCTAGCGTTTCTTACGCGACGGTTTGTCCTGCGCTCTGTTTGCCCCGGTCTTCTTCTCGATGGATGTTCCGACGGAGGTGCCGACGGATGCGTTGACCGAGCGGATCCAGGCCTCGATGCCTTCCTTGGTCTGCATATCGAAACCTGCTTCGATGGTCGGTCCCGCGCTACGTCGGGCGGACAGCGCGCTCGCCAGCGAGGCGTCGGCCTGCGGGCCGAGCACCTGCAGGCACGCGTTCGCCTGTTCGAGCCCGTAGGCCCGATCGAGGAAACGATAGAACGCCCGGCAGTCATCCAGCAGCGCGCCCGCGCGCGAGGCATCGATGGCGAGCCTGCGCGGAACGATGTCGAAGATGATCTCGCGCACGGCCCAGGGCTCGAGCGTGGCGATGCTGGCGCCGATGAATCGTGCGCCGAGCTCCATCAGCAGTCGGTGCCCTCCGAGCTCCGACAGCGCTTCCCCTTCGGGGGACTCGGCGAAGATCTCGCACAGCTCGTCCTCGAGAGGTCGTCGCAAGTCCTGGTCGGCGATGCTGCCCTCTTCCTCGAGCGCGAACAGGGCATCGAGCACGTCCATCTCGCAACCACCGTCGGCGGGCATCTCCTCGTGAGGCGCGCGCAAGGTCACGTCGATGTCGCCACCGGAGGTCTGCACGGTGTACGTCCGCACGCACGTATCGCCGGCTTCGAACGCGGCCTTGATCGCCTTCTTCTCGCCCACCAGCTTGGCGAGCGCCGTGACCACGGCTTCCATCGCCGGCAGCTCGGTCGCCGAGAGCGGGCGCATCACCATGTCCTTGTCCACGACGGTGGCGTGCGGGTAGGCCTGCGGGCTGGCCACGGGCCAATGCTGGGACGCGATGGTCTTCCGATCGTCGACGCCGACCTCCGCGCCGCGCTTGAACTCCAGCACACGGTACGATGGCATCTCGGGCGTCTGACCTCGCTCGATCTGGTCCGCGGCTTCGAGGTACTTCTCGAAGTCGGATGCGTCGCCGAAGAGCAGGAGCCCGAAGCTCTCGCCCAGGTGCCCCATCACGGTCAGCGCAGCTTTGTCGAGCCCATACCCTGGCACCGTCACCGACAGGATTTCGTCGGGTGGGATGACCTTCCAGGGCTTGGCTCGATAGAGCGCGGCCGCGGCCGCGAAGAAGGCCGCGTACACCTCGGGCGCCACGTCGGGGAGAAGCCACGCGTGCTCGCCATCGTGCCCCTCCGCCATCATCTCGCCCATGGTCCGCATCACCTCGTCTATCTCGGGCGTCGGGGCACAGACGACGTCCAGCGACGGATGTCCGGCCCGCAGCGCTTGGACCAGCTCGGGCGAAGCGACCCGCAGGCGCGTGGGCGTCCGTGGTGGCCCGAACATCGGCTTCTTCGTCACCGCGTCGAGGTGCGCGCTGGCCTGGCCGAGCAGCGTCCCGGGCCTGTCCAGCTGCGAGCCGACGATCGCCAGGGTCTTCTGGTCCACCCAAAGCAAGATCTCCGGCCGCTGGGGCTCACCTTCGCCGATGACATACGCAGGCATCGTCGCGATGCCAACGATCCAGACTTCAGGGGACTTTGTTTTGCTCGAGACCTTCGCCATGTCCGACTCTTGGCCGAGCGTGCCTGGGAGAGCAAGCCGGAAATCGGGTCAGAAGCGCCGCGCATACGCAAGGCAGCCCCTTGTCGTTTGGGGGCGCGGCCGTCTAGAGTCGCTCCCCGTCGATGCTCGTGTTCCCGTCCTCCTTCCTGCTTCTGCCAGTCGTCATCGGGCTCGGCGTGGCGTACGTGTGGGCGGATCGACTGGCCGATGCCACGGCTCGCGTGGCCGTGCGCGCTGGCATCCTCGCGGCGATTTTCCTGGCTCCCCTGTTGACCCGTGGGCCAGGCCCGGCGCAGCTCATCCTCGGGCTGGTCATCGGGTACCTCGGCATCCGTATGGTCGCGATGTCGCGGCGGCCCTCGGGGCAGGTCCATCAGGTCAAGGCCATCGTGCTCGACCTGATCACGCCGCCTGGCGTATTTCGGACCAGCCCGACGCCGACCTCTCGACCCATGCTGGTCACGCTCGCGGGCTCGGCGGGAGTCGCGGCGTGCGTGGTGTTGCTCGTCCTCGGCAATCGGTGGCGCCTGTGGCAAGCATCCCGGCTCGGGCACCTGCTCGACTATCAGCTGGTCGTGCTCGAAGTCGCCGTGGGAGCGGCTGGCGTGCATGCGCTCATCGTGGGCATCGCCGGGCTCTGCGGCCATTCCGTCGCCGGGCTGCTCGACCGCCCCTTTCGCTCGACGTCGCTTACCGAGTTCTGGGCCCGGCGCTGGAACCGCATGGTGCAGATCAATCTGGCCACGGGGTTCTTCATGCCGTTTGCCCGACGGGGACTGCCGACGCTAGGCCTTTTCGCCGCCTTCGCCGCGTCGGGGCTTTTCCATGTGCTGGGCGTCCTTGGGGCCGGGCCGCTTGCCGCGGTCGCGCTGCCGTGTGCGTACGTCCTGTGGGCCTTCCTCGGGCACGGGCTCGCGGTTTGCGTCGAGCAGCGCCTTGGCTGGCACGATCGACCGACGACGCGCACCGGACACGCGATCGCGCGTGTGCGCACGTTGCTGCTGTTCCTGGCGCTATCGCCCGGGCTCATCGAGCCCCTGGCGGCGGTCGCGGGCGTTCACGGCCGTGGTCTTTGGGGCCCTCAGCCTTCCGCAGCGCCCTCTCCGTCGCTCCCTGTCACAGCGTCGCCCAGCACCGCGCCGTAGCGTTCCTTCAGGACGCCGAGATGGTGCTGCGCGTGCCCGACCATGATGTACGCCAGGCCGCGGGTCGAGATGGCATTCTGGTTGACCGTCCCCAAGCGTCGCCACGCGGTGGCGTCCATGTGCTGGAAGAGCGCGACGTTCGCGTACCTGACCATGGTGAACTCGTCGAGCAGCTCGCCAAGCCCATACCCGTCGTGTCCGGCCACGTCCGCGTACTGGTTCTCGTCGAAGCTGGGAAGCGACACGGTCTCGCCGCGCGCGATGGAGAAGGCACGGTAGGCGAACACCCGCTCGGCGTCGATGACGTGTCCGACGACCTGCCTCACGGTCCACTTGCCCGGCGCGTACCTGTACCCGGCCCGCTCCGGTGCGAGCTTGCCCAGAAGCTCGCGGAAGGCCGCCGGCTGATCGTTGAGCGCCGTGACGAAGTGGGCTTCCGGAACCAGCGCGATGTAGCGCGCGAAGTACGCGGTGTACTCGGTGGAGAGTGGCCTCGAGATGTGCATGCGGCAAGGCTAGCGAATGATCGACCGATCGGCCACGCAGCATCGGAGCCGGGGACGCCCTAATACAGGTCCGGTAGCGTACGTGCCTGCAGCTTGCATTGCTGCGTGGCCGAGCCGCAGACCATGTCCCAGCCCGTCGTGGTGGTCACGGTGAGGTCGCACATGCTGGCATCGGTGAAGCCGAATGAGCCCTTCAGGTAGCCCTGGCCCGTGCTCTCCAGGACACCGGTGGCGGTCCACTTCGTTTCCGTGTTGTCGTCGGTCTGGGTGAAGGTCAGCCTGCAGCCCGTCTGGGTCATCCGTGCGACGAACGTGCCGTTGAAGCTCGCACGGGGGCCCAGGCACGAGCCGGCGAGCAGCCACTCTCGGTCGATGTTCAAGCAGTCGACTGGCGTGCCAGCGTCGGTTCGGGCCTCCGCGCCGTCGAGGTGGGTACGGTTCGTGTCGGTAACCTGCACCTCGAACCCGTTCGCGTCGTGGCCGAGGCTGTCGGGGAGGGCGCTGTCGGGGAGGGCGCTGTCGGGGACCGCGCTGTCGGGGACCGCGCTGTCGGGGATGGCGCTATCGGGGACCGCGCTGTCGGGGAGCGGGCTCACGGGGATGGCACCGTCGGGGACCGCGCACAGCAATGGAATGCGAATCCACTTCCCGTTGTGGCAGGCATAGCCGCATGCCTCGGGCGGCGAGCCGACGCACTCGACGGGGCCGCTGTCGGCGCCGGGCCCCCCGACTTGCAGCCCGTTTCTGCAGGCAAGGCCGAAGAGGCTCAGGGCGACGAGATACAAACAGCGCATGGCGGATATCTTCGCGCGTTCCGGCCCGCGTCGTCCAGGCAACAATCCCGAGGCACCGAGGACCATTGCCGCCGTCGCGTGTCTGGCATCACATACCGCCTGGCAGATCGACCCCGGCGACCGGATTGGCAGGCTGCGCGATCCTCCATACTATGGGGCTCATGGACGCCATCCAGCGAACCGCCGAACTGTTTCGCAGCTACGCCAGCGGGCGCATCGTCGTGGTCACCGGCGCGGGCATCAGCCTCGCCAGCGGCATCCCGACGTTCCGGGGGACGGATCCGGGCGCCATCTGGAAGCGCGACGTGACCGAGCTCGGCACGTTCCGGTATTTCAGCGAGGACCCGCTGGGCTCCTGGCAGTGGTACCTGTCTCGCTTCAGCGCGACCGTCGGGGCGCGGCCCAACCCCGCCCACACCGCCCTGGTCGCGCTCGAAGAGCACGTCGCGCGAGCCGGCGGTGACTTGCTCGTCGTCACCCAGAACATCGACGGGCTTCATCGAGAGGCAGGCTCACG
The DNA here is from genome assembly GCA_964647025.1 of uncultured Myxococcales bacterium. Lineage (GTDB taxonomy): Bacteria > Myxococcota_A > Polyangia > Fen-1088 > Fen-1088 > Fen-1118. The sequence goes on along the minus strand of CAZYFU010000029.1, from coordinate 30,647 downwards.
CAACCTGGTCGAGGTGCACGGTCGCACCGACCGGGTTCGTTGCCCCAAGCGTGGCTGTCCCAACGGTGCGCCGGCCGGCTCGCTGCCACGCGCGGATTTCGACTTGGACAAGCTCACCAAGGACCCATGCGAGGCCAATCTGCCCCGCTGTCCGCAGTGCCAAAGCGTGCTGCGCCAGCACGTGCTGTGGTTCGACGAGTACTACGACAGCCACCGCGACTATCAATGGTCGCGCGTGCTCGAAGCTTCCGCGGCTTGCGACGCCGTACTGTTCGTGGGCACGTCGTTCTCGGTCGGCGTCACCGATCTGGTCCTGCGCGCGGCGCTGGGGCGCGACGTGCCGGTGTTGTCCATCGACCCGGCCGCGACGCACATTCCAGGCGTGGTCTCCCTGTCGGCGCGTGCAGAGGAGGTCCTGCCTGCGGTCGTCCAAGCCCTGACCGCCGGGGCTTCCTAAGCACGCGCGCCTGCGCGATCCAGCGTCAGCCCAGCACCCGTCGATAGACCGCTTCGTAACGATCCACCGCGCGATCCACGGCGAAGCAAGTCCGGGCCCGCTCTCGGGCAAGCCCGGACATCCTGGACCAGAGGACTTCGTTCGTGAGCAGCCGACCTGCGGCCTCGGCCATGGCCTCGACGTCACCTACGGGCGCGAGGAAGCCGGTCTCGCCGTCTGCCACCACGTCGGGCAGTCCGCCCACGTCGGAGGCGACCACGGGCACGCCACACGCCATGGCCTCGAGGGCGGCCAGACCGAAGCTCTCGCTTTCACTCGGCAGCAGGAATACGTCGCTCGATGCGTAGAGGCCGGCGAGATCGTCCATCTCGCCGCGAAAAGTGACGTGGTCTTGCAGGCCGAGCTCGCGCACCAAGCGCTCGACCCGCGGCCGCTCGGGACCGTCGCCTACCAATTCCAGGCGACATGGCAGGGACCTGTGCACGGCCGCGAAGATGCCGACCGCGTCGTGCACGCGTTTGATGGGGCGGAAGTTGGACACGTGGATCAGCACCGGCGGTTGGCTGCGTTGCCGCCCAGTCGGCAGGCAGAACTGTCGCGTATCCACGAAGTTCGGGATCACGTCGATGCGCACGTCCGCGGGAAGCCCCAGGTTGGCGCGCGCAGTATCCGCCAGCCAGCGCGACGGGGCCGTGACGGCGTCGCTGGAGGTCACGGCGAAATGGGTCAGCGGAGCGAAGCCGTGATCGGCGCCCACCAAAGTCACGTCGGTGCCATGCAGGGTGGTCACCACCTTGGGCGCATCACCGCCCAGGATCTGCTTGGCCATCACGCCGCTGATGGCGTGCGGGATCGCGTAGTGTACGTGTAGAAGGTCCAGTTTCTCCGCGCGGCTGACCTCGATCATCTTTGCGGTCAGGGCCAAGGCGAACGAGCGGTGGGCCACCAGCGGATAGTCGAGCAACAGGACCTCGTGAAACGAGAGGTTGGGTGTGTCCAGGTCCAGTCGGCTGGGCGGCTTGTCGCTGAGGAAACACACCCGATGCCCGCGCTGTCCGAGCGCCATGCCGATCTCGGTCGCCACGACGCCGCTGCCGCCGAAGGAAGAGAAACACGCGATGCCAATCCGCAGACTGTCTCGACGGCCGATCATGGGGAAAGCTCGTGTACCTCCGTGGCGAATGGCCCCGCGCTGGTCAGCCGACGCATGACCAGGTCCTTGAGCGCGCGGACCCCCAGGCGACTGGCCAAGTACGGCCACGCATAGAAGCGCTCCTGGGGAACGCCGTTTGGAAACAGCGCCAGCTCGACGGCGCGCAGCCGACGCTGCGTGACCGTGTCTCGCTCCAGCACGCGGTGGGCGTATCGGGCCAGCAGTCGCCCCAAGGCGTGCTCGACGCTCTTGCGGGTACGTTCGGCGGCACGGTGCAGGTCGATTCCTGGGCGAAGCGCGGCGGACGTGATCTGGGCGACCGCGGGAACGATCTGCGTGCCCATCACGTGGCGAAGCTCGTCCACGGTCGGCGCACCATCGGGCAGGCTGTGGACACGGGCACGCAGTGCGTGCCCCGGGGTGCCCACGTCACGCACCGACAACCCGAGCTGCCCCAGTCGTCGCCGGGTCCTGCTGTCGACCACCACGAAACGCCCCCGCGGTACGAGCAGCGGTGGCACGAGCCCCGCGTACGCGTATAGCGGCCCCAGCTGGGCGTAGTAGTTGAGCTCGCCCGGACCGGCCACGTACGCGGCGGTGGGGAACAGCAGATCTTGCACGATGGGCCGCAGCAGCGCGCTCGTGGAGAACCGCAAGGGATCCCGCGCGAGCAACTCCACCAGATCGTGGTGGGGGACCTTCTCTGGACGGCCGGCCAGCTGCCAGTCGTCGCCGATGCGCTGGATACGAAAGCGCGGTCCCGATGCGGCGTCGCGGTGGAAGAACACCAGCGCGCCGTGATCGCGGATAGGAACCTGTACATCGAAGCCAGCGTCGTGCAGGGCCGACTCGCGTTCACGCAGCGCTGCCTCGACGGCGGCCGCATCGTCGAGGCAGCGACGGTAGAAGGGCGTGGACAACGCGGCCACGCGGGCATCGCGTGGGTCGAATACCAGCAGCCCCTCGTCGGCGAACAACGTCGCCAGCAGGGATGCGAAGGCGCGGTGCAGGCCCTGGCCCGGCCGGTAGCTGTCGTGCAGAAGCTGGAGCACCTCTTCCGCGCCCGGCCCGCCAGCGAGCGTCTGCCTCGCGGTGTCGACCAGCTCACTCACCTGCGCGGGCAGTGCGCGGTATGCCACCGAGATGCGATCATCACCACGCGGGTCGTCCCGCAGCTCCAGGTGCACCGGCTCGCCGTTCGAATCGGCGACCGTCGCGCTGCGGATCTCGGCGAAGTCGTGGTCCTCGGTCTGCAACCAGAACACAGGCACGCACCGTACGCCCGATTCCGACTGCAGGGCGCGCGCCACGGCGATGGCAGACGCGGCCTTGTAGAAGGAATAGAGCGGTCCCAGGAAGAGCCCGACCTGCTGCCCGGTGACCACGACGGCGGCCGTACCCGCCGCCAAGGCATCGCAATGCGCCCGCCTGGTCGCGCTGGCCGGCAGGTCCCGCTGCTGGTCGATGAGCACCCGCAGGAGCTCAGGGGCCATGCTTCGGGCGGCGGCCGCGCGGGTGCGCGCGATCCTCGCCTCGGCGTCGCGGAAGGTCACTGGGAGGAACGCGCCCGCGGCCGGCTCGCCCGCGAGATAGGAAGGTGAGAATGCTCGGCTCAATGGCAACCAGTATACGAACAATTCCTCGTCGCGCCGGTTCGGTTTGCCCGTGCACAAAGGGATGTGCAGACCGGCCAGCGGCGCGCTAGCACTAGGCGAATGCTCTGCGTTCCCGTCTTCGCCATGCTCATGCCCTACCTCACGAACGCCGCCGCGGTCCCCGCGCAGCCCAGCAGTGGCCAGATCCAGCTCGCCCTGCGCAGGCTGGGCGTGGTGGGCAGCGTGCTCTACGTGGCTGCCCACCCGGACGACGAGAACACCAACCTGCTCGCGTACCTCGCGAACGATCGGCACCTGCGGGTCGGGTATCTCTCGCTGACCCGGGGTGACGGCGGACAGAACCTGATCGGTCCCGAGCAAGGCGCTGCTCTCGGGGTGATCCGCACCCAAGAGCTGCTGGCGGCCAGGAGAATCGACGGAGCCGAGCAGCTTTTCACGCGCGCGCGCGACTTCGGTTACTCGAAGAACCCAGACGAGAGCCTACGAATCTGGGGCAAGGACGCCGTGCTGGCCGACGTGGTGCGGGCGATTCGACGCTCCCGTCCCGACGTGATCATCACGCGTTTCTCGCCCCTGCCGGCGGACACTCATGGACACCACACCGCGTCCGCCCAGCTGGCGCTCGAGGCCTTCTCTGCCGCGGCGGATCCGGGCTTTCACCCAGAGCAACTCCGCGACGGCCTGCAACCCTGGCAGGCTCGGCGGATCTACTGGAATCGTTCCTTCTGGAGCATCAAACCCGGAGATGACCTGTCCGATTTCATCAAGCTGGACGTCAACGGGTATAGCCCGCTGCTCGGGCTGTCGTACGGCGAGCTGGCGGCCGACAGTCGCAGCATGCACAAGAGCCAGGGCTTCGGCATCGCGCGCACGCGCGCGCCCTTGGTCGAATACTTCAAGCTGCTCGCGGCGGATCCGGCGGAAGCGGGGCCGGCCCGAGGCGTGCTCGACGGCCTCGATCTGACCTGGAAACGGGTGCAAGGTGGCGGCGCGCTCGAGCGTCTGATCAGCAAGGCGAAGGCCGGGTTCGCTCCCGAGGTACCCTACAAGACCATTCCGGTCCTGGTTCAGATCGACAAGGCTCTGGATGGGGTGGGTGATGCGCACTGGCGCGCACAGAAGAAAGCCGAGGTGCGTGATCTGATCGTGGCCTGTGCCGGCCTCTTCGTGGAGGCCACCGCCGCCCAGTCGAAGACCGTGCCGGGTGGCATGCTCGACGTCTCCATGGCCGCGATGAACCGCTCGCCGGCCGAGATTCGTCTGCGCGAGATCCGGCTCCACAGTGCCAAACCGGCGGGCGAGCAGGGCGAAGCCATCGCCGTGGGGCAGGTGGCCGGCGCGGTCGAGGTCAAGCGCAGGCTGCAGGTCGCGATGGATGTTCGGCTTTCGACGCCGCATTGGCTGGTGTCGCCGCCCGAGCCCGGGCTGTTTCGACTGGCCGACGCATCGACCGCCATCGACCCGGTCCTGACGCCGCCCATCGCGGCGGATTTCTTGTTCGAGGTCTCGGGACGCGCCTTGTCGATCCGCCGTGCGATCACCTTCAAGTGGACCGATCCGGTGGCGGGCGAGCGCTATCAGCCTGTCGAGGTGCTGCCGCCGGTTTCGGTCGAGCCCCGGACCGAGGTCCTGCTGCTACCAAACGGCGAAGCGCGATCGTTCGATGTGCACGTGGTCGCGGGCGCGGCTCCGGTCTCGGGCACGCTGGCCGTGGAGGCGCCCGCGGGCTGGACGGTTTCTCCTCCGGCGGCTCCTTTCTCGCTGCCGGCCGCAGGTGCGGAAGCCGACATCGCCTTCCGTCTGCAGCCACCCGGAGGGCCGGCCTCGGGGACCCTGCGCGTGTCCGCGAAGGTCGGCGATGGGCGCTTCTCCGCGTGGGTGGAGCGTGTTCGGCACGATCACATTCCGGCCCAGGTGGTGCTGCGTGCGTCCGACGTGCGTGCCGTGTCGTTTTCGATCGAGCGACGCGTAGGCCCGGTCGGGTACATCCCCGGTCCTGGCGACCAGGTCGCGGCCAGCCTGCGCAAGGCTGGGTATGACGTCCGGGTACTCTCCGAGCAGGCCCTGACCACATCGGCGTTGAAGGCGTTTCCCGTGGTCGTGGTCGGCGTGCGTGCATTCAACACCAGCGACACCTTGCGCGCGGCGCAGCCCACCCTCATGGCGTACGTGCAGGACGGCGGCACCGTGGTCGCCCAGTACAACACCAACAACCGACTGGCGCCGCTGTCGGCCCCCATCGGGCCCTTCCCCTTCGAGATCGGCAGTGAGCGCGTGACCGACGAGACCAGCGCCGTGACCTTCCTCGCCCCGGCGCACCGGCTGCTCACGTGGCCCAATCCCATCACCGCCAAGGACTTCGACGGCTGGGTGCAAGAGCGGGGGCTCTACTTCGCGAAGCGCTGGGACGGCCACTACGAAACCGTCTTGCGCATGAACGATCCCGGAGAGCCCGGACTCGACGGCAGCGTCCTTCTCGCGCGGCACGGGAAGGGGACATTCATCTACACGGGGTTGTCGTTCTTCCGTCAGTTGCCAGCCGGGGTTCCGGGGGCATTTCGGTTGTTCGCGAATCTGCTCGCCGCGGGACAGCCGCACCAGGGGCGATGACCGTCTACGATTGGCTGGTTCTGGTCGGCACCCTGGGGGCCATCGTGGGCTACGGGGTGTGGCACACCCGCGGGCGGAAGGACATGGCCGGCTACCTGCGGGGGGGCAACCAGGAGAAGTGGCACACCGTGGGCTTGTCGGTGATGGCCACCCAGGCGAGCGCCATCACCTTCCTGTCGACGCCGGGGCAAGCCTTCCAGGACGGGATGCGCTTCGTGCAGTTCTACTTCGGCCTGCCCATCGCCATGGTCGTGTTGTCGTTCGTCTTTCTGCCCCGATACTTCAACTTGCGCGTCTATACGGCCTACGAGTTCTTGGAGCAGCGCTTCGATCGCAAGACGCGACAGTTGACCGCGTTTCTCTTCTTGCTCCAACGTGGCCTGTCGGCGGGCATCACCATCTACGCGCCGGCCATCATTTTGTCGTCCGTGATGGGATGGTCGCTGCGGCTCACCTGCGGGGTGATCGGCGTGGTCGTGATCCTGTACACCGTGGCCGGCGGCAGCCGCGCCGTCAGCCAGACGCAGAAGCAGCAGATGCTGGTCATGCTGGGCGGGATGCTGGTGGCGTTCATCGTGATCGTCAGGCGCCTGCCGCCCCAGCTCTCGTTCGCGAGCGCGCTGCACGTCGCCGATACCCTGGGCAGGCTCGACGTCATCGATCTGTCGCTCGATCCCGGCGCGCGCTACACCCTGTGGTCGGGTCTGCTCGGCGGCTTCTTCCTCGCCATGGCCTACTTCGGCACGGACCAGTCGCAGGTGCAGCGCTACCTTTCGGGCCGATCGATCGCCGAGAGCAGGATGGGGCTACTGTTCAACGGAGCGGTCAAGATCCCCATGCAGTTCCTGATTCTGTTCGTGGGCGTGATGGTGTTCGTGTACTACCAGTTCAACCGGCCGCCCATCTTCTTCAACCAGGCCGAGCTGGCCCGGGCGCAAGCCACCGCTTCCGCGCCAGAGCTGCGCGCACTGGAAGCAGAGCACCAGCGTGCGTTCGACGAGAAGCGCGAGCAACTCTGGCGCCTGGACCGCGCTCTTGGCAGTGGAGACGGCGCGGGCGTGGCAGCCGCCGAGGCCGCCGTGCGCCAGGCCCACGCGACAGCGACCGCGATTCGAGAGCGGGCCAAGGTCGTCATCTCGGCGGCGGTACCCAGGGCGAACACGAAGGATGCCGACTACGTCTTCCTGTCCTTCGTCACGCAGAACCTGCCCCGCGGCGTAGTGGGCCTTCTCCTGGCAGTGATCCTGTGCGCGGCCATGTCCGCCGTGGCGGGCGAGTTGTCGGCGCTGGCGACGACCACCTTGGTGGACTTCTACAAGCCCAGCCTGCGCCCGCAAGCCGACGACGCACACTACGTGCGAGCGGCACGGTGGTTCACGGCTGGCTGGGGGGTGCTCGCGCTTCTGTTCGCGACCTTCGCCTCGCTGCTCGATAACCTGATCCAGGCAGTGAACATCTTGGGCTCGTTGTTCTACGGAACCGTGCTCGGGATCTTCCTCAGCGCGTTCTTCCTGCGCAAGGTCGGAGGAACCATGGTGTGCGCCGCCGCCATCGTGTCGGAGCTGATCGTGCTGGCCCTGTTCAAGTGGAGCCACATCAGCTTCCTTTGGTACAACGTCGTGGGGTGCGGGGCGGTGGTGGCGCTGTCTGCGGGGCTGACGCTGCTCGGACGTGCAAGTCGTCAGGCTCGTGCTAGGTAACTGCACGAGCTGTCGCTGTCGAGCATGGCGGTGGTTCTTCGAAAGGAGACTCGTTTGATGCGCAATCGATCCGCAGTCCATCTTCTCAGCCTCATGGTCGCTTTGACCCTGAGCTTCGTGCTGGCTCCCGCCGCCCAAGCCCAACCCGATCTGCCCAGGGCCAGCCCGGACGCCAAGGTCTCGCAGGTCATAGGCCTGACCGAGATCACCGTCGAGTACAGCAGTCCGGCGGTCAAGGGGCGCAAGATCTGGGGCGAGCTCGTGCCCTACGAGCAGATGTGGCGAACCGGCGCCAACCAGGCGACGAAGATCAGCTTTGGCCGTGACACCACCTTCGGCGACCATCTGGTACCGGCCGGAACCTACGCGCTCTTTACCATCCCCAGCAAAGGTGCCTGGACCGTCATCTTGAACAAGAAGGCCGACCAATCGGGCACGGGTCGCGACTACAAGGCCGACCAGGACCTCGTGCGTTTCCGTGTGCAGCCCAAACCGGCCCCGATGCGCGAGCGCATGACCTTCCTGTTCTCCGACTTCACCGACGACAAGGGGGCGCTCGACTTGGAATGGGAGAAGGTGCGATTGTCCATCCCCATCAAGGTCGGCACCGAGGCCCAGGCCGTCGCCAATATCAAGAAGACCCTGGACAACACGTGGCGCATCTACGCGAGCTCCGCGCGGTACATGGCCGAAAGCAAGAAGGACTACGACTCCGCGCTCAGGTACATCGATCAGTCGCTGGCCTTGAAAGAGGACTGGTTCAATCTGTGGATCAAGGCGACCATCGTCGCGGCGCAGGGAAATCGCAAGGAGGCCATCGTGCTCGGGGAGAAGTCGTACGATCTCGGCAAGAAGGCCGAGGTGTTCTTCCTCGAAGGCGAGATCAAGAAGACCCTGGCCGAGTGGAAGAGGAAGGGTTGACGTTCAGGCTGGAAGCCCCAGCACCCTGACCAGAAACGGCAGGAACAGCGACGTCAACAGTCCCGACAGACCCATGGCGAGGCCAGAGAACGCACCGGCCTCGCTGGATTCTTGGTAGATGCGCGCTGTGCCGAGGCCGTGGCAGCCCACGCCCATGGCGGTGCCGCGCACCGCGGGATCGAGCGCGCGGATTCGGGTCAGCACGAGCGGACCCAGCATCGCGCCGATCACGCCGGTCGCGATGACGAACACAGCGGTCAACGACGGCGCGCCGCCGATCTTCTCGGAGATGCCCATCGCGATGGGCGTGGTCACGGATTTCGGCGCCAGGCTGAGCGTGACCTGGGGGCTCGACCCGAGCAGCTTGCCGAGAAAGATGGCGCTGAGAATAGCGGTCAGGTTCCCGGCGACGAGCCCCGCGATGATGGGAAGCGCGAGCTGGCGCAGGCGGGGCAGCTCGCGCGCCAGCGGAATGGCGAGCGCCACCGTGGCTGGGCCCAGGAGGAAGTGCAGGAAGTAGGCGCTGCCGAAGTAGGTCGCATAGTCGATGCCAGCGAGCCTCACGAAGGCGACCAAGGCGACGATGGAGCAAGCCACGGGGTTGGCCAGCGGATGTCCTTTGGCCTTACCCTGGACATGTCTGAAGACGACGTAGGCGAGCACGGTAACCAGCAGCCCCGGTAGCGGCGTGGACCATAGGAGTGTCATCGTGCCTCTCTCCTTGCTCGTCGCGCGAGCAGGTGCAGCGTCGCTCGCATCACAGCCGCGGTCGCGATGATCGCGAGCAGGGTGCTTCCGAGGAGCGCCACCGTGATGGGCAACCACGCGCCGCGGAGCGTGCTCTGCAAGACCATCACTCCGACGCCAGCAGGGATGAAGAAGATGGGCATGGCCTTGAGCAGACCGTCGGCAACGCGTTCCAGGCCCGCAGGCACGCGACGGGCACCGGCCAACACCGCGGCCAGCAAGGCCATGCCGAGCACGGGGCCAGGGACCGCGATGTGCAGCGCGACGACCAGCCATTCCCCCACGGCCTGGCAGGCCAGCAAGACGGCAATTCCAGCGAACATCGATTGACTCCTCGAAAAGTGAAGGCCGACGGCAAAAGACGCCTGCCCGACGGAAACCTAGCACGTAGAATTTCCGGACCATGAATGAACCCGTTCGTATCGCCATCGTCGGTGCTGGCAACGTCGGCGCGACGTTTGCGTATTCGCTCGTGCTGAGCGGCCTTGCCAGCGAGATCGTCCTCATCGACGCCGACCACGCCCGCGCCGAGGGCCAGGCCATGGATCTCGAGCACGCAGTCCAGTTCAGCCGCCCCGTGCGCATCTGGGCGGGCAGCTACGAGGACTGCAAGGGCGCCCAGGTCACCATGATCTCGGCCGGCGCCAACCAGAAGCCGGGCGAGAACCGCATGGACCTGCTCAAACGCAACGTCGCGGTGTTTCGCACCGTCATCTCCGAGGTCGCGGCGGTCAACCAGGAAGGCATCATCCTGGTGGCCACGAACCCCGTCGATCTGCTCACCTACGCCGCCTACAAGATTTCGGGGCTGAGCCGGCGACGCGTGTTCGGGTCCGGGACCATCTTGGATACGGCGCGCTTTCGCACGCTGCTCGCCAACCACTTCGAGGTCGACGCGCGCAGCCTGCACGCGCACATCATCGGCGAACACGGCGACAGCGAAGTTCCTGTGTGGTCGCTGGCCAACATCGCCGGCGTGCGCTTGGCGGATCTGCGGGGCGAGGGTTGGGCACGCCACGATGGCGCCAGCATGGAGGAGATCTTCCGCAAGACCCGCGACGCGGCCTACCACATCATCGAGCGCAAGGGCGCGACCTACTACGCCGTCGCCGCCGGCCTGCTGCGCATCGTGGAGGCCATCGTGCGTGACCAGAGCACGGTGCTTTCCGCTACGAGCTTGCTCACGGGACAGTACGGCCTCTCCGACGTGTGCCTGAGCCTGCCCAGCGTGATCGACCGCCGTGGCATCGCGCGCGTGCTGGAGCTCGAGCTCTCCAACGACGAGCGCGAGAAGCTCACGCATTCAGCGATGGCACTCAAAGCCAGTATCGTCGAGCTGGGAGTCTGAGGTCCCGCCGGGGCAATCGGTTCCTCGACGAAGACGCCTGCCCTTTCCTTTCTGATACTCTCGTCCCCGAGAGAGCCGCGAAAGGAAGACCATGGACGCCGAGCAACTGAAAGCGCTGACCGCCATCTGCGGGATCGACTGCTTCAACTGTGAGTTCTTTCACACCAACATCGACGGCTTCTTCGCCAGCATCTCGCCTGAACGCAAGGCCGCGTTCGATGCGCGCGGCATGACCATCGAGAAGCTGCGTTGCCAGGGCTGCCGGGTCAGCGGCTGTACCACCATCAACGGTAAGTGCGAAACCCTCGAATGCGCCAAACAGCACCAGGTCGACTTCTGCTTCGAGTGCCAGGACTTCCCGTGCCGTCGCTTGCAGCCTCTCGCCGAGGGCGCGGACCGCTTCCCGCACAACCTCAAGGTCTACAACCTCACCGCCATCAAGAACCGGGGCATCGAAGCCTGGGCCGCCGAGGTCGGCGAGATCCGCAAGCGCTACTTCAGAGGGAAGTTCAAGATCGGCGCAGGGCCGCAGATGCCGTGAGTGATCGCGCGGGCCCTTGCGGCTCGGCAGGCGGGAAGCCACCCTCATGCGTTGAGGGATGCAAGGAATCGCGGACTACTCGACCGTCACGCTCTTGGCCAGGTTGCGGGGCTGGTCGACGTCGGTGCCGCGGGCCACGGCTACGCTGTAGGAGAGGAGCTGCAGCGGCAGCACCGTGACGAGCGGCTGGAGCAGGGCCTGGGCATCCTCGACCCACATGACGTCCTCGCACAGGGTCTTGATGGTCTCGTCTCCCTTGGTCGCCACGGCGATCACGTGCCCTTCGCGGGCGTGAACCTCGGCGAGGTTCGAGAGGACCTTGTCGTACCCCTTGCCTCGCGGCGTGAGGACCACGACCGGCATGCCGTCGTCGATGAGGGCGATGGGGCCGTGCTTCATCTCGCCCGCGGCGTAGCCCTCGGCGTGAATGTACGAGATCTCCTTGAGCTTGAGAGCGCCTTCGAGCGCGATCGGATAGTTCGTGCCCCGGCCGAGGAAGAGGAAGTCCCGCGCGTGCATGTACTTGCGGGCGAGGGTGCGCAGGTCCCCGGTGTTTCGCAGGGTCTCGCTCATCTTGTGCGGCATCTGAACGAGGTTGTCGATGAGCTCGGTGGCTGGTCCGTCGGCGAGCGCGCCGTTGCGGCGGCCGAGGTAGAGCGCGAGCACCGCGAGCGCCGCGAGCTGGGCCGTGAAGCACTTGGTGGACGCCACGCCGATCTCCGGTCCGGCGTGCGTGTAGAGCACGAAGTCCGAGGCGCGGGCGATGGCGGAGTCGACGACGTTGCAGATGGCGAGCGTGCGAGCGCCTCGGCCCTTGGCCTCCTTCAGGGCGGCCAGCGTGTCGGCGGTCTCGCCGCTTTGGGAGATGGCGACCACGAGGTCGGTCGTCCTCACCACCGGATCGCGGTAACGGAACTCGCTCGCCAGATCGACCTCACATGGGATGCGCGCGATGTTCTCGACCAGGAACTTTCCGACGAGGCCGGCGTGGTACGAGGTGCCGCACGCCAAGATGCAGACCCTCTGCGGTTGCTCGTCCAGCTCCTGGCCGTCGAGGCTGACGTCGTGGCTGTCGACCAACAGTCGACCGCGAAGCGTGTTGCTGACCGCCTCGGGCTGCTCGTGGATCTCCTTGAGCATGAAGTGGGGAAAGCCGGCCTTTTCGGCCTGTCCAGCGGTCCAGGTCAGGCGCTTCTGTTGGCGTACGCGCGGATGGCCATCGATGCCCGTGATGTCGGCCGAAGTCGCGCTGAGCGAGACCACGTCGCCATCTTCGAGGAAGATCACGTCGCGCGTGTACTCGAGGATGGCCGGGGCGTCCGAGGCCACGAAACGCTCGCCTTCGCCGACCCCGATCACCAGGGGTGAAGCATTCTTGGCCGCGACCAGCTCGGACGGGTGATCGTCGGAAATTACCGCAATCGCGTACGAGCCTTCGATCTGGCGGAGCGCGGTTCGCACTGCGCCGGTCAAGCTGGTCACGCCGCTGGCGAGCGCTTCGTCGATGAGGTGGGCGATGACCTCGGTATCGGTCTGCGAGGTGAACGTCCGTCCCGCGGCCCGGAGCCGTTCGCGCAAGGCCACGTGGTTTTCCACGATGCCGTTGTGGACCACCGACACCGGACCCGACCGATGCGGGTGGGCATTTTCATCCGAGGGGCGGCCGTGAGTCGCCCAGCGCGTGTGTCCGATGCCCAGCGTTCCCGTCGGTTTGTCGTGGGCCAACATGCTCTCGAGCGCCGCCAGCTTGCCCTGACAGCGCAGGACACGCGTCTGCTTGCCCTCGACGACCGCAACACCCGCCGAGTCGTACCCGCGGTACTCCAGCCGACGTAGGCCGCTGATGAGAACCGAAGTGGCGTCGCGGGGACCCGAATAACCAACTATGCCGCACATGCGCTTACGTCTACTCGGGCCGATGGGGCATATCAAGGAGGTTCAACAGCTGCCCTGGCGTCATTTGCCGCTGGCCTTGGTCTCTGGCCTCGGCGATCCTCCGACTAGAAATCGTCGGCCGAGAGCTGTCCGGCCCTGTGCGGGGCTGCCTCTTCGGGGTCCGGAGGCGGCGGTTCTAGCGGAGGCCGAATCTCCACCTCGGAGTTGCCAGGCGAGCGCTTTCGGGCGTCGAGGCGGGCCTGTCGCGAAGCAGAGCCGTGGGATTCCGCCTCCTTTCGCGCGCGCTGTGCCGTCGGAATCGCTGGCAGCACGACCGGAGCGATGTCCGCCTTGCCGCTCGGCTTGTCGGGCGCCGCGACAGCAGTGTCAGCCGAGGATGGCACTGGTTCGGCCGGCTGCGAGGGAGGCGCGGCGAGCGAAGGCTGCAAGGGTAGAGCCTGGGCAGTCCGTTGCGACGCGGTTTCTGTCACGGTTGGCGCTGATGACCTTCGCGGCTGGGACGGGCCAGGCACCAGGAGCCAAGCTGCTACCGCAGAGGCTGAACCAACGATGAAAGGAATGATTGCGGTCCGCCACCCCGGTCGTTTTCTCCGCTTGCGAGTTCGGGTGCGATCATTTCTTGCACTTCGGGGGTTGGGCTTGGCGACAGGCGAAGGCCCCACCGGAGCTCGGGCCATTGTCCTCGATGTAGGGGATGCGAGAGCAGGCGCCAGTACAACAGGAGGCAGCGAGACGGGAACGGGGGGGACGGGCGTGGGCGAGACGGTAAGGGGGGCGACGGGCGCGGGGGCGACGGGAGGCAGCGCGACGGGAACAGCGGCAAGGGGTGTGGGGGCGTCGACGGGAGCAACCGCGCGCTTCTCGGCGTCAGACTGAGAAAGGACATATAGCAGCGCCTCGGTCACTCCCCCCGGATGCTCTCCGGAGAGATCCGGGAGTTGAGCATCCCGCACCATCGGAGCCGAGACCTCTCTCACCTCGATCGCCGAGTCGATTCGCGGCACGCCAGCCATCGGGGTCAGTGCCCGAAGCATTGGCGAGCCCGGCAAGACGCTGTTCTCCAGGGCCACGACGAAATCGTCGAGGTTGCGGTACCGGTCCTCGGCATTCTTTGCGATTGCGCGAGCGACGACGGCGTCGAGCCGAGGTGACAGGTCCGGACGGAACGTCGTCAGAGTGGGAACGGGCTCTTCCAGAATTCGCGTCAGCAGTTCCGGGCCGGGAGGCCCGACATAGGGCGGCCGTCCCGCAAGCGCCTCGAACAGGATCACACCGAACCCATACACGTCCGCTCTCTCGTCGATATTGGGGGAGCCCCCAATGTGCTCTGGCGACATGTAGGCCGGGGTTCCGTGCGTAGTCAGTTGAATCGTGCGAGAAGCTTGCTGACTTCGCCCGTCTGCGAATACCGAGATCCCGAAGTCGAGGACCTTGGTCGTGAGCACGAGTCCGTCGGAGCCGATGCAGAGAAAAATGTTCTTTGGTTTGAGGTCCCGGTGCACCACGCCCTGCTTGTTTGCGCACGAGACTCCGCGCATTACCGGGAGGAGCAGCGCGGCGGCTTCCTCCGGCGGGAGGCGTCCCCTGCGAGCCAGATAGGCGCCGAGGTCTTCCCCATCGAGCAGCTCCATCACGATGCAGGGCTTGGTTTCGTGGTCGACGACGTCGAAGATGGTGACGACGTTGGGGTGGTTGACGCGACTTGCGGCCAAAGCTTCGCGTCGAAAGAGCTCGACAGCGCCAGGCGTCGCTGCCAGGGAACGCAGGATGACCTTCAGCGCTACGCGCTTGCCCGTGATCAGATTGCTGCCGGCCCAGACCGCTGCCATTCCCCCGGCGGCCACCAGGTGGTCGACGCAGTATTTCCCAGAGACGGTCTGCCCTGGACGAAGGGTCGTCTCCGCGATCGACTGGTCAACCTTCTCAGATGTCATAGCGCGTCCCCAAAGCCAGCAGCGCAAGCGCTATCCGGGAACACTCGGTGCTATACCTACAACCCGCCGCATCGTCAAGCCAGCCCTACGCTGGTCGCTCACTCCCTGGTCGTTGGACGGCCGCCGAAAGCACATGCCGCGCTGGAGACACGTTCCTCGGCCTCCGGTCATTCCAGCGGACAGACTTCTGACACCTTCTCGATAAGAAGTGGTCGCGAGTGGAGAGCGCGGGTCGTCGCACGCTTCGCCTGAATGTCGCGATACACATTGCGGGCCTGCTCAACCGTCGCGCCAATGGCTGGCGCCAGATCCTCCGCAGGGCAATCGTGGTTCATCGCCCACAATGCGAGATCCATCTTCTCGTACGGGAGCGCGAAGTAGAACTCGTCTTGACCTTGCGGCAACGTATAGGTGTCCGTGGTCGGGCGGCCTCCGCAGATCTCCTCGGGCAGTGCGAAGTGGCGAGCCAAGGCATAGACCTGCGTCTTGTACAGATGCGCGATGGGCTTGATGTCCGCGGAACCGTCGCCGTTCTTGACGAAGAAGCCCTGGTCATACTCGAGCCGGTTGGGCGTCCCAATGACGGCAAAGTTGGCCTTGTCTGCATAGAAGTACTCGACCGTCTTCCGAACGCGCTGCTTGTAGTTCTGAGCCGCGACGATCTGCAGGTACGGCTTCGCCGATATCCGGGCTTCGCGCGTTTCGCCGTTGGGCGCCTTGGCGATCAGCTTGAAGAAGTTCATCCCCCCCTGCGTTCCACCCGAAATCGCCAACTTGGACTTCCAGTCCGGACGATAGTCTGGAATCACCTGGCGCATGGCTTCATCGCGTTCACGATAGGCGCCCAGTCCTTCCAGGGCGGACGTGATGTCATGCAGCACGGGCTCGACCCCAAAGAGGGCCGCCACCTTACGTCCGAGGGTAACGCTCGCGGCAGAAGACTCGCGCTCTGGCAAGAGCAAGACCGTGACACGGTCGGGGCCGAAGGCTCGGACGGCGAGTCCAACGCAAACGGAGCTGTCTACTCCGCCCGAAAGCGCGACGACCACTCCTCGTCGATGCAGCTGTCCCCCCACCATTTCGCGCATACGCACGACAATCCGGTCGACCTCGGCCGAGCAGTCCACCGCCAAGACCGAAGCATCAAGCTTGCCGTTCACCTCACACCTGTCCTTTCTTGCGCGCCACGAAGGCGGTGATGCGGTTGATGGAATCCAGGTTCTCCGGGACCATCTCGTCGTCCTCGACCTTGATTCCGTAAGTGCTCTCGACGAAGTCGATCAGCTCGAGAACACCCGTGGAGTCGATGATCCCATGGTCAAGCAAGGACGCGTCGTCGGAAAGCGACGACGCATCGGCGACATAGAAATTCTTGGTGACGAATTGCCAGATCTGATCGCGGAGCTGCAAAGAGTCGTTCATGGCTGGGGATCCTTCTTGGGAAAGATGAGCTACGTCTATCTGAAACGAGGCCAGATGTTCTGTGGGGTCGTCCACGAGGGCAGCCCGGGGGCCGCGACGAGTCCTCCCTGGAGCAGTCGATAGCGATCCGAAACACCGCGGATCACGACAGGTCCTTCTTTTGGATCTTGCCAGTCGTCGTCCTGGGAAGATCTTCGACCAACGCCACGAACTTCGGCACCATGAAGCTCTCCAGTCGAGACTGGCATTCGCGCTGGAGCTCCTTCTCCGTAAGCTTGGTACCCTTCTCGAGCACCACGAAGGCCTTCACCGCCTGGCCCAGCACCTCGTCAGGGACACCGATGACGGCGACTTCCTTGACTCCGGGGATGTTGGTGATGGCGTTCTCGACTTCCTTGGGAGCGACCTTCTCGCCTCGCGACTTGATGATGTCGTCCATGCGTCCGACGAAGTAGAGGTAGCCCTCCTCGTCGAGGCGACCGAAGTCGCCGGTGTACAGCACCATCTCTCCTGGCAGGGGGCCGGGCCGAAGCCTCTTCGCGGTGGCTTCGGGTTTCTCCCAATAGCCGCGCATGACGGTGGCGCCGCGGATGACGATTTGACCGACCTCCCCCGTCGGAACCCGGTGGTTGTTCTCATCCACGAGCCAGAGCTCGGTGTTCGGTATCGCGATGCCCACGCTCGTGGGCTTCCTCTCGAGATCACCGGGTGGGAGATACGTACAGCGCTGGCATTCCGTGACACCGTACATGGAGAAGATCTGCGCCGTCGGAAAGAGCTCGCGTAGACGCAAGATGTGCTTTACCGGCAATGCTGCAGCGGTGTTGGTCACGACGCGAATTCCCGACAGATCGTAGCTCGCGAGCGTCTTCAGCTCGGTAAGGATGGCATAGATGGTCGGCACGCCCGGGAAGACGGTCACTTTCTCCCTGACCATGACGTTCAACACGGTTGCCGGGAATGCGAACGATCTCTCGATCACCACTGTCGCTCCGACTCGGAACGACATGATCATCTGGTAGAGCCCATAGTCGAAAGCCATGGGCAGTACCATCAGTACCACGTCCGTCTCTCTCATCCCGAGGTAGGTGGACACCGACGTCGACGCGGTCATCATGTTTCGGTGGGTCAGCATGACACCCTTGGGATCGCCGGTGGAGCCCGAGGTGTAGATGATGGCTGCGAGATCGATGTCTATCGCGCTCCGAGGCGGCGGGAGAAGGCGATCTTGTGCGGCGATCGTGGCACTCCACGCGATGCCGCCCGGCAAGTCGGCGAGGTCACCTTCCTTGGGGGTCCCCGACACGATGACCGTGCGTAGGTGCTCCGAGCGCTCGACTGCTGGTCGAAAGATACCCGCGAGATGGCTATCGGTGATCAGGGCCTTGGCACGGCAGTCGTTCAACAGGTAGGCGAGCTTGTCTGCCTTGGTCAGCGGGTTCACGACCGAAACCACCGCATTGGCTTTCAGAACAGCCCAGAAGCCAATGGCAGCCTCCACGGTATTGTCGGCAAAGATGACTACCCGGTCGCCTCGTTCTATTCCCCGACGCACGAGCGTGTGCGCGAGGGCGTTCGACGCCTCGTCGATGTCTCGGTAGCTGACGCGTGCTTCTTTGCACACGACCGCGACCTTGTCTGGCAGCCGCTGCGCAGTCTGTATGAGTTGATCGTGCAAAAGAGGCACTGCATGATGCGGCTGTATACTCACGACTCCACCACCGTTTGGAATGAGATGTCTCCGCCGGCATTCGGGCTCTGGGAGATGAGCTGATAGTGCAACAACTGGGTAGACAGGACACCGACCACCGCCATGTTGTCGGTGTTCGAGAACTGGCCGCTCTCGGCACGCGCTCGACACTTTTGCCAGAGATTCCGTACCGCTTGGGGATTGAAGACGCCGGCCTCGGCCAGCGCCCGCTCGCTCATCATCTCCTCCACCCACTCCGGAGCGTCGCGCGTGATGAAGGATAGCGCGTCGGGAGCACGGTATGGTTGCTTGGGGCGGTGGCGAATGCTGTCGGGGACGAGGTCGCGAGCTACGCGTTTCAGCACGTGCTTCTCGTCGAGGACGCGCAATTTGTAGGAGGCCGGGAGCGAGGCTGCCAGGGCCATGACGTCTCGATCGAGGAAGGGGAACCGTCCCTCGACAGAGTTGGCCATCAACATGCGATCGCCTTGCGAGGAAAGCAGATATCCCGAAAGGAGCGTCCTAATCTCGATGTACTGGTCCTGAGCGAGGAACGACCACGACGAGAACTCCGAGGGTAGCGTGGCAAGGAAGTCCGCGATCACGTCATCTTCCCGGTTTGCGGACCGCATGTCGTCCGATAGCAGCCGCTTGAGAGCGGCGGTGGTGTGCCAGCGAGCATCGTGACCGAAACCAGGCGCAGCAAAGGACGCGAGGTTGCGGCCGAAGAACTGCCGGGCCATCGCCTGGGAAGAAACCGGCGAGCGCGCCAGATAGGGGTACAGACGCTCGAGTAGCCGGGGTCTGATGACCGAGTTGGGCTGCCTCGCCCAGAATCGCCGGACCTTGGCCTCGCGGAAGAGATCGTACCCTGCGAAGACCTCGTCCGCTCCCTCACCCGTGAGCACGACTTTGATGTTCGACTGGCGGACCAATCTCGACAACAAGAAGAGAGGCGCCGGGGCCGTTCGCAAAATGGGCCGCTCGGTGTGGTTGACGACGGTCGGAAAGCATTCGGCTATGTCTCGCCTGGACACCACGATTTCCTGGTGTTCGCTCCCCAAGCGGCGAACCATCTCCCGCTGAAAGCCCGTCTCGTCGTACTCCGCATCCTCAAAGCGCAGGGAGAATGTCCTGAACTGAGCGCCTTTCGCCGCCAAGGCGAGGGCTGCGACGAGGGAGCTGTCGAGGCCTCCGGACAGATAGCTGCCCACGGGCACGTCAGCTCGTAGCATCCGAAGGGCAGTGGCCTGTTCGAGCACCTCGCGCACGGCTTCTTCCGCGTCTGCGACAGACCCGGCGAAGGTGGAGAGGGGATGACTCGGCCATCGCTGGGGCGGAGGGGCCCCCAAATCCCTTTCAACGGCAAAGCGGGGCGTCCAGAACGGCTTCTCATCGACGTCAGGAGGCCCGTCAGGCCGCAAGCGAATCGTTCGGATGTGTCCGGGCCGGACCTCCGACACTCCCGCAAACACACCCTGCGGGGGAACCACGCTCCAGAACGTGAGAGTCTCGTGAATCCCACGCGGGTCGAACCGCCGCGGGATGGACGGTTCCGCGGCGAAGATTCCTTTCACCTCGCTGGCGAAATATAGACGGCCGTCATGCTCGGCGACATGCAATGGCCGAACGCCAACCGGATCTCGGCTGAGCGTCAGAATCCGCCGCCGGCGATCCCAGAGCGCGACGGCCCATTGGCCGTTGAACCTTGCGAATGCCTCGTGGCCCCATTCCTCGAACGCGTGGACGATGACCTCGGTGTCGGATCGAGTCTTGAACTGGTGCCCAGCGCTCTCCAGTTGGGCGTGGAGCTCCACGTAGTTGAAGATCTCGCCGTTGAAAACGATCCATAGGGCGCCATCTTCGTTACTCAGCGGCTGCTGACCCGTGGCGATGTCGACAATCGACAGTCGCGCGTGCCCCAGTCCGACATGGTTATCCCGATAGAGCCCGAACTCGTCAGGCCCCCGGTGTCGCTGAGCGCCCACCATGCGCGAAATCTCGGCCCGTCCAGGATCGGCCGCACGATCGCGCAGGCGAAGTATTCCGGCTATCCCGCAGATGGTCGTCGCCTCGACGCGAAAGGTTTACGTTTCATAGTCTAGGTTATCCAAGAAGTGTATGGGCTGGGATTGTGCCATCCATCCCTAGGGCCTGTACAGGGGCGATTGAGGATGTACGCCAGCTTGCGAGTCGCGACGAGGCCGCTGGTGGGACGCTTGCGTCATCGTGGGCGAGGTGGTCGATTCGATGGGCGGCCAAGGACACCCGCCCTTGCTTTGCCTTCCGGGCCGTGCTTGCATGGCCTCGGTCCCAACTAGGGAGGATATGGCCCATGTTCTCTGTGGCTCGGAAGGTACTGGCTCTCGCTGGAATCGTGCTCAACGCGGTATCGTGTCATTCTCCGATTGCGAAAGAACACACCAGTCTGGCGCGGACGGCAGGCCCAGATCCCGGCAAACCCTCGAAGCAGTTGTCGATGGTCTGGCTCCACCACAGCACGGGTGACCGCCTACTGCGAGGGGGCATGCTTGCCGCCCTACAGGCCAACGGGTTGGTGTTCAGCGACATCAACTACCGCGAGGCCGTTGTGGATGGCTACGTAATCGGAGACCACACGGACATCGCCGACTGGCCCAAGGCGTTCAACACGCCCAAGTTCTTCGATGCGATCCGCACCTGGGAGTTGACCGGTGGTCGGAAGCAGCATGACGTCGTGATGTTCAAGAGCTGTTATCCGAACTCGAACATTACGAGTGACGCCATGCTCGAGCGCTATAAGACTGATTTTGCGGCGCTCCTTCCGACGTTCGTTGCCCATCCCGATATCCTATTCATCGCCATGTCGACTCCGCCGCTGGTCAAGCGGCAGACGACCCCGGCCGCAGCCAAGCGCGCTCGAGAGTGGTCCCGCTGGCTCACAGGTGACTACGCAGCCAGGGCGAAGAACGTGAAGGTCTTCGATCTGTTCGATGCTCTCGCCATCGCGCCTGATGCGCCCAACGCAAACACCCTCGTCCCGCAGTTTGCGAGCGGCAGAGGCGATTCTCACCCCTCGGCAGAGGGCGCCCAGGCCGTTACGCGACTCTTCATACCTTGGTTCAACCGCGTCGTGAGAGAAGCTGGCTTCTCCGAGTGAGGATCGTAGCCGCATGCCGTCGCGCTTGGCGGCCGGTGTCGCCACTCCGGGATCCTCGATGGGCCCGGAGGCTGGCTCACAGTTCGCGCTACGCGCCTCGTCCTGTCACCAGCCACGCAAAATCGCGGATGTTGCTTCCACCGGCGGGCTGGCGACGGATGGCGTAGGGGTCGGAGCCGGGCACGTGCAGCCCGGCTATGGTCGAGAACGCCATTTCGTATCCTTGCCTGCGCAGCAGCTCCTTCGTCTGCGCGGTGAAGTCCTGCTCTCGGCCGTTGGGGTAGGCGAAGTAGCGTGGTGCTGTTCCCGTCTCGTCGGCAATGCGTCGGTAGGAAATCGAGATCTCTCGTTCCGCTCGCTCGCTATCGACCTGGGAGAGGATGGGATGGGTGTGCGTGTGTCCTCCGAACCTGGTGAGCCCCAGGGTCGCGCGAACCTCGTCCCAGGACAGCATCTGCCGGTCTACGCTGCCATCTTGAGGGTTCACACCCAGCCTACGGAACAACTCCTGCATTCTCTCCTCGCGTAGGGTGTCTGGCACGCCCTTGAGGTGCTGCTTGCAGATGCGAACCGCACGGTCTCGATCCGCGAGATCTCGCAAGGGCAGCCTCGTCTGCGTCTCCCAGGGGAGGTCGACAGAAGATGTTGGACTGGTCTTCACCGCCCAAGTGATCGCATCTGTCCAGATCAGTCCTCCGTCGTCCAGGAACGATGTCGCCAAGAACACGAGGGCTGGGATCTTCAGCTCGTCCAGCACCGGATAAGCCTGCTCGGCGTAGTCTCGGTAGCCGTCGTCGAAGGTGACCAGGACGCGGGGCTTGGTTTGCAGTGGTTCGTGAGCGGCAGAGGCAAGATCTTCAGGAGCAATGGGAGAGCAGTTCTGTCTGAGCCACCTCATCTGCTGTGTGAACTGGTCGCGAGGTATGCCGCCGAAAGGGCTCCCGGCCTTCGTAATCCGGTGGTACATCAGAACGCACACGCTTGGCCGCCTCCTCAGAGCCGAGAGCAGTCGCCAGCCCAGCGGGTGAGCAACGGACGCTTTGATGACTTGCCTAATCATGGGAGGTCTTCTGCGGCGTGTTCGACGGTATGACTGCTGGATCACTCCGATACCGACAAGGACCCCGTACTCGGAGTCACGAGTTTTCCCGCATCAGCACGCGGTCGAGACGCAGCAGACGCAGAATTGCAAGGGGCTGCTCCCGCACGCCGACCACGGACATCTCTCCTTGGTAGCCTCTCACCACCTTGAACAAGGCAACCACCGCCCCAACCCCGGAACTGTCAATAAGACGAAGGCCAGCCAGGTCCACGACGACTTTGCGCGGGCGTTCTTCGTCGATCCTCTTGATGACAGGACGAAGGTCGACGACGGACAACGCATCAAGCTCGCCCTCGATCCGCAGAATGGATGCTTCCTCTGTTGTATCGAGATAGAAGACCATAGGGGGGATCACGTTCGAGTCGGCAATGTCATTCCACGAGCAACTAACGGCCGCGCTCCGAGTGGGCCAAGCCGCGCGTATTCATATCGCCTTCGGCGGTTTCGTCAAGACGTTTGAACAACGTCAGGACGTTGGGCGAGCCAGCCGAGTAGGTGACTTCATCGACGAAGGACCGCATGATGAAGACCCCGAGGCCCGATTCGGGAAGAGAAGCCAGATCAGGAGAAGTTGCTTGCGCAGGATCGAAGCTGATCCCGAAGTCTTTGATCACGATTCGCATCCAATCGCGGCAATTCTCGATGCGCAGGGCGATCGGTGCAGGCTCGCGTCCGGCATACCCATGAAGAACGATATTGTTGTATGCTTCGCCTACCGCCGAGATAATTTGGTTGGTGAACTCAGAATAGATGGAACCTTGAGTACGAGCGTCCGGCATGACTAGCTTACAGGCAGCAGATACCGTCCGCAGGACCATATCCCGACACTCGATGATTCCTGGCACTTCCAGGATCACCACGTTGCGGCCACTATCGCGGGTGTATTCGATCATCGTTGCGAACCGCCACGTTCGTCTTGTCAGTGGGTGCGAGTCGTCGTGAGGACATCGGTTCGTATTGCGAAGCGGGTGTTTGACCTTCTGGCTGCCAGCATCGGACTGACAGTCACCGCTCCACTATACCCCATCATCGCGGCTGCTATCTACATCGATTCTCCAGGGCAAATCCTCTTCAGGCAGCGCCGCGTAGGTCGACTGCTCGGTCCCGACCCGGAGGCTCCGAATCGATTCAGATTCGAGGAGTTTGAGATCTTCAAATTCCGCACGATGAAGCCCAACGCGGAAGCGGCCACAGGCGCCGTGATTGCCTCCGAGGGCGACAAGCGCGTAACAAGGATTGGGCGGTTTCTGAGAAGCACCAGGTTAGACGAGCTTCCGCAGCTGTGGAACATTTTGCGCGGCGATATGAGCTTCGTCGGACCGCGTCCCGAGCGACCGGAGATTATCGGCGATCTCGCTCTGGCCATCCCTTTCTTCGAGGAGCGGATGCGCGGGTTGCGTCCCGGACTGACCGGCCTGGCGCAGGTGTCGCTGGGATACACCGGCAGACCGTTGCCGGGCAGCAAGATCGAGCGCTACGTTCAGTCGCTGACCAATCCGTTCAAGATCGAGGGGGCCGAGGGGGCGCTGGCCGACGACATGCGCATCAAGGCGCTCTATGACTTCGCGTATGTCGCCGCGACGGAGGACTTCTTCTCCTTCCTCCGGCTGGAGTGTTGGATCTTGGTCCAGACTCCTCTCGCAGTCCTGAGAAGGACAGGCCGTTGAGCGCCATGTCTTGGACGGCCGCGGTCGCGTTGGCGCTCCTCTGCTACACGTACTTTGGCTACCCAGCCTTGATCGCCGCCATGGCCCGTCTGCGGCCCTGGCGGCCTCGACCCGATGACGGTTGGGAACCCACGGTGAGCATATGCGTTGCTGCCTACAACTGCGAGTCGTTCATCGACGCCAAACTGCGCAGTCTGGTAGCGCTGGAGTACCCGAAGGAGAAGCTCGAGTTTCTGGTCTACTCCGATGGAAGCACCGACGCTACAAACGAGATGGTGGCTGCTTGGGGGATGACCGATCCCCGGGTGAAGTTGCTTTCCTCAGAGCACCGCTCGGGCAAGCCGACTGCCCTCAATCGGATGAGCGCCGCGGCGAATGGAGAGGTCCTCGTCATATCGGATGCTCGCCAACCGCTGGACCGGGGCGCGTTGCGCGCCTTGCTGTGCCTGCTGTCTGCGCCGGGCGTAAGTGGCGTGACCGGCAATCTGGTGCTCGACGGCAGCGCGGGCAGTGGAATGTACTGGCGCTACGAAAACTGGATCCGAAAGCAGGAAGCTCGGCGTGGAAACCTGACCGGGATTACCGGCGCTCTTTCCGCGCTTCGCCGATCTGACTTTCAGCCCCTGGCGGCCGACCTGATTCTCGATGATGCCTGGATCTGCCTGCACCTCCGGATGTCTCGCGGTCGGGTCCTCCTCGCGGAGGACGCGAAGGTATTCGATCGCGCATTCGATGACGAGCGGGAGTTCTCCCGGAAGGTCAGAACGCTGGCAGGGAATTTTCAGATGTTCACCCGTTCTCCTCGTCTCTTGCTCCCCCTGGTCAATCCTTCTTGGCTAGAGACGGTGTCGCACAAAGTTGCGCGGTTGTTCTGCCCGTGGGCACTCTTCGTGCTCTTCTTTTCGTCTGGGTTGGGCTCGCTGGGGATCGGATCCCACGGATCAGACAAGGTCGCCCTGGGCGCGGTATTCTTGGCCCAGATCGTCTTCTACGCTCTGGCAGCGATGGGCAGGCTGGCCGGGCGGTTTGGGATCCTGGCCCGGACCTTCGTCGTCATGAACGCGGCAGCTGTCATAGGCCTGTGGCGCTTCGTTGTCGGGGCACAGAAGATCACCTGGTAGACAGAAACGCCAGCTGGTCCAGATACCAGAGCAGGCACACCAGCCCGACCAATCAATTCGCGGTCTTGTGCCAGGAGAGGTAGACCTTTTCGTCGCCCTCCACCCACGAACGTCGTGAGAAGAGCCTCTCGACGCGCTCACGAGCAGCCCGCCCCATCGTGAGATGCCGCCCGCCGTCCAAGATCTGCTGCATGCGGTCCCGCAGTTGCCCCTCGTTCCTAACCTCGAATAGGTAGCCAGTGACCCCGTCGTCCACCACTTCGGGACACCCGCCGATCTTGGGAGCGATAACCGGCTTCCCCGCCGCCATCGCTTCTCGGGCCGCCAGAGGGAAAGACTCACGGGTCGACGCCAGAACGAATGCGTCGAGCAGCGCAAGATGCTGCGGAATATTCCGCTGCATCCCGGTAAAGATGACCGCGTCTGTCAGTCCCAGGGATTGCGCCTGCGCCCGCACAGAAGCAAGCAGCGGGCCGTCGCCGATGACCATCAGGCGGCTCGCGGGGAGTGTACGGTGGACCTCGGCAAAAGCCCGAAGGAGGATGTCGTGTCCCTTCTCTTCCGACAACCTCGCCACAATGCCGAATACCCGGTGCCGTCGGGGATCGATTCCATAGTGAGCCGCCAAGGCGGGATCGAGTGGCTGGGGGACGAATTTGTCGGTGTCGATGCCGCTATGGATCACCACGGACCTCGCCTCACCGAGGCCACTCGCGAGGACTCGGTCACGCTCATAGTTCGATTCGAACACCACGTAGTCGGCACACGTGTTGAGGATGTGTCCAGCCCAGCGAAAGTGCACCGGGTTGTGGATGTTGTGAATGGTCGTCACGATCGGCAGCCGACGATTGGTCGCCGAGACGCGGTAGTTGAATGGCATCAAGCGCGTCGCTGCGTACGCGGCGATGGTCGAGCGGATGGACTGAGGTGCTAGCATCTCGATGGCATGCTCGCGGATCGCACGCCGGAGCCCTTGCATGAGCCGCCAGAGGCCACTGGGGCCGCCAAAGTGCGAGTCCAACTCCAAATAGTGGGCACCTTTGCGCTGCAGCTCTTCCAGCAAAACGCCAGGCATGGTGCCCACGAAGACCTCATGTCCCCTGTGTCCGAGATCCTCGGACAGCGTCAGGATGTCGGACTGCACACCACCGATGCCAAACGGCTCGGTCATCAGATAGAGGATCCTCATCTTGGACTCCCACCTCGAGTGTTCTTTTCCGCGCGAGCACGGCCGAACGCACGTTCGCGACGCCAGTGCCACAGCCGGTGCATGGGATCGAAAGCTCCGAGTAGTTTCAGACGCAACTCCGTGGGACCATCGCGATCGGTCACCTCCGTACGACGTAGAGCGTACCGCTCACCGAGGTTCCTGTTCACGCCTGGACAAACGCTCACCGCAGCTTTGTAGCCGGCCGAAGCCACACAAGCACGCTCGCGATCCGTCAAATCGCCGGAGGGGTAACAGAAGAAGTCGACGGGTGCGCCGATCCGGCGGGTGATCTCCGCTCGGCTTTCGCTGATTTCGCGAGCCATCGCTGCATTGTCCAGCTGCGAGAGGAAAGGATGGGTGATGGTGTGCGAGCCGAAGGTGATGTTCGGATCAGCGGCGAGATCCGCGATCTCCCTCCAATCCAAATGAAGTCGACCAGCCTCGTCCGGATACCGGGGATGCCGAATCGTCCCGTCGGCGAACTGAGTAGTCACAAAGATCGTTGCGGGAAGGCCGAAGCGCCGCAGCACGGGAATGGCGTGAACCAGATTGTCACGATAGCCATCATCGAATGTCAGGACCACCGCGGCGCTTGTGGGGTACCCGCGTTCGAGCTCAGCCACGGCTTGGGCCAGACTGATGATTCGAGTGCGGGCGACCAGGGCGGCCATCTGCTCTTCGAAGCGCTCAGGCGCTACCGTCAGCTGATCGTAACGTCCCAGTCTGTTCACCCGGTGGTACATGAGGATGCGGATCGCGGGCCGGATGCGCTGGGCCGGTGCCATGAACGGCAGACAGGCATAAGGGATTGCTCTCCGCAAAGGGACCCGCCAGCGACTGTTCATCGGACAGTCGATTCTTGCCCATCCGCCGGCAAATGTAGCGCAGCCAAGTACAGAGCTTCGTATGCGCGGGCAGTCTGCGCCACGTCGAATCGCTGACGCACGGTTTCGAGGGCACGTCGTCCGAGTCTCTCTCTCAGGGACGGATCCGTCAGCACGCGTCGTAGTGCATCTGCCAACTCCGACGGGTTCGCCGCCGAGACCAGCAGCCCGCTATCGTCGTGATGGATCACCTCGGGAATTCCACTGACCCGCGTCGCAACGATCGCGCGAGACATCGCCATGGCTTCCAGCAAGACGATGGGGAGGCCTTCCCATCGTGAAGGCATGGCGAGGACATCGATCGCCGCCAACAGCCTCGGGACGTCTGAACGTTGTCCGGTGAAGACGACTTGGTCTGCCAGCCCAAGCTGCCTGCACTCCTCTTCGAGCTGAGCGCGCGAATCGCCGGAACCGATCACCAAGCACGTGGGCTTCAGCCCTGTCTCGCGCAAGCGAACCATGGCGGCAAACAAGTCGGTATGCCCCTTGGCGGGGTGCAAACGGCCGATGACGCCGATGAGCGGCGAACCGTCCGGCACAGAGAACTCCTCACGGACGCCGTCAGGGCGGGCCCCCGCCACTCTCGCGATGTTGATCCCGTTGGAGATGACGACCAATCGACTCGACCGCAGCCGATCCTGTTCACGCATCACCCTTCCGACCTCGCCCGAGCACGCGATCACGCGCGTGGAAATCCACGACAGCGCACGATGGATGGCTCGCCGAGCGTGGCCTTCACACACGACCGTGTTGTGGGCAGTCGAGAACACTGCCGGTACGCCGGCTAGCCGGGCCGCCAAACGAGCGTAGCTGTCCGCCATAAACAGGTGCGTATGAACGACTTCGGCCTGCTGCTGACGAAACCACCTCACGAGCCTCAAGACCAGCGTCGGACCGAGTGGACCTCCCATGATGGTCACAGGCACACCGAGGTCGCGGATCTCCTGCTCGAGCGCTCCACCACGGATGAGGCAAAGGACGCTGAACCGGAACCGCGGCGAACGGTGTCGAAGAATATCTGCTATCAGACGCTCGGCGCCGTCGGGCGGGAGCTCATCGATTACGTGAACGACGTGAGGTCGATGCGGGTCCATCACGAGGTCTCCGTCGCTTGCTGCATGTCAACTTCCATCGATAGTCGTGCCACGACCGCGAGGATAACCCAGAAATGCACCGTCACACAGATGTCGACCATTCGTGAACCGAAGAAGTTGACCAAGAAGGCTGCCCCTGCCAGGCCGGAACCGGTCATGCCGATTGCGCGCGCGAAGGACTCGCGAGAGCCTCTGTAGACATACGTCCCCATGGAGTACAGGCGCCAGAGAATCAACACGAATAGCGCTACAGCGGGAATTCCCATCTGCGAGCTCAAGTAGAGATACATGTTGTGGTTGTCTGCCTCCTCGACATGCGTGTCGGTGTACCGGGCCTTGAGTCGAGGGAAGGCCTTGAAGCCCCACCCGAACACCGGGCTCTCGGCCGTCATCTTCAGGGCGGCATCCCACAGGATCAGCCTGGTCTGCGCGCTCTTGTCGAGCTGCTCGCCTTCGTACGACTGGGATGAGGTCTGAGACATTCGCGCTCGCAGGGACGTCGGCACGACTTCGGGAACAGCCATGACGAGAGCCAACGCGAGCAGGGCTGCTCCGGCGAGAAAGACCTTCCCTCGTACGTATGCGGCCACGACGGCCGCCAAACCCATCCCCAGATAGGCGCCTCGCGAGAACGTCGCCAGCAGGAGCCTTGCGGTGGTCAAGAGGTAAGGAAGGGTCACGAGCCATGCGCGCAGGGAACGGAGGTTACAGAGCAGCATGGCAAGGTAGGGAGTGGATGCGTAGGCGACGAACGCGCCAAAGTCGTTGGGCTGCAGTTGCGGGCCGAGAAGTCTGGCTTTCTCGATGGAGCTCGCCCCTCGCTTGTCTAGCCACTCCTGGACCCCAAGTACCAGCACGATGATCGTCGACATCATCACGTAGACCATGATCCGACGGGCCATTTCCCCGTCGCGTATCAGTCGGACGAAGGCAAAGAAGACGATGAATTGATCGAACCATGCTTTGATGTCGAGGAGATGATCGAAGACGAAATCAAACCCGAGTGTGACGACAGCCGTCGCCATCGACAATACGGTCACCACGGCATACGCGCCCACGACCCGGGTTGCGGGAACACGAACGTCCGGCAACGACTGGTCTGATGCTCGGCCATGCCGGAACCAAGAGAAGAGCAGCAACAGGAGCACCACGTTGGTTCCGTTTATGCCGAAGCCCAGGGGAACCACGAACAGCCTATTGAGGGGGAGATAGACCACCGCTGCCGCGAGCAGCCACTCAGGATCCTGGAGGGTGTGGTTGACCAGAGATAGCCCGACGATAATCCCGACTCCTTGAAGGGCCCAGGACGGTAGCTTGATGCCAAATCCGATGATGAGCACGCCCACCAAGGCGGGCACCAGGAAGAATCGCAGGGTCGAGCGTAACGCCTTGTCCGCCCATATCGCGTTCGCTGGCTTCTGGACCGCAGGTCCGGGGGGATCAGGATCGGATGAATCCATGACGATCGACGATACCACGATCCATCGGATCGCCGTTTGAGCCAGCTGCCCGGTCCCGCTTTCGCCCCGACGGCGCCGACGCGGGCTCGACGATCACCGCACCACCCGGAAATCGTCGAAGTACAACGTGGCAGGTTGGGATGGCTGATACATGAACACCGCGATGGAAACGATAGCGGACATGTCCATGCGCCTCGTGAGTGGCCCGGCGGAGATCGCCTGGAGAGGGATGGAGATGGCGTTGTTCCCCGGCTGGATGATGAGCCGCGTGTTGAACCGATCCTGCTCCTCGTGCCGGTGCGTCCGGTCATGAACGCGAAGCACGAGCCGAACTGGCTCCTCCGAGGGGGAGTAGACGTCGAACGCGAGGAACTGATAGGTCGACCAATCGCCCAGCGGACTCGTTATCTCCAGCTTGGGGTAGGTGTGGTTCGACGCGAATACGACTTTGGCAGCCTTCTTGATATCGCGGCGGCCGAAGCCCGTCGGCGGTGGGGTGAGCTCAAGAGAAGCCCCATTCCCCGCCGAGACGAAGTGCGCATCCCAGGGCGAATCGAACCTCGCCA
Organism: uncultured Myxococcales bacterium; assembly: GCA_964647025.1. Lineage (GTDB taxonomy): Bacteria > Myxococcota_A > Polyangia > Fen-1088 > Fen-1088 > Fen-1118. The sequence goes on along the minus strand of CAZYFU010000029.1, from coordinate 369 downwards.
AGACGGGAAATGCCTGCCGGCGGTGCAACGCGGCGCCTGCGGTGACCAACATGGGCAGAAGACTCGATCCGAACGACAACGTCGCGGCACCCACCAGCCCCCAGCGCCAAGATCGAGATCGGCTTGCGCGCGGCATCGTCTGCGTGTCGCGGCTGAGAGCGAACAGGACCCCTGCTGCTCCGCCCAAGAAATCGCGCACCAGATCGGCCGCGGAAGGGGTGCCAGGCAACACGAACTGCAGCGCCTCCAGGGCGCCTCCGACGATGGCGACCATCGTCAGCGAGATCAGATAGTGAAGCCACGGCCGCGCGATACGAGAACCTAGCAGACGGCGGGACAGTCGAAGGCAAGCCAGCGCGACGACGAAGG
>CAZYFU010000028.1:34209-57605 GCA_964647025.1 uncultured Myxococcales bacterium | reverse complement strand
TTGACCATCGAGGCTTGTCGGTCATTTGCCCGCTCGCCCCGCTCGGCGTCGCCTCCGATCCGGTTCTTGTACATCGGCCCGCGGTTTCGCTCCCTGCTTCCTCCCCACGGTTGGTCGCCCTTCCGCAGTTGCAGTTCGCTTCGTCCGGGATGGTCTCCTTTCGGGCGGACTCTCACCGCCAAGACGACGTTCATGCTAGGCGCACAAACAGACAGGGCCCGCCGAAACCGGCGAGCCCTGCGAGCATGCTACGTGGGCCTGCCCTAGTTCACGACCGCCAGGTCCACGCGACGGTTCTTGTACTTGCCCTTCCCGAGGTTGGGAACCAGCGGCTTCTTGGCGCCCATGCCCGTGGCGACCACGCGGTCAGCGGCGACGCCCTGGTCGACCAGATACTTCGCGACAGCCTTCGCCTGCGCGTCGGTCAAATCGTCGACCTTGGGCGAGGCCATGCTGCTGTCCCAGTGGGCCTCGATCCGGACCTGGCGAATCTCAGGGTGGTTCACCAGGATGTCCACGAGCTCATCGAGCAAGAGCGGCATCGCGGGGGTGAGGTCGGCGGTGGCGCCCCTCGGCCCCACCTTGAAGGTAATGGGCTGGCGCAACTTCAGCTTGCCGTCCTTGAAGGTCACGCCAGCGACAGCGGGACGCGTGTGCAGGGTGACAGTGGCCGCAGCCTCACGCCCGTCAGCCACGTTGATCTGCAGCTCCTTCGAGAGGTAGCCGTCTGCATCCACGCGGGCGGCGTAGAGGCCGGGCTGCACGGGCACCGAGAAGTTGCCAGACTCGTCCGATCGCCCTTCCGCGATCTGCGGGCCGGCCAGCTTGATGCTGGCGACGATCCCCTTGCCAGCGCCGTCGCTCACGCGACCGAAGGCCCGCGCCGGAGGCGCCTTCGGCACCAGGCGAAGGACGATGTTGGCGGTCTGGCCAGCGACGACCTCGGTCCTCACCGTGGTGGACTCATAGCCATTGGCCGACACGACCAGCTCGATCGGGCCCGGCGCCAGCGGGACGCTCTGGAAGGTCCCATCCGGATCGGTGAGCACCCGCGAGTGCTCACGCCCAGTCACACCAACCACAGCCCCTTCGATGGGAACACCGGCGGCGCTGATGACCCGACCAGCAACCAACCCCTCTCGCATCACCGCCTCGCGCGTCACGATCCGCTCGACCGGGACGTTACGCGTGACTCGCGGGACCAAGTCCAGCGGATAGCCGATGCCAAAAAGGAGGTTCCAGGGCACGAGCGCCGGGGCGTAGGGGTAGCCTGCCGAGCGCAGGGCAATGTCGACGCCGACGGTTGCCGTCAGGCCGTGCAGAATCTGCCCCTGCAAACCCAACGTAATCCAATGAACGTCCTTGTTGTCCTTGCACGCCGACGCGCCAGGTTGACCGCAGGTCGAATGTTCCTGCTTGTAGATGACCTCGTCCTTCGAACCGGTGATGTACTCGAAGTGGTACTCGAGCATCGGGCGCAGCGAGAAGCCCTCGGCGACCTCGTCGAAGGGAGCGTCGACACCGAGCGCGGTTCGGAAGCGGCTCGAGGACATGCCGTAGGCGAAACGCGAAACGTACCGCGAGAACGCCGAGGTATTGGTGTAGTCGACCAGGCTCGAGGAGTTGTCTACATAGTAGCCTAGATTCACGTGGAAACGCACGGGCACGTTCTCGGTGACGGGCTTGAGATCGTAGGTACCGATAGCGTTGAGCCAGAACGACGTGGAGTCGCCCGAGAACGAGATTCCGCTGATCGAGGACATCAAGCGAAGGCCGAACTCGCCGCCGGCCACGAAGCCTGGCGCCACCGGGTAGGTTGCCTTCACGCCGAAGACGAGATCGCCGAACGACTTGATGAGCTCGGGATCGGTGCGCGCTTGTTCAGACTCGCAGACCTCGTTCCCAGTCGTGGGGCTGTCGTAGCAAAGACGCTTGTTGCGGTTCGCCGAGCCCAACACGGCGCCGAAGATCTCGAAGTGGTCGATGGGCGTGATGCCGAAAGTGAGCGCACCCTGAAGTCGCGTGTTCCTGTCGCTGGCCGCCGGCCTGGACCCTTCAGCGTCGCTCTGAACGAGGAAATTGCTGCCCGTGAAGTATTCGCCGTGCAAGCTCAGGCGGAACTGGCCGGGGATACCGACGTCGCCCGAGGCCATGTGCAGAAGACCGACGGAGCCACCGAGGCTCAGCTGGGGCACGAACCCGCGCGGACGGTCGTCAGTCTCGGTAATCGCGGCCGGCGGCGTTTCCTTCGCAGGCTCGTCTCCTTCGACGACGGCCGGCTTCTTCATCGGCGCTGTGGTCACCTCGGGCTGCGGCGCAGGCAGCGGGGCAGCCGCCGGAGCCGGGTCGGGCGCGGGAACGACCACGGGCGCCGGGGCGGGAGCCGGGGTCGGCTCGGGAGCAACCACGGGTGCCGGCGCGGGAGCGGGACTGGCTGCTGGCGGCGCAGCAGGGGCCGGTCCCCAGTACCCGGGGCCGGGGCTCGGCTCGGGAGCTGGAGCGGGCGCGGGAGCTGGGGCGGGCGCGGGAGCCGGCGCAGGATAGGCAGGAGCCGGCGCGGGATAGGCAGGAGCCGGCGCGGGATAGGCAGGAGCCGGCGCGGGATAACTCGGCCCAGATCCGGGATAGCTGCTTGGCGGCGGCCACGGCGAAGACGGGTTCGTTTGCGCCGTGGCGGCGGCGACCGGCACGACGAGGATTGCAGCCAAGGACAGGAAGACGGTCGAATGGGTTCGCATGCGTGGAGCTCCTGGAGGCGAGACGGCCTGTATGCTAGACGCGCTTCGAGATTGAAGCAATCAGCAGTTGAGGTTGGATGTCGGGTTAGTTACGTCGATCACTACCTATTACTCATGTCTACAGTTGAATTCCGGCGCTGGTCGTGGGAGTAAACGCCGGCAGCATGACATCCTCGTTAGACCAACTGACAGATGAGATTCGAGAGGTCGCCCTTCTTGTCCACTCGGCTCAGGAACGAGCCGAAGACCGCGAGCTGGTCAAGAACGCCCACTTGGCCGTCGAGCGACTGTCGAAGCGCTACCGTGAGCTCTCCACCACGGGGCCCGAGAACGAAAGAGACAGCATCGAGCGCAAGCTCGGCCGCCGAGTCACTGACCTGCGGCGTTTGGCCTCCACCCTGCCCCGCATCGGCGCCATCGCGAGCGAGCACACCGGCGACCAAGCCACTGCTGGGCCATCCGAGGTCGAAGCGCGCCGAATTACCGGCGTGTCTTGGCGAAGCGAATCGCGACCGGTGCACGTGCCAAGCTCCTCCGTCCGCGTCGGCGGCGAGGTGGATGCGTGGTGCGGCCCGTGCGACGGCCTGACTACCCACCACGTCATCGCGATGGTGGGAGATGCGCCCAAGCAGGTGGTCTGCCAAGCCTGTGGCGGCCGCCACGGATACCGGACGACGCCTGCTCGGGCGAAACCGGTCGCCGAGAGCGAGTCTGCCTCGACCGTTCAAACCTCCGAGGCAGCCCGCAAGGCAGAGCAGAAGGCGGAAGAGCTGAGAGCCCTGGGCCGCGAGCTGGCCGAGGCCACGCAGGTTCGCGGCTTCGACGCGCGCGAGCGCTACAAGGTTGGAGAGATCATCGCCCATCCCGAGTTCGGTCGCGGCAAGGTGGAGACCGTGCTGCGAGCGAGTATGCTCGTGCGCTTTCCGACGGGCGGGCTGAAATCCCTGATGCTGACTTAGCCGCCACGCTGGCGGGCAATCCATGGCTTGCTAGCCAGCGCGGGTTGCGCGAGGATCAGGCAGAACCATGGCGCCCGCAGATCAAAGCAAGACACCGCCTCCGACCGCGCCAGCCCGCTCGCACATCCGCGTTCTCGTGGTCGACGACGACGCGGACATGCGGGAGTGGGTGAGAGAGGAGCTGGAGAGCGAGGGTTTCAGCGTCGAGACCGCCGCCGGTGGACGGGCCGGCGTTGAACGGGTCAAGGAAGGTGGCATCGACGTGGTGGTCTCCGACGTCAAGATGCCGGACCTCGATGGCCTCGACCTCCTCCGCGAGATCCGCGAAGTGGAGCCGTCGCCCTTCGTCATCATCGTGACGGGGTTTGGTTCCATCGACACCGCCATCCGCGCGGTCAAGCTGGGTGCGTACGACTACATCACCAAGCCTTTCAAGATCGACCAGCTGTTGCTCAGCATCGACAAGGCTCTGGCGGAACGCAGCCTGCGCAACGAGGTGAATCGCCTCCGCGAAGAGGTGAGCCGGCGCGACCGGTTGGACAACATCATCGGCCCCTCGCCTCCCATGCAGGAGATCTTCGCGCTGATAAGGCGCCTGTCTTCGTCGCACGCCAACATACTGGTGACCGGCGATTCGGGCACGGGTAAGGAGTTGGTCGCCCGAGCGCTGCACGCCAGGAGCCCTCGCAAGCACAAGCCCTTCATCGCGGTCAACTGCGCCGCGATCCCCGAGAACCTCCTCGAGAGCGAGATCCTCGGCTACGCCCGCGGCGCGCACTCGACCGCGAACGTCGACCGACAGGGGCTCTTCGTCGAGGCCAACGGCGGGACCTTGTTCCTCGACGAGATCGCCGAGTTGCCGCTGTCGCTTCAACCCAAGCTGCTTCGGGTTCTGCAGGACGGCGAGGTCAGGCCCCTCGGTTCGAACCGGGCGGTCCGCGTCGACGTGCGCGTGATGGCCGCCACCAATCGCGACCTCGAAAGCCGTCTGCGGGAGGGCCTGTTCCGCGAGGATCTCTACTACCGGCTCAACGTGATCCAGATCCAGTTGCCGCCGCTGCGGGGCCGGCCGGAAGACATCTTGCCGCTGGCGGACCATTTCCTCGCGCGCTCGGCGGAGCGGTCTCGCAAGGCCGTGCGGGGCTGGCGCGAGAGCGCCAAGCAGCTCCTCCTCGGCCACGCATGGCCGGGCAACGTGCGCGAGCTCGAAAACGTGGTCGAGCGCGCCGTCGCCCTGGCCGAGAGCGACCTCATCGGCCCGGAGGACCTGCCCCAGACCATGCAGGAACGAAAGAGTCAGGACCGCCTGGCGACCGCAGTGGCGCAGGGGTTTACCCTCGACCAACTCGAACGCGAGTACATCGAGCGCGTGCTGGAGCTCGAAGGCGGAAACAAGACCCGCGCGGCGCAACGACTGGGCCTCGACCGCAAGACGCTCTACCGCAAGTTGGAGGAGTATGCGGCTCTATCGACCAAGGAACGGACCTGAGGCAGGTGGCCAGGTGAGCGTGCTCGATCGAGCCCCAGACACTCCGCAGTCGACGCCGGACATGGGCTGGCGTAAAAACGCGACCATGCGCTGTCCCCTGCTCGCGTTGCTCTTCCTGCTCGGATGTGCCTCCATGCGGGCGAATGCGGAGCGGCCCGTCGGCCAGGTCGATGCGGCCACCCCACCACGCATGACCGGTATCGACGGGGGAGAGGATCTGGGCGGTGACGCGGACTTTCGCGACGTCGCCAACAAGGCAGCGTCCGATCCCGCCTCGGCCCGCGCGCGTCTGGAGGCATTCCTGCTTCACCATCCCCACCACCACCAGCGGGGTACCGCGGTGGTCATGCTGTCGGCGTTGTTGCTGGGGACGAACGATGCCGCCGCGGCCAAGAAGCTGATCGAAGACAATGGCAGCTTCTTGCCGGCCACGGATCGGGACTTCCTGACCGGGCTTTGCGAGGCACACCTCGGCCATTTCATTCCGGCCATCGCGCTGCTCAAACCCTATCTCGGGGCGAATCCGCCGCGCATCATGGGTTTGCAGGACCTGGACGCTCGCGCCCTGCTGCGCTTGGCGTTGGCGGACGCGCTCGCCGCCGTCGGTGACCCCGGCGCGGCCATCGATCAACTCGAGCTCTACGCACAAATCGAACCGTCCGCGCCGGCCGGCCGGGCGCTCGCCGTCCAGCGGGCCGAGGGCATCGCGAGCAAGGTGGCCGAGATGGCTGCGCTGCAGGCCCTCGGCGCGAGCCACGGCGCCTTCGCGCGGGCCTTTCTGGGCCCAAAGGCGGTGGTGGCGCTACGCTCCCGCGGGGATGAAGCCGCGGCCGGGAAGCTCGACCAGGAGACCGCGGCGATCCGGAAGCAGCTCGGCATGGAGGTCGCTAGGGCGTGGGCCGTGACCGCGGATCCCATGCGTCTCGGACTCGCTGTCCCGCTGTCGGGGACCCAAGCTCGCCTGGGCGACGTCGTGCTTCGCGGCGCCATGCTGGTGGTGACCACGGTTGCCAACGGGGCACCTTCGCTGCCGTTCCGGCTGGTGGTGCGCGACGCCGCTGCCAGCGCGGACCGCTCGACGCAAGGAGGGGGCGCGAGCGGGGCCGTGGCGGAGCTGGCTCGCGAAGAAAAGGCCATCGCCGTGGTCAGCACGCCCGACCCACGCGCGGTCGAGCTGGCGAAGGGAGACGGCCTCCCGCTGCTCTTGCTCGACGAACGGGCCACCGGGGCCGGCACCAGCGCGTTCGCAGTGTTGCACTCGTCGGAGGCACGCGCGGCGGCACTGGCCCGGACTGCCCTCGAGCTGGGAGCGCGTCGTTTCGCCATCCTTGGACCCGACAGTGCTTCCGGTAAGCGCCTCGCAGCGGCATACCGGGCGGCCGTGCAGGCCGGTGGCGGAACCGTCACCGGGCACATCACGTACCAGCCGACCGCAACCAGCTTCTCGGGCGAGGTGGCGAACCTGCGCAGGCTGCCCTTCGACGCGGTGTTTGTCCCCGACGACGCGAACCGCCTCGAGCTCATCGCCCCTGCCCTCGCTGTCGCCGATATCTGGCCACGCTCGCCTCGCCAGTTCGCCAATGCCGCGCGCGAGAGCTTCGTGTCTGGCTCTGGACGCCGGGAGGCCTTGCTGCTGTCCACGGCGATTGGGTTGTCTGCGAAGTTCGTTCGCAGCGCCGAGCGCTACATCCAAGGCGCGCTGTTTTGCCCGGGGTTCTACCCCTCGGAGGACATGCGCAGCGCCAGCTTCGTCACCCGCTTCCGGGAAACCTACGGGGCGCAACCGAGTGCGACCGACGCCTACGGCTACGACGCGATGTCGGTGCTCAAGGGTGCCGTCGAACGAGGGGCCAAGACTCGCGCCGACGTCTTACGCATCCTGACCTCGCAGTCTTTCGAAGGCCTGACCGGGGACATCCGCTTCGGGGCCGACCACACCCGCGTCGATTCACCGCTCATCTACGTGGTCGACGGCGACACCTTCCGGATGTGGAAGAAGTAGCAGCCCAGCGCGATGGCAAGACAAGAGACAGACGTTCTGGCGCAAATCGCCGCGAATGACATCGCGCCCATCTACTGCCTGCACGGTAGCGAGAGGTTTCTCGTGGACCGCTGTGTGTCTGCCATCCGCAAGGCCATCACCGGCAGCGAGTCCCCTGCCGCCACCAGCTTCGACTACGACCTCTTCGATCTGAAGGAGACCCCTCTCGCGCAGGTGGTCGGCGCGGCGAAGACCTTGCCCATGTGGAGCAAGCGCCGCCTGGTCATCGCCATGGGTATCGACGAGGTGAAGGCCGAGGCGCTCGCGCCGCTGGTGAAGTACCTGGGCGATCCGAACCCCAAGGCATGCCTCGTGCTCGTGGGCGAGAAGGTGGACGGTCGCTTGCGCGCGTTCGCGGCTCTGCGCAAGGCCGGCTTCCTGCACGAGTTCGCCAGGCTCAAGGACCGGGAGTTGGCCGCCTGGATCACCACCCACGCCAAGCAGCGCGGCCTGCAAGTCGAGGCGGGCGCGGCTCAAGCGCTGGCCGAAGCCGCCGGCCCCGACCTGGGCAGAATCGCGCAGGCCCTCGAACAGGTGGCTCTCTTCGCGAATGGCCCCATCAAGCGCGCGCACGTCGAGGAGTTGATCCCGGAATCCCGCGAGCACGGCGTGTTCGAGCTGACCCGGGCCATCGGCATGGGCAACGTCGAAGAGTCGCTGCGGCTGCTCGTCAACATGCAGAAGAACCGCGAGCCCGCGCTCAAGATCCAGTTCATGCTCATGCGGCAGCTGCGGCAGATCTGGCGAGCCAAGGAACTCGCGGCGGCATCGGTGCCCAGGATGGAGATCGCATCGGCGGTGGGCGTGGCGCCCTTCTTCCTCGACGACATCCTGACGCCGGCCAGCCGCATGAGCGTAGCCCAACTGCGCCGCAGCTTCTTGCACCTCTACCGCGCAGACAGGAGTCTCAAGTCCTCCAGGATCGACCCCGATCTGCAGATGATGCGGCTCGTGCGCCAGCTCGCCGAAGAGGCCAGCCGGCGCTAGTCACGAGAGCCGGGAGCGGGCTACGCCTTCGGACGCGAGGCAACGGTCAGGCGCGAGATCTCGCGCGAGGCCGTGCGCTTCTTGATGACGCCGCGACCGCCGAGCCGAGCGATGAGCTTCGTCGCTTGCTTGAGCAACGTCTCGGTCTGCTTGGGGTCCTTGGCCGCGATGGCGGCCCTCAGCTTCTTGACGGCGGTACGCATAGCCGATTTCTGGCTCGCGTTGCGCGCCTCGTTCTTGATTCGCTGCCGGTTCTTCTTCTCGGAAGACTGTATGTTCGCCATTGGGAAGGTTGGGAATCTCGCTGATGCAGCCCGCCCCTGTCAAGGCTGGAACGGGCTGCGTGTTGCTTTTTGCTGCGCCGACCGAGAGGGATTGCCTCGTCCGCTAACGGTCTTCCGCGTTCATCTCCTTGGACGGAGACGGAACCTTGATGTTCTGGTTTCCACCGCGACGATCGCCGGGCTTCAAGACCTCTTTGCCGGTGATGCGGTCGACGACGTTGTCATTCTCGTCGCGATCGCTGGGCTTGTCGGTGATGACGCTGTCGACGAACGAGCCCTTGGGGACGGCGGCGGCCTGCGCCTTGCGCACCTCGGCCTGCCGGTCGGCGATGTTGTGATCGTAGATGACCAGACAGTAGACGTCGTAGAACTTCGATCGGTCCACCAAGCGAAGGCCGTCACCCTGGGCGGACCGCCACTGGTACGTGTCGAGGATCTTGTCCTTCATTCCGTGCATCGCGACCTCACGGTAGACCGCCTGGGCCTTGCCGTACTTCTGCTGCATGAGCTCGCCGAACTGCATGAAGCTCTTGCCGGCGACGACCTCCTTGTCGAAGGCGACGAACATCTTGTAGAGGGCCTCGCTCTGGAAGAAGAAGTAACGCTTCGACTTCTCCTCGCGGAAGACCAGCATCGACTCGCCGTTGTTGGGGACGAACTCCTCGTCGATGATCGACGTGGCCCACGCGGCGTTGGTCCCGTCGAACTTGACGTAGCTCTTCGCCACGGCCTGCTTCTCGGACTTGATCTGATCGCGAATCTTGTCGGACCTCGCCGGATCGGTCCGGTACTTCTCGATCCTCTCCGTGTAGGAGGCGTCGATCTTGGCGTTCAGCTTCTCCATGACCTGCTGTGGGGTCATGCCCCAGGTGAACTCGCCCTTGAATTCTTTGACGTCGGCGTCTTTCGCAACAGGCGCTGGTCCCTTGACCTTCGCGGCCTTCGCGCCTTTCGCCTTGGCCGCCTGGGCCGCATGTGCCGTGGTGAGGACGAAAAGCATCGCCAAACAGGAAAGTCCGAATCTTCTCATCTGCGATTCTCCTTGGGTCTTGGGCTCGCAAACACTAACACCGCTGCCCGACGATCCACAACGTTCAATCGCCAAACGGGTCGGAGTTGACCTTGACCTCGACCGGAGTCCTGCGAGAGACCGCGGTCGCGGCTGGGCTCGCCGTGCTCCCGTTCGAGCGGGAAGGTGGCAGGCCGGCCATGTCGTCGGCCGCCTCGCTCCCGTCCAAAGGCCGACGGCGGTCGGCCTGCCCCGTGCGCAGGTCCTCGTTGGGGTTCTCGGCGTATTCGGCAGATTGGCCCGGTCCGGAGTAGTCGATCCAGAACGCGGAAGGCCCGGTCTTTCGATCGTCGAGGTGCACGAAGACCGAGTTGGGGTAGTAACCGACCCCCACGTGATCGAAGGCCTTGCGCAGATAGTCGCGCAGCACGGTGTTGGGGATCCCCACCACGCGGAAGTCGCAGGCGAGGCCCTGCTTGTGGGGGCTCTTCGGATTTCGCGCGACCTTCGGGTGACGGTAGCCCGACACGACCTCCAGGCGCCGCCCTTCGAAGTTGCGCGCCGTTTTGTACAAGAGCTGGGCCAGGCGCGTGTCCATTTTGAAGACGGCGCCGGTCTGGTGGCAGCGCATGAACCGGTCGAAGCGCTTCTGCCAGCCCTTGATGGGACGACCGCGGTCGTCGTGGAACCTGAGCTTTAGGGTCTCCTTGGTGTTGACTTGGAAGAGCTCGACGGGGGCGTAGCGCGGCAGCTTCTTCGGCTTCTTGGTGGGCGCGGCCTTCGCTGCGGTCTTCGGCGACGGCTTGCGCGCGGACGCGCTCGGCGGCGGCGCGGCGGCGACAACGCTGGAGGACAGCAGGACTAGGGTGAAAAGAACGACCAACCGGAACAAGAGGACCCAATCATGACAAGGGTCAACCCCGGGTCGTCAACTTCTTTTGCATTCGAGCGAGCAGATCCCAGGCTGCCCGCGGTGAAAGATCGTCCAGATCGGCCGACCGCAACGCGGAGAGGACCTCGTCCGTGGCCGGATCTGGCCTTGGCGGAGGGGCCGTCGGCTTTCCGGGCGTCTTCGCGAACAGCGACAGTTGCGGGACCGCCTCGGATTCGGGGCGTGCAGGGGTCGGCACGTCGCCGGCTTGGGTCGTCGAGCCCAGCTCCAGGCGCTCCAGGATGGCGCGTGCGCGGGCCACGACCGCAGGCGGCAGGCCCGCGAGACGAGCGACCTCGATGCCGAAGGACCGGCTGGTTCCGCCGGGGCTCAGCTTGCGCAGGAACACTACCTCCCCCTTCCACTCTTGGGCCGCGACACTGACGTTGCGCACCCGCGGATGGGTCTCCGGGAGGGCGCACAGCTCGTGGTAGTGGGTGGCGAACAGCGTGCGCGCCGAGACCCGGTCGTGCACGTGCTCGGCCACCGCCCAGGCGATGGACACGCCGTCGTAAGTCGACGTCCCTCGGCCGATCTCGTCGAGGATGATCAGGCTCTTCCGCGTGGCGTGGCGAAGGATGTGCGCGGTCTCGCGCATCTCCAGCAGGAAGGTCGATTCGCCGCGGGCCAGGTTGTCGCCGGCGCCCACCCGGGTGAAGACGCGGTCGCATAGCCCGATATGCGCCGACCGGGCCGCCACGAAGCTGCCCATCTGGGCCATGATGGTGGCCAGCGCGACCTGCCTGATCAGCGTCGACTTGCCGGCCATGTTGGGACCGGTGATGAGCAGCATCTGCTCGCCCTCGGTGTCCAAGCGGACGTCGTTGGGCACGAACCCGCCCGTGGCCGCCAGGCGTTCGACCACCGGGTGGCGACTGTCGAGCAGCTCCGTATGCTCCGACTCGTCGACCACCGGACGACAGTAATCGTTGCGGTGGGCCTGCTCGGCCAGAGCGGCCAGAACGTCGGCCATCGCCACCCTGCCCGCCAGCGCCAGCAAGCGCGAAGCCTGCGCGCCCACCTCGTCCCGAAGGCGTGTGTAGATGGACAACTCCAGGCTGATGCGCTTCTCGTCGGCGCTCAGGATCTTGGCTTCGTAGCCGGCCAGCTCGGGGGTCACGAAGCGCTCGGCGTTGGCGACCGTCTGCTTGCGGGTGTAGTCGGCCGGGACATTGGCCAGGTGCGATCGCGTGATCTCGATGAAGTAGCCGAAGACCGAGTTGTACTTGACCTTGAGCGACGGGATTCCGGTGCGCTCGCGCTCGCGGGCTTCGATGGCCAGCACGCCCTCGCGGCCCCCGCTGGCGATGGCGACCAGCTCGTCGAGCTCGGCGGAGATCCCGGGGCGGACGTATCCCCCCTCCTTGGTCAACGCTGGTGCGTCGTCTCGAAGCGTGCCAAGGATCCGCTCGGCGATTTCGCCGCACAGATCGTCGCCCAGGTCGAGCAGATCGGCGGAGGTATCATCGGCGACGGCGACGGCAGCCAGCGCGTCGGAGGCCTGCAGGAGGGTCGCCCGCAACTCGGGCAGACGCGCGAGCGACTTCCCCAGGACCACCAAATCCCGTGGCGTGGCCACACCCAGACGGGCCCGCGTGGTCAGCCGCTCCAAATCGCCGAGCTCGCCCAGGAGCTTGCGCGCCGCCTCCCGCGCGGTCTGGCGAGCCACCAGGCGCTCGACCGCGTCCTGTCGACGGCGAATCTGCGCCACGTCGACCAATGGAAATAGCAGCCAACGCCGAAGCAGCCGTCCCCCCATCGCCGACACGGTCACGTCGAGCAGCTCCAGCAGCGAGCCCTGGCGACGGCGATCGACCATGGTCTCGACCAGCTCCAGGTGGGCGCGGGCTTGCTCGTCGATGATGAGAAAATCGTCGCGCTTGAACAGTCCCAGCTGCGAAAGCGGCAACGGCGCCGAGAGCTGGGTGCTGCGCAGGTAGCGAACCACCCGCGCCGCGGCCGAGGCGACCACCGGCATTCGCTCGACGGCTTGCCTGTCGAAGCCCGCGCCGAGCACCTCGGTCAGCAGGTCGAGCGGCGGCGGCTCGTCGGAGACATCGAGGTTGGTTTGCGCCAGGTGCGCGTAGGCACGACGAATGAGCGCCGCCAGATCGCGATCCTGCTTGGCGAGCAGAATCTCGCGCGGCTCGACCCTGGCCAGCTCGTCGAGCAGGCCCTCGGTGGTCGCGCAGTAGGTGGCCCGGAAGTCGCCCGTGGTGACGTCCGCGAACGCCAACCCGTAGCCGTCGCGCGGCTCGCCCACCACGGCCGCCAGGTGGTTCGGCGCGCGTGGCTCGAGCGATTCCTCGTCCAGGATCACGCCCGGGGTGATCACGCGGACCACCCCGCGCTTGACCATGCCCTTGACCAGCTTCGGGTCTTCCAGCTGCTCGCAGATGGCGACCCTGTGACCGAGCTCGGTCAGGCGCTGAACGTAGTTGCGCGCCGAGTGGTGGGGAACCCCGCACATCGGGGTGGGATCTTCCTTCCCCTTGTCGCGCGATGTGAGGGTGAGAGAGAGGACGCGGGCCACATAGACCGCGTCCTCGTAGAACATCTCGTAGAAATCCCCGAGCCGGAAGAACAGAATGGCGTCGGGGTACCTCGCCTTGATGTCGAGGTACTGGCGCATGAGCGCCGTGGTTCCGGTGTCCTTCTCGCTGCCCACCGCAGCTTCATCCCCGTGCGAGGAGGATTCAGTCTGGCTCTACTCCTTGGCGGGAGCGGCCGCGCGGGGCTTCTTGGCAGTCTTGCCGGGCGAACGGGTGGCCTTCTTCTCGGACCGCTGCCTCTTGATCCGGGTCTTGAGCTTCTTCTGAGCCTTGCGGCGACGCATTTTCATCGATGTACGGTTGTCGTGCTTTCCCATGGGACGGCCACTATTCGGAAAGAGGCCTCGTCTGTCAAGGAGTAGTCACCGTCAGACGCCCCGAGGACGTGGCAAGGCGCCGCTCTGCACAATGAGCAGGGCCGACTACAGGTGGAAACCCACGCCGAACATGAAGAACAGCGTGGTCTTGTGGTCCGGGTTCAGGTCGAGCCTGCCGCTGAAGGTGATGTCGATCTTCTCCGCCGAACCGACGACCACACCGCCAGTACCGCCCACGCCGTACATGGCGCCTTCCTGCAGGTGAAACGTGGCGCTGCCATACCGGTAGTTCTCGCTCTCGGCGCGTAGGGTCTCGCTGCCGAAGGACACGTAGCCGGCCCAGAGGCTCGGCCCGAGATAGAACCTCCCGAACGGGCCGAAGAAAGGCGCGGCTTCGACGATTCCGCCCACCATGGACGTCCCGTCCGATCCGTTGTCGTCGGTGTCATTGGTCGGGCTGTAGTCCAGAATCGCGATCCCCAGGATGGCACCACCGCGCAGCAGGAGCCCCATGTTGGGGGTGAAGTTCTGCCGATAGCCGAAGAGCACGCTCGTGGTCAGCGCGGGAACGGTGACATCGCTGGTCCACTCGCTGGCGGCGAGCATGCCGAGACCGCCCTGCAGATCGATCGTGAAACGGGGTCGCAGACGGTTCTGCAAGCGCGCCTGCAGCGCCGCTTCTTCCGCCGGATCCGGCCCCGTTGGCAAGGAAGCGCCGGCTTGTGGAACGCAGTAGTGACCATCGAACCAATACCCGGGCGCACAGGCCGGATAGGCTGGAATACACCCGCCCGCGTAGCAGACGTACCCAGGGGGGCACGCAGGGCAGATCGGCTGCGCAGGCGGAGGCGGCGCAGCTGCTTCGGCGGCCGGTGCTGACGCATCGACCGGCCCTCCAGCAGGCGCGGGCGACGGCGACACCGAGGGCTCGACGGGTTCGGCCATCGATGGCGACGGGCTTGCCACCAGCAAGGCAGTGAAGGCAGCAGCGCACACCAAGCAAGCGTTCGATCGCCTGTCCATGCCCCAACGAGAACACGAACCCATGGCGCGACACAACGGGAATTCCGGGAGCCCTGAAGACGAATCCCCTCACCACCCGCGGGCGATGAGGGGATCCGGGAGGCAGAACGACGCGCTCAGTACTGGAAGAGGAGCTCGCGGTACTTGGGCAAGGGCCAGTAGGAGTCCCCTACCAGCGTCTCCAACTCGTCCGCGACCTCGCGCAGGGCTTCCTGGGCGGGGACGACTTTGTCCTTGAAGGCGACGGCTTCGGCGTGGACCGAACCCGCCGCGTGGGCCGCATGCTTGGCCTTCTCGAGGGCCTCGATGCGATCGACCAGGGTGTCGGCCAAGCTGGCGATCCTGTCGGCGATCTTGCCGATGCCCTTGGACTTGCCCGCGCCCGAAATAGCCGACAGGTACTCGGCCACGGCGGGAAGGACCTGGGTCTTGGCCATGTCGATGGCGCAGCAGGCCTCGATGTTCTGAACCTTCACGTAGCGCTCCCAGGCGATCTCGACCCGGCTCTCGAGCTCGCGCTCGCTCAGCACACTGAACCTCGGGAACACCTTCTTGGCTTTGTCGGCGGCGAGCGCCGAGAGGGCGTCCACGGTGCTCTTGTTGTTGGGCAGACCACGCTTGGCAGCTTCTGCGTGCCACTCCTCTGAGTAGCCGTTGCCCGAGAACAAGACCCGCTTGTGCTCCTTGATGACGGCCGAGAGGATCTTGGTCAGCCCCGCGAAGTCGCCGGGCTTGAGCTTGTCGAGCTTGTCGGCGATGAACTCGATGGACTCGGCGGCGATGGTGTTGAGCACGGTCTGCGGCCAGTAGATCGGCACCGACGAGCCCACCGCCCGGAACTCGAACTTGTTGCCGGTGAACGCGAACGGCGAGGTGCGGTTGCGGTCGGTGGCGTCCTTGGGGAGCACCGGAAGCGAGGTCACGCCGAGCTCCAACTGGCCACCCTGCTTCGAGGTGGACGCATCGCCCTTCTCGAGCTGCGCCACGATGTCTTCGAGCTGCTCACCCAAGAACACGGACACGATGGCGGGCGGGGCTTCGTTGGCGCCCAGACGGTGATCGTTGCCGGCGTCGGCCACCGAGGCGCGGAGCAGGTCGGCGTGGATGTCCACGGCCCGCAGGATGGCGGCCAGGAAGGTGAGGAACTGGGCGTTGGCGTGCGGGGTCTTGCCCGGCTCGAGCAGGTTCTCGCCGTCGTCGGTGGCCATCGACCAGTTGTTGTGCTTGCCCGAGCCATTGACGCCCTTGAAGGGCTTCTCGTGCAAAAGCGCCGCCAGGCCGTGCTGCTGGGCGACCTTGCGCATGATGCTCATGACCAGCATGTTGTGGTCCGACCCCACCGTGGTGGCCTCGAACATGGGGGCCAGCTCGAACTGGGCCGGGGCAACCTCGTTGTGGCGGGTCTTGGCCGGGATGCCCACACGCCACAGCTCGCGATCGAAGTCCATCATGAACGCGAGCACGCGCTCACGGATGGTCCCGAAGTACTGATCCTCCAACTCCTGGCCCTTGGGCGAGGGCGCGCCGAAAAGGGTACGCCCGGTGAGCACCAGGTCGGGCCGCAGCTCGGCCAAGCGGCGGTCCACCAGGAAGTACTCCTGCTCGGGACCGATGGTGGTGAACACCCGCTGCGTGCTGGTGTTGCCGAACCACTTGAGAATGCGCATCGCCTGCCTGGCGACCGCCTCCTGCGAACGCAGCAGCGGAAGCTTCTGATCGAGCGCCTCGCCAGTGTACGAAACGAAGGCCGTCGGGATGGTCAGGGTCACGCCGTTGGGCTCGACTTGCAGGAACGCCGAGCTGGTCACGTCCCACACAGTGTAGCCACGGGCCTCGAAGGTGGCGCGAATGCCACCCGAGGGGAAGGACGACGCGTCCGGTTCGCCCTGGATGAGGACCTTGCCCGAGAACTCGGCGATGGTCTTGCCGTCGCCGGCAGGGTTCAGGAACGAGTCGTGCTTCTCTGCCGTGGTGCCCGTGAGCGGAACGAACCAGTGCGTGTAGTGAGTCGCCCCGTGCGCCATGGCCCACGTCTTCATGCCCTGCGCGACCGCGTCGGCGATCGACGGATCGAACTTCTCCTTGCCCTCGATGACGAGGCGAAGCTTCTTGTAGATGGGCTTCGGAAGGTACTCTTTCTGGGCGTCGTCACCGAAGACGTAGCTACCGTAGATGTCCTCTCCGGCGTGCTCGAGATAGTTCTCGGTGGAGTTCACCTTTTGGGTGGCGATGGCTGCGACGGCGTCTTTGCGAGCGGTCATGGGCATCCTTTGCTTCTGTTGTGGTTTGGCAGCAATCGTTTCGCTGCTGCTTGCCGCCCCCTTGCGGTCGCATCGGGGCGGCAGGTTGTGGCGACGTCCGTTTGTATGCCACGAACTCGGGTGAAAAATGTTTCCGAGATGTAAATCATTCGGTGCGCCATTGTGAATTGTGAGACCAGGTGGGCGCGCATGACGATTGTCTTGTCATTACGGCAGGCAAGCCTCGACGGTCGACAGCCCTCCCAAGCGATCGAACAGCTTGGCCCCAGCGGCGGCAATCTGCTCGCGCGTCCTTGGCTTTCCATTTCCGCTGCCGGGAAACACCACATAGACGAGGTCATCGACCAGGCTCTTCCGGATCCCGATCGAATCGGGCAAGGGCGTATTGCGCAGCCGATTGGCGAGATAGAGCGAGCCTTCTCCAATGCGATCCTTGGGGCCCTGATCGGCGTAGATGGCGTAGGCCAACTTGCCGTTCGCCTGATTGATCACCACGGCCAAATCGCCGAGTCGAATCCTCCCTGCCTTGGTGACCGACGCAGGCAAGGCGATGTACGGGATGGCAGACGCGTCCACATAGCGGCGCGGATCCGTCGGCGCAAACGACGAGCTCTCGAGCGAGGTCATGCTGACGTAATAGCCGGGCGCCGGATCGCCGGGCCCCTGCACGACCGGCTCGCCATTCTTCGTCACGAGCGCCCACCAACGTCCAGCCCGCCCGGCGTGCGCGAGCCGGTTCAGCGCACCGCGATCGTTCGGGTGGTATGCCGTTGGCGCCCCATCCACGTCGATGGTCATGCCCGCGCGAAACACGATCGCCTCATGCCTTCCGTCGTGCTGCCACACGGTCACGTCGCCCACCGTGGTCAGAGGCTTGCACGCCTCGGCGCTTTGGCCAGCCGTCGGAGCGCCGCTGGCAAGGCTTACCGCCGCGAGCGTGTGCACGAGTCGCGCGAGGCATTTCTGCAATAGCAAGGAGCCGATCTCCAGCATCGCAGCACTTAGAGGTCGACGAGCCCGCGCTTGGCCGCCAACAACACCGCCGCGACGTGCGCCGCGTGGGTCAGATGCCCCGACTCGATCTTCGACATCAACGCTCCGACTGGCAGACGACGAACCGTGATGACCTCGCTCGACTCCGGCTGGGCAGGGCCCGCGGGGCGCGCGCCGCTCGCAAAGAAGAAATGGCCGCGATGAGTGGCGCGTGCCGGTTCAGGGGCGAGCACGATCAGCGGCTGCCACGTGTCGGAGGCATATCCCGTCTCTTCGCGCAGCTCGCGCTGGGCAGCGAGCATGGGCGACTCGCCCGAGTCGACCACCCCCGCGGGCAACTCCAGGCTCGCCCTCCCCAAGCCGTGACGGTACTGCTCGACGAGAATGACCTCGTCGTACGCCCTGCCCTGCCCGGTCACCGCCAACACCGCAGTCCAGTCGGGCTGGCACGCGACGTGAAACTCGTCGATGACCGCGCCGTTCGGAAGCTCGACGCGCTCTTCGAAGAGGGTCAGCCAGCGCCGTTCGAGCAAGATCTTCTTCTGCAGGACCTTCCAGGGTTTCACGCGCCCAATCGACTCCGCCTGGCCACCCGGTGTCAACTACTTCGCGTTGTCTCACTTGCTGCTCGCAAACCAGAATAGCGGGATTCCAGATTGTGGCCCCGGCATCTTAGGGGCATGCCAAACCAAGTGAAGCCAATTCCCGACGGTTACAGCTCGGTTACCCCCTACCTCAGCATCAAAGGGGCCAAGGAGGCGATCGCCTTCTACCAGCGCGCGCTGGGCGCCCAGGAGATCTACAAGCTCGAGATGCCGGACGGCCGAATCGGCCACGCCGAGCTTCAGATCGGAACCTCCCGCATCATGCTGGCAGACGAGATGCCGGAGATGACCGACGTAGTCGTGCGGAGCCCCAACGCCATCCAGGGCACCACGGTCGGATTCAACCTCTACCTCGAAGACGCGGACGCGAGCTTCGCTCGGGCAGTGGCCGCGGGCGCGAAGGTCAAGCGGCCCGTACAAAACCAGTTCTACGGCGATCGCAGCGGCACCGTGGAGGACCCCTACGGCCACATCTGGACCATCTCGACGCACGTCGAAGACGTGGCCCCTGACGAGCTCATGCGGCGGATGGCCGCGATGCCCAAGAGCTAGACCCTATTGAGCAGGGACAAGGCCCTGGTCCCAGGGCCTAATCCAATTTAGCTGCGCATCTTCGCCTTGAAGGCACGCAAGCGGGCGTTGTCCGAGCCCGACGACAACTGCTGGAACAGCAGCCCGCGGAACACCATCACGTAGTGCAGGCCGAATAGGATCAGCGGCCAAGTCCAGACCGGCCACGCGGTGACCATTCCGACGAGGCCAAGCGGCGATGAGAACGTGTTCCCGAACACGAGCAGCAGCTCCGCCGGACGGCTGACCGCCAGGCTACCCGTCGGCAGGAGCAGAAGCGACGCGAACACCAGGTTGGGCAACATCCAAACCACGGGGTGCGCGACCATGAAACGCCCCGAGTCCAGGAGCAGCGCGAAGGAACGCGAATGCCCCTGATACAGCAGCTCGGGAACGGCGTTGAAGAAGAACGCCACCGCGAGCCCGAAGACCGCCGATACGCGCGCGCCATCGGGGCCGCGAAGCGCCGGCCCCAGCAGAAGAGAGATGATCCAGAAGGCGAACATCACGCTCACCACGTCCCAGAAGCGGGCGCCGAGCGTGCGGCGGAACTCGGCCCAGCTCAGACGGATCCTGCTGCCAGCCACTGCCTGCGAGGCAAGCTCGAGGTAGCTCGACCAGCAAGCGGCCACGACCAAGCCCAGCACGAGGCCGCCGATGATGCCGAGCGGCGCCAACAGCGCCGCGGAGGCCACCAGGATTCCCGCATAGAGGAAGAACGATAGCGCCACTGGCCAAGCACGCACAGCACGCCTGGCCGCAAGCACGGTCACATCCCGAAAGAGAAGCAGCATGGCGATGCGAAGGGTACCTCAGAAAGCCCTGGAGGCCGGAAGAAGTTGGCTGGGCCGAGCACGGACACCATCGGCGCCCACTCAGGTACCCGGCGTCGCCTTCCTTGGACGCAGTTTTGTCCAATCGATCCGCCAGGTGTTGCGCTTTTTGATCCAAACCAGGGGACGCCTGTCCGCGGGCGGGGTCGCCAGCGCCAGGTGGTAGAGCTCGTCCACCCTGCCGTAGAACCCCCGCGTGTGCGGCGTGTCCGGCCAGCCGAAGCGCTTCACGTCCAAGTGGTGGCAGAACTCGTGCAGGAGCGTATTGAGCAGCCCGCGGTAGCTCGTGACCTTGCCCAGCACCGCGGTCCTCATCCACACGCGGATCACCTCCGTGGCGAAGGTGTAGTCGCCCCACAGCTCGTAGGACGCGCCTTCGGATACGGTCTTCGGGCGTGCGCCCAGCACGGACAGCTTCGGCCGGGTAACACCGTAGCACTCCGCCAGCACGCCAAGCAGCGCGACGCCCGCCTTCTTGACCTCGTCGCGCGAGGCGCTCTCCAGCGCGCCCTTGAGCAAAGTGGCGGCGCTCTGGAGCGACTCCGCGGGCGCGAGATCGAGGGACGCCCTGGCGTCGCTCGCCTCGTATTGCCGGCGTAGACCGGCGGCCCGCGGAAACGGATCCGTGACCACGACGACTGATTAGCGGCGTCGGCGCTTGATGTCGTTGATCAACGCGTTGGTGGAGGCGTCATGCGACGACACGTCGCCAGCGGCACGCAGCTCGGGCAGGATGGCGTTCGCCAGCTTCTTGCCCAGCTCGACGCCCCACTGGTCGTACGAGTTGACGTTCCAGATGATGCCCTGAACGAAGATCTTGTGCTCGTAGAGCGCAATCAGCATTCCCAGGGTGTGCGGATCGAGCTTCTGGTAGAGGAGCGAGTTCGTCGGGCGATTGCCTGGGAACACCTTGTGTGGCAGCAGTGCCTCGAGCTTGTCGCCCGAGATCCCCGCGGCCTTGAGCTCGGCGCGCGCCTCGGCAAGGGTCTTGCCGGTCATGAGCGCCTCGGTCTGCGCCAGGAAGTTCGCCAGGAGCAGCGTGTGGTGCTCGCCGATTGGGTTGAAGCTATCCACCGACGCCAAGAAGTCCGCGGGTACGAGCTTCGTGCCCTGGTGGAGCAACTGATAGAAGGCGTGCTGGCCGTTGGTGCCGGGCTCGCCCCAGATGACGGGGCCGGTCTGGTAATCGACGACCTGGCCGTCGCGGGTGACCCGCTTGCCGTTCGACTCCATGTCGCCCTGCTGGAAGTAGGCCGGGAATCGCGAAAGGTACTGATCGTACGGCAGGATGGCGTGGCTCTCGGCGTCGAAGAAGTTGTTGTACCAGACACCGAGCAGCGCCAGCGTCACGGGCAGGTTCTTCTCGAGTGGCGTCGTCCGGAAGTGCTCGTCCATCGCGTGCGCGCCTTCGAGCAGGGCCTTGAAATTGTCGAACCCGATGGCCAGCGCAATGGACAGGCCGATCGACGACCAGAGCGAATAGCGCCCACCAACCCAGTCCCAGAACACGAACATGTTCTCGGTCAAGATGCCGAACTTGGCCACTTCCTTGGCGTTGGTCGAGAGCGCGACGAAGTGCTTGGCGATGTGCTTGTCGTCCTTGGCCTTGTCCAAGAACCAGGCACGCGCGCTGTGGGCGTTCGCCATGGTCTCTTGGGTGGTGAACGTCTTCGACGCCACCAGGAACAGCGTGGTCTCGGGGTCGATGACCTTGAGCGCTTCGGCGATGTGGGTTCCATCCACGTTGGACACGAAATGCAGGTCGAGATCCCGCCGGGAGAACGGACGCAGGGCCTCTGTCACCATGACCGGGCCGAGGTCCGAGCCGCCGATGCCGATGTTCACGATGCTGCGAATCGGCTTGCCCGTGTACCCCTTCCACGCGCCACTGCGCACGGCTTCACTGAAGGACTTCATGTGGTCGAGCGCCGCACGCACCTCGGGCATCACGTCCTTGCCGGCGACCATGATCGGGCGCGACGAGAAGTTCCGCAGCGCCACGTGCAAGACGGCCCTGCCCTCGGTCAGGTTGATGGGCTCGCCAGCAAACATCTTGTCGCGCATGGCCTCGACGCCCGCCTGGCGCGCGAGCGCAAGCAGCAGGCCCATGGTCTCTTCAGTGATGCGATTCTTCGAGTAGTCGAGCAGCAGGTCCCCGAGGCGCAACGAGAATTTTGCAAAGCGCGATGGATCGCTCGCGAACATCTCGCGCATCTGCAGCGGCGCGATGGTCTTGTGGTGCTGTTCGAGTTTCTTCCAGGCTTCCGTGGCGACGATGCTCATGCGCGATATCTAGCACAGCCTGACGTCGCTGCGGATACCTCCGCCTTCCCCCTACCTCCGCCCTTCCGCCCTACCCAGCGCCATGCGAAACGCGCACACCACCAGTCCGAAGTCGGCCGACCAGGCCCCGCTGCCGCTGCCGCCACGTGACACGCGGGCAACAGCTCGAACGTCGTGCCTTTGCTTTCGACGCGCACACCATCGACGGCTCGGATGGGGCCCACCACCGTGAGGATCTCGAGACCACGGCGACTCGTCCGTGCATAATTGTCGGGCTGTGCCTGCACCCTTGAAGCTTCGCCAAGTCGTCATTCTCGTCGGACTCACCGCCTTCGCCGGATGCGACGACGACTCGCCCCAGGGTGCGGCAGACGCGGGCGGCGTGCCATCCTCGGATGCGGGCCCCCCATCGACGACTGCCACGGTCGTGGTGCTGCCCGACACGCAATACTACGCGCGTGACTATCCGCAGACGTTCTCGGCGCAGACCAAGTGGATTGTCGAGCAGAAGGCCGCTCGCAGGATCGCGATGGTGCTACACGTGGGGGACGTCGTCGATGCCCCCATGGACCCCTCGCAGTGGGACGTTGCAGGCTCTGCCATGCGAGTCCTCGACGGAAAGGTCCCCTATGTCCTCGTCACCGGCAACCACGACGTGGGCTTCGATCGGGCCACCCCGATCAACGATTATTTCAGCCCAGACTCCATGCCGTGGATCACTGGCACCATGACGGCCGGGAGGATCGAGAACAGCTACGCCCTCGTCGATGTCGGCCCGAGGTCGTGGCTGGTGGTCGCAATGGAATGGGGCCCGAGGGACGCGACGTTGGCCTGGGCCAACCAGGTGCTCCAGGCGTACCCCGACCGGCCCGCGATCATCATTACCCATGCCTACCTCAACGGGGGCGACGGCACCCGCTACCAGCGGCCCGACCAGGCGTTCTATCCCAGCGGCTACACGCCCGAGCAGGGCATGAATGACGGCGAGATGATCTGGCAAAAGGTCGTGGTCCCGAACGGCAACGTCCGCTTGGTGCTCAGCGGACACTACGGGATCGCCCGTCAGACCAGCGCACGCCCCGACGGCACGCTGGTGCACGAGATCGTCTCCGACTACCAGTGGTGGGAGGGACCCGAAAACGGCTTCGGCTATCTACGAACCATGGAGTTCGACTACGCCCTGGGGGAGATCCGCGTGCAGACGTATTCGCCGACGAGAAAGTCGTTCCTCACCGAGGACATGCACCAGTTCACCGTCAGCCTCGAGCCGTGACGCCTTCGGCTGCCAGATCGGCCTTGTGAGGTCGACGAAGTGGTTGAGCATTCCGCCGTGCAGCAGGTCGCCGTCCGTGTCGGACCTACCGACTGCATCGCCACGCAAACCGAGACCGACGGCGAAGCTGTGATTGGGCTGCCCAGGTCGTGCCTCCGCGTTGGCCCGGCCGGCACGAGCTACTCGCTGGCCGCGCAGCTCAGGCTTGCGGGCTCGGCCCCTTCCCCGGTGCTTCTTTCGTCGTTGCC
>CAZYFU010000028.1:29603-34109 GCA_964647025.1 uncultured Myxococcales bacterium | reverse complement strand
CGCAGCTCAGGCTTGCGGGCTCGGCCCCTTCCCCGGTGCTTCTTTCGTCGTTGCCTGTTTCGCCGGCGCCGCGGTGTAGACGAAGTGGAGCTTCTCGCCATCCATGTCGACGGCCACGCTCCCACCGCCGGTCAAGGCACCGAAGAGCAACTCGTCGGTAAGCGGCCGTTTCACCTCGTCGTGAATCACGCGACCGAGCGGCCGAGCGCCATTCATCGGATCATGCCCCTTCTTGGCCAGGTACGAACGTACGACTGGCGCGAGGGTGATGGTCACGTTCCGTTCAGCCAACTGCGCGGACAGCTCGGCCACGAACTTGTCGACGATCTGGAGCATGATCGGTTCGCCCAGCGGCGCGAAATCGACCTTCGCGTCGAGCCGATTGCGGAACTCGGGCGAGAACATGCGCTTGAACGCCTCGTCGGAATCGCCGAACCGTTCACCGGAGCCGAACCCCGGCATGTGCTTGGACAGGTCGCGGGCGCCCACGTTGCTGGTCATGATGAGCACCACGTGGCGGAAGTCCGACTGACGACCGTTATTGTCGGTCAGCGCGCCATGGTCCATCACCTGAAGGAGGATGTTGAACAGATCGGGATGCGCCTTCTCGATCTCGTCGAGCAACAGCACCGCGTGCGGCGTCTTGTGGATGGCGTCGGTGAGTAGGCCGCCCTGGTCGAAGCCCACGTACCCGGGAGGCGCACCGATGAGGCGCGAAACCGTGTGGCGCTCCATGTATTCGGACATGTCGTAGCGGAGGAAGGACACACCCAAGACCTCGGCGAGCTGCTTGGCGAGCTCGGTCTTTCCGACGCCCGTCGGACCTGCGAAAAGGAAGCAACCAATCGGTCGCCCGGGCTGCCCCAGCCCAGCGCGGTTCATGCGAATCGCCTGGCACACGCGCTCGACCGCCTTGTCTTGGCCGAACAGCCGCGTCTTGATCTCGGTCTCGAGGTTGCGCAGCCGTTCCCGATCGCTCGAAGCGGCGCGCCTCGGAGGGATCCGCGCCATGGTGGCGACCACGGCCTCGATGTCCCGCGCCCGGACGCGCAGCGGCTCGTCCGCCGGACGTGCCTCCGAGTCGCCCCCGCGAAGCTTCATGATCGCGCCGGCCTCGTCGATGAGGTCGATCGCCTTGTCGGGCAGCTTGCGCTCCTGCAGATAGCGATCGGCCAAGTCCGCGGCGACCCGCAGAGCCTTGGGGCTGTACTTCACGCCATGGAACTCTTCGTAGTGGCGCCGCAGCCCGCGCAGCACCTTCACCGTGTCAGGCACGTTCAGCTCGGACACCTCGATGGTCTGGAACCTGCGCGCGAGCGCCCTGTCCTTCTCGATGTGGCCACGCAGCTCTTTGTGCGTGGTGGTGCCGATGCAGCGAATGCGGCCACTCGACAAAAGTGGCTTGAGCAGGTTGGAGGCATCCATGCTGCCTCCAGAGACCGCGCCCGCACCCACGATGGTGTGCAGCTCGTCCACGAACACCACCGCGTTATCCTGTTCCTCGACCGCGCGCAGGACCGCCTTGAAGCGCTCCTCGAAGTCACCGCGGTAGCGCGTGCCAGCCAGGATCGCGCCCATGTCGAGCGAGAAGATGGTCGTGTTCTGCAGCGCCTTCGGGGCATCACCCGCCTCGATACGCGCTGCCATCCCCTCGACGATGGCCGTCTTGCCCACGCCAGGGTCGCCCACGAAGAGCGGGTTGTTCTTCCGGCGCCGGGCCAGGACGTGAAGCGCACGCTCCACCTCCTTGTGGCGCCCAACCAAGGGATCGATCTCCCCACGCCGGGCCCGCTCGTTGAGGTTCACCGCGTACGCAGCCAGGGGATCCTTGGCTGGAGCGTCCTCGTCTTCGTCCGCCATGGGTGCTGCCCCCCCGGTGGAATCCTTCTGCGATGGCAGCAGCTTGGCAGTGCCGTGCGAAACCGCCGTCAAGATGTCGAGGCGCGAGATGCCCTCCTCCTTGAGGAAGTGCACCGCATGGCAGTCACGCTCGGCGAACATGGCCACGAGCACGTGCGGGCCATTGACCTCGGATCGGCCGGCGCCGATGATGTGGTTGACCGCGTTCTGGATGACGCGCAGAAAGCCCAAGCTGGGCTGCGCGTGGAAAGCCTCGTCCTCATCGTCCGCGGCGTGATCGGCGTCGGGAGAGCCGGCCTCACCACTCGGGCTCGCCGCGGGCTCGGGCGCGGGAAGGACCGGAATCGCGGTCGAGAGAAACTTCTCCAGCTTGGCCCGCACCCGCGGCAAGGTCCCGCCGCACTTCTTGATGACGTCTGCCGTCTTGCCATCGTCGAGCAGCGCGAGCAGCAGATGCTCGAGGCCGGAGAATTCGTGCCTGCGTCGCGTGGCGTCTCCCAGCGCCTTGCGGACAGCCTGTTCAAGCTCCTGGCTCAGCATGATTGCCTACGTACCGAACATTCCAATGGCATCTCGTGTTTGCGGGCGAATCCCACCACCTGACTCGCCTTGGTCTCCGCGATATCGCGGGGATAGGTGCCCGCCACCCCGGAGCCCTTGGTGTGAACGTTCAACATGATCTCGTTGGCCGTGGCCTCGTCATGATGGAAGAACTTCATCAACACGT
Organism: uncultured Myxococcales bacterium; assembly: GCA_964647025.1. GTDB lineage: Bacteria > Myxococcota_A > Polyangia > Fen-1088 > Fen-1088 > Fen-1118. The sequence goes on along the minus strand of CAZYFU010000028.1, from coordinate 31,522 downwards.
AGACCACGAACACTTGGGTCGTGTAGTCGTCGTTATGAAGCACCACTTCGTAAAGGCGAGGTTCCTCCACCTTGGTTCGCTCAAGGGTGGCTATCTCGCGTTCATCTTGCGGACGTTGCTTCGGCATGGTCGAAACTTCCCTAGCTTGGCACGAGTCGTGGAACGATCAAGCGGGCGGGCGTCGGGATCTATGGTTCACCTCGTCGTATACTCCGCGCGAGATGAATCTGTCGTACTTCGATGCAAAGGCTTGTGCACATAGACGCTCGCAGCTCGCGGCCCGGTTGGGCAGCCATCCCGCGCTGATCGCGGCCGGCGCCCCCCGGCCCCGCGGCACTTACCGCGGTCTACACCTGTTCCGTGGCGCTAGCCATTTCCTGTATCTCTTCGGTCTGCATCTTCCGGGTGCCATGGGGCTCTGGAACGGTGAATGCTGGCAGGTGTTCCTACCCGAGCCGGGCCCCGACGCCGCATTGTGGACCGGGCCCGAGCCCACCTTCCCCGAGCTCGCCGACATCCTCGGCGTGCCGGTGGACGCCTCGACGAAGCTGCCGCCCACGCTTGCTTCCATGCAGGCGGCGACGCTGCCCGCGCCCGACGTGGAGACGTGTGTCCTGCAGTCGACCCTGCTCGGCCGGGAGGTTCGCCCGGGCAAGCTGGCCGCTGTCGACGAACCGCTGGCAGATGCGCTCATCGCCATGCGCCTCGTTCACGACAGCCACGGCATCGCCGGACTGCGCGAGGCCGCCAACGCGACCAAGGCGGCGCACCTGGCTGGACTGCGCGCCACGCGGCCGGGGATCAAAGAGAGCGTCGTTCGCGCAGCCATCGAGGCAGAGCTGATTGCGCTTGGCATGACGACTTCGTACAACTCCATCGTGTCCGTGCACGGCGAGGTTCTGCACAACGAAGCGCACTACCATGAGCTCGAGCCGGGCGATCTTTTGCTGGTCGACGCCGGCGCAGAAACCGCTGGCGGTTGGGCCGGTGACGTAACCAGAACCTGGCCGGTGAGCTCGCGCTATTCGCCGACCCAGCGCGATCTCTACCAGGTCGTGCTCAGCGCCCAGCTCGCCGCGTGCGCGGCGGTAGAGCCGGGTCGTCGCTACCTGGAGCTGCAGGGCATCGCGGCCAAGGTGATCGCCGAAGGGCTCGTCGCCTTGGGCATCTTGTCGGGCGACCCCGCCGAGCTGGTCAAGGATGGGGTGGTTGCCCTGTTCTTCCCGCATGGGGTCGGACACCTCATCGGCCTGGACGTGCACGATCTGGACGACCTGGGGGACCGCGCCACCTACGCGCCCGGGCGCAGCCGCTCGACGGATCCAGGGCTCAAGGCGCTCAGGCTGGATCGGGACTTGGTTTCGGGCATGGCGGTCACCATCGAGCCCGGCTTCTATCAGGTTCCCGCGATCCTCGATGATCCTGCCCGCACCAAGGTCGCGCAGGGACGGCTGCATCGCGAACGCCTCGCGGCCTTCCGTGACGTCCGGGGCATTCGCATCGAGGACACGCTGCTCGTGACGGACCGCGGACACGAGAACCTCACCGATTGCATCCCCAAGACCGTCGACGGCGTGGAATCGGCGATGCAGGGCCGCGCTACTTGACGAACAGCGCTGCTACGACCGCGGCGGCGATCAGCAGCCCGACAACCAGGGCGACGATGGGGAACGAGCGCCGCCGATTGCGTGAGGGCTTCTGTTCGCCAGCCGCAAGGCGTGCGTCTGGCCGACCGCTGGATGCGGCAGAAGAATGGAGGTGTCGATTGCGCTCTTCGACCGGTCGCCCGCCGGGACGGACCTTGAGCGCGGGTGCTCCCAAGGCGGGAACGCGCGCGCTATTCTGCCTTTCGACGACCTCGCGAGCGGGTGCTCCCAAGGCGGGAACGCGCGCGCTATTCTGCCTTTCGACGACCTCGC
>CAZYFU010000028.1:0-29503 GCA_964647025.1 uncultured Myxococcales bacterium | reverse complement strand
GACCTCGCGAGCGGGTGCTCCCAAGGCGGGAACGCGCGCGCTATTCTGCCTTTCGGCGACATCACGCGAACCCGACGGCGCCAGGTCGATGGCGAGAGCGCTCATCTGCGACCCTTCCTGGCTCTTCGAAGCCGGCTCATCGATGCGCAACCCCAGACTGGAGCGCAACTCCTCTATCTCCTGCCGGCGATCCTCGTCATCGGCGAAGGAGACTTCGGGCAGGCGAACGACCTCCAGATCCTTGGAGGTCTTGACCAGCTCTTCCGGCATGGAAAGCCGCGGATCCGCCTGCGGGGGCAGGTTCACGGCACCATCGCGTGTGGCGGTGTCGATGGAAACCAGACCTTGGGCGACCTGCTGACTGCCCAGTGCGCGCGCCAGCTTGCGCAAGTCTGCCGGCAACTCCGCTGATGTCGCCGGCGAAGGCTCCGCCACGCCGTGGCCATCCTCGTCCACCTTCTCGAGCGCCGCGCAGAAATCGGCCGCGCTCTGGATGCGGTCCTCTGGACGCTTGGCGAGCAGCCGAAGGACCAGGGCGTTCATCGCCGGGCTGATACCGTCGGGGCACAGCTCGCATGGTGGCTGCGGCGGCCGCTCCACGTGGGACTGCCAGATGTCGAGCGGCGTCGGCCCGTCGAAGGGAAGGCGGCCGGTCAGCGTCTCGTAGAGGAGGATCCCCAGTGAGTAGATGTCGGCGCGGGCGTCCACCTTGAGCCCGCGGCACTGCTCGGGTGACATGTAATGGGGGGTTCCGACATTGACCCCGGCAGCTGTGCGTGGACCGCCATCCGCAAGATATGCGGGAACCCCCTCGACCAACTTGGCGAGCCCGAAGTCGACCAGCTTCGCGCGCTGCCCGCCCGGCGGGTGCGAAGCCAGCAGGAAGATGTTCTCGGGCTTGAGGTCTCGGTGAACGATGCCCTTGGCATGCACGGCGACCAGCGCCTGACCGACCTCGCGAAAAATCGGGATCGCCTCTCCCGCCGGCAGGCTGCTCCGCTCGCGCAGAACGTCGCCGAGGTTACGCCCCTCCAGATACTGCATCACGTAGTAGTGCCGGCCGTCGGTCAGCTGTCCGAAAGAGAAGATATCGACCAGTCCGGGGTGACGAATGTCATTGACCGCGCGCGCCTCCAGCACGAAGCGGCGGATCGCGTTCTTGTTGTTCGCCAGCCGGCCGGCCAGCACCTTGATGGCCACCTTCTTGCGAATGATCGGATGGACGGCGCTGTAGACGGTCCCCATCCCGCCCTCTCCGATGCGGTCCAGGACCTGGTACTCGCCCACCAACGTCCCTGGACTGAGCTTCGTGGTCACCTTGCTATCGAAGGGATCGAAGGACGCAGGAAACGGCGTTTCCGGACGGGGATCGACTGGAGGCGTGAACGCGGGAGCGGCGCTGACGACAGTCCTGGTGTCGGAGCGGCCTGGGCAGTCGAAGTTGGACTCCATACCGTGGGCCGCCTTGCCACAGTAGGGACACAGATCGGGAGACATCGTTTTGGCCAAGTGTATCGCGAGAACGTCCCGCGCGTACGATTTCGGACACACGCCCGGACACGAGTGCGATGGATTGCGACCGACGGCTACGCCTTACCGAAGATCAGGGACGCGTTGGTTCCACCGAAACCGAAGCTGTTGGTGAGCGCGTAGCGCAACTTCGCGTCGCGTGCCGTGTTGGGGACATAGTCGAGGTCACAATCCGGATCGGGCGTCGTGTAGTTGATGGTTGGAGGCACGACGTTCCGATCGAGCGCCAGCACACAGAAGGCAGCCTCGGCCCCGCCGGCAGCGCCGAGCAGGTGTCCGGTCATCGACTTGGTCGAGCTGATCATCAGCTTGCGGGCGTGGTCGCCGAAGACCTTCTTGACGGCCAGGGTCTCCGTCGCATCGTTCATCTTGGTCGACGTCCCGTGCGCGTTGATGTAGTCGATCTGCGAAGCATCCAGCTGCGCGTCGGCGAGAGCCCGACGCATGCAGCGCTGGGCGCCCTCGCCTCCTTCGGCGGGCGCTGTGATGTGGTGAGCGTCGGCGGTCGCGGCGTAGCCTTTCATCTCGCCGAGGATGTGAGCACCTCGACGCTTGGCCAGCTCCATCTCTTCCAGGATCAAGACGCCCGAGCCCTCCGCCAAGATGAAGCCGTCGCGGTCCAAATCGAAGGGACGGCAGGCGAGATGGGGCGCGTCGTTGCGGGTGGACAGGGCTCGCATCGAGGCGAAGCCTCCCACGCCAAGCGGGGTCACCACGGCCTCGCTGCCACCGCAGATCATCACGTCGCACTCTCCACTGCGCACCAGCCTGAAGGCGTCACCGACGGCGTGCGCGCCGCTGGAACATGCCGAGACCTGGCTGTAGCAGGGCCCCTTGGCGTTGAACTTGATCGAAAGCTGGCCCGCCGCCAGGTTGATGATGAGCTGGGTGACGAAGAACGGCGAGATCGCGTGACGGGGCGACTTGGTTTGCAGCGTCAGGTGGGTCGCCTCGATGGTGGAGAGCCCTCCCATGCCCGATCCGATGAAGCATCCGGTCTTCTCGGCGAGCGAATCGTCGATCACGAGACCGGACTGCTCCATGGCCATGGTGCCAGCCGCCATGGCGTACTGGACGAACAGATCCGCCATCGACGCCTTCGCGTCGCGCGCGCTCATCCATCGAGAGGGCTCGAATCCTCGAACCTCGCCCGCGATACGCGTGGAGAACTTGCTAGCGTCGAAGCGGGAGATGGGGCCGATGCCGGATACGCCGCCTACCAGCCCCTTCCACGTTTCGTCGGTCCCAACCCCGACCGGAGTGACGAGCCCCACGCCGGTGACAGCAACCCTGCGTGGCATCCCGACTCTACTTGACGCGTGCCTTGACGTAGTTGACCACGTCACCGACGGTCTTGATCTTCTCGGCGTCCTCGTCCGGAATCTCGAGGCCGAATGCTTCTTCGATCGCGAGCACGAGCTCAACCACGGAGAGCGAGTCCGCCTTGAGGTCGTCCATGAAGAGCGAATTCAGGGTGACCTTGTCGAGCGGTACCTCGAACTGCTCGGCTACAATCTTCATGACCTTCTCTTGGGTGTTCTCAGCCATTCTCGGATCCTCTCGTACTTGGTTTGATAGCAGCGTCGTGGAAACAGGTTGGTTACATCAGAAGCCCGCCGTTCACCCGCACCACCTGGCCCGTGATATAGCTCGATTTGGGGCCGGATAGGAAGACCACCGCGTGCGCGACTTCCTCCGCCGTCCCCGCGCGGCCAATCGGGATGGTCCTGAGCAACTCGGCCTTTCGTTCTGGCGCCATCTCGGTCGTGGTCATGTCCGTGGCGATGATGCCCGGCGACACGGCATTGACCGTCATCCCGCGAGAGGCATACTCGCGCGCCCAGCTCTTGGTGATCCCGATAATCCCGGCCTTGGCAGCCGAGTACGGCCCCTGTCCGCCGACGCCGATTTCGCCGACGATGGAAGTCACGTTCACCACGCGACCGCCACCCGGCGCGCGCATCAGGGACCGCAGTGCGGCGCGGGTGCAGTTGAATGTTCCCCCCAGGTTCACATCGATTGCACGCCTGAAATCCGCGTCTTTCGCGCCCAGCGTAAGCGTGTTCACGGCCACGCCGGCGTTGTTCACCAGAATGTGCACGGCGCCCATGTCGGCGATAATCTGCTTCATGGCAGACTCCACGGCAGACGCATCGCTGACGTCGAAGGGAACGGCGCGCGCCTCGCCACCCTTGCTCGTGATGGCTTCGATGGTCTCCGCGGCCTTCTCATGACTCGACTGGTAGTTGACCACCACTCGCGCGCCCTCGGCCGCCAACGCCACCGAGATCGCGCGACCGATTCCGCGCGACGCACCCGTGACGACTGCAACTCGGCCGGCAAGCTCACGCAAGGCGGCTACTTCTCCTCGGCGGACGCCAGCTCGGACTCCGACCACAGATAGCCGTGTAGCCCGATGGATCGCTTGATTTCGCTGCGCAGATCGAGCTTCGCGGACTCGCCCGCCGTCATCACGGCGTTCTTGATCGCCCGCGCATCCGAGCCGCCATGACAGACCACCACCACGCCGTCAACGCCGATGAGAGGGGCGCCGCCGGTCTCAGCGTAGTCCGAACGATACTTGAACCTGCGCAACGCGGGCCGCATCAGCCAGGCGCCCAGCTTCTCGATGAAGCTGCCCCGCATCACCTCGTCCCTCACCGCCTCCTCGATCCACTCGACCAGCCCCTCGCAGCCCTTGAGCAGGACGTTGCCCGTAAAGCCATCCGTGACCACCACGTCGGCAGTCCCTTTGAAGATGTCACGGCCCTCCACGTAACCGAGGAAGTCGAACTCCGCCGGGGCGCCATCCGGGGCGGACCGACTGAGCAGCTTGCACGCTTCGCGCGTGAGGACGGTACCCTTTTGCTCTTCAGTTCCGTTCGACAGGACCCCTACGCGCGGACGGGGCTTCTTGTGTTGCAGGCGTGCGTAGGTCGCCCCCAGTACGGCGAACTGCGCCAGCACCGAAGGCTTGAGGTCCACGTTCGCGCCCATGTCGAGCAGCGCGCACTGGCCAGTCTTCGTAGGAAATGTGGTCGCGATGGCGGGCCGCTCGACGGAGCCTATGCGGCCAAGCACGATGAGAGCCCCAGCCATGAGCGCGCCAGAATTGCCCGCGGAGACGACCGCGTCCACCTCGCCGGACTTGGCGAGGTCGAAGCACACGCGCAGCGACGATGCCTTTTTGTGCCTGAAGGCAATGGCAGGCGCTTCGTCCATGCCCACCGTGTCGGGAGCATGACGAATCTGTATCCGACCGAGCGGCGCCCCCGGTCCCGCCGCCTCGAGAGCCTGGCGTAGGCGCGGCTCCTCGCCGACCAAGACGACGTCCAGGCCACTCGCCGCGACCGCCGAAAGAACACCGTCTACCTCGACGCGTGGGGCTCCATCCGAGCCCATCGCGTCGACGGCGATTCGGATCTTGTTCAGGCGCTCTCCTCTTCGCTCTTCTCCACCACCATGCGGTCTTTGTAGTAGCCGCAGGACGCGCACACCCGGTGGGACAGGCGGGGCTCGCCACAACGAGGACAGGGCACGAAGTGCGGAATCGGCTGCTTCATGACCTGGGCGCGGCGAATCGCCGAGCGGGACTTGGATTGACGTCTCTTGGGAACTGCCATGGTTGCCTCTGCTGTTTCAGGAAGGCCCCGCAACGCACGGGGCAAAGGTTGAACGGTCGGTATCTAACCGGGTGTCTTGTTACTACTGAAGCTTGATTTTTGCCAGTGCGCCGAGCTTGGAAGTGTCGATCGCACGCTTTTCGCAGTCGCATGGCGTCAAGTTCCGATTCCGCCCGCAGCTCGGACATATGCCCGCACAGTCTTCCCGACAGACGACCGACATGGGAACGGCGAGAAGGATCTCATCGCGGATGGGCCCGCCAACATCGATCACGCCGTGCTCGAACTTCACCACGTCGTCCTGCGTCTCATCGCACTCGTCGTCGTCGTCCGCGTCTTTTTCGACGAACGAGATCGCCATGGGGGCATCTATCACCACCGGTGCGGGTTCGAGGCAGCGGGCGCAGGAAACCGTGAAAGTCCCGCTCAGGTTGCCGCGCAGAAGGTAGCCATCGCCAGCCGGCTCGATCCGCCCCTCGAGGCGAACCCCCGCCTGGGAGAGCGAGACCGCGGCGTCTCCGCACTCCGACGCAAGCCAAGCCTCGCTGACGTCGACACGGACATCGATCCCCGCCTCTCCGATATCTTTGATTTTGTAGCGCATGACTGGCCCGGCCGCGCGAGGCGGAAGGGGACTCGTAACTATAGGAGGCACCAGCCTTGCGTCAAGCTCCACGGTCGATCTCGTCTCGCTATGTCGCTCGAGCCGGCTACTTCGCTGCGGCCGAGGCCATACTGCCGCCGCCAACCATGAGCAGCGACTTCAGGTCCTCGTCGTTGAACGAAAGCTGAACCCCCAAGAACCAGTCGAAGAATCCACCTGCGGGTCCTTGGGTTCTGACGTAGTTGAACACATCGTCCACGCCACCCACGACGTAGATGTACCGCTTGTAGATGGAGAGAAAACCCCGAGCCGTGAAGCGAGGGTACTGGTTCGATCGCATGTCGTAGAGATCCGTGGAGAGCATCAGTCGGTCATCGAAGAGGTAGAGGTCCGCACCGAGGCCGCCCGTCGACTCCTTCACACCGAAGCGCCCCGCGAATGGACCAATGCGTTTGCCGAACTGAAAGGTCAGACGCAGCTGCTCGGTGGTCTTGATGGTCGTCGTCGAGTAGGAGCCGCCCGGAACGCGAGAGTCGGATGCGACCACCTGCTCCTTGGTGCGATAGCCGCGCGGATCGTCGACGATCTCGATCAGGTAGAACTTGTCCGGCCTCGGCATCAGTGAAATCGACAAGTACGACTTGATGGTGCTCGACAGGGTGTTGTACTCGGTCCGCAGGCCAACGATGGTCTGCAGACGCGTGATGCCGTGGACGAAGCTGCTGGCGTCCTCGGTGATGCTGTCGAGGTTCTTGGCCAGCGAGTCGTCGTTGAGCAGGTGTCCGACCGTCCCTTCGCCCTCGGCCATCTTGCCCGTGATCTTCTCGACGTGGTTGAGCGACTTGTCCAGGCTGTCGACACTGTGCTGGAGCTTCTGCAGCGACGAACGCAGGTCTTCCCCCGCCCCGGACACCTGCCCCTGGGTCGTCCCCACGAGCCCCTTGATGCCCTCGGTGATCTCGCGAACGTTGTGCAGCGCCACCTTGACGTCGTCGGCCTCGGTCTTGGTCACGCCTTGGACCGTGGCTGCAATCTCGTCCATGCGGCCGAGCAAACGCTCGACGATCACCGAGTTGCGCTCGATCATCTGGTTCGTGTTGTTGGCGATGTCCTTGATGGGACCGCCGGTGAGCCCCTTCACGTCGTCGAGGATGGCGCGCAGGATGGGCAGGGTCGTGTTCACCGAGTCGATGATCTCCGCGACCTCCGCCGGCTCGGTGACGAACCTGATCTGATCGCCCTCCTTGAGCTGAGGCACCTCGACCTTCTTGCCATCCTTGATCACGATGGGTGTTCCAGGGTCGATGTCGAGATAGTACTCACCGAGCAGCGATGCGGATTTCTTGCCGATGACGGCGTTGGCGTAGATGCGAATCCCGGGGTCGATCCGAAGAAAGACCTTGGCCTTGCCGCTGTCTTGATCGAGCGCGCGGTCCTCGACCTGCCCGACGCGAAGACCGGCGGAAAGGACCCGGGTCTTCTCGTAGATTCCGAGCGCGTTCCTGAACAGCCCGTACACCCGGTAGCCTTTGCCTACGCCGAAGTTCTCGCGCGTGTACTGGAAGAGCATGTAGCTCGCGACCAAGACCACCAAGGTCAAGGCGCCGACGGTCAGAGCAGCCCAACTTCGCCTCATGAGGAAGCCCCCGCCAGCGCCACCGTGCCCGAAGTCTCGACGAACTCCTTCAATACGGGGTGCGGCGCAGCCATGATTTCGGTCCGGGTTCCCTTTGCCACGATGACTCCTTCATAGAGCATCGCGATGCGATCCGCGATACGAAACGTCGATGCCATGTCGTGGGATATCACCACCGAGGTGACTGCGAAGTCGTCCGCGGTGCGCCGGATCATCTGATCCACGTTCTGGGTCGCAATCGGATCGAGCCCCGTGGTCGGCTCGTCGTAGAGCAGGATTTCGGGACGGTCGATGAGAGCACGGGCAAGACCCACGCGCTTTCGCATACCACCAGAAAGCTCGGCTGGAAACTTCTGTTCGATGCCTGGCACCTTGGCTAGATCCAGCCGTTCCAGGAGATCCCGCACCCGCTCCAGCACCTCCTTCTTGGGCAGGTGGTAACGTTCGAGCAACGGGAAAGCGATGTTCTCGACGACGTTGAGGGAATCGAAAAGCGCGGCGTACTGGAACACCATGCCGAACTTGCGCTGGATCTTCGCGATGGCCACCTCGGACAGCCCGACGATGTTCTGCCCATCGACGTAGATCTGACCGCGGTCAGGCGCCAGCAACCCCATCAGGTGCTTCATCAGCACGGACTTCCCCTGACCCGACCCGCCGATGATGATGTTGATCTTGCCCCGCTCGACGTCGAGGTTCACACCGCGCAGGACGTGCTGGCTGCCGAACGACTTGTGCAAGTCGCGAATCCGTAGCTGCCAGCGCTCGTCGCGCTTCTGCATGTCTTCGGCCATCTACCCGTCACCGTAAGGGAAGAGAACGTTCATGATCTGGATGAGGAAGTAGTCGAGCACCAAGACCGTAACGGCGGTCGAGACCACGGCGCGCGTGGTGGCCAGGCCGACCTCCTTGGCACCGCCGCGCACGCTGAGTCCTTGGTAGCACGCGCACGTCGCCATGGTGAGGCCGAAGAAGAACGACTTGATGATGCCCTGGAGGTAGTCGATGGGGTCGACGCCGTGTCGGAACAGGGCCAATACCTGGCCAAAGTCGATATGGTACGAAAGGATGGCCACCACGTAGACGCCGACCAGACCGACCACGTTGAAGACCATGCTCATCACAGGGAGCATGATGGCCGAAGCAAACAACCGTGGCGTCACCAGGTACTGCACGGGATTCACGGCAAAGGTCGTGAGCGCGTCCACCTGCTCTGTGATGCGCATGGAGGCGAGCTCGGTTGCCATCCCGGAGCCCGCGCGCGCCGTGATCATGAGGGCCGTGAACACCGGGGCCAGCTCCCGAGCCAGCGAGATGCCCACGCCGAAACCCACGTAGCGCTGTTGCTCGAAGAGAGAAAGCGCCAGGATCGCCTGCAACGCAGTCACCGCGCCGGTGAAGAATCCCACCAACATGATGATGGGCAGGGATCCGACACCGACGAACTCCATCTGATCGAGAAAGAGGCGGGTCCTGAACGGCCGCCGAAAAAGCCACATGAGCGCCCGGCCGAGCAGGAGGATGTGCTCCCCGAAGAGGGCGACCGCCCCCGGGAGTGGCGAGAAGGCTTTTCCAACCAGAGCGAGAGGGTGTCGTTTGTCGGAGCGCGGCTGCACGAGAGCGGTATCGCGCGATGGCGGGCTCATGTCGAGCCCTTTGCGGGCGGACTTCGGTCGGTCTGCGTCGGAAGGATCGGCGGCTCCGCCTTGCCGGTGCGTTCAGGCCGACGCCGGATGGACAAGATAGTCTGCTGCTTCAAGACTGCGCGGATTCTCACACTCGCCTGGTATAGCGTCAATATTGCCGAGCTTCACGCAAGTCGCGCCAGCCAGACGAGAATAGGCACCATCGAGCGGTTGGGCGCTAGGAGATCCCCGAGGCGCGTGCGATCTCGAAGAAGCGTGGTGCGAGCGTCAACTTGCGACCTTCCAGCGACAGAATCTGCTGACGAGCGAGGTCGGCAACGATGCGCGACACCGTCTCTCGACATGCGCCGATTCGGCTGGCCAAGTCCTGTTGGGTGGGCGAGCGCGAGATGACGGTAGCCTCCCCGGCAGGTTGCCCTTCGTCGCGCGCCAGATTGAAGAGCAGCCGATAGAGGCGGCTCTCCACGTCCGACGTCGCCAAGCCCGAGGCGAGCAGCTTGACCCGGTTCAGGCGTCTTTCGAGATCCCGAATCAGGGTAATCGCCGCCTGGGGAACCGTGGACAGTGCTGACAGGAATTCGTCGCGCGGAATGAACAGCAGGAGGCTGGTCTCCGCAGCGACCAATCCGTCGCCTGGAATGGCGCCGTCCTGGGAAAGGACCGCGTCGGCCAGCAGGTCGCCGGGCCGGAAGGTCTCGAGCGTGAGCTCGCGCGCGTTGTCGGTGCGGCGGACCGCGCGGAGGCCACCCTTTACCACCAGTATCGCGGCACCAAGCCAGCGGCCTTCGAGGACGATCTGCTGTCTCGCACTGAATGAGCAGAGCGAGGCACTCGTCGAGAGACCGATCAGCGCGCTTTGGGGGAAAGAGCTGAACCAAGCAGAGTTCCGCAGGGCGATCATTGCCGGATGGCAGCTCACATCGCGCTGCAGCGCGGCCGGACTCTCGGTGCGAAGAGAAGCGATGGCGTTCATGGAATCCTCCTGTTCAGCCATGGCAGTTAGCAACATCAGTGCCAACGCAACATGGCGGTTCTCCGTGCTCTCCATCGGAAGATGCCATGGAACCGCGACGTAAATGGCAGACCCATGTCGCGCTGGCCTTGCTGGTGTACGTGGAAGTCGGCATTCGTCGGGTTGGAGGAGGGCCCACCGGGGCCCTGCCGCCGCGACATGTTGGTGTCCCGACTCCGACGAACCTTACAGCCGTGCGCGCCAGGCTCTCGGCTTGGCAGGGCGGCCTTGCCCGCGCGCCAATCCGCAGCGCTGAAGGGCAACCACGTCTCCTCCTCCGCGATCAGGCGATCCGCACCCGATGGGAGGACACAGCTCTCGCATTGGCGAGAGGATCGAAATTGCGCGCCCGACATGACTCGAACATGTAACCCCCGGCTTCGTAGGCCGGTGCTCTATCCAGTTGAGCTACGGGCGCAAGTGGTGAGGGCGAATGTATGCCGCGTGTGTGGGGCTCAAGTCAAGATCTCCGTACGAAAAAGCCCCATCCGGAGCACCGTGTCCGGCGCTCTGGAGCAACATCGCCCCTGCCCTACCGCTTTCGGCGCCGGGCCGCAGCCAGAGCGAGTCCCAGCATCGACAGAACAGACAGGGCCGACGCATGGGCCGAGCCGCCCAGGTTGCACTTGCAGCCCGATCCTTCGGTTCCAGCAGTTGGTGTCGTATCGGCCGTCGCCCCCCCGGTCCCATCCGTGCCCACGGGATCGTCACCGCCGTTGCCGCCATCGGCTGCTGGCCCGACGACGCCGCCCGCACCAATCGCGCCGCCGGCGCCGGCACCACCGACAACCACGGTTGTCCTTCCGCCAGCACCAGCGACAGGACCGGCCCCGCCAGAGCCGAGCGCACCACCTTTGCCTGTCGTGGGAGGCACGCCGGATCCACCTGTGCCCAGGCGTCCGCCGGCACCGCCGAGGCCAGCGTCGCGCCCAGACGCTCCGCCTGCGCCCGCGCCGCCCGATCCGACGGCGCCACCCGCACCGGTGCCGCCCGTGCCGCCCGGACTGCCGCCACTCGGAGTGCTGCTCTCTCCGTAGAAGCTCACGTTGCCAACGTCTCCACCGTTGCCGACCCAACCCCGGCGGTCCCAAGCAACCAACTGGAGCAGGTGCGCGGCGAACATCCCTCTACCCTTGTCGGAGGTGTCAGGCTCGGTCCATTTGACGAGAGGAAACAGACTCTGCGTGACAGCACTGTCGTCTTTCGCGGCGATTCCGAGGGCAGCAGCCGAAGCGGCCTTCACGTAGTTCGAAGAGGACGCCAATCCGGTGGTGACGTCGGCCTTGTACTTGGTCATGTCGGCGGCGTTCCCCATGAGAAGGAGAGCAGCCTTTGCGATGCCGACCATGTCGCCAGTGCCCGAGGCGATCTGCGACTCGATGAACGACCGCGCGGTAGCGTCTTCGCCGAGGTACCCCAACATGAAGAGAGCGTACCCGCCGAAGACGACCTCGGCATCGTTGACGCCACACTGCAGACGCTGTCGCAGGACCGCCAACCTTGGGCCCAGCCCCGACTTGCGAGCCGCCAACTCGCCCGCCGCCCATAGATGGGTGTAGTCGTACTTGCTGCCTTCGCCCGTCGCCTGCGAGCTCGGACAGGTCGTGCTCGCCGTGTCCTTGCAGTAGGTCTTGGTCACGCCATCGCTGGCCCCCCAGGAAGCGCGGCCCGAGCAATAGAACTGCAACAGCTTGTCGAGCCCCACGTTCAGGTCCTCGAACTCGGCGATGGCCTGGAACTGCAGCTGGCGTGCCTGGCCCGACTCGCCGCACACCGTATCGGGGTCGTCGAGGCCCACGGGCGTGGCCGGGTACATGGTCTTGTCGGTCTTGACGACCATCACCGGGCTTCCGCCCCCAAGCGGATAGCACCTGCTTTGTCCGCTGTTGCCGAAGGAAACCGAAAACGCGAGGTCCTCGATCTTCACGGTGCCACCGCCCGACTTGGAGATCGGCAACGTCCAAATCGCCTTCTGCCCCGGCGCAAGCGCGCCCGAGATCTTGTCGAGCTTGGGCGCCGTGGGCGTGATGGTGGTGCTACCCAGCTTAGCTGTCAGCTTGAAATTGGTAAGCTGGTACCCCATGTTGTTCTGAACATAAATGTTCAGGTTTGCGGAGCCCGAAGCGGGAACGGTGACGGTATCGGTCTCGGGGCGTACGACGATGTTGTAGCTGGATGCCCAAAGGTCGTCACACCAGTGCGCTTGCACATCGGACGCCCCCAGAGCCAGCCCGAGCGTGACCGCGCCCCAGACACTGATCTTGCGAAACTTCATGCGATTGCTCCCCTCTGTCCGTCGTGGGAAGGTGGACGACGGCCTCGTGAATACTCTCTCGACAATTCTGGTGATTACTGTTCCCCCCACCTCCCGGCACCGCTCAGGCGATTCATCTTTGGCCTCCGTTGGGGGCCAACGCAGGGTACAATTTAGCTCAAATAATGCTAAGAAACTCGGCAATTCTGCAATCTGTCTCCGTGTTGGCGGTTACAGTCCTACACGGAACTACCCTTGCGAGCTCGGCGGCTTCCGTCGATGCTCAAAGCACGTCGACCGCGCTTCATCGAGCGGCAAAAGCGGGAAACGCCACCGCGACCAAGGAATGCCTCATGGCGGGCGAGACTGTCGATGCGCGCGGCGATGGTGGAATGACAGCCCTCCATCTGAGCGCGATCGAAGGACACGTCGACGTTGCGGCTTTGCTGCTCGATCGCGGAGCCGACCCGAACGCGCTCGCCCCTGGCGCGATGACGCCGCTACATTTCGCAGCCATGCTGGCCCGCCCGGAGCTGGCCGGCCTTCTCGTGCGCCGAGGCGCGCGCATGGACGTTCGCAATGCGTCCGGCATGATGCCGCTGCATCTGGCTGCCAACGAGAAGGTCGTCGACGTGCTGGCCAAGGCGGGCGCCGACGTGAACGCCTTGGCGTCCAAGGGACAGACGCCGCTACACACGGCCCGCCACGGATTGGTAGCCCAGGCACTCGTCGAGCACAAAGCCGATCTACGAATCCGTAACCAGCGCGGGCGCACGGCCATGGAGATCGCCGGCATTGAAACCCTCGAACGCGCCGGCCTATCGATCCACAGCGTGATGCTAGGCCGACTGCGGGGCGTGATGGGACAAATGCCGGTCACGCTGACCAACGTTTCCAGTCGTCCCATCCGCGAGATCAGTCTCGCAGTCCGAAGTGAAGCCTGCGGAATCGAGGTGACGCCGACATCCGTCGACGTGCTCCTGCCGGGCCAGAACGCGGACATGATCCTCACGCTCACCAGAAACCCGCATATCGCCGAGGGCGAGTACCCGGTCTATCTGACCATCAACGGGGACGGCAGAAAGCTCGGCGAAACCGATCTGAAGGTCGACACCAACTCCTCGGTGACCCCTGAGGACGAGGGCATGATTCGCCTCGCGACGGGAAAAGTCCGGCCCGCGACCTCGCGCTGGTACTACCTCGCGTATGCGGCAGCACCGCTCCTGGTCATCGCCGCGTGGCTTTTCTTGCGGCGGCGCCCCGGCGGCGATCCCAACGCGTGAGCAGAATTGCCAGGCCAGCCAAAGGGCACAAGAAGAGAGGGAACGACAGCCAGAACCAGACATTCGAGCGCAGCTCGGGCGCCGCGCGTTCGTCGGCTTCGAGCGGCAAGGCGCGAAAGGTTCCGTCATAGCTGCCCACGAATGCCATCCAGCGCCCGCGGATCCGGCCGGCCACCGGCGACGACCAGTTGCTGTCGTCCATCCCCGCCACGTTCCACAAAGGACGCCCCGTGAACGACGAGAACAGCGGCTCTCCCCGCGAGAGCTGGTTGGCATGCAGCATGTGGTCCCAAGCCATGCTGAGCACCATGGGGTCACTGGCATCGGCGATCAGCGCCAGCGACGAATAGATCCCACCGCGCATCGTATCCTGCCAGATGCCCCGCCCATCAGAACCGCCGATCGCGTACAGCTTGCGATCGTAGGAACCGATGAAGGCTCGCGGGTCCTTGCCACCGAGCACCGCGGGCGATCCGGTGATCCGATCGCCGGTGCGAAACTGCCAGCGTTCGGAGCCCGACTCGACGTCGAGCCCACGCACCGTGCCGAACTTCGAGCCGGTGACCAGCAAGGCCCCCTGCGTGCCCTCCAGCAAGGCCGGCGGACTGCGCACACAGTCGAGCTCGGCCTTCTTCCACAACACCTGCCCGTTCGACGCCGCGAGTGCGTACAGGTTGCCACTCGACGAGCCCAGAAACAGCCGCCCCTGCCCGCGCACGCGAGCGAAGATCGCCGCGGTCAGCTCGCTATCGCCCAGGTCGACCCGCCACAAAAGCCGCCCCTCGGCCAGGGAGAGCGCCACCACGCCGGCCCGCTGCATGCTGTTGGCCAGCGAGCGATCCCAGATCCAATAAGGCACGAAGACGGCGTCGTCCCTGTCGCCAAGGCCGCCCACGCAAGGTGAAGCCAGCCGGGCACCGCCCAAGGTCGGACGAAAATCCTCGACGGCGTGGACCCAGATCTGGCGTCCCAGCGCAGGGTCGACGGCGTAGACCAGCCGATCGTTCGAGGCTGCGACGACGAGCTGTCGCGCGCCCTCCCGCGCGAACACGGGGGCCGCGTAAATGGGGCCGCCGGTGGTGAACCTCCACAGCGGCTCTCCGGTGGTAGCGCCGAGGCAGTAGAGGGTGTGGTCGTAGCTGCCGACGACCACGGCTGGCTCGGTACCGGCGAGCCCAAGCGCCGGCGACGACCACACCGTTAGCCCGGGCTCGTAGCCCCAGACCCGACCGCTTCCGTCGAAGCTCCAGGCGCGGGGAGAAAGTGGCTCGTCGGAATTCAGCTCGATAGCGGCTTGGTTCGAGGCGTCGCATCGGCTCTGCGACCAGATCGCGCACTCCCCGGCCAGCGTTGGCACCGGCAGCAAGCAAACGACGACTGCGAGAAGAACGTGCCTCATGCGGAGAGCTTTTCGCCAGGAACTGGATCGTCAGGCGCCGGCTTCGCCTGATTCTGCTTGCTCTTGAGCGCCCAGACATCGACCAGTGACAACGCCGAGGTAGAGCAGTGGTCGATGCACGCGTGGCACATCTGACAGTGCGAGGTGCGAATCACGCCCTTCTCGATGGCAGCGACGTCACAGCTCGTGTCGCAGACGCCGCAGCTATTGCACCGGCTCTTGTCGAGCACGATACGCATCCGCGAGAAGCGGTGCAGAAAGCCGATGAAGTGTCCCCACGGACAGAGGTAGCGACACCACGATCGCAACACGAAGGTTCCGGCCACCAGAATCACCAGCGTGGTCAAGGCCGATGCCGGGTCGTCGCGCGAAGTGAAGGCGAAGTGCACGGGAGAGGTCACGACCACGTGGGAGACCGCCGTGAAGAAGATCGCGGCCAGGCTGAACAGGCGCAGCCGGCGCGTGGGAATATCGTCGATGACCCCCGCCAGCACCAGGCAACAAAGAAGCAGCAACATCGCGCCCCAGTGCAGGCTGGAGTCCTCGACGAACATCTTCTTCTTGGCACCGAGCCAGATCAGCAGGGTGATGAACCCTGCGCTGGCGAGCGCGATGCCGATCAATTGCCTGCGGGACAAGCCTTCTGGGCGCCGGGGTAGCAGACGCTTCCGCACCCAGCCCGAGAGATCCTGCAAGCTTCCTGTGGGACAGATCCATCCACAGAAGACCGGGCCATGCAGGAACGTCACCGCGATGACGACCATGGGCAGAGACAGCCAGTAGAACGATTCGCTGTATGCCGAGCCCACGAGTGTCAGCCCGTAGAGGCCGTTGCGGATCATTCCGAACACGCCGAGGCAGGAGTAGACGACGTAGAAGAACACGAAGAACGACAGCAGCTGGACCCCGCGCCGAATCCACTGTCGGTGGCGTTTGGCACCACTGATAGCGAGGACGACCAGGAACAGGAACAGCAGCGACGCCATCTCCACGCTGGTGCCGTCGAGCGACAGGAATGGAACGTTGAAGACCTTGGCGAGAGGCGCGCGCTCGGGCTGCATGGGCCTAGCTTGTCTCCTCTGCCACGCATTCGCCTGGCTTTTCGTCGCACTTCGAAGCGCATGCTGGCAATGCGCCAATTGAAGACGGGTCCAGTCCGAGAAAGCGAGCAACGAAAGGACAGTGCGGGCTGGCCTGCACGTCTGACATCGTGCCCCGCTGTACGATACGACCGCCCAGCATGATCGCGATGTGATCGCCGAGCGCAGCGGCCTCCTCCCGGCTGTGGGTGACGTGCAGCGTGGTCAGTCCCAGCGCCCGGTGCACACGGCCGAGCTCGGCTTGCAGCTCGAGGCGGGTGTTGTGATCGAGGGCGCTCATGGGCTCGTCGAGTAGTAGCAGCTTGGGGCGAATGGCGAGGGCACGTGCGACGGCGACCCGCTGGGCCTCGCCGCCGCTCAAGGTCGCGACCGGCCGCCCGACGATGGCGGCAAGCCCCAACCGGGCGACGAGGTCGTCGACGGCGCGCTCGATCTCTGCCGGGGGCGCCTTGCGAGCCCGCAAGCCATAAGCAATGTTTTCCCGAACGGACTTGTGGGGAAACAGCGCGGCCTGCTGGAACACGAGGCCCATCTTTCGACGTTCGGGCGGCGTCGCGGTGATGTCCTGCGATTCGACCAGAATCTTCCCGCTGTTCGGTGCAAAGAACCCCGCGATGGTTTGCAGCAGGACCGACTTGCCACAGCCGCTGGGCCCCAGGATGACCCAATACTCGCCCTGCCCGATCTCGAGCGACAGATCGCGCAGCGCGAATTCGCCGAACTGGCAGCAGAGTCGCGAAAGCTCGATCACCTTCGCCCCCCTTTCGGCCGTTGCAGCGCGAACGGCAACAGGGTCTGCCCGAACTGCAGCATCACGAAGACCCACAGACAGATGATGAGCAGCAAGATCGCGATTGGGCGGCTCTCGGATGCGCCGGCGCGCAGGAACTCGGTGTGCACCAAGACCGGAGCCGTGACCGGTGAGCTGGCGAACAGCACGATGCAGCCGAACTCGCTGACCGCCCTCGCCCACGCCAGGGTCGCGCCCACCAGGATGCCGCGCGACGCGAGCGGAAGGGAGATGCGGGCAAAGGTCGCGGCCGGGGAAGCGCCGAGGCTGCGCGAGGCCAGCTCGTACTGCAGTGGCACCGACTCGAACGCGGTCATCGCGGTCTTCACCAAGAACGGCGAGGCCACGAAGACCTGCGCGACCACGATGCCCAGGAACGATCCGGCGATCGGAAGCCCGAGGCTCTCGAGCGCGCTGCCCAGCACGCTGCTCGGCCCCAAGAGCACGATGAGCGCCACCCCGGCCACCGACTGCGGCACCAGGATGGGAACGTCCACCACCGCGAGCGCCCAACGCTTTCCCGGGAAATCCAGTCGAGCCAGCGCGTAGGCGAGCGGCACGGCCCAGACGGCCAGCAACGCCGTGGCCACGGTGGAGGTCAGCAGGCTCAGCCACACCGCGCTGGCCACATCGCCACGCGTGAAGGTTCGCCACAGGGTCTGCAGCGAGTCCTGCATACCGAGGTGGATCAGCGGGAACAGGACCACGGTCAGGGCCACGAGCCCACCCGCCAGGCACAGCCGGGTAAACAGGGACGCGCGCTTCCGCGTCGCCCAGAACGCCGAGTAGATGAGCACCAGTGGAATGAAGGTCTCGAAGGCGAACGGCTGGAACACCACGAAGCACAGCACGAAGACGGCGAAGAAGCCGAGCAGGACCGGCGCGCCGAAGAAGCCCGCGTATGCGATGACCAAGAGAATGAAGAGCGGAGGCTTGTTCAGGATCACGAGGAGCAGCACGAACAGCGCCGTGTATCCGCCGACGAACGCAACCACGCTCTTGGCCGAGCGGTGCTTGAGGACCGTCGCGGCGGCATAGAAGACGAAGAGGTTGGTGAGAAACAACGCGAGATTCACGCCAATGGTGAACGGCGGCACGGGGGCGAGGCCCATCCCCACGTGGATGGCCGCCAACACGGCGATGACGACGACAATCTGCCTCCAGATCTGCTTCATGGCAGGGGCAGCGATGGACTCTTGGCCGCCGCCCCCAAGGCTTCGGGCAGGCCCGTGCACGGATTGCAGGCCACGGGCGAGATGGGATTGAAGCCGCGCCTGAGCAGCAGCTTCCGGCCCGACTCACTGGCCATGAAGGCGACGAAGCGGGTCGCGGCGTCGGCATGTGGCGCCTGCTTCGGGATGGTCAGGCCATAGACGATGGGCGCCCCCGTGAGCGTCTTCGAGCCCTGCCCTCTCTGCATCTGGATCTCCACGCGAGCGCCCGCATACCGATTGGCGAGCGCCTGGCGCGACAGATTGATCTCGGGCGGTAGGCTCAGCACCTTCAGGTGGTGGTCCTCCGCCGTCGAGCGAAACAGGAAGGCGTAGTCCACGGCGCGTGATTCGAGGAGCGCCAACAACTCTGCTTCGTCGTGCGTGACGTGCTCCTTCGCGCAGCGGCCGAGCAACTGGGACGCAAGCCCGCCCGTCGCGCCGCCCTTGAGTCCAGCCGCCTCCGCGAGCTGCCAAACCATCAGGGTCTGATATCCCACGGGCGCCGTGTTCGGATCGGCGCGACCGAGTCGGACGCCATCCCGGGTCAGCACCTCGGCCCAGTTGTCCTGGGTGATCTGGTCGGTCCACTTGCTGTGGTCCTTGTGCGCGATCACCATCTCGTTGGTGGCGAAGAGCACGTTCCAGGTGGCGTGCGACGGAATCATCATCTTGGGGATCAGCCCGGCGTCAGCCACCGCGACCACGTCGGCGCGCATCCCGAGCTCGGACACCTTGCGCACCGCCACCTGCGACCCCGATGGCTCGAGGCGAAGCCTGAACTGCGGGTTCGCTTTCTGGAAGGCCTCCGCCGCGTCGCCGAGGACCGCCGTGAGGCTGCTCGCGTAGAAAACCGTGATCTCGGTCTGCTTCGATTTGCAGGCAGTGGCACCACTGCAGATGAATCCGGCTGCGAGCACGAGCAGTCTCTGCCAGCCGGGGATTCTGGGCGTTGCGCTGTCTATTCGAGGAGGGATGCTTCTGTCCATGGGTCAGCAGGGCCTCAGAGGTTCATCGTAAAAAAAACGTATGGCGCGAAGGTGTTTCTCGACCGGCAGGCTCCGGCGCTTCCGGAGAGGCAATGGAACGAGTCGAGCGGGAGCTTGGCATACAGATAGAGTTTGTCACCTAGGCGCCAGATCGCGCCCGTTTCGGGAATGATCTCCCAAGCCGTGTACGCGCCGTCTCCACTCTGGTCGTGCTGCCGGTACTCGGCGCTGGCGTAGATGTACAGGGCCGAGACATCTTCGAGTGGATAGAAGCGAACCTGCAACTCCCCACCGTAGAGGTACCGCGAGTGATTCGCGGTCATCGAGGCTGCGGCGTTGTCGGTCGTGCCGTTGCCAGTCGTTCCGGGCTGACCGGGGGTATCGGTGGACCCGGGCGTGCTGGACTGAGTGCTCTTTGTCGCCGCGGTGTTGGAGGTGTGCTCGTACGCGCCTTTCAGGCGAAGGCGCGTGGTGATCACCTGGTTCCACCGCATCAGCCACTCGAGTTGGTCGGAATGGGCCTGCTTCGCTGCCCAAGGCCCGACCCTATCCAGAAGCTCCGGATCGTTGAGCCGCCGATCACCCTGGTAGTTCACGAGCAGGGTGATCGGCGAAGTGTACACAGGACGGTAGACGATGCGATTCTGCAGCATGGTCATGCTGGCGGTCGTGTGTTGGTCGGCTTCGCTCGCCGTATAGCGGTATCGCTGATACAACATCATCTCCAGCTTGCGGCCCGCCCAGACCTCCGTAACCACGTAGTCGTAGACCCGCTCCAATTTGGACTTCACGCCTTGCTCAGAGGACTCGGTGTTGCCGACCGTCAGGCTCGGCACGACGGCAAGAGGTGTGAGCTTGGCCCACCATTGGCCGGGGTAAATGCCCAGAGAGCCACCGATGGAGCCGGTCATCGAACGCCCCGGACCAATGAGCGGCAGACCGCCCGGAGGTCCCGGAGGTATTCTCCCTGATCCGGCGATCCCCGTGTTCGACCAGTAGGCACCGACGTCGGCAATCGTGCTCACGGGGCTATTGGTGGTACCGATGGTGCCATTCCCAGACGCCGTGCAGCCGCCGTCGACCCGGCAGTCGTCGTAGAAGATGTTGTAGCCGAGCCTGGGCACCAGGCCCGGGATGATGGTGCTTTGCGCCCCGGACAGAAGCTCCCAGTGGTAGATGCTGCGCATGTAGGCCCCGTCGACGGCGGTCTGACGCTCGACGTCGCGCATGCGGAATAGCGCATTCACGGACTCGGTCAGGGTGGGGGAAAGCTTCCCCTCGAGGCGGGCCAATCGAACACGATCGCCGTACTGATAGACGCCGCCCTGATCGGTCTCGGATTGCGAGATGCTGTAGAGGCCGCGCACGTTGAACCGCTTGATGCGCGTGAAGGACAAGAGCGGGGCGAGATCGTAGTCCGTCTGCGCCGACCCTTGCAGGCGGTGGACTTGGTACGCATTGGGGTTGTCGAGCTCTGTGCTGCCGAACTGGAGGGTCGTGGCCGGCAATCCGGCCTTGTTGAGCTGAACCCGGGCGATGGCGTGCTGGAGCATTCCGGTCTCACCGCTGCCGTCGGTCAAGAACGCATTCTGCCGCGTGAACAGCGCAGTCACCGGTAGCCATTCGGCCGGGTAGCCCGTCACGTTCAGCTGGGTCTGGTCTCGCAGTACGCCCATGCGGGCATCGTTCCATCCGCGATGCACACCGCCCGCGGTGTCCATGATGGGTGAAGTGTGGCCGACCGGAGTCCAGTTCTCGGTGTTCACCCTCGCCGACACCATACCTTCGAGTCGAGAGCTGGATACTCTGACGAAGCCCATGCCGGCCACGCCGTCCGGCCTTCCGCCGTTCGAATCGTGCGAAACCCCGACCTCCGCATAGCTGGTGAGCAGACCGCCTTCCCCCACGTTGGTCTGGTAGCGACCGTCGACCACGCCGCTGGTCAAATTCAGGAGCGGCGCACCGGTAGGGGCACCTTCGCCCGATGTCGTCTGCTGCAGTTGCACCACACGCGCGCCGAGCTCCATGCCCGACACCGGAGACACGGCTCCGCGTGCCGCGACGATGGCCTCTTTGAAAGTGTCGCCGATGTGCGCGGTCACCAACTTGTCCCGGTTCAGGACCAGCAAGGCAAAGGTCTTCAAATAGACGAGCGCCGCGTCCGAGCGGTCGTCGATGTTGACCTCGATGTAGTACTGCCCGCTGAAGGCGATCGCCTTGTAGGCCGCGGGCAAGCCGAGGTCTACCACGGCGTCAGGCCGCTTTCCGCCGGGAGCAGCCGGGTCAGTGTGAGACAGCTCGAGGCGCGAGACCGGGAGGTCGATGTTGAAAAGCATCTCGGCATTCTCGGGGGTGCCCATGTTGTGGATGGCGACCTGAATACTCGCCCCGCCCTGCTGATAGGTGGCGTAGACACTGGCCACCCAGCCGCGG
This sequence comes from uncultured Myxococcales bacterium, assembly GCA_964647025.1. Classification (GTDB taxonomy): domain Bacteria; phylum Myxococcota_A; class Polyangia; order Fen-1088; family Fen-1088; genus Fen-1118. The sequence continues at coordinate 7,993 of CAZYFU010000028.1, read as the reverse complement.
TCGATGTACTTCGGCGCCGCACCATCGATTTGGTTGTACAGGCCAGTGTCAGTGGTAATGGGCGATGGCGTCCCCGACTGGGTCCACGTCCCGATCTCGTTGCTGGCGGGCAGTCGCTTCTGCAGGGACAGCTTGCCCAGAGACTTCTTCGGCATCAGATCGCGCTCGTACTCGACCGTGATGACACTCAAGTCGTCGATGCGCTCGCGGTTCAGGAAGGTCAGCTGCCCGGTCGGATAGATCACCGTGTAGTCGGCGCCGTTGTTGAGCAGCTCACCGTCGACATAGACGCGTTCCGAGCCCGGCAGGATGTACTTCTGCGACAGCTGGTACATCTCCTGCCATGGGCCGGTCAGGAAGTCGCGCACCAGCTGCCCGCGACGGAAGCCGGCATCCACCGCCAACTTGACCTTTGGCTCCGTACCAGCGCTGGCGAGGCCGACGTGGGCGCCTTGCACCAGCAGTTGCCTGTCGAGCCCCTCCTCGATGTAGCGGTACTTGAGCTTGTCCTCGATGCGGACGTCCCGGACCACGTCGTTCTGGTTCCCGAGGTATTCGATCTTGTACTGAAGATCCTGGATTCCGCCCGCGTTGAGCTGCCCATAGTCCAGGTAGACCGATCCGTTCACGCTGCGGTCTTTTTCGAGCTGTCGGCCGAAACCCAGGCCGCCTATGGCAGTGGCATAGGAATTCGGCGCGTCCCGCTCGCCATCGACGAACGGTTGCTCCAGCTCGAGCTGTCCGAAGGCGCGGACGTTGGTCTTCTTCTCGCTAGAGGCGGTCAGATCGAGGCTGCGCTCCGTCCACTGGTCGAGCTGGATGTTGTAAAGGACCGCTCCGTCGGCGAACAGGACGGTAATGAATTTGTCGCTCGAAAGTGAGCCCGTCGAGCCTTCCTGCCGCCGCAACCCCTCCGCGGCAGAAAAGCGTCGGATCGCAAGCGTCAGCTTGTTGTACTGGAGGATCTCCTTGTCGGTGACGAAGTAGATGTAGGAGGGCGTCGATTCGACACCAACGATCATCTTGCTGCCAAGAGCGTCTTGCTGGGGAAAGATGCGAACCGTGTCCCCTGCCCCTTCGAACAACCACAGCCCATTGTCCGTGCCCAGCCAGAGATTCTGTCCCTCGGAGGTCATGACCCGAATCTGCGTGGCGCCCATCAGGGTCATGGGGAAATTGGTGAACACGCGCTGCTGAATGCGAAAGCGCGACAGCCCGACGTCGGTCCGACACCAGAGGTCTCCGCTTAGCGGGAAGATCTCGGCCACGTCTCCGGAAGCAAGACCATCCGCCTCGCCGAAGCCGCGCAAGCCGTCCACGTCGGGACTGTACACGGCAATACCCGCGCGCGTGCCGAACCAGACCTGCCTCCCGATAGCCACCGAGTACGTGATGGCCTTGCTGGGCAAGCCATTGCTCTCGTCGTACACCTTCAACGTACGATCGAGCTTGCGGTAGCGTACCAAGCCCTTGTTGGTGCCGAACCAGACGTACTGGTCGTCGAAGGCGACGGTGCTGACCCGTTGGCTTGGCAGGCCGTCGTCCATGGTCAGCCTGGTCGACTTCTGACTACCGACGTCAAAGCGAATGACGCCATCGTCGGTGGCGATCCACAGGATGCTCTGGTCGACGACGAGCTTGTTGACTGTCGCCCCCGCGGAGAACACCGACCACCGGTCGAGCGTGTTGAAGATGAACTTGTCGTCTTGGGCGAGCCAGATACCCCCGCGAGGATCGGTTGCGATCTCAGGAGTGCGCGCGCGCGCCACCGCGGCATGCAGCAACACACACACGGCCAGTGCCAGGCCAATGCGTCTCATGCAGGGCAGCTACGCCGTGACCTTCTTGACCTTCAGCTTGGCGACGTCGACCTCGCCGAGGCCCGCCTTGCCGGCAAACTCGATGTGGCGCGCGTCGGCCGGGGTCATGGCCTTGCTGTTGAACTTCGCGACGGTGAGGCCGTAAGCATCCACCGATGCGACCTTGCGCCCGAAGATCATCCGCCCGGGCTCGGAGGTCTCGCCAGGCCCCTTGGGGCCGTTGGTCAGCAGCGCCCGAGTCGCGTCGAGAATCGTGAGCTGCGGCTTGATCACCCGCCCCAGATCGGCCACCGCCTGGTGCAATTCCATGGCGGTGTGGAATGCCTGGCGATCGAAGATCACCCCCATGTGGTTCTTGAGACCGAAGGACACACCTGCCTGGTAGTGGGATTTCGCGGCGGGCACGTTGATGAACACGTCGGCCGAAAGGAGCTGCTTGGCCACGTCCACGGACTTGAGCACCACGCCGCCCTTCACTTCGACCTTCTGGAAGTCACCCGGGCCGAGCAGCTTGACCTTGACGCCGGGAACCGCCGCCAAGGCTGCCTTCAGGCCGCAACGGACCAGGCACTTGTCGGCATCCTCTGCCTTGCCCTGCGGGAACTCGAGAATCAGGACCTCCTTCGCCTTGGCTTCGAGACAGGCCTTGACGATGGCTACCACGGTCTCGGGATGTGTCGTCGTCCCCCACGCTGGCGGATTTGCAAACGCGGCATTGGGCTTAATGACGACGAAGTCGCCCTTCTTTACGAACTTCGAGATCCCCCCCAGCGCGGCCAACCCCGCCGCCACCAGTTTCGCAGGATCGGAGCCACTAACGTCGATGATATCGGACTCGGGACCAGCAGCGAGGACTCGGCGGTACTTCAAAGTCGCGGCAGCCGCGATCGAGCTTCCTACAAAGGTGCGTCGGCTAATGAGCTTCATCTGGGCTTCCTTTTCCGTTGTGACCGCATTCCCCCCGTCGGTCGTTGAGAAAACCGGGCCCCTCTCCGAGGCAGGGATTGTATCAGATGCAAAACACCGCTTGTGCTAATCTTCGTCCGAAATACCGGTTCGTCACACGGAGTGGCCGGAGGCTGCTCCAAGGAAGTGCAAACCATGGCGGCCAAGACAGGCATGACCCGCAGAGAGATACTGACTGGCGCGGCAGGCGCGGCCGCGGCAGCCTCGCTGGGAGGAATCGCGGGGTGCTTTCCCGGCGTCGGAGGAAGCTGGCCCGACGCGGGTCCGGACAGCGCGATCGCGACGTGCGGCTGCAGTGGTCCGGACGGAGGAACCAGCCTCGACGAGACCAGCAACGGTCCCCGCCCCGGCAAGTCCACCGTCGTCACGATCCAACGTGACGACAGTCTCGACGGCAAGGGCCTCTCCGAGGAGCCGGCTCAGCTCAGCGCCGTGCAGGGCATGGTCGACGCCGTCTTGTCGGCGCTCGCGGACGGGGCCGCCAATCCATGGTCGAAGATCGTGCCGGGCATCGGGTCCTGTACGCGCGTCGGGATCAAGATCAACTGCCTGAATGGCGCCTTTCCGACCACGCCCGCGCTTGTTCTGGCCATCGTGAACAGTCTGGTCAGCAAGGCGGATGTCTGTGCCGGAAACATCATCGTGTGGGATCGCAACCTCAAGGAGATGAACGACACGGGATACACCTCGAAAGCCTTTCAGGTTGCCAAGCTGATGGGAACACTCGATACGCCCGACTACGCAGGCAAGGGACCCGGCTACTCCGAGAACGACTACGGCATCATCCAGGGCACCAAGCCTCGACTGTCGCGCATCCTGACAGAGCTGACTGACGTGACCATCAACTGTCCGGTCTTCAAGGTCCACGGACAGACGGGCGTCACGGGCGCTCTCAAGAACGTATTCGGGATCATCGACTGTCCCGGCAGCTTCCATACCGATGAGATAAAACACCAGGACATGCAGACGGCGCTGCCTGCCATCTACAACTTCCCGGCCATCCGAAACAGCATCAAGCTCACCATCGTCGATGCCCTACGGGCCGTCGCCAGCGGCGACACGAACTCCATGCCCAACGCGCTGCCGGGACGCATCTTTGCGTCCATGGACCCACTGGCCCTCGACTACTACGTGCTCGATCTGATGAACGAGGTCCGAGCCGCGCGCCCACGAAACATGGGCCCAGTCAGCACGGAAGTCCTAGCCTGGATGGAGAACGCCTACCAGCTCGGCATCGGAACCAAGGGCTACGACCTCATCACGTTGCAGCCCGACGGCACCGTCTCCACCCCCGATGCCGCTGCGGACACCGGGGGCGACGACTGAGAGACTGCTACATCTTGGCAGCGATGGCGGCGGCGAAGTCGAAGGCGGCCTGCATGAGGGTCTGGTCGTTCTCGAGGTAGTCGGGGGCGGGGCCGTAGGAAGGCGACAGATTCACCTCGACGTAGTACACGCCCTTGGTGAAGTTGAACTTGTAAGTATCCCCGGCGTTGGTCACCCGCGACTGGTCGACCCCTGTCAGAGAGCTCGGGTCCGTCCAGGTCCACTTGGCGTAGAGCTTGGCGGAGAGCAGCGACGTGTACAAGCTCGTCGCTTGCCCCGCGTCGGGCATCTGGAGGATGTACAGCTCAACCTTCACGCCCAAGGGATCGGGAGCCACCGGAGCGCTGGGCAACGTGGTGTTGATGTAGCTCTGCCAAGCGAACATGACCGGCGTGAGCGGCGCCTTGAAGAAGTCCGCGGCAGCACCGTCGATGTACCCCTCGGTCGTGGCCTGATCCGTCGCGGTCACGGCCAACTTGCCCCTGGTCTTTGCGTTGGCGGGGTTGGCTGTCCAGCCCGGAAGCTCGTTGTCCTTCAGCACCAAGTCCAGGATTGCCTTCTCGGTGGTGCCGCCGGCTCCACCAACGCTGCCGCCGGCTCCACCAACGCTGCCGCCGGCTCCACCAGCGCTGCCGCCACCGGCCCCTCCGGCACCATCGTCACTGCTGCTGCCGCAGGCCACGAGCGACGCGCCCAAGATGGCGCTGAGTATGAGTGAGCGAAAACGGGTCATCGAGTCCTCCTTCGGATTCTGGAGCCGTGGGTCGGGAGAATGCCCAAACGGGTGCCCGGTCCAGGCTCGCGATTATCCACGCCTGTTAGAGGCTCCGCAATTCGCGAATTGCGCTGCGGTCGCTCTTGATTGCTCGGGGTCGCTCGACATACGCTGTCGCCAGCCGTGCGCATCGTCGTTTTCGTCGTCCTCGCGTTGATTCCGCCGACCCTGATCGGCTCACTCGTGTGGATGGGGCGACACTCCCCTGCCCCGGAAAAGGTCGTCGTGGCCGCGCGGCCTGGCGGTGGCGACGCAGACGCTGCTCTGCGCGCGCTCTTCGATGCACCGTTCGTAGGCGCCAAGGTCAAGGACAAAGTCGCCCTGTACGATGAGAAGGGACTGTTCGATTACATCGACGGTGCAGCGCCGATCTTCATCGAGCGACATTTCCGCAAGCTGGGCGCGGCCGAGTTGTCGACGCCGGAAGGCAGTGACTTGGTCTGCGACGTGTACGACATGGCCACACCCGAAAACGCACTCTCGATCTACAACGCCGAGAAGTCCGCCCATGCCAAACCGGTCGAAGGCTTTCCCGACGCCATTGCGGGGCCCATGTCCTTCGTGTTCCGCCAGGGTCGCTACTACACCAAGTTGACCGCCTTTGACGCCAAAGCGGAGGCCGTGCTCCCCGCCGTGGCGCGCACCCTCAAGGAGAAGATGCAATGAGCGACGGCGAGAAGACCACCTCCGATGTCGTCGCGGAGTCTCGCCTGCGCTCGAGCGGGAAGACCGAGCCCTCGCCGCAGACCGACCCCGACCGCCGCGCCCTGTTGCGCGTCGGCGTCACCGCCGCGCTTGCCTGCGGCACGGTCGGCTTGGGGCTGGGCTTGCGCGCGCCAGCCGGCCAAGCCAAGGCGAAGGCGCTCCCCAAGCTGAGGGATCACCGGGTAGACAAGGTCTCCGGCGCCGTCGAGCTGGCCATCGCCCGCGGCACCGACGCTGCCGCGAACGTCCGCCGAGCGGTAGCCGCGGTCGGTGGCATGGAGCGCTTCGTGAAGAAGGGCGACCGCGTGGTGATCAAACCGAACATCGGTTGGAACCGCTTGCCCGAGCAGGCCGCCAACACCAATCCAGACGTAGTGGCAGAGGTCGTCAAGCTGGTGGCGGCGGCTGGTGCGGGCAAGATCTGGGTGACCGACGTCTCGGTGAACACGGCCGAGCAGTGCTTCGCCCGCTCGGGCATCGAGAAGGCCGCGAAGGCCGCGGGCGCGACCGTGGTGCATCCCGAATCCACGGCATTCCGCGAGGTCGACGTCTCGGGCAAGCTGCTGCGAACCGCCGACGTGCTCTATCCCTTCGTGGACGCCGACAAGGTCATCAACCTGCCGGTGGTCAAACAACACGGCCTCTCCGGCGCCACCATGGCGCTCAAGAACTGGTACGGGGTGCTGGGCGGCCAGCGCGTGAAGCTGCACCAGAACATCCACCTCTCCATCGTCGACCTCGCAGCCATGGTCAAGCCAACCCTCACCATCATGGACGCCACGCGCATCTTGCTCGCCAACGGGCCCACGGGCGGCAGCCTGGCCGACGTGAAGCGGCTCGACACCATCGCGGTCAGCACCGACGAGGTCGCGCTCGATGCCTTCGGTGCGGGGCTGCTCGGCCTATCGCCCTCCGACGTGGGCTTCGTCGTCGAAGGCATGAAAGCAGGTCTCGGCACCATGAACTGGCGGGGCCTCAAGACCGAGGAGATGGGAGGTTAGCCATGTTCCTTTGGCTGCGCAGGTTCTACCAGCTCGCGTTCTTCGCGTTCTTCATCTTCCTGGTGTTCTCCACCACGTCGGCCTTCATCCACGGATACGACGTGCCGTGGTTCCTAAAGATCGATCCGTTGGTCGCGCTGACCACCTCGCTCGCGTCGCACAGCCTGCACCACACCCTGTGGTGGGCCTTGCCGCTCATCGTGCTCACCCTGATCTTCGGGCGATTCTTCTGCAGCTGGATGTGCCCGATGGGCGTGCTGCACCACGTGCTCGGGCACCTCGGGCGCAAGCGCAAGCTCCTCGAGCGTGTCGAACAGAACGCTCCGCGGCCGTCGCACAAGATCAAGTACGCCATCTTGGCCGTGATGCTGGGGTTGGCCGCCGCGGGCAGCACCCAGATTGGCCTGCTCGACCCCATCGCTTCGACCTGGCGCGGGCTGTCCGCTTCGGCGATCCCCGCGGCCAGCAACACCGCGTTCGGGATGTACCAGGGCGAACGCCACTTCCAGTGGGGCACGCTCATCACGCTGGTGTTCTTCGGCGCCCTGGCCCTGAACTTCGTCTATCCGCGCTTCTACTGCCGCGTGCTCTGCCCACTCGGTGCGTTCCTTGGGCTCCTGTCGAAGTTCTCGCTCTTCCGCATCAGCAAGGACCCGGCCAAGTGCACCGAGTGCGACGTATGCGGCGCGGACTGTCAGGGCGCCGCCGATCCGCAGGGCACGGTGCGAGCCACCGAGTGCATGGTGTGCCTCAACTGCACGAGCGGCTGCAAACGCAACGGGATCAAGTACCGGTTCTTGCCGTCGCTCAAGCTCTCGCGCACCCACACCGATCTGTCGCGCCGCAAGTGGATCACGGCCGGGGTCGCCGGGGTCGCCGCGGTGCCGCTCATGCGCGCCTCCGACGGCGTCGACCCGCGTCCCCATCCAGCGCGCATCCGCCCGCCGGGAGCGCTGGACGAGCCGGACTTTCTGGCCAAGTGCCTGAAGTGCGATGCGTGCATGAAGGTCTGCCCCACCAACGCGCTCCAGCCCGCGCTCTACGAGGCCGGTCTGGAAGGGTTCTGGACGCCGATTCTGATCCCGCGCATGGGGTATTGCGAGCACAGCTGCGTGCTGTGCGGTCAGGTTTGCCCCACCGGTGCCATCGCGAGGCTGACCGTGGCCGACAAGGTGGGCGACATGCCGAACAAACCGCCGGTCCGCATCGGCTCGGCGTGCTTCGACAAGGGCCGCTGCCTGCCCTGGGGCTACGGCACCGAGTGCATCGTCTGCGAGGAGGTGTGCCCGACCTCGCCGAAAGCCATCTACTTCAAGATGGAGACCATCACCGCACGCGACGGCACCCAGAAGACTCTCAAGGTCCCGCACGTGGACCTCGACCACTGCACCGGCTGCGGC
>CAZYFU010000027.1:0-57977 GCA_964647025.1 uncultured Myxococcales bacterium | reverse complement strand
GCGAGACCCACGGGCTGTAGTCGGGATTGGGCGCCGAGCCCACGCCTTTGAGGAACGCGAACTTCATCGAACCCAGGATCGAATAGCCGCTGTCCGAGCCCGCGCTGGAGAACACGACGCTGTACCCGAAAGCCCACCACAGGATGGTGACCAAGCCCGCGGCGCCAAAACACTGCGCCACGACCGACAGGATGTTCTTACGGCGGACCAGGCCACCGTAGAACAGGGCGAGTCCAGGCAAGGTCATGAAGAGGACCAACGCGGTCGAGGTCATCATCCAGGCGTTGTGTCCGGGGCCGGGGACGGCCGTCAGGGAATTGGGTGCCGTGTTGTTGATGTACGCTTCCAGGTCGGCGACACGCGCGGCGAGATCAGGGGAGCCCGGCGCCGCAGCCGGTGCGGGGACGGCAGCGGGCTCGGCAGGCGCAGCAACGGGGGCGGAGGGCTGGGCAGGTTGCGTGGGCGCCGCGGTCTCGTCGGCATGCACCGACTCGGTGGCACACAGTCCGAGCGCCAGCGTCAGCGCAAAGAGAGAAACAGATACGGTCTTCTTGTCACCGAACATCGTGTCTTCCTTTCTATTCGTCATCGACCATGCGTCAGACTAGAGTGCGTCCTTCCCTCGCTCGCCCGTGCGAATGCGAACGACCTCCTCCAAGCTGCTCACCGTGATCTTCCCGTCGCCGATCTCGCCAGTTCGGGCAGCCGCCACGATGGCATCCAAGACCGGCGTCACCAAGTCGTCGTCGACGAAGAGCTGGATGCGGACCTTGGGAACGAAGTCCACGACGTAGGCCGAGCCGCGGTACACCTCCTTCTTCCCGCCGGTGCGCCCGAAGCCCTTCACCTCCGACACTGTCATCCCCTTCGCTCCGGCCGCGTAAACCCGCTGCTTCACGTCGTCGAGCTTGAACGGTTTGATGATGGCTTCGATCTTCTTCATGACTGGCCTTTCCGATAATCAGTTCGAGTTGAACGCCCTCTATCTGTGTAGCAGAGGCGCACAACAGACGGATTTCGCGAGAGTGAAACCGCTGTAAATTGAGATGGCCAATTCCGAAACAGAAGACCGAGATCCAGCACAGTGGAGTTCACGTGCTGGACACATGCGCGAAACACACATGTCCCTTCGCAGCTCGGGCGTGCGTGGACGCCAGACGTGCAAACGCCCGCCCAAATCGAGCAGGCGGGCGTTTGGGGACAGCTAACCGCGGGCGCGGTCTAGAGAGCGTTCACCTGGCACCAGGTCCGGTTGTCGCACCAAGGAAGGGTGCCCTCGGAGGTCTGGCAAGTGGAGCCGCTGACCTGGCCCAAGAAGTAGACGAGCTGTCCGTCTCGCATACCGTCGATGTTGCTGAAGGACTTGTCGGCGCTGTTCAAGGCCATGTCGAAGCGGACGGCCGTTCCGGCGCTGGGGGCGGTGCCCGGCCAGGGAATCAGCGCCTCGATGGCGTAGCCGGTGCTGGTGGTCGACTGGGCGTACTGTGAGGTCGGCAGCGCCGAGGGCGTGCCGGAGTTGCCCGTGTCTTTGACGAGGACGGCCGGCCCGTTCGCGGGAATGATGACGTGAACGGTGTTGGTGTCCTTCGAGGTCAGCCCGGTGACGCTGCTGCTGGACGCCACGAAGAGCTCGATGGAGTCGCCCGTGTAGGCCTTGTTGATGGCCTGCGCGCTGTCAGCCATGTACGCGGTCTGAATGGATGTATCCTTCACCTCGATCCAGAAGTGCACGCCCGCCGAATCCCATCCAACCCGTGCGGTGACGGTCTCGAACTGCGAAGTGGGGGCGTTGCTGTAGTTGTTCACCTTGGCCGCGTTCTGCGCGCTGAGCGTGAAGTACGGCAGGCCGCAGAACTCGCTGCCGTTGCCGTCGACGGTCTGGCTGCCACTGAACGCCGGGATGCCGGTCTTGCACGGATCGGCCGTGGTGCCGGCAGGACACATCGACGCGACGGCGGCATCGCCCGACGAGATGGGGCCGTCCGAGGACACCCCAGCATCCCTGCCGACCGGCACGCCGCCGCAAGTCGCGACCGCACCCAAGGCGGTGCACGGCTTGCTGGCAGTGCACGAGGTGAAATTGTCGAACACGTCCCCGTCGGTGCCACACCCGGCGACGCTGGTGCCATTGCACGCCGACTGGGTGGCGTCACACACGTCGGGCACACAGGCGTTCATCAGGCAGTGCCACGACGCCGGACAATCCTTCGAGGCCATGCACTGCATGCAGACCTTGTTCGCGGTATCGCAAACCATTCCAAGCGGCGTGCAGTCGGCCTGGGTCGCACACGCGGGCCGGCAGAAGTTGCGCAAGCAGTGCGTGTTGCTGGCAGTGCAATGGCTGTCGACCAGGCATTCCAGGCAACGGCCGTTGGCCGTATCGCAAAGACTGCTCGGGCAGTCACCGTTGTCCTTGCAGATCGCCACGGGCACGCACTTGTTCGCGGTACACGCTTGGCTGGTCGCGCAGTCGGTGTCCTTCGTACACTGAACGCAAACCCCTCGCGTCGGCTCGCAGATGGGCTCGGCTGAGCAATCGCCCTTGCTCGTGCAGGGAGTGAAGGACACGCACTTGCTGCCCAGGCAATGGGTGCCCGGCGAACAGTCGGCGGTCTTCACGCACGGCACGCACAGCTTGGTCACTGGCTCGCACACCTGACCCGTGGAAGTGCAATCGGCGTCGCTCGTACACGAGATGTTCGCAGGCGGAGGGCCGCCAGTTCCACCGCTGCCGCCACTGCCCGCGCTCCCGGCACCGCCAGAAGCCGAAACCCCACCCATGGCAGAGCTCGTGTCACCGCCCGAGCCAGCCGCGCCTCCGCCAGCCGACACGCCACCGGATGAACTGATCCCACCCGAGCCTTCCGTCGCGACGTTGGGCGTCCGGGATGGTGCACAAGCGGCGATGAGAATCGCCATCATGATGCCCACACGCCCAAGCGACTTGGTCCGGAGACGGGAATTGGAACATCCGTGGATCATGAATCCCTCCAAAACATCGAGGCGATCGAAAGCCAGGCATACTACCTACCGGCTCCTACGGCTGTCGACGGTAATCTCCCCAGTCCCAGCCGGCGCCAGGGCATCAAGTCACCCGCGAGTCGCACAACCGTGCGATGGCAACGCCACTTATGACATCTGTATCCTGTGGCGCTAGCCGCACGCCGAAGCGCCTGGCGGTATGTCGCGTGTAGCCAGTGTGACGAAGCCCGCACAGAGGGACCTCCACGACGGCGTCGCCATCGCTGGGGACTTCGTTGCGCCGCGCTTGGGGCCTACCCGGGGGGCCAGCCAAGCTCGCGGCCGGCCAGCACGTGCAGGTGGACGTGCCCCACGGACTGACCTGCATCCGGACCGGCGTTCATGACCACCCGGAAGCCGCTGTCCCGGTAGCCCGCCGCCGCGGCCAAGTCACTGCCCACCACCATCAGCTTGCCAAGCAGAGCAGCATGGTCCGCTTTGGCCTCGGTCAGGCTGGCGATGTGCACGGTGGGGATCACCAGCTGATGGAAGGGCGCCTTGGGTGTGATGTCCTTGAAGGCGATCACGTCCTGGTCGCGGTAGGTGATGGTCGCGGGGATCTGGCCATCGCGAATTCTGCAGAACAGACAGTCGCTCATGAGCCTCCTTATAGCAAAGCCAGAAGACGACGGCGCGTTTCCGGCAACAGCGAACGCTCCTCCATGCGCTGGCGCAGGAACGCGGCAATCGCATCGCTCTTGGCAATCGCGCGGTCCACGCGGACATCGCTGCCAGGCTTGTAGGCGCCGATGGAGATCAGGTCGCGCTTCTGCTCGTAGACGGCCAGAAGCTCGCGGACATGTCCGGCGGCCTCCACGTGTTCCCGATCGGCAACCGACGCCATCACGCGCGACAGCGATGGCAGCACGTCGATGGCCGGCCAGTGGTTGCGCTCCGCGAGGGTGCGCGACAGGACGATGTGGCCGTCCAGGATCGCGCGTGCCTCGTCTGCGATGGGCTCTTCCATGTCGCCGCCCGCGACGAGCAACGTGTAGATGCCGGTGATCGAGCCACGGTCCGAGTTGCCGGCGCGCTCGAGCAACTGCGGCAGCACGGCAAACACACTCGGGGGGTACCCCTGCCGGACCGGAATCTCACCTGCGGCCAGACCGACCTCGCGCTGGGCGCGAAGGAAGCGCGTGAGAGAATCCATCAGCAGCAAGACGCGCTTGCCGCGCTCGCGGAACCACTCTGCGATCGCGGTCGCGACCATCGCCGATTTCAGGCGAACCAGGCAAGGCGCATCGCTGGTCGCGCAGACGACCACGGAACGGCACCGCCCTTCCAGGCCCAAAGCATCCTCGAGAAACTCGTTCACTTCGCGTCCGCGCTCGCCGACCAGGCAGATCACGTTCACGTCGGCATCGGCGTTCCGTGCGATTTGTCCAAGCAGTGAAGACTTGCCCACGCCAGCGCCGGCGAACACGCCCACGCGTTGCCCTTCCCCGACGGTCAGGAAGCCATCGATGGCACGGATTCCCAAGGCAAGCGGCCGGCTCACGCGTTGGCGAGAGAGCGGATCGGGGGCGGCGCGCTCGACCTGCCACTCTTCCGTTGCGCCGACGATGGCACCCAGGCCATCGATGGGCTGGCCAAGACCGTCGAGTACCCTGCCAAGCAAGCCCTCCCCCACCGGCACCGTGAGCCGGCGCTCCGTGGTGCTCGCCATCGCGTCGGGACCAATCCCCGCCAGAGGCCCGAGGGGCATCAGCAGAGCCTCCTCACCCCGAAAGCCAACGACCTCGGCCTGCAAGCTCGCGCCGCCCGAGCCCGGCGCCAACGTGACCAGATCGCCGACGTGGATCCCGGGAACCGCGGCGCGGACCACGAGCCCGACGACCTCGGTCACACGCCCGGACACGCGCAGTGGATTCGCGCCTTCGAGGGCGCGCAACGCCTCCGTCAGATCGAAGGGGGCCTTCCCGCTCCTCCCCTCCACCATGGTCTACGCGCCTCCCTGTCCACCGCCGAGCACGCCCTCGAGCACGCCGAGCTGGGTCACGAGCCGAGCATCCACGCGGCCCGCAGCAGTCTCGACCACGCAGCCGTGACGGCCCACGGTCTCGTCGGCCACGAAGCGAATCACATCTCGGGCACCCTCGTCTGCGAACCACCCCGGTCTCGACTGCTCGAGAGCCACGAGCTCGGCGGGGTGTACGCGCAACCGGATCTCATTGGCATGGCCAGGGCACGCTCTCAGAGCCTGCTCGACAATCTCACCCATCACCCCCGCGTCCAGCTCGACGGCCCGACCGATGATCTTCTCGGCCATCTTGCGCGCGAGGATCGGCGCCGCGTCTCTGGCCTCCGCCCACTCAGCGTCGGCCGCAACTCGCGCCGCCACCAGGATCTCCGTGACCTGCGCGGCCAGACCGTCCGACGTGCCCACACCACGAGGATCCGCCGCCACGAAATCCGCGCCCCCTGTCGCCTTGACGATGTAGCCCATCCCGCTCCTCTACCATCCGAGCAGCCGCCGGCCTAGCGGTACCGGAAGGCGGCCGGCCACGCGGGCCAGCGAGCCCGGATGCTCCGACGACAGTGTGGACGCGAGCGCGCGAAGGCCAATGTCGAGCAGGCGATCCGACGGCGTGCGCGCGTTCTTGTCCATCGGGCCCGCCACGGAAGCGGCCGCAACCATGCGCACTTCGTTCGAGATCGCTTCGTTGGCAGCGCGTTCGATGACATCGGCCCAAGGCGGGCCGGCCATGGCCATGGCTCGCGATCGTAAGGTGGCGTCGCTTCCGACGAGCGAGTGTCCCAGTGTCCGAGCACCCACGCGGGTCACTTCGTGCACGAGCTCCTCGAACGGCATCGCACACAAGCTGGCTGCCAAGGGACCCAGCTCACCTTCACACAGCGGAGCGAGGTGGCCGAGGGCGAGACAAGCAAGATCGCCGTCGGACACGCAAGCAGAAGCCCGCTCGGGTCGCGTCGACAACGAGGCGCCGAGAGACGTGCCGGACACGATAGCCCGCACTCTCTCGGCCAGATCGGGCGGCTCTGCCACCAGTGCGTCGTCGATCCATGTCGAATGCAGCAAGTCAATTCCGCGCGGCAAGCCGCTGCTAGACTCGGCGCACCAAGCCTCGACGAGTCCCTTCCGCTCATTGTCGCCGAGTCGGCCAAGGGCCCGCCACTCCTCGCGAATCTTCTCTTGATCGCCTGCGGCGAAGGCAGCACACGCGGACTCCCCCGCATCCAGAATGACCAACGCCAGCAAAACACCTTTGCTTTCGCCGCTCGATTGCACAGGGGCCCCCGCTGTCACGGCGTGCAGCGTAGCGCAAGATGATTGGAGGCGTACAGAACGAGTTCGTGCTATGTCTCGCGCCCCCGCATGAGCAGTTCCGACACAAACACGATCTCCGACACCACTCCCCGCCGCAGCGATGTTCGCAACATCGCCATCATCGCCCACGTCGATCACGGCAAGACGACGCTGGTGGATGGTTTCCTCAGACAGGCGGGCAACTTCCGCGCCGGCGAGGTACTCGCCGATTGCGCGATGGATTCCAACGATCTCGAACGCGAGCGCGGCATCACGATATTGGCGAAGTTCACCGCCATCACCTGGAAGGGAACCCGCATAAACATCGTAGATACCCCCGGGCACGCCGATTTCGGTGGCGAGGTCGAGCGCGTGCTCAAGATGGTGGACTCGGTACTCTTGCTCGTGGACGCGTTCGAAGGGCCCATGCCCCAGACGCGCTTCGTGACCCGCAAGGCGCTCGCCCTCGGTCTGCGCCCGATCCTCGTGGTCAACAAGATCGACCGCGTGGGCTGCGACCCGGACGGCGCAGTGAATGACACCTTCGATCTCTTCTGCGCGCTCGGCGCCAACGAAGAGCAGCTCGACTTCCCGGTCATCTACGCCTCGGGGCGCGAGGGCTACGCGATCAAGCACCTCAATGACGAGCGCACGGATCTCACGCCGCTGCTCGATCTCATCGTCCAGGCGGTGCCCCCCCCGGCGGCCGACGTCGACGGCCCGCTGGCCATGCACGTGGCCACGCTCGACTACGACGACTATTTGGGCTACGTGGCCATCGGCCGCATGCTGTCGGGACGCGTGCGCCAGGGCGATCGCGTGCTGTGCGTCCACCGCGACAGCAAGCGTGAGGAGTTCCGCGTGGCGAAGATCCTCGGCTACCAGTCGCTCAAACGCTTCGAGTTGTCGGAGGCCGTGGCGGGCGACATCTGCGCCATCACCGGCATGCAGGATCTCACGGTTGGCGAGACCATCACCGATGTGGCACGGCCCGTGGTGTTGCCTTTGCTCGAGATCGAAGAGCCGACGGTGAAGATGCAGTTCATCTCCAACAACGGCCCCTTCGCTGGCAAGGAAGGCAAGTTCGTGACCTCGCGCAACCTGCGCGAGCGCCTCATGAAGGAGCTGAAGGCCAACGTCGCCTTGCGTGTCGTCGAGACAGAATCGCCAGACACCTTCGAGGTCCTGGGCCGCGGCGAGCTTCACCTCTCCGTGCTCATCGAGACCATGCGCCGCGAGGGCTACGAGCTGATGGTCTCGCAGCCACAGGTGATCTTCAAGGAGGGGCCCGCCGGTGAGCGGCTGGAGCCGTACGAGGACGTCGTGATCGACGTGGACCAGAACTACACCGGCGCCGTCATCGAAGAGCTCGGCCGCCGCGGTGGTCGCATGCAGGAGATGGGGCCCGAGGGCGAAGGTCGCATGCGCCTCGAATACGCCATGCCGGCGCGAGGCCTCATCGGTTACCGGTCGCAGTTCCTCACCGACACCCGCGGCACCGGCATCATGCACCACAACTACAGCCACTACGGCCCCTTCGCCGGCATCTTCAAGGCGCGCACAAACGGCGTCTTGGTGGTACAGGATCAGGGCAGCACCAATACCTACGGTCTGTTCTACCTTCAGGAGCGCGGATCGTTGTTCATGGGACCGGGCGTGGCGGTGTACGGCGGACAGATCTTGGGGCTGCACGCGCGCAACAACGACCTCATCGTGAACCCCTCGCGCGCGAAGAAGCTGACCAACATCCGCACCACGGCAGCCGACGAGAAGCTGTTCCTCACCCCGCCCATCGACTTGACCTTGGAGGCCGCGCTCGAGCTCATCAACGAGGACGAGCTGGTCGAGGTGACCCCGAAGAGCATCCGCCTGCGCAAGCGCATCCTCGACCACAACGAGCGCAAACGGGTGGAAAAGTCGCTCGAGCAAGAGATCGACGAGTAATCTCGGGCCGTGAAGAAGCTTCTGCT
Organism: uncultured Myxococcales bacterium; assembly: GCA_964647025.1. GTDB lineage: Bacteria > Myxococcota_A > Polyangia > Fen-1088 > Fen-1088 > Fen-1118. Next base: position 49,715 of record CAZYFU010000027.1, on the reverse strand, counting down.
GAGGGTCATCCTCGGCGTCGCCGCGGGCGTCGCCGTCTATGTTGGATTCTCCATCTGGGCCGATGCCAAGAGCGTCGGCCGCGCCCTGGCCGACTTTCAGTGGCTGATCGCGGTGGCCGCGCTGGCGCTGGCGTTTCTCAACTACCTCGTCCGCTTCGGGCGCTGGCACTACTACCTCAAGATCCTCGGGTTGAGTGTTCCCGCAGGACACAGTTTCCTGGTCTTCCTGGCCGGCTTCTCGCTCACCGTGACACCCGGCAAGCTGGGTGAGGCAGTGAAAGCCCTGTTGTTGCGCGAATCGCACGGCATCGCGGCCGCTCGAACCGCGCCCATCGTCGTGGCCGAGCGTCTGACCGATCTCATCGGACTGCTTCTGCTGGCCTGTGTGGGCATCTTCACCTTCAAGGCAGATCCCCGCTTTCTCATCGTGGGGGCGGGCCTCATCGTGTTCGGGCTGGTCGTGATATCGGTTCGCCCGATCGCCACGTTCTTCCTGCGGCTGTTCGCACGGCTCCCCGGCCTGCGCAAGATCGCGCCCAAGCTCGAAGAAGCCTACGAGACCACGGCAGCGCTCCTGCGCCCCGCGCCGCTCTTCCTCGGCGTCGCGCTCTCGACGGTGAGCTGGTTCTTCGAGTGCGCGGCGTTCTGGGCGGTGGTGCACGGTTTCGCGGGCGCATCGGTCAACCTGCAGGCGGCGACCTTCATCTACGCTTCGATGACCATCGCCGGTGCATTGTCCTTCCTGCCTGGCGGTCTGGGCGTCACGGAGGCGGGCATGCTCGCCATGTTGGGCGAGCTCGCCGTCGGCTGCAATCGCAGCGTGGCAGCCGCCGCGACCTTCGTGACACGTGTCTGCACCTTGTGGTTCGCGGTCGTCATCGGAATTGGGGCCTTGTTGATTTTCGCGCGCACGACTAAAATCGCGGTGGAGCTACCTGAAAACTCCACCCGTCAGTGACGCCTACTTCGGCACCGAATTCTCGTCGCTGGCAGCATTTCTATTGGGCCGCTCAACTGTCCAAGTTGTGCCCTGGTGGAATGTAGCCCGGCTAACATCTTGGATTCAAAGAGAAACCCGCTAAAGCTGCCAGAGGGTTCTGCCGAAGCAGGTGTGACCGCGTTTTTGCAAACCAAGAACTTCCGATAGACAAGGACGTGCCCCATGGCAGACGAGCTACGCATCAACATCTACAAAATCACGCGTGGTGCTTGCCGAAAGCTCCCCGGCCCCTGTCCACACGCAGTGTGCCGCTTCAACCTGACATCCGAGCGCAGAGACAGCCGCGGCGCGAAGCCGGCGGAGGCTCACCTGCCCGTGATTCGCGAGGCGTGCGCACTGGAAGCCGCCGAACAAGGCGGGATGACCCTGGAAGAGATCGCGATTCGCCTGTCGCTGACGCGCGAACGCGTCCGGCAGATCGAGCTTGGCGCGCTGAAGAAGCTGTGGGCGCGGCTCGGTGGCAATGAGGGTGAGGAAGAGCGCGAGCCGGCGGTGGCGACTGGATTCCGTCGCACCTCCCGCGTCGCCGCGTAATCGACCGGTCGGACGAGGCACGCGGCAAGGAGCGCGTGCCCTAGTCCTGTACCTCCACGGACAGGACCATCGACACGTCGGTGGTCCAGCTCACGGTGGGCATCTGCCCGCCGAGATTCACGCTGACTACGACCTTGGCCGGCTCGGTGCTGCTCGGTCGCAAGATCGGCAACAGATCGACGGGCTCGGGCAGCGGGACGTCGAACTCCGCGCCCACGATCGTCGCGCTTCGGCGCTGGTAATCGGCGATCTCCACCTGCCTGGTGGTGACGATGTTCGTGGTCTTGCTGATGGGTACGAACGCGACCGCGTGGAGTGACTGGATGAAGGACAGATCCGAAATGCCGCTCTTGGCTCTGATCGAGAGCTGATGGAGGTCGACGGCCTTGATTCGGCTTTGAGCGTCGGGCTTGGTATTGGCGCCGAGTTGCCCGCTGGCGAACGTGAATTGGAAGCTCACGCTCGTGGGTGCGCTGGCCGGTGCCCCGGGCACGGAGATGTCGAGGCGGGTCACTTCGACCTCGGAGAAGGTGCCGTCCACCACGGGTGAACACGCAACCGCCACGAACCCCAAGAGGCCGGCCAGCAGAAAGCGCACGAGATGCATCTCCTAGAGGCCTCCGAACATGTACAGGATGCCCAGCTTCGCAGACAACGTGTGCGCGTACACCTGTCCGTCCTGAGCGACGGTGACCGTGAGGTTCGGCGTGCCGTCGGAGTTGCGCCCGACCACGACGGGATCCGAGCCGCGCACGGTGCCGGCCAGGTACGTGTATCCGCCGTGCAGAAACAGCAAGAAGTTGCCGGCCGGGACGTCGAAGCCGAGGTGAGCGTTGAAGTAGGTGTAACCGAGCTGTTGCACGTACGGCTTCACCCAGTTGGCAACGCTGAAGAACGTCCTCAGGACGCCATTCATGTCAGCTAGATTGCAGTGTCCAAGCTCGAATGTGAGCGAGGGCCCCCAGCCTACTGGGGCAAAGGTGAGCCCGCCACGGTAGTCGAGGGCCGCGGAGTTGGTGCCTAGCGCGCCCTGCAGCCTGAGCCAGCGCACCGGCGACAAGACGAGCCCGAGATTCGCACCATCGGGCATCCCGACGTCCACGCCGAGGCCAAGCCAGCCCCGGCTCGCAGGGCTCCGTGGCGACGCACGCTTCGCCACGGCGGTCGATGGGTATTCGGTCACGCCTGAATTGGCGGCGGTCGAATGCGCCGGGAGCGCGGAGGATGGCGGCCAAGGATACGTCACCGGGGCGGGCACGGCAGGGCTGCCGCTCGGCACCGGCTGGATAGGCACGTACTGGACGGATGCCGGAGCCGGACCAGGCGCGTACAGCCCTGGTGGGGTCGGCGTCGCCGGGACGGTCCCGACAGACGTGGGCGGCCAAGGTGAAGGCGCCGCCGGGGATGGTGCCGCCCACGGTGAGGAAGCCGGCACGGGCGGCCGCGACGGCGCCGTTGTCCACGGCGATGGCGTGGGTACGGGAGCCGGCGCCGTTGTCCACGGCGATGGCGTCGGTGCGGAGGCCGGCGGCGCAGTCCACGGCGATGGCGTGGGTGCAGGAGCAGGCGATTGCGAAGGTGGTGCTGGCGGGGAAGCAGGTGGAGCCGAAGGCCACCCGGCCGCCGGCGGTGACGACGGTCCGGCCTCCGGTCGGGCGGGCCACGGCGCGGGCGCCGGCGGCGGGCTGGCCGCCGGGGGAGCAGGCCACGACGAAGGCGCGGGGGGCGGCTGATTGGCGGCGCCGGATCCACGGATTGGAGTGTAGGTGGTGGCGGAGCCCTGCGCCCGTAGCCAGGACGTCGGCCCTGGCCCCGCAGCAGCAAAGGCCGCGCGCGAAAGCCCGACGGCAACCAGGGCGCCCGTGCACCCCAAAGCGAGCTTTCCAGCGAATCCCATCGCGGCCATCATAGCATTTGAAGTGTTCCCTGCCCGGGAAGAGGAGGCCCGACGGAAAGGAGGTGAGGGGCCGCACAGCCGTTTCGTGACAGCCACTCCTTCGTCGAATCACTTGGGCATCGAGCAACTGTTGACGCCAGCCGATGGTAGGTAGCACTCCATGACGTAGTCTCTCAGCATGCGGTCGGTGTTGAAGCGCCAACCGAGCGTGCGGATCGCGCGTTTGATGGACGCCACCCAGCCGTGCGGCACGCCCTGCTCGTCCTGCTGGTAATAGAGCGGCACGACCTCGTTCTCCAGCACCTGATAGAGAGACTCGGCGTCGCGGCGATCCTGCTCGGCCGTATCCAGGTGCGAAACCCCGCTGCCGATGGCAAAGCCGTTCTGCCCGTCGTACGCCTCGGCCCACCATCCGTCGAGCACGGACAGGTTGAGGCCGCCGTTGAGCAACACCTTCTCGCCGCTCGTCCCACTGGCTTCCTGCGGTCGGCGAGGCGTATTGAGCCACACGTCCACGCCCTGCACGAGGTGTCGGGCGACGTTGATGTCGTAGTCCTCCACGAAGACGATGTGCGTTCGGAGCGCCGGGGAGATGCTCGCCTGCACGACAGTCTTGAGCACCTCCTGCCCTGGTCGATCCGCTGGGTGAGCCTTGCCGGCAAAGACGATCTGGACCGGCCGTTTTTCGTTGCACACGATTCGCGTCAGACGTGCGATGTCCGTGAACAGCAGATTCGCGCGCTTGTAGGTCGCGAAGCGCCGAGCGAATCCGATGGTCAGCGCATCGGGATCGAGCGCCTGGAGCGCTGCCTGCACCAACTCCTCGCCCAGGCCATTCGCCCGCCGCTGCGCTGCCACTTCGCGACGGACGAAGCTGACGAGGTTGGCCCGCAGGGTCCGATGTGTCTCCCAGAGCTCGGCGTCAGAGACGTCCTCGATGCGCGCCCACATGCGGGGCTCGGTCAGGTTCTCGGCCCAGTTCGGCCCGACGTGCCGGGCGTAGAGCTCCTGCATGGCAGGGGCGAGCCACGTGCGTGCATGCACGCCGTTGGTGATGTGCCCCACGGGGACCTCGTCCTCCCGATGGTGCGGCCATAGCACTTGCCACGCCTTGCGCGTGACCCGTCCATGCAGGCACGAGACGGCGTTCGCGTAGCGGGACATCTTGAAGGCCAGCACGGTCATGCACAGGGATTCGCGATCGTCCTCGGGGCGCACGCGGCCGAGCCCCAGAAACTCTTGGCGCGACAGCCGCAGCGACTGGCGCAGCGGTTCCAGGTGCTCGTTCACCAGGGCGGGCGGAAAACGATCGTGTCCGGCATCCACGGGGGTATGCGTGGTGAAGACGGTCGACTCGGCAACGTCTTGCGCCACGTCGGCAAAGCTACCCCCCGTCTCGATCATGCGCAGGCGGGCATACTCCAGCGTCGCGAAGGCGCTGTGGCCTTCGTTCAAGTGCAGCCCGCTCCAGAAGATGCCGCAGGCGCGAAGCGCGCGGATTCCGCCCACGCCGAGCAGCAGCTCCTGCCGAATGCGAACCCGCTGGTCGCCGAAGTACAGACGCGCCGCCAAACGACGGTTCTCGTCTGAGTTGCCATCGACGTCGGTGTCGAGGAGCAGGAGCTGATTGCGCCCCACGTTGACTTGCCAGATCTGTGCGAGCAAGCGTTCCTGGCCCAGCGGCACCTCGATGACGAGGGGCTTGCCGTCTGGCCCGAGCCTCAGCGTGATGGGCAGATAGTCGACTGGCGCGCTCACGTACTTGGCGTGCTGCTGACCTTCGCTATCGATGTGCTGGCGAAAGTACGACTCGCGATAGAAGAGCCCGACGGCGACCAGCGCCACGCCGAGATCCGAGGCCGTCTTGACGTGGTCGCCCGCCAGCACGCCCAAACCGCCGCTGTAGATGGGCAAGGACTCGTGGATGCCGAACTCGGCGGAGAAGTATGCCACTGGACGCACCCGCAAAGGCGCCGCGTGGGTCTCGGCCCACGTCGCGGCGGTGGGCGAGGTATAAGCGCGGAACTCGCGGTAGGCGCGATCCACGCGGGCTCGCAAGGCCGCGTCGCCAGCGAGGTCGCGCAGCCGCTCACGAGACAGCCGCTTGACCACCATCAACGGATTGTGTTTCGAGTCGTGAAAAGCTGCGGAATCGATGTCCCGGAACAGCTTGATGACCGATGGGTTCCAGGCCCACCACATGTTCATGGAAAGCTCGAAGAGCTGATGCGCGATCTTCTCAGCGGGCGTCATGACGAAATGAGTGTTGCACAAAGAAGTCAGGACTCCAATTCGAGGATATAATGCCGGCGGACCAAGAACATGGATGAACCACGTATCCTCGCCTTCATCATGGCCGGCGGAAAAGGCGAACGGCTTTTTCCCCTCACACGCGATCGCGCAAAGCCTGCTGTTCCTTTCGGCGGACGTTACCGAATCATCGACTTCGTGCTCTCCAACATGCACAACTCGGGGATTCGGGCCATGTACGTCCTGACCCAGTACAAGGCCCAGTCGCTGGTCGAGCACATCCAGCACGTGTGGGGGACCCGCAGCACGCACGCCGACTTCGTGACCATCGTGCCCGCGCAGATGCGCATGGGCGAAAGCTGGTACCGAGGCACGGCCGACTCGATTCACCAGAACTTCCACTTGGTCGAGGATTTCCGCCCCGACGTGGTGGTGGTCTTCGGCGCCGACCACGTCTACAAGATGAGCGTGCGTCAGATGGTGGACTTCCACATCGAGAAGAACGCGCTGGCCACCATCGCTTGCCTGCCGGTGCCGGTTGCGGAAGCGTCACAATTCGGCATCGTCGAGACCGACGTGGACGGCCGGGTGATCGGTTTCCAGGAGAAGCCCACCAGCAACGTGGTCACCATCCCCGGCGACCCGACCCGCGCGCTGGCCTCGATGGGCAACTACACGTTCGCGCCGCTGCCGCTGCACGACGCGCTCGAGTCGGACTCGCAACAAGATACGCACCATGACTTCGGCAAGGACATCTTGCCGTCACTGGTCAAGAGCGGGCGGGTGTACTGTTACGACTTCTCTCGCAACCGCATCCCAGGCGTCACGGAGAAGGGCGAGCTGGCGTACTGGCGCGACGTCGGAACCATCGAGGCCTACTACGAGGCCAACATGGACCTCAAGAACGTGCAGCCGCACTTCAATCTGTACAACTGGGAATGGCCCATCGTCAGCGTCAACTATCCGGATCCTCCGTCCAAGCTGGTCTTCGACGACGAGCGTCGGCGTGGCATGTTGGTGCAGTCGATCATGTCCAGCGGCTGCGTGATCGCGGGAGGCTTCGTGAAGGACAGCGTGCTCGGCCGCAACGTGTGGGTGGACGAAGGCGCCGAGGTGCGAGACTCGGTCCTGTTCGACAACGTCCACGTCGGCAAGGGCGCGCGCGTCCAGCGCGCGATCATCGACAAAAACGTGCGCGTCGCGCCGGGAGATCACATCGGACACGACCTGGCCCGAGATGCAGTCCGCCACCACGTCAGCCAGGGAGGCATCACCGTGGTCGGCAAGGCGCGCGACACCTGGCTCACGCGCGCCCGCAACTTCTGATCCCAGTCCCAAATAGGCAGTCGGTCCAGACCTCGCGACTGCCCGTACGCGAGGCCTGCCCGCAGCGGCGCGTGCAAAAACAGCCATCGCACGCTACAGTCGAGGGCCTCAATGAACAAGCGTCAGCCGATTGCCCTGGTCGTTCATGGGCACTTCTACCAGCCACCCAGGGAGAACCCGTGGACCGACGAGGTGCCACGCGAGCCCAGCGCTGCCCCATTCCCCAACTGGAATGCGCGCATCCACGCCGAGTGCTACCGCGCAAACGCCTACGCCCGGATCTACGAGTCCAAGGACGTCATCGGTTCGATCGTCAACAACTACGCCAACATCTCCTTCGATCTCGGCCCCACCCTCGCCCGTTGGATCGAGCGCCACGACAGCCACGTCATCCGGCGCATGCGCGAGGGCGACGCCGCCCAGCACGAACGACTGTCGGCCGGCGGAGCCATGGCCCAGGTCTGGGGACACCCCATCACGCCGCTTTTGTCCGAGCACGATTTGCAGACGCAAATCCTTTGGGGGCTCTACGATTTCCAGCGGCGCTTCGGATACCGAGCGAAGGGCATCTGGTTGCCCGAGACCGCCGCCAATCCGGCGTCGCTGGCGGCGCTCATCGACGCCGGGCTCGAGTACACGATCTTGGCGCCGGAGCAGATCGAGGCAGTCCGCCCGCCGGACGGCGAATGGGCCGAGGTCACGACCGAGACCGTCGACACGGGACGTGCCTACAGGTTCATGCACCCCGATGGTTCCGGCCGATCCATCGCCATCGGTATCTTCGACGGACCGCTGTCGCGTGATCTCGCCTTCGGCCATGCGACCCGTGACGCCGCCAGCTTCCTCGAAGCCATGCGACGCTCGGCCAAGCGATCCAAGGTCGAGGACAAGCCTCTGGTGCTGGCCGCGTCGGACGGCGAGCTCTACGGACACCACAAGAAGTTCGCCGACCTCGCGTTGGCCTACGCGGTCAGCGTGTCGGCACCCGCCGAAGCCATCGAGGTCACGAACCTGGGCGCGTATCTCGCCAAGAAGCCCCCAACCTGGGAGGTGCGCCTGCGCCCCGGCCCGGACGGCCGAGGTACCGCCTGGAGCTGCTCGCACGGCATCGGGCGCTGGATGCGCGACTGCGGCTGTCGCATGCATCACGTAAAGGGCTCCAGCCAGGCCTGGCGGGGCCCTCTGCGCAAGGCGCTCGACCTTCTGCGAGACCGCAGCGCCCCCTTCTTCGAGGAGGTGGCGACCGACCTCTTCGCGAACCCGTGGCAGGCCCGTGACGCCTACGGCATGGTGGCGGACGACGCGCCCGAGGCACGCAAGCAGAAGCTTCGCTCGATAGGCCGCCCGAGCTTGCGTGGGGATCGCGGAAAACAATCGGTGCGCGCGCTTCTGTTGATGGAGATGCAGCGCTCGCTTCTGCTCATGTATGCGAGCTGCGCTTGGTTCTTCGACGATATCGCTGGTCCGGAGGCGGCCATCGCGCTCCGGCGCGCAGCCCACGCGATGGATCTATGGACCGAGCTCGGCGGGCGACCTCCCATCAAGTCGTTCCTCGACATCTTGTCCGATGCCCGCAGCAACGATCACAAGCTCGGCACCGGCGCCGATGCCTATGCGCGCGCTTGCCAAGACAGGATCACGCCCGATCGAGCCGTCGCACGCTCGGCTTTTTCCTGCCTGGCCGCCATGTCCCCCGGAGAGAACCAGGTGCCCGGCTTCGTAGTAACCAGCAACGCGCTCGCGACGGAGAGCGCGCCCAGGTCGTTGCGTGGCAAGGCCACCGTGTTGGATCGGCGCAACGGAATCGAGAAGGCCGTCGAGTTCCAGGCCTCACACGACGGCAAGGCCGGCTTCGAATGCCAGGTCGGCAAGAAACGCCTCGGCTTGAACGACCTCGACGACGAAGCCGCGCAGGCCCTGCGACTCGGGGCGATGGTCCGCATGGCGGCGGACTGCGACGAAGCGGATGGCTGCAAGGCGCTGCTCGAGGTCGCAGATCAGCTCGCGGTCTGCACCACCGGGGAACGAACGGCGCTGTCCCGCTTGCTCGTGTGCGCTCTGGCCACCTTTCTCGAAGCCAGGTTCGTCGGCAAGAAGGCCTTGCCGCAGACCGACTGGCAGATAGCGCTGGCCCTCGCGACCCGGGCCGGCACCATCCAGGTCACAGACGAATGGCGCCGCGTGCAGGAGATCGTCTGGGAGCACCTGGCCCTGCTGCGCAAACAAGGCAAGTCGATGCCCAAACCGCTGCGTACGCTCGCCCAGCGACTCGAGCTGGTCAAACCGGACCGCGAAACGCCGGCGGGATAGGCAGGACAGGGGCGCCGCGACTACTTCCGAGGTACCCCCTTCTCACAGTCGGCCATGGCTCCCACTGGCGCGCCGGCCACCAGGCGGTCCGAGGCGTAGTCGCCCTCGGCGACCTGGCTGCCGCCTGAATCCCACTGCTTCCACTTGCCGACCTTGTGTCCGCCCGAGAACTGGCCCTGCACCCACACCTTTCCGTCGAGATGCCAGGCCGTGAACGAGCCTTCGGCTTTGCCACCGCGGTAGCCGCAGCTCTGCCTAAGGCTTTGCCCATCCTTGTGCCATTCGATCCACTGCAGCCTCGACTTGTCCTTGCTCTCGCACCACAGCGTCTTGCCGACCACGCTGCGGTCCTTGACGGGAAAGAACCCCTGCGGACAGAAGGGAGACGTCTCTCGTCCGCATCCGAAGAGAACACAGACCAGAGGAATCACGAACAAGTGACGCAAGGTGGACATGGGCCTCTCCTCCGCGCGTGCGAGCCGCATCGCGAGTACCGTCGTGAGTACCATCGCGAGTACCATCGGAAGTATGCCAGGAATATCAAGTCGGTGCGATTGACGGCAGGGCTTGGGTGCGTGATGCTTGCCCTACGTCCAAGCCATCACGGCGCCCACGATGACAACCGTCTCACCTCGCCCCCGCGTTTCCGTCGTGCTCATGGCCTACAACGAGGTGGCCAGCATCGATGCTGTAGCCCAGGAGATCCACGACGAGCTCGAGCGAATTGGCACGACCTACGAGTTGTTGTTGGTGGATGACGGCAGCTCGGACGGCAGCGGCGCCGTCGCGGACGCGCTCGGGCAAAGCCTTCCCGGCATGCGCGTCGTGCATCACGACGGAAACCGTGGCCTGGGCGCCGTCTATCGCACCGGGTTCGCCCAGGCCCGGGGCGAGCTTCTCACCTTCTTTCCGGCCGACGGCCAATTCCCCGCGACCATCATCGGGCAGTATCTGGCGGCCATGCACGGCGTGGACATGATTCTGGGCACACTGCCCGACCGACGAGACGCGCTCGTCGCGCGAGCGCTTTCTTTTGCCGAGCGATTGCTGCTGCGCGCGCTGTTCGGGCACTTCCCTCGCTTTCAGGGCATCGTGATGTTCCGGCGGGCGCTGCTGGATGGTGTGGTGCTGGCTTCACATGGGCGCGGGTGGACCGTGCTGATGGAGCTCATCCTCCGCGCCGAACGGAACGGCGCGCGCATCAAGAACCTTCCCATCACCCTTCGCCCGCGTGCCAGCGGCAAATCGAAGGTGAACAACCTTCGTAGTATCGTATCCAACCTGCAGCAGGTCCTGGCACTCCGGCTGCATCTTTAGAATGGCAAGAGCGGCTCCGCCGTCCAAGACAAGTCCCTCGACCGCTCCACACTCAGATATCCACCCAGGAGGAATCCGCATGCGCCCATCCCTTCGATCGTTGTCTTTGCTTGTGCTGGCTGGTGGCGCACTGCTCATAGGCGAGTCAGCCGTCATGGCGCAGGGCTACTACGGTCCCGCCTACGGCCCCCCTCCAGCACCGCCGCCGAGCTACCGGCCCGCCCCCCGCTACGCCTCGCCCGCCTACTACGAGCCGAGTGGCGCCCACAGCGGCGGCCTCTTCATTCGGTTGACGGCCGGCCTCGGCTATCTCTATGCAACCGAGAGCGCGGGAGGCCCGACCTACAGCTACTCCGGCGTTGGCGGTGCGGCGAGCTTGGCCATCGGTGGTGTCATCGCACCGAACTTGATTCTCTTTGGAGAGATCATGGGCTCGTCGGTCTCGGATGCCAGAATTGACTACGGAGATGGCGGCCACGACTACCTCGGACTCGACGTAACGCTGCTGGGCTTCGGGCCGGGCATGGCCTATTACATCCAGCCCGCCAACGTCTACCTATCCGCGACCCTGGCGTTCTCCAAGCTCACCTTCAGCAACTACGACTACTACTACGACGGCTATTCGGCCGAAGACACGGACTTGGGCATCGGCGGGTCCTTCATGGTCGGCAAGGAATGGTGGGTGGCTCGCCGCCTCGGGATGGGTGTCGCGGGTCAGCTCCACTTGGCCAGCATGCGCGACTCGTACAACCAGACCCGGCTCACCGCGACCGCGCTCTCGATCCTGTTCTCGCTGACCTTCAACTGAAGTCTGTCAGCAAGAGAACGACACGATCTCGTGGGTAGGCAGCGCCGGGTCACTGGCGCTGCCTTCGTATTTCACGTCGGGGAGCTGCCAGAGTCGGACGGTACGATCGCTGCTTGCCGACACCAGATGCTTTCCGTCCGGCGTGATGGCCAAAGCTTCGATGGCTCCCGAATCGTCTCGGATGGTGGACGACCGCGCCCCGTCGGGAAGCCGCCATACTTGGATGACCTCGTCCAGGCCGCCGGTCGCCACGACCGAATTGTCGGGGGACATGGCGACCGCCCTGCCCTGGCCCCCTGTCGGCTCGAGCAGCACCTCGGGCGCGCAGGCAGGCATCGACCACGCCGTGGCCGTGCTCGCCGCGCCACACGAGATCATGCGGGTGCCATCCGCGCTCATCGCGAGGGCGCGCGCCGGCGCTTCCAGCGGCAACTCGGTGATGGGGGAGAAGCTCGCGAGGCTCCACAGACGAAGCGACGAATCCTCTGCGGCCGAAACCAGGTAAGTCGCGTCCGGACTGACCGCCAGCGCGTTCACCGCCAGGGAGTGACCCGCAAGTACAGCCAACGGGCTTCCGTCAGCAGGGTTCCACGCCTTGACCACGGCGTCCGCGCCGCCCGAAAGCAGCTTGCCGTCCGACGAGAAAGCCACGCACGTCACCCCGCCGGCATGGGCATCGATGCTGCCCAGAAGCGATCGATCCGCGAGACGCCACAGCTTCACCGTCCCGTCCAAGCTGCCTGAGGCCAGCAGCGCTCCGTCGTGCGAAATGGCGACCCCGGCCACCCTCGCGGTGTGTCCCGACAGGGCTCCGAGGAGTGCTCCGCCCGGAATCCCCCACAGCTTCACCAGCGCGTCGTCGCCACCCGAGGCAAACAACGGCCCGGCGGACGTCACGGCGAGACAGCGAACGCCGCCTGCGTGGGCGTCGCCGATCCTGCGGTTGCAGACGGCACGTGCGCTGGTACCGCCGCACCCCGCGAGTCGGCTGACGAGAAGGGCGCCCGCGCACCCGACCAGAGAGGCGGTCAAGAAGTGCCTTCGCGTGGGAGCGTCGCTGCCTGGTTCTCCCTTGTCGCTGCCAGTAGTCCTAGTCATCGGCGTGGCTCGCATTATCGGTCAGCGGCCCGCACGAGTCGAGAGATCGTCAGGACGCCACGATCCCACGAAGGCCGCCGTGACCGACGCCTGGTTCGGCGCGACGGGAAGACCGGTACGGATCAGGCCCGCATGGCTCGCAGTCGGCGCACCCGCTCTTCGATCGGCGGGTGGGTCGAAAACAACGACATCAGGCTCGAAAGAGCGCCCGCGCGCAGCGGGTTGACGATGAACATGTGGGCCGTCGCGGGCCCCGCGAACTCGTACGGCAGCACGCGCTTGCTGTCTTCCAGACGCTCGAGAGCGTTGGCCAAGGCGTCGGGATCGCCGCACAGGGCGGCACCGGTGGCGTCGGCGCCGTACTCACGCGACCGACTGATAGCCATCTGCACGATCATCGCGATGATGGGCGCCAGGATGGCCCAAGCCAGCGCGCCGATCATCCCTCCGCCTCGACCTTCGTCGTCTCGACGGCCAGCGAACAGCATCGACCATTGCAGGGCGTGCCCCGTGGCCGAGACCAGCCCAGCCACCGCCGCCGCGATAGTCGAGATCAGGATATCGCGGTTGCGGATGTGGCCGAGCTCGTGCGCGACCACGCCTTCGAGCTCGCGCTCGTTCAAGAGCTGCATGAGCCCCTGGGTCACGGCGACCACCGCATGGTCCGGGTTCCGCCCGGTGGCGAACGCATTGGGCGACTCGGAGGGGATCACGAAGACCCTCGGCCTCGGCATGCCCGCCCGATCCGACAAGCGCGCCACAATCCGCTGCAGCGAGGGGGCCTCCGCCGGGCTGACCTCTTGTGCACGATGGGCCATCAGCGCAATCCGATCCGAGAACCAGTACATCACGAAGTTCATCAGCAGCCCGAAAGCCGCGAACAGCATCATGCCGCGCATGCCTCCGAGGAGATGTCCACCGATGGCCAGCAGCGCCACCAAGAAGGCCATGAACATGCCGGTTCTGAGGAAGTTGGCCGAGAAAGATGGGTTCTTGGTCATGGGCGCTTGATTATGCACGAAGCACGCCCGGTCAATCCGAGCTCGCTGATGCCGACGGCGCGTGCTGTGCGCCGCGCGTGCCGCCGGTCAATCGTCCCCACAACACCAGCAGCAGACAGCCGAGGCAGCCCGAGATGGAAAGCCACAGCCCAGCCCGTAACCAAGGGTCGTCGTAGGCGAGCTCGACCGTGTGCTTGCCGGGTGGAACCCACAAGCCAGAGAGGGCGAGATCCGTGCGGATGAGCGGGATCGGACGACCATCGACTCGCGCCTGCCATCCGGTGTCCCAGGTCTGATTGATGGCCACGAAAGCGGGCGCTGGGCCGTGGGCATCCACGTCCAGGCTGAACGCCATCGGGCTCGCCCGCTTGAGAGTGACCTCCGCGGCACTGGGCACGCCCGCAAACGGCTCCAACCCCAGCTGGTCATCCTCGACGCAGACGGCGCTGAGGGATTCCTGGCCAAGCTCCTTCACCTTGGCCTTCCAACCCGTGACGCCATGAACTCGCTCCACACGAGATGCGGCGAAGGCAAAACCGTTGGCATGCCTGGCAATCAGCGTCTGCACCGCAGAGCCGCCGTCGGGCCCGACCAGCCGGTCGTTCTCCCAGTGGGCGCCTTGGACGAAGGTCACGATGGCGGTCACGCCCCGCCTGGCCAGCAGGGGCTCCATGAGCTCAGGGCTCGCCTGGACGACCTCGAGCCACGCCCGGGTGGCATCGAAGGTCCAGCGCAGCTGCGTGAAGTCGAAGTCGCGCTCGAGTGTCATGGCCAAGCCCCAACGGGCAGGAATGGGAGGCTTGGCCAGGCCCCCCATCTCGGAAAAGGAAGGGTGCCAGTCCGCAAGATGGAAGATCACGTCATCGCGCTGTGACGAGAGCAACGGGGCAAGGAACTGGGGCGGCATCGCGAGGCGCGCCGCAGGCACCGTGGGCACGAGCGACTTGCCGACGGCGAGGAGATCCACGAGCAGGATTGCACCGAGCAACAGCCCGCGGCGTGCCCGATGCCAGCGACGGGAAACGACCAGGGCTGCCACGGTCACGGCGGCAACCAGCGCCGCCCGCAAAACATCGCGGATCGCGTCGGCTGCGATGTCGGCGTACGCGTGTCGACGAAAAAACACGACCCCGGCCGTGGCCAGACCAGCCACGGCAACGGCACAAAACCCCACCATCAAGCCCCGCCGTCTTCTCGGCGCCCCGAGCAGGAACCAGTCGAATCCGTGGCTCGCGGCGACGATGGTCGAGAGGCTCACGATGACCGTCGCCTTCTCCGCGTACCTGAGCCCGGCGAGACCAGGGACATGTCGCAACAGGCGCCACAGCACGAATTGGTCCCCGAGCGATATCGCGTACCCGAGAGCCGCCGCGACGGCCCAAAGGCAGAAGCCGCGGCCGAGCCTGCGCGTCCATGCCAGCAAGGCCACGAGGCCCACGAGCATCCCCGGATACAGCGAGTAGTAGTACGGGAAGATCTTGGCGCCGTAGAGGTCCGCTCCCCAGAAGCGCGCCGGGTTGCCGCGATCCACGTGGCCGAGAATGTACGGGGCCAGGAGCTCGAGCGCTCGCACGGGCGGCATGGCCCACTCGTTGGCCATCGAGTCGGTAAGGCCCGCGGCACGAATGGTCTTGCCCGCGTGGTGAGCGCCGGGCAGGAGGACGACAGCCGCGACCAGCAGGCCCAGGCACGCTCCCACGAACAAGAACGACCACGACTTCGCCCCACCCCGCCGACGCTGAGAGAGCACGGCAGCTGCCAGCAGGATCACGGTGGCGAGCACGCTGATCGGCTCGCCCGGCAAGCACCCAAGCGCGAACGAAAGGGCGAAGCCGACCAGGTTCACTCTGGACGGCGTTCGCACGAGCCGCACCGCGAATCCCAGGGTCAGCGGCAACGGCGCCGACGCAAACAGGTACGGCAGCACGTTGGTCGCCGACAAGAGGAAACCGCCAACGCCCCACGCGATGGCGCCCAACAAAGCGGCGGGTCGACTGCGACGCAAGACGCGCAAGAACCAGAACATGCACGGGATCGCCAAGAGGGGCGGCAAGATGACCTGCAGTCGGAACGCCCAGTCGAACGGCAGCACGAAGAACAGCGTGGTCAGCGGGTGAAACAACTCGTGCGCGGGGTTGGCGGCAAACGGCTGTCCCGACGCATACAGCGGGTTCCACAGGGGGATGTCGAAAGACGCTTTCGCGAGTGGCGCGATCAGCCACTTGGCAGCGTAGTGGTAACTGTAGAGATCGCGCTCGGCGAACGTGTAGCCGGAGAACAGGGCCCGCCAGAACAGCGCGAGCGCACAAGTCACGAGGACCATCAGGACGATGACGGCGTACCGTCGGTTGTGGTGGGTCGAATTCATCTCTGCCGTCGAGAGTCGGGCGAAGCATAGGCAGGTTCGGGGAATGCGACAACCGGCAAGGACGTGCCCGACGCCAATCACGACCGCCAGCTGTGGGTCTTCGGCCCACGTTGTCACCTGGGTCACTCGCCGTCGGTGGTGTTCTGTCTCGCCCCGCTATTGACCGGCGAAAATTGCTACAATCGCGGTGCAGGCGAAAACCACGGATGCTTGAAGGCCTGCCCCTTCGTGAGGCCCGCCATGATGAAGTCATCCCCGTCTTCTCGTCCCTCGGCCGCGCGCCTGCTCATCACCTGCCTGGCCGGCGCGACTCTGGCGACCGTCATCGGCTTGGGTTGCAGCAATCCCTCGATTGTCGATCCGAGCGACGTCGGTGGTCATGCTGGCCAAGATCCGGGACAGAAGGGGGGCGCAGGTGGCTCGGGAATCACGCTCGTGCCCATCGGAAGCGGCGGCGACAGCGGCGCTGGGGGCAGCAAGCCCTGCAACAGCACCGACAAGTCCGGCTGCAAGTTCGAAGCGCCGCCCGGATGCGGCGACGGCATCAGCAATCAGGTCAGTGAAGTGTGTGACGACGGGAACGCGCTACCAGGCGACGGCTGCAACGGGGCGTGCAAGGTCGAGCCGAACTGGGAGTGTCCCTTGGCCGGCCCGTGCAAGCGCAAGATCATCTGTGGCGACGGAAGCGTCGGCGCGGGTGAGGTCTGCGACGACGGCAACACCGTCGACAAGGATGGCTGTAACGCCACCTGCACGGTCCAGGACGGTGCCTTCCAGTGCACGCCGGGCCAGCCTTGTGTCCGCATCTCCCAGTGTGGCAACAAGCGCATCGAATCCGGAGAGAACTGCGACGACGGCAACACCGCCGACAACGACGGCTGCAGCGGCAGCTGCCAGCTGGAAGCCGGATGGGTGTGCGCCAAGCCCGGCAGCCCTTGCAGGCAGGCTCCCCGTTGCGGCGACGGCGTGGTCAGCTCGGCCCAGGGAGAGGTGTGCGACGACGGCAACGTGAACGACGGCGACGGTTGCTCGGGCAACTGCAAGGTCAAAGCCGCCGGATGCAGCTGCGTTCCGGGATCGCCCTGCAAGTGTCCGGTCATCGCGTGCGGCAACGGCACCGTGGAAGGCAGCGAACAGTGCGACGACGGCAACACCAAGGCCGGCGACGGTTGTTCCGCGACCTGCACGGTCGAGGAACACTACGCGTGCCCGTTCAGCAACGCCCCCTGTGTCCCCGACTGTGGAGACGGCTACGTCTTCTCGCCCATGGAGCAATGCGATCCTGCCATGAAGGGAACGAACATCGCCCTCGCGTGCTCGGGCACGTGCAAGTGGAATCCCGGCTGGGTCTGCGCGGGCGATCCGCCGGATTGCCGGCAGACCAAGTGCGGCGACGGCAAGATCGAGGGCAGCGAAGGCTGCGACGACGGCAACACCGCGCCTGGCGACGGTTGCTCACCCGGATGTCGCATCGAGCCCGCGTGCAGCTCGGCCACGGGGACCTGTAGCTCGACTTGCGGCGACGGCATCGTGATGCCGGCACAGCCCGACGGACCGGTCATGCCGGGTGGCGCCTGCGACGACGGCAACATCGCTGGCGGCGACGGCTGCTCGTCCGACTGCGAGGTCGAAGACGGCTTCCAGTGCGAGCAGCCCGCCAACACGGCCGAAACCATGACCGTCCCGGTCACCTACCGCGACTTCCGCTTTGGCGACGACTTCGAGCCCAGCGCCAACGGAAAGAACGCCGCCGTCACAGGGCTGGTCAAAGACACCTTGGACAGCGACGGCAAGCCGGTCTCCTCCGGTGTGACGGGCGGCAACAGCTACATCACCAGCGCGGCGAGCTTCGCCAACTGGTACCGCGACGTCTCGGGCACGAACACCACCCACAAGACCACGATGACCCTGCACAACAACGGCCGCGGCGGCTACGTGAACTGGTTGCTCGACGGGAAGCGCTGGCAGGGCTACGCCAATCCCCGCTGGTGCCCCGACACCGACCTCACGTGCGCAAGCTGCAACCCCTACCCCGCCACCGTGGTTCCGGGCGACGTGACCGGCTGCCGCGAAGGGGTCGTCTGCGAGTGCCTCCACCCGTGCACGGCCTGGGGAACCGGCAACGAAAACACCTGCATGGTCGACGTGCTGGACTACGAGGGCAACCCGGTCTTCTTCCCGCTCGACGACGTTCCGGACATGATCACCCCCGCGTCGGAATACAAACCGGCCACGATTCCGCCCTCGTACGGTGGCAACTGGTCCGCCGAGCCGGACAAGCCACTGCACAACTTCAGCTTCACGAGCGAGGTCCGCTACTGGTTCGGCTACGTAGCCAGCAAGAAGTACAGCCTCGACTTCACCGGCGACGACGACGTCTGGGTGTTCATCAACCGCAAGCTCGCCGTCGACCTGGGCGGCATCCACACGCCGGTCAACGGCACCATCGTCCTCGACGACAAAGGTGGCGGTAGCGTCACCATCACGCAGACCGACGGCTGCACCAACGTCAACAACGTGATCACCTGCCCCAGCACCAAGAAGACCGTGTCGCTCGGCATGCAGAGCGGCGGCGTGTACGAGATCGCCGTCTTCCAAGCTGAAAGGCAGACCTCGGCTTCGACCTACAAGCTGACCCTGAGCGGCTTCAACGACTCCGCCAGCGTGTGCAAACCAATCTGCGGCGACCAGATCGTGTCGCCCGGCGAACAGTGTGACAACGGGAAGGACAAGAACCTGGGCGGCTACAACCAATGCACGGCCGAGTGCCTGCTCGGGCCCTACTGCGGCGACAAGAAGGTCGACGCCGACCACGAGGAGTGCGACGACGGCGCGAACGATACGGAGTACGGCGCGCTCACGGGCTGCACGCCGGCCTGCAAGCTGCCCGCCCGTTGCGGTGACAGCAAGGTCCAGGTCGAATACGACGAAGAATGCGACGACGGCGACGGCAACATGACGAACACCGACGCCAGCGCGGCCTACGGTGGCAAGTGCATGGCGAACTGCAAGCTGGGCGGTTACTGCGGCGACGGCAAGATGAACGGCCCCGAGACATGCGACGACGGCGCCAACGATGGAACCTACGGCACTTGCACGCCCGAGTGCACGCCGGCCCCGAAGTGTGGCGACGGCGCCATACAGTCCGACTACGGCGAAGAATGCGAGCCCACCATGTCGAACGATCCCGAGTGTACGGAGCTTTGCCGCAAGCCCGGCGGCTGCGGCGACGGCAAGGTACAGCCGCCCGAGAAGTGCGACGACGGTGCCCTCTTCAACAACGGCGAGTATGGCAGTTGCGCCCCGAGCTGCATCTTCGCGCCCCACTGTGGCGACGGCATGAAGAACGGCCCCGAGGAGTGCGACGACGGCACCAACGATGGCTCATACGGTGGTTGCACCGGACAGTGCAAGCTGGGCCCCCACTGCGGGGACGGACAGGTCAACAGCAGCGACGAGGAATGCGACAGCGGTGCAGACAACGACAAGGACGGCTACTGCACCGGCGCGTGCAAGAAGATCATCTTCTTGCCGGCGTAGAGGCGCTAAGGCTCAGTGCCCGAAGGGGCGAAGAACGACCTTCTCCACCGGGATCGCCTCGCCCATGATGGGCTCGCCCTGCGCCGCGAACCACGCCGGGTCGTCAGTGGTGGCGTAGCGACGGAGCCCATTGCGGGAAAGGCGCTGCTCCATGTCGGGGTGGCGGACAAGCCAGTCCGCCAGGCGGTCAGCCACCAGCTCGCCCTGCGCTACGATCTCCGTGGACTCGGGCACGATGGCGCGGATGCCCTCCTCCAGCAGAGGATAGTGGGTGCAACCGAGCAGAAGGCGCGACGGTGGGTCCTTTCGGGCGAACAACGGATCGAGGTACTTGTGCAGGAAGTAATCCACGCCTGCCCCGCTCGTCTCGCCCGCCTCGATGAGCGGCACCCAAAGCGGACAAGCCTGTTGAATGAGACTCAGCCGCGGGGCCAGCTTCGCGAGCTCGAGCGCGTACGAGCCCGAGGCGACCGTGCCGGCAGTGCCGAGCACCGCCACGGTTCCCGTGGCGACGGACGGCTGGGTCACGCCCGGGATCGCCCCAGGTGGCAGCCCCGCGAGCGCCTCAGCCGAGGGCCTGACCACGCCCAAGATCCGGCGGTCGGGCCTGTGGGCCGGCAGGTGCCGCATCTGCAACGTCCGCAGGGCCTGTGCCGAGGCCGTGTTGCAGGCGAGCACGACCAGCGGACAGCCGGCCTCGAACAGCAGCTCCACCGCCTCGCGGGTGAAGCTGTGGACCATTTCGAGGCTGCGGCCGCCGTAGGGCGAGCGGGCGCTGTCGCCCAGGTAGAAGTAGTCGTACGCCGGCAGTCGCCGAATGAGCGAGCGCAACACGGTCAGGCCGCCAAAGCCGGAGTCGAAGACACCGATCACGGGCGGACCTCTACCATGCGGTGGCGGTCCCGACCATTCGCAACAAGCTGTGGTCGAGAAGCAACGGACAGAGCAGTCCCCCGGTAGGTCAGCGGCGGCGCGGCTACCCGGCCACGCGCCAAGTGGTCCCCGCAGGCGTGTCCATCAGCTCGACGCCCTTGTCGCGAAGCTCGGCGCGGATCTCGTCGGCGCGCTTGAAGTCTCTACCGGCCCGCGCGGCGGTGCGGTCGGCGATGCGCGCCTCGACCGCAGCGCGGTCGATCTTCTTCCGCGCACACAGCCGATCGCGACGGCCGAGCAAGAACTCCTCGGGCTTGCGTCGCATGATCCCCAAGGTCTCGCCGATGTCACGCGCGTCGCGCGCGATGGCGGCCAGGGTCTTCTGCCTGTCCGGCTTCGGCATGGCCTTCGGATCGTCGAGCAGCTTGTTCGCCAGAACGAACGCGTCGTACAGGTGCCCGATCGCAGCGGCGGTATTGAAGTCATCGTCCATGGCCGCCCCCGCTTCCTCGGCGAGCTTGGACGGAGGAATCGCATCGGGCAACTTCACCGGCGCGAGGAACGCGTCCAGCCGTTCGAGCGTGCGGTAGAAATAGTCGAGACGCGCCTCGGCCTCGTCCAAGTCCGGGTAGACGGCCTGCCCCTCGCTGTCACGGGCGATGGTGAAGTTTGCCGGACTGCGGTAGTGGACGCTGATGAGCAGGAGGCGCAACGCCTCCAGATCGTGGCTCTCGGCCACGCGCCGGATGGTCACCACGTTGCCGAGCGACTTGGACATCTTCTCGCCGCCGAAGTTCACCATCCCCGAATGCATCCAGTGACGGGCGAATGAACCGAAGGCACCCTCGGACTGGGCGATCTCGTTCTCGTGGTGCGGGAAGATGAGGTCCGAGCCGCCGCCGTGGATGTCGAAGGAATCGCCCAGGTAGCGATGGGACATGGCCGAGCACTCGATGTGCCAACCCGGGCGTCCCGGGCCCCATGGACTGTCCCAGAACGGCTCGCCCGGCTTGGCGCCCTTCCACAGCGTGAAGTCGAGCGGGCTCTTCTTGTGCTCGCCGACCTCGATGCGCGCGCCGGCCTGCAGGTCCTCGACGCTTTGCCCGGACAGGGCGCCGTAGTTGGCGAACCCCGCCACCGAGTAGTAGACATCGCCCTCGGCCGCGTAGGCCAAGTCCTTGGCTTCGAGGCGCTTGATCACGTCGATGTCTTCGGCGATGTGTTCGGTCGCCTTCGGTTCGACGTCGGGCGGGCTGATGCCGAGGGCGGCCGAGTCAGCCGACATGGCCTCTGCGTAGAAATTCGCGACCTCGGCCGCTGTCTTGCCTTCGGCGTTGGCCTTGCGGATGATCTTGTCGTCCACGTCCGTGATGTTGCGAACCAGGCGCACGTCGAGGCCGCGCCGACGCAGATGCCGGGCGATCACGTCGAACGCCACCAAGGTTCGCGCATGGCCCACGTGGCACAAGTCATAGACGGTGACGCCGCAGACGTAGATGCCAACCTTGCCGGGCTCGCGCAGGACGAGCTCGACCTTCTTCTTCTCCCGTGTGTCGTAGATCCGTTGCATTCGAATGCCTCAGCCGCGGCTCTTCAGGGTCAAAAGGTTCAAGACCGCGAAGCCGAGCAGGAACACGGCGATGACGATGGTGGTGTAGTGGTCGGAGGGACGATCCCCCTCGCGCAAGAGCAAGGCGTCGTCGGGTATCTGTACGGTCGCCGCCGTGCGGATGGCGAGGATCTGGTCGAGCGAGAGCGCCTTGCTCTCTCCGCCCACCTTCACCACCAGGCCGTCCTTGGCGGCGGACAGGTCACCGACCTTGACGGAATAGGTGGTTCGCACCGGCCGGTAGCGAACGCGGGGGTCCAGATCGGAGATCGCGCTCATGCCCTGGTCGCGCTTGTCGGCGGGAAAGGTGATGACCAGCGAGATGTTCTTGTCGTCGCCGGCCCGGGTCGTCTCTTCCAAGATCCTCGCGCCGTGACTCTCCACCTGGGCCTTGGCCGCAGCCACATCGCGGTACTTGCTCCTCGGAAGATCGACCTGGACGTCCGCTGGGCGCGCTACGTCCACGAACAGCTCATCGGTGGCTGCGAGCGAGACCTTCTCGCCGAAGAGGTCGGTCATGAGCAACGGCCCACCCGTGCCGCCGGACAGACTATCTTTCACGGCGGCAGCCGCGAAGAAGTGCGTCGCGGTCACCCGGCTCGCGAAGTGCTTGCGAATGGCCGCCGCGAACGAGAGGTCGCGGAAGGGCAACAGCCGCCCGACAAAGACGTCCTTCTCGGCATGCTCGACCGGAATGGGATCGGGCACGCGACTCAAGAAGACACGGCTGCGCGTGCCCAGCAATCGGAAGAACTGCGTGAAACGCCACGATCCGGCCGTGTCGATGATGACGCCGCTTTCGCGATCCGGCGTGCCGGAGATGCGTACCACGCGGTTGAGGGGGAGTTGCGACAGCGGTTGGTTGGCCACGGCCCGAGCGTCGCCCAGGTCGGTCGGACTCGAATGCGACAGCGCGAAGATCAGGTCCTCGTGGATCTGGTAGAGGAGAAAGCCTGCCAGCAAGGCCGCCGCGAGGGCCAAGACCGGATGCCGCCTGCGGGACGACGGAACATTGGCGAACTCGTCTACGGGCGCGCCAGGGCCACCCGACTCGAGCTCGGGAAAATCCAATGGAGGCTTGCTTCCTTTTTCGGTCACCGTCGAAGGGCGCTGAATCTAGCACAAGTTGTCGGAAGCCATCCCGCAAAGGGGCGCAACAATCGTCGGCCTCGCCGCAACGAGGCTGTGGAGAGTTTCGCCATGGGCTGCTACCGTAGCCTGCGCGGAGCGACCGACATCTCATGCGATTCTCGCTGCTTCTCCTCATCCCTCTCCTCACGCTCGGATGCGGCCGGGCCGGCGCCAAGACGCCGGCCGAGGCGCACGCGCGTCTCGCCGCGGCGGTGGCTAAACACGATGCCGACATGCTCTGGAACGCCATCGACCAGGACACGCGATGGTCGTGGATGAGCATCCAGCGGGCCTGGCGCGAGGCCTACGACATCACGCAGAGCGCGGTCCCGGAAGGGCCCGAACGCACGCGTCTTCTGGCGCGCTTCGAGCCAGGCGCGACGAGCGAGAACGCCGACTCGCTGTTTCGGCGCATGCTCGAACCCGACGATTGGAAGCAGGCCGAGGCGCTGATTGCGGCGGCCGGCTTGGGCGAGCCGATGCTCGCGCCGGGGGGCGAGACCGCGGAGCTGGCCACGTCGGCCGGCAAGCTCGTCTATCGCAAGCCTCACAATCGGTACTGGGGCTGGGGGTACGCCGGGCTCGCGGCGCGCGCCGAGCAGATCAAGCGCACCGCCAGCGCCGATCTCGAGCGCATGCGCTCCGACGCCGCGGACTACGAGCGCGCCGCCACGCGAGGCGCGCGGTGAGCGTGGGCCGCAGCAAGAATACCGATTCACCGTCCGGTTCCTCACGCACGCCCGACAGCGCGAAGTCGGACGCCCAGCTTTCGTTCGAGCAGCGCTTTGCCATGCCGCCCCAAGCCCCCGCGGAGCCGCTGCCGCGCACCTCGACCGCCCCGGCTTCCGTCCCGGCCGAGCCACGCATCCTGGCCGTGGCCGAGCTGGTGCGGGCGGCGCGACAGACCTTGGAGGTGCGCTTTGGCGACGTGCGCGTGGAAGGCGAAGTGTCGGGCTGCAAGCGTTCGGCGAACGGCCACTTCTACTTCACGCTCAAAGATGCCGAGGCGCAGGTCGATTGCGTGATGTACGCGCGCGATGCGATACGCGTGAAGTTTCGGCTCGCCGACGGGCTCCTCGTGCGTTGCCGGGGCAAGCTCACCATCTACGAAGGCCGCGGTCGGTTCCAGCTGCAGGTCGCCTCGATGGAGCCCGCAGGTGCGGGCGCGCTGGCCATCGCATTCGAGGCGCTCAAACAGAAACTCCTCGCGGAGGGCCTGTTCGACAACGCACGCAAGCGTCCCCTGCCCTACCTGCCCCGTCGGATCGGCGTGGTGTCGTCGCGCCACGGCGCCGTGATCAGAGACATCGTGCGCGTGGCGCACCGTCGCTATCCCGTCCCGATCCTGCTCGCGCCCACGCCCGTGCAGGGAGAAGGCGCGGCGGCCTCGATAGCCGACGCCTTGGTCCAGCTGTGTCGAGTTCCCGACGTGGACGTCATCATCATCGCCCGCGGGGGCGGTTCGATGGAGGATCTGTGGGCGTTCAACGACGAACGCCTGGCGCGAACCATCGCCGCGTGCCCCCTGCCCACCATCTCGGCGGTCGGGCACGAGACCGACTTCACCATCGCGGACTTCGTCGCCGACGTTCGTGCCCCCACGCCTTCGGCGGCGGCCGAGCTGGCGGTTCCCGTGGCCTCCGAGCTGCTGGCCGAGGTGCGCGTACTGGCGGGACGCCTCTCGCGCGGTCTCGTGGGCGAGATCCGAACGCGTCGGCTCGTCTTGGAGCGGGCGCGTGCCCGGCTGGGCGATCCGCGCAGGCTCATCGACGAACGGCGCCAGCAGCTCGACGACGCCGCGGAACGCTCTGCGCGTGCGCTCGCGGGCCGGATAGCCGGTGGCCGAAAGGATCTGCATGCGAGCATGGCACGCCTGCTGCGCGCGCATCCGCAAAGGCGGATCGCGGACCAGCGCCTTCTGCTCGGCGGGCTCGAGCGACGATTGGCCCATGCCGGCCACCTACTGCTCAGCACACGCCGGCATTCGTTCGAAGCGCTCGCCAGCAAGCTCGACGCCCTGTCGCCGCTCAAGGTGCTCGACCGAGGCTACAGCCTGGCCCGTGACGCCGAGGGAAAGGTGGTTCGTAGTTGCGACGGGCTCGCCCCCGGGCAGGCGCTCACCGTGACTCTGCAGGATGGCGAGGTCCACACGCGCATCGAGGAGGTCGCCCCACGCGCGGAGAAGCCGGCGGCGTGCAAATAGCGAGGAGGTAGGCCGGCCACGCTGGTCGGGCCACACACAAGAAGAAAGGGGGCCTGGTGAAGACCGTCCCCCTCAGCTGGAGTCGCGTCGCCCCAGGTCGAGCTGCTACTTGAAGCTCCTCAGCAGGTCGTCGATGTCCTTGCTGGCCTTGCTCGTAGACTTGGGAGGCGGAGCAGGCGCCACGGGAGCAGCGGCGGCCGGCGCGCCAGGGGCAGCAGCGGGGCTACCGGGCTTGCCGCTCGCGACCTTGGTCCCTCCGCTCCTCTTCTTCCTGCCCTTGTCGCCCTTCCTGTCGTCTTCGGCTCCGGCGGCGGCCACGGAGGCCTTCTTCTGGGCCGCCAAAGCAGCGGCCTCGTCTGCCTTCTTCTTCGCCTCGGCCGCGGCCTTCTCCGCCTCGGCCCGCTCCTTCTCGGCCTGGGCTTTCCGAGTCTCGGCCTTGAGCGACTCCAACCGGTCCGCCTCACGCTTCGCGATCGCGGTGGCCTCTACCTGACGGTTCTGCAGAACCTTGTAGAACATGGCGCCCAACATCACGAACAACACGCCGGCGGCGATGACGACGCCAACGGTCCAGTGGGTCTTCTGTTTCGGCAGACTGAGACTGGGGAGAGCAACTTTGTCGCCCATAGAATGCTTTTCCTCCGGAAGCCCAATTTGCAATCGGTGTTCCCTTTTGTGCAAGCCCCAATCGCAGATCGGCGAACTTTTTCCAGCCCCGGGGAATTTGCGGCCAAGCTCGGCGAGATCCGCTATGGTCTCCGCCGACAAAAGTGGCGCAATACACGGATCTTCACTGCCATTTGCTGCCCGGTCTCGACGACGGGGCACCGGATCTCGACACCAGTCGAGAGATGCTCGAGGCGCTCAGGGACCTCGGGTTCACGGAGATATGCGCCACGCCGCATCAGCGAAACGGTCTGTTCATTCCGCCCGCTGAGGCGATCAGCTCGGCGCTGGCGCAGCTCCGGGCCGAGGTGAGCAAGAACTACGCCCCTATACAAATTCGCCAAGGCGCCGAGAACTACTGGGATGACGTCTTTCTGCAACGTCTGCGCAGTCATACCGTCCCGTGCTACGACGGACAGCGAGCGTTCCTGTTCGAGGTCAATCCCGTGACCTTGCCGCCGCGCCTCGAAGAGGCCCTTTTCGAGGTTCGCGTCGGAGGCCAGTTGCCCGTGATGGCGCACCCCGAGCGTTACCTGCCCGTGCAGCGGGACCTGACGTTCGCCGAGGTGCTGGGCAGGCAGGCAGCCTTGGTCGTCGACCTGGAGGCACTGGCCGGGACACAGAACCGCGGAGAAACCAAGGCCGCCAGGCGACTGGTCGAAGAGGGCCTGGCCCACGCCGTGGCTTCCGACATGCACAGCCCCGAAACCAAGGATGCGGTTGGAGACGGCATCGAGTGGATTCGAAAACGCTGTGGCGACGCCGCAATTGCCCGATTGCTCAAGGAGCATCCTCGCCGTATTTTGGCGGGTGAGCTGCCCTAACGCGTACCGAGACAACGTGAAACTCTTCGTCAAGATAGTCCTATCCCTCCTGGTGGGCGCGGGTTGTATCGCGCTGGCCCTGCGCAAGATCGACCTGCACCAGACCGAGTCGGTTTTGCGAGGCATGTCGCTTTGGGCGGCGCTCGTGTATGCGCTGACCATCGTGCCGGTTCACGTGTTCCGCGCCTGGCGCTGGAAGTACCTCCTACGCCCCATTGGAGTGTCGCTGTCATTCAAGCGACTGATGATCATCTCGACGGTCGGGTTCATGGCGGTGCTGGCGTTGCCCTTCCGTCTTGGTGAGTTCGCGCGACCGTACTACGTCGTACGCGAGGGTCAGTCGCGCATGAGCGCGGTGTTGGGGACCGTCGCCGTCGAGAGAATCGTCGACGGCCTGGTGATTGCGGTGCTCCTGTTCACCACCTACTTGTTCTCGCTGGCGCCTGGCGCGCACGCGTACCCGCCCATGCTTGCGGTGTCGGCCTGGGCGGCGCTGTTCGGCTTCTTGGGCCTGACCATCTTCCTCGCCTGCGCCCTGAAGTGGACGGACGCGACCATCCGACTCGCCCTCGCGGTGACCTTTCTGCAGCGAATCTCGCCCAAGACCGCAGTCAAGCTCGCCGACAAGCTGCGCGCCCTGATCCAGGGATTTCGGGCCCTCGCCAACGCCGGAGACATGGCGCCGTTCCTGTTCCAGACCGCGCTCTACTGGGGTGCGAACGGACTTGGCATGTGGGTTCTGGCGCGCTTGATGAACCTGCCCATCCCGATCCACGGGGCATTCGCAGCGATGGCCTTCACCGGTGTGCTCATCACCTTGCCCAACGCCCCAGGGCTGGTGGGGCAATTCCATGCCGGGATCGTCCTGGCGTTGGCAGCGTACCTGCCCGAGGCCATCCTGACCTCGGTCGGCGGCGCCTACGCCATTGCCCTGCATGGAATTCAGTTCGTGTGGTACGTGGCGCTCGGCTTCCTGGCGCTGCTCTTCGTGGGCGAATCTGCGGGGTCGCTCCGCTCACTGGTCGTGGAATCCAAGCGGGCAGCCGAACAGGGGGGCGGGCCGTGAGGCGTTGGCGGGGGCTCGGGCTCGGGCTCGCGATGGCAGTGGCAGCCTCGTGGTCGGGGCCAGCACAAGCCCGCACCATGGAGGTCGTCTCCTACCCCATCGCGGACGTCTGGCCGACCAGCATCCGATTTCTGCGCGTCGACCGAGGGTTTCCTGTGCGGGAGAAGGACGAGTCGTCCGGCTACGTGCTCTTCGATTACACCGACGGGCCGAAGCTCAGCAAGGCCTCTTTGGAGCTCATCCACACCGTGGATCCGGAAGGCCGCGAGGCCACGCGGATCGCGGTGTCCATCCCGGATCTACCGAAGCGCTACGAGCAGATGCTGATCGACAAGCTGTCCGGCAAGCTTCGGGAAGACCACGGTCCGCCGGCACCGCCGCCCAAGCGCAACAAAGCCACCCCACAGCCGCGGCCCGATGCCTCGCCGCCGCCACAACAGCAACCGCCGCAGGTTCCGACTATCCCAAGTCCATGAGCGCTTCGCCTTCTTCGACGAAGCG
The DNA here is from genome assembly GCA_964647025.1 of uncultured Myxococcales bacterium. Classification (GTDB taxonomy): domain Bacteria; phylum Myxococcota_A; class Polyangia; order Fen-1088; family Fen-1088; genus Fen-1118. Next base: position 21,393 of record CAZYFU010000027.1, on the reverse strand, counting down.
ACCAGGCTTGACGTGAATCGCGGTGACCCGGCCAGCGATAGGCGCCTCGACCGGCATCTCCATCTTCATGGATTCCAGCACGGCGACTGTCTGGCCCTCCTCGACGTCGTCGTCGAATTCAACTTCGACCTTCCAGACGGTACCAGCTATATGAGCACGAACTGCGGTGGCCACGGGGCCTTGAAGCTCTCCTACGATTGAAGACTGCCTAGCGCGGGCTAAGCGTGAAAGGCCAGGGGAATGTCATCGACTGGCATGCCGGGAACTTAGCCGATTTCGCGGCCGCTGCAACGCAATCGCCGGTGGGCGTACCGGCGAACTTGCCGGTGACCGTCGCGGTGCTCACCTTGCCACCAGCGGCAACGGAGATGGTGGCCATCGCAGTGCCGGGCACCTTGTACTGATTGGCACAGGCCTGCACTTTGGGCTGAACGCCCTTCATCGCGTTGACGATATCGCTTTGGGTCAGGGTGATCAGCTTGACCTGCGGTGCTGCCGGCTTCGGAGGCTCCTCCTTCTTGCCGAAATCGGGCAGTTGAGCGGCAAGACTATCCTTCTTGCCCTTCTCGGCCTTGCCCTTCGAGTCACCACCAGAGGCGACGTCTCTGTCTTTCCTACCCGAGGAGTCTCCCCGGTGGCGCTTCTCCCCCTTGCCCTTGCCCTTGTCGGAAGGTTTCTCCTCGGCCGTGGGCGCGGGCTTCTCCTCCGGCTTCGCCGGTTCGGGCGTGGCGGCCGGCGCAGGCGCTGCTGGAGCTGGCTGAGCGGCGACAGGAGCCGCAACCGGTGCAGGAGCAACCGGCGCCGCCTGGTGGATCACGATGGGATTGCCGGGCGGAGGCGCGGCCATGACCCGGTAGATCGAGTAGCCGAGAACCAGAATGCCGACGGCGAGCAAGCCCAGAACCGGGTAGACCCACTTGGGCGGGCCGCTGCTGGAGATCGGCAGCAGCACGGGGGCGACCGGCGAGAACTGCGGCGTGGAGAATGTGGGCAGGGCCTCGGACGATCGCCGAGCCTCGCCACCGCCGTCGTTCAACGTCATGGCCGCCATGGAGCGAATGTCGATGAGCCCCGAGCCCTCGGTGTTCGAGGTGGAAGACGGAGGCCGGATGCCACCGCTCGAGCCACTCGGCACGGCCAACGCTTCCAGGTTCGACAGCGAGAACAGAACGGAGTTCTCGTTGCGCTGGCCGGTCAGATGGGTTCCACCCGCGCCGACGGTGGGATTCTTGATCACGATGGCTGGCTCGGGCTGCTGCGCGGGGGCGCCGCCAAACAAGAACGGCGACGACGGAGCCGGCGCCACAGGGCTAGGAACGGCCTGGGCCGCGGGTGCTGGCTGGGCAGCGGGCGCTGCCGCGAAGACCTCGGGGCTCGGCTGTGACACCACGGTCGCGGCGCCAAACACGTCCGCGTCCGGGGACGGCGATGCCGTGTTGGGATACTCGGACCTGCCCGCCGACGGCCGGACAGGCTCGTTCACGGCCGCCCGAGCACCCGAGCTCCGCCCCTTGGGCTGCAAAGCGATCAGCTCGGGCACTGACGAAAGAGCGGTCCAGTCGCCGAAGCCCTCTTTCCAGACCAGCGTGTCGGCGTTGATCTGATTCGCGCGAAGCTTCTCCTTCACGTCCGACTCGGTCAGCGGTCCGACTTGCTCACCGTCGACTACAACGTGCCACACGCCCTGATCCGCCCCCGTAGCCGCCGGTGCCGGTGCCGGTGCCGTCGCAACCGCAGGCGCCGCAGGTGTCGCAGACTTCTGTTTTTCCGCGCTCGCCGAAGCATCGCCGCCGGTCTTCACAACGATGATGTGGTTGCACTTCTTGCAGCGGATCTTGAATGCCTTACCCTGGATTTTGTCGTCGGCAATCGAGTACTTAGCCTGACAGGCATCACAGACGATCTTCATGGGCTCCTCGTTTCGGCGGGCATCGACGGGCGAATAGCCCGGGCATTATAGATAGGCGGCCATACGTGACAAGCCGGATTCTGACAGAAGATCGGCTTGCAAACGATATTCCTGAGGCGAGCTTGCCGTCTGAAGTCGTGACCGCCGGGAAGATGATTCCGCATTGCGCTAACGCGATCGGGCCTCCAAAAATGGATTCTTGCTGAGAATGGTTTCCGAGCGCGCCGGCCCCCACGACACAATCGCGTGCGGCACACCGACCAGCTCGGTGATCCGATCGAGGTACTTGCGGGCGGCGTCGGGCAAATCGGCCAGCCCCGTCGCGCCCGCGGCACGCGCAGGCCAACCGGGCATCGTCTCGTAGACCGGCTCGACCTGGGTCAGGTCGTCGGGATCGAGAGGCATCTCGTCGAGCAACTTGCCGTTCAGGCGATACGCCACGCACAGCTTGACCTCGGAAAGGCCGTCGAGGACGTCGAGCTTCGTGATGGCGAGCGACTTCAGCCCAGACAGTCGCGCCGTCAGACGGAGCGCGGGCAAGTCCAGCCAGCCACAGCGACGAGGACGCCCGGTGGTGGAGCCGAACTCGCGCCCGACCTCGCGCAGGCGCTCGCCTGTCTTGTCGAACAGCTCCGTCGGGAACGGGCCGTTGCCGACGCGTGTGGTGTAGGCCTTCACGATGCCGACGACGGTGTCGATGGATGTCGGACCGATGCCACATCCCGTGCACGCGCCGCCCGCGGTCGTCGACGACGACGTCACGAACGGATACGTGCCATGGTCGAGGTCGAGCAACACACCGTGCGCGCCCTCGAAGAGGACGCTCCTGCCGCCGCGAATGCTGTCGTAGAGGAAGCGCGAAGCGTCGCCGACAAAGGGACGAATCTCGTCCGCATAGCCGAGGTACTCTTTGGTGAGAGCATCCGCATCCGGCAAAGCCTCACCGAATTTCGACAGCTGAGCCTCCACGTACGCCAGGTTGCGCTCGATGTTCTTGCGCAGGCGTTCGGGTCGCAGCAGATCCTCGACGCGCAAACCGGTTCGAGACGCCTTGCTTTCGTAGGTCGGTCCGATCCCTCGCTGGGTCGTGCCGATGGCGTTGGGCCGGTTCTCGCGCAGACGATCGAGCGTCCGGTGGTGGGGGAAAGTCAGGTGGGCACGTCCCGCGACGATCAGGTCGCTGTCGTTCTTCAGCAGGCCTTGCCCGCGGAAGGTGCGAATCTCCTCCACCAAGGTCTTCGGATCGATGACCATCCCCTCGCCCAGCACGCAAGTGACGCCCGGACGCAGAACGCCCGACGGGATCAGGTGGGTGACGTACTTCTTTCCTTCGACGACGATGGTATGGCCGGCGTTCGCACCACCGCCCCAACGGGCAACGACCTGGGCGTTTTCCGTGAGCAGGTCTACGACCTTGCCCTTGCCTTCATCGCCCCATTGAGCGCCGACAACGACTACGACTGGCATGTTGTTCTCCTCCCGAGGAAGCGCAAGTGAAGAGCGGGCGCCCCCGTGGGCAACTGCTTTCTATTACATGTCATCATGGAATCAAAGCGGAACGGGACCGGTGGTGCCGGCCCCTTTGTAAATTCGGGCCGCGTTGGTGTGCCCGTGACGGTGCCAGCGCAAATAGAGCTGCGCCAGATGGAACATGATCTCGTCGCGATGGGTGCCCGCCGCCAACGAGGCGTCGACCACGTCGAGGATCTCGGTGCGAGCATCCCGGGGGTGGAACAGGAAGGTCTTGGCAAAGACCGGATTCTGACCTTCCCAGACGACACGCGCCTCGACGATCGCGCCGACCTCGAAGCCGATGGTGCTGCGCCGCTCGGCGACCTTGAAGCGAGCGCCGCCCAGAATGTCTTCCAGCTCGACGGTGTTGCCGTCCACGTGGGCGATGTCGAACAAGCTGCGGTGGCTGCTGGCCACACAAGCCAGCGCCTCCGCGCGCGCGATGTCGTCCGCCGTATCCATCGGCTGCTTCCGCAAGGCATCGATCACCGGGGGCACCGGTGGCACCGGGGCCACGTCGCCCGCAAGCGGGCGCTCGATGACGTACCACTCGAGGAACGCCACGGTCCGCGCCTCGTGCACCTCGGCGTCGTCCTCGAAGACCTTCCCCGACCGCGTGAAGTAGTCCTCGCGTGCAGAGGCGATCTCGGACTTGTAGTCCGGGCCCCCGTAGCGCGCGGCGAGCTCGTCGAGCAGCGAGTGAATCAGGCCCGAATCCCAGCGCCGGTTTGCGGAATCGGTCTCGGTCACCGTCTGACGTCGTCCATCAGCTTGGCGAAGCGATCGAACAAGTAGCTCGGGTCGTTCGGTCCAGGCGAAGCCTCGGGGTGGTATTGCACGCTGAAGATCGGCAGCCGGTCGTGGCGCATGCCCTCGACGGTTTGATCGTTCAGGTTGATGTGGGTCAGCACGGCCTTGCCGGCCAGCGACTCGACGTCGACGGCGAAGCCGTGGTTTTGCGATGTGATTTCGACTTTGCGGGTCGTCAAGTCCATGACCGGGTGGTTCGCGCCGTGGTGGCCGAACTTGAGCTTGTAGGTCTTGCCACCCAAGGCCAGGCCGAGGATCTGGTGCCCGAGGCAGATGCCGAAGATCGGCTTGCCTGCGCGGGCCAGCTCGGCGGTTGCTTCCACTGCGTAGGTCACGGCGGCCGGATCGCCAGGTCCGTTCGACAGGAAGACCCCATCGGGCTTCTCGGCCAGCACATCCTTGGCCGAGGTCTGCGCGGGCACGACCTTGATCGAGCAGCCCGCGTGGCGCAGGCGGCGCAGGATCCCGCGCTTGATGCCGAAGTCGTAGGCGACCACGCGAAAGCGGACGGGCGGATCCTGGCGGGGGTTGCCCGGGACTTGCCAGAGCCCTTCGCTCCAATCGTAAGGCTTGCTGGCGGTGACCTCCTTGACCAGGTCACGGCCTTCGAGGGACGGGTGTTTTCGCGCACGCGCGACGGCGCCCGAGGGGTCATCAACCTTGCGCGTGATGACCGCCCGTTGCGCGCCACCGATGCGCAACCGGCGCGTTACGGCGCGCGTGTCGATGCCGGAGATGCCCGCAACACCGTGCTTGGCCATGAACGAGGCCAAGTCGGACTCCGCACGCCAGTTGGAGACCCGGGGCGAGAGGTTGCGCACCACGAAGCCGGCGCAGAAGGGATGCGCCGATTCGTAGTCCTCCAAGTTCACGCCGACGTTGCCGATCTCTGGGGCCGTCATCAGCATGATCTGCCCGCGGTACGACGGATCGGTCAGGATCTCCTGGTACCCGGTGATCGCGGTGTTGAAGACGAGCTCCCCCGCCTGATCCTCTGCCGCGCCGAAGGCGATGCCGCGATAGACGCTGCCGTCTTCCAGCGCCAGCAGCGCCGGCACGGGACTCTGAGTGCTGTCAGCCAAGAACTTTCTCCTCTGCGAAAACAATCTTGCCGCCCACGATGGTGAGCATAGCTCGCCCACGCATGGTGCGCCCTACGAACGGCGAGTTGCGAGACTTCGATCGGAAGCGGCTGGCGTCGCAGACCCAGCTGGCCTCCGGGTCCACCACGGTCACGTCGGCGACCGAGCCCGGTGCCAAAGTCCCGCCCGGCAGACCGAGGATCTTGGCCGGCGCGGTCGACATGCGGGAGAAGACCGCCATCGGGCTCATCACGTTCTTGGCCACCAAATCGAGACACAGCGGCAGCGCGGTCTCGAGCCCGATCATGCCCGAAGCCGCCTGCTCGAACTCAACGTCCTTCTCCACCGACGAGTGGGGCGCGTGGTCAGTGGCGATGGCGTCGATGGTGCCGTCGGCCAGGGCTTCCCGGCACGCAACCACGTCGGCTTCGCTGCGCAAAGGCGGGTTCACGCGGGTCGACGTATCGTAGCCGGCGCAGGCCTCGTCGGTGAGGGTGATGTGGTGAGGCGTGACCTCGCAGGTCACCGGCAAGCCGCGCTTCTTGGCCTCGCGCACCAGGCGCACGGTTTCGGCGCAGCTGACGTGCGCCACGTGGTAGCGGGCGCCTGTGAGTGCCACCAATTCGAGATCGCGCGCCACCATCCCGGACTCGGCCGCGGCGGGCTGGCTGCGCAGGCCGATCCGGGTCGACACGGCGCCCTCGTGGGCCGGGCCGTTGGCCGAGAGGTGGACGTCCTCGGCATGCTGGATCAGCACGAGCCCGAAACCGCGAGCGTATTCCAGAGCGCGGCGCATGACCTCGCTGTTCATCACGCTCCTGCCGTCGTCGGAGACGGCCACGCACCCGGCATCCTGAAGATCGCCCATCTCGGCCAGGTTCTCGCCCTTCTGTCCCTGGGTGATGCAGCCGATGGGATACACGCGAACCAAACCCACTTCTCGGGCGCGCCTCACGATGAGCTCGGTCACCGCGCGGTTGTCGTTGGGCGGGACCGTGTTCGGCATCGCGCACACGGCCGCAAAGCCGCCAGCGGCGGCCGCCGCCGTGCCGGTGGCGATGTCCTCTTTGTATTCCTGCCCTGGCTCGCGCAAGTGGCAGTGCATGTCGACGAGCCCTGGGGCCACCCACTTGCCCTTCACGTCCACCACCATCGCGCCTTTGACGTCGATGCCGGGCTCGATGCGGGCGACCTTGCCGTCCTGCAGAAGCACGTCGGCGTTCACGTCCAGGTTGCGTGACGGATCGATGACGCGACCACCGCGTAGAAGGATGTCAGCCATGAAATGCGCTCCTCACATAGGGTTTGGCAAGCAATCCTGTCAAGAACAACTCCCCCCTACTCCACCGCTTCGCTACCGCCGCCGAGCAGGTACAGCACCGCCATACGAACGGCCACGCCGCGGGCGACCTGATCCAGGATGACCGAGCGAGGACCGTCCGCGACGGCTGGGGACAACTCCACGCCCCGGTTGATGGGGCCTGGGTGCATCACGATGGCGTCCGGCTTGGCCAACTCGAGGCGCCGCGGACTGAGCCCGAAGTACCTTGCATACTCGCGGGTGTTCGGGAAGCGCCCGCCGGCCTTTCGCTCCAGCTGAATGCGCAACATCATCACCACGTCGGCGCCTTCCAACGCCGGTTCGATGCGATCGAAAGCCTCCACGCCCATGCTCTCGATACCGAGCGGCAGAAGTGACCTGGGACCGGCCACGCGGACCTTCGCGCCGAGCTTCTTGAGCAGGAAGATGTTGGAGCGGGCCACGCGGCTGTGGTCGATGTCGCCGCAGATGACCACGGTCTGGCCTTCGATCTTTCCTTTGTGGGCGCGGATGGTCGAGGCGTCGAGCAGCGCCTGGGTCGGGTGCTCGTGCTGGCCGTCGCCGCCGTTGACCACCGCGGCCTTGATGTACTTGGTGAGCAGCTCGGCCGAGCCCGCCTGGGCGTGTCGAATGACCACGATATCGGGGCTCATGGCATCGAGGTTCGTGGCGGTGTCGATGAGGGTCTCGCCCTTGGTGGTCGACGACGCGGAGGCCGTGAAGTTGATGCCGTCCGCGGACAACCGCTTGGCCGCGATCTCGAACGAGGTCCGGGTGCGGGTCGACGGCTCCAGGAAGAGGTTGATGACGGTCTTGCCCCGCAGGGTGGGCACCTTCTTGATCGGCCTGTTGGCGATTTCGAGGAACCGCTCGCCCAGGTCGAGGATGGTCGTGATCTCGTCGGCGGAAAGGTGCTCGATGCCGAGGAGGTGCTTCTGCGAGAAGCCGTGCGGGGCTGTCATTTCCCGCTCCTTTCGACGAGCACGGCGCGGTCGGTGTCTCCCTGCTCACGGAACGAGACGTGCACCGATTGCTCGGCGGTGGTCTGCAAACGCACGCCCACGTAGTCGGGCTGGATGGGCAGCTCGCGCCGTCCGCGGTCGACGAGCACGGCCAACTGAACCGCGCGGGGCCGGCCGTAGTCGGCGAGGACGTCCATGGCGGCTCTCACCGTGCGGCCCGTGAAGAGCACGTCGTCGATGAGTACCACCAGGCGATCATCGATGCTGTGCTCGAGCTCGGTGGGTCCTATCTCCGGCTTGGGCAGGCCCTTGAAGATGTCGTCGCGGTAGAGCGTGATGTCGATGGCCCCGAGGTCGGGGCGCTTCTCGCCTCCGTCCACCAACATCTTGACCATCCGCTCGGCCAGGATCGCGCCGCCGGTGCGAATTCCGACGAAGTAGGCCTCTTGGCCCGTACGCTCGATGATCTCGAAGGCGATCCGGCGCAGCACCCGCGCTATCCCGACGGCGTCGAGGATTTCGGAACGTTCGACCAGGTTGCTCTTCGAAGCAGGTTTCATGTCCGCGATTCTCCGTTTGCCTTTCGGGCAGCAGGGATAACGCCCCAGCCGCGTCCAAGTGTCAAGCGGGCAATTGGGAAACCAGAATCGCCGGTTCCGGCGGCGGCACGGCGCCTTGCTCGAAGCCGATTCTCACGATTTCGCAGCCGGCCGAGCCGCCGACGCCCAGCAGCGCCTCGATGACCTCGACCGGCCTCGCGCTGCCGAGTGTGCTCACCACCAGGCCGAAGCTGAGGACACGGTCCGCGGCGCTCCAGCCTAGCCCATCGCCGAGCTGCCTGCGCGTGTCCTCGGCCGCGGCCCTGGCGAAGACCACGCTCTTGCGCACGTCCACGGTCTCTGCGCCGTCGGCCCGGCGGCTGTCGCTGCGTTCGCGGCGCTTGGCCAGCAAAGGACCGCCCGCGTTCCAGGTGGACTCGGCGACCTCGACCGACGTCCCGGCCGGAAGGCGAGCCGCGTAGTGCGCTTGGGTCAGCACGCGACCGATCGGAAGATCGGCATCCACCAGCGCCATCGCACCGGTGAACTCGATCCCGGGCGGCGAGACCGCGCGCAACCTACGCAGGATCTCCTCGGCTGCCAGGTGGTCCACCAGCTTGACGTCGAGAAGCTCGCCGAGCGAGGGAATCCCGAGCCCGAGCGCCGGCCCGAACGACAGACCGGGCTTGGGATGGAACCCGCGGGAGTAGAAGATCTCGAGCCCCGCGCGCCGGAACGCACGGGGCAGGTGGCGAACCAAGTCCAGGTGGGAAAGAAAGGCGGCGGGCCCGAGCTTGCTGTAGCTCAAGCGGTAGCGCGCAGGCTCGCCCTGCCCCGAATCCGTGTTCGGCCGAGGCGCGAGTCCCGCCACCTTGTCTCCCTCTCGCTTGGCGATTCGCCGAGGCCGCGGCAAGGGCGCCCGGGGCGACCAGGCGTTCATTCGGCGCAGGAAGTAAAGGCGCTGCTCCTTCATCTGGCCGAGGTCGCAGGACACGCCGCAGTCGTAACAGACCAGCTTCTTGGCCGCCGCGGCGCGGGCGTCGGCCACGTTCGGCGGATGCAGGAGCTGGTGCGCCGGCTTTCCACACGGCGTCGCCGCCTGATGTCGCAACGCCTTGCGCATCTCCTTGCGCAGGAACGACTCTTCGACGCCGACGTCGATATGCGCCCAAGGCAGCCGCGCGTCTTCTGGCAGGGCGTTCAGATAGCGGTCCGGGTCAAAGCCGTGCTCGGCCTTCTCCTCGGCGATGGCTTGGTCCCACAGATCCGACCGCAGCACCTCGTCCCAACCGTCGAAGCGACACCCGAGCCGAAACCCGCGCTCGAGCAGCTCGCCACAGGCTCTGTCACCACGCGCGAAGATCCCCTCCAGGTGCGACTGCGGGTTGTCGTGCATGCGCAGCTCGACGCGCAGTCGCCGCGCATGCTCGACCAGCAGCGCGTGCTTGCGCGCGGTCTGGGCGTGGCTGTCCATCGCTGCCCATTGCAGCGGCGTGTGCGGCTTCGGCACGAAGGTCGACACCGACGCCACCACCTTCGCCGCGCGCAGGTACCCGCGCCCCACCTGCTGGACCCGGGCCGCGGTCTCGATGATGCCGATGACGTCCTCGTCGGTCTCGGTGGGCAGGCCGATCATGAAGTACAGCTTCATGCGCTGGTGGCCGCGCGAGAACACCCGGTGCGCCGACTCGACGATGTCGGCCTCGGTGACGTTTTTGTTCACGAGGTCGCGCATGCGCTGGGTTCCGGCCTCGGGCGAGAAGGTGAGGCCCGTGATTCCGCCAGCCGCGAGGTCCCCGAGCAGCTCCTCGTCGAGCCCGTAGGCCCGCAGGGACGACACCGACAGCGAGACCTTCTCGTCGCGGAGCTTCGCCATGGCCCGCCGGACCAGCGGCGTCACACACGAGTAGTCCGCGGGCGAGAGCGAAGTCAGAGAGGTCTCGTCGTACCCGCCTTTGCGGATCCCGCCCACCAGCGCGTCGACCACGGCCACCGGATCCCGCTCGCGCACCGGGCGGTAGATGATGCCGGCCTGGCAGAAGCGACAGCCCTCGGTGCAACCGCGCGCGATCTCCACGGCCATCCGGTCGAAGATGGCCTCGGCGTGGGGCAACGGCGAGTCGTCGGGAAACGGAAACCGGTTGATGTCCTTGACCCAGACCCGCCGCACCCGCCCGGGCGCGCGGGCGTCGGTGGGGGCCGCCACGGGCACGAAGCCTGTCGCGCCGTCGCGCACCGTCGTGTACAGCGCCGGCACGTAGAGCGGATAGCGCTCGGCCAGACGCGCGAGGATCTCCGACCGGGCGACCCTCGCCCGCCGCAGGTCGGCGATCTCCCGGCACAGCGACGGCAACAGCTCCTCGGCCTCGCCGATGAAGAACGCATCGACAAACGGTGCCAGTGGCTCGGGATGGGTCGCCACCGGCCCCCCGGCCAGGATCAGGGGATGCTCATCACCGCGGTCCTGCGACCGAAGCGGGATTCCGCCCAGATCGATGATGTTGAGCACGTTGGTGTAGTTCAGCTCGTACTGCAGCGAGAAGCCGACCACGTCGAGCTGGTCCAGGCGGCTCGCCGTCTCGAGCGTGTAGAGCGGCAAGGAGCGCGACCGCAGCTCCTTCTCCATGTCGGGCCAGGGCGCAAAGACGCGCTCGCAAGCGATGCCGTCGGCTTTGTTCAGCAGCGAATAGAGGATCTTCGTCCCGAGATGCGACATGCCGATCTCGTACACGTCGGGGAACGCGAGACAGACACGGGCACGTGCCGCTGCGAGGTCGATGTGCCGCTCGCCGTATTCCCCGCCGGTGTAACGCGAGGGCTTCTGCACTTGCGCCAGGAACGCCGCGTACGGGTGGCGCATCTTCGGTTGGACCATCGGGGCGGCAGTCTAGCAGGGCCGTTGCCAGCTGCGAGCGCTACGACCCGCCCTGCATGAGGAGCGGGAAGTTGGTGCCGTACTCCTCGAAATTGGGCGGGAAGCGCCATCGCCTGACCGCCATCTTGATGCACGGCTCGACCATGATGAAGCTCGACGGTGCGTTAACCACGACGCTCTTGACCGTGCCCGACGGCGCGATCGACACCGTGATGTCCATGCGCCCGCTGGTCAGGTGGTTGTCCATCTTCAACGCGCGGTCGTAGCACGACTTGAGCGCCATCTGGTTGGTCTTGTCCCGGATCACGGCGAAGATCTTGTCCTGCGACACGGCCTGGACGCCCTCGTCGAAGGGATTCGGCCGCGCCGAATCGCCCTTGGCCGGCTTGCTGGGCTGCTTGGACGGGCCAACCGACTTCACCACGGGCCCCGACGGGCCCACCGACCGGGTCTTCACCGCCGCGCCGCTGGGCTTCGCAGCCGGGCGAGAAGGAACGGCCGCCCGCTCCTCGGCAGGAGGTGCCACAGCCGGTTCCTCGGGGGTGCTCGATGGTAGGGGCTCGACCGTCGCTTCCGGGGGCGGCTCGCTGGTCACCACGGGCTGCTTGTTGCTGTCACCGCGCAGGCTGAACACGACCAGCAGAATGACCAGCGCCACCAAAACCAGCGCGGCCACGAGGTACTTGAGGCCGGAGCCCTGCTGAAGAAACTCGGTCACGCGTGACCGTCGCACGGCGATCTCGGTCGAGGGCGCATACGCGCCAGTCGTGACGGGAACGACCGCGGCCGGAGCGCTGTCGGGCGGGCTGCCCGCGGCCGCCGCAGCGGACACGGCGGCGACCACATCCTCGAACCCGCCCAGGGCAGACACAGGAGGCGGGGCATCGAAGGTCACGGTCGGAATCGCTTGCGGAGCAGGGGTGAAGGACGGCGGGGTCGGCAAGGTCGGCGGCTCGGCCAAGCTGGCGCGGATGAGCGAAGGGTCGGTTCGCTTGGCCACCGGAACGCTCGATTGCACCGGCAGCGGCGTCTTGGACTCGTCCACGCGATCCACCGAGGGAGCCAACAGCGGGTCGGCCTCCAGGTCGCGAAGATTCCGCCCCTTCCTGGTCGTCGCGTCGGTGAAAGTCGGAGCGGCGTCGACCACGCGCTTCTTCTTCTGCGTGGTCACGTCCGAGAACACGTCGATCTCCGTGTCCCCGTCGGCCTGGAAGTCGGAGACATCGGCGACCTTCGATGCCCGGATGGGCACCGCCTCGCCGGCAGACATGTCCGCCGACGCCGGATGCGGCTTCTCGATCTGCGCCTTTCCGCCGCGTGAAGAGCTCTGGACCGAGGGAGCCGGTGTCGCACCTCGCTTCGGCGCGTGGGCCGCCGGCGGGGGTGTGGGTACAGCCGGCGGGAGAGGCGGAGGAGCTGGCCTGAGCAGGTTGATCTCGCGGGCGATCACGGACACCTCGCTCGGAGGCTTCCAGCCGGCCATGCCCTCTTTCCAGACGTGCACGGCCTTGGCCGGATCGAGCGCGAGGATGCGCTTGGCAGCGTCGGCGCGGGAGAACGGACCGCTCTGCGCGCCCGCCACGGCGACGTACCATTCCACGCGTCCGCCTAGAGGATCGGACACGACCGCGGCAGGCGGCGGTGGAGGCGGCACGGCCACACGCGCCTTTGCGCCCCCTAGGAGCGAGCTTCTCAGGCTTGACGCACTCCGCCCGGGCGGAATGGCTGAAGCTTTCGACCCCGACGGCTTTGGCGCGGGCGTCAGAGGAGTCTTCGCCTCCTGGCCCCCCCTGGCGGATGCCGATGGAGTCAGCTTGGGCCCCGATGCTGGCTTGGCTGGCAGGGGAAGCTTGGGCCCCGACAGAGATGTGGCCGTCGGGTGGGGAGTCGATGCACCAGGATCACCCTCCAGCGCAGCCGAGCTCTCCTGCACGAGGAGGACATTCCCGCAGGTCTTGCATCGAATGCGCAAAATCTTCTGCCTGACCTTCTCATCCGCGATGGAATATCGGGTCTGGCAGCGGGTACAGACGAACTTCATCCTAGATTTCGGCGGCTCCTCGGCACCGCAGGGTACCACAGCCATATCGGCCAATACAGCTTGTGCCAGTTTCATCGGTAAACAGGTTCATTGCAGGGGTCGTGCCCGACATTGGCAGAGCTCGTCATCCCGCCCACAGCCAGAGGAACAATCCCACCATCGCAGCCAGGAAAAGAGCCAGCCCGATGAATACCGTTCGGCGGGAAGAGTCCGGGGGTTGAGTCATCGAACCGTGCCCAGCCGTCGTCTCGGCCAGCGCCCGCGACGACGGGGCGGCTTCCGCTTTCGTTCCCGCTCCCTCGCCTGCCGCGGCATCCGACGCGCTGGTACCGCGACCGGCTCGACCGGCCCCCGGGCTGTCCCCGACGAGCAACGGCTCGTCCTCGTCGTTTTCCGACGCGGCGGCACCAGACTTGGCCTTGGGGTTGTCCACGTCGGCCCAGACCCCCAGGGCCGACGATCTCATTGCCCTGGCGAGTGCCGCGCCTGGTCCATTGGCCTGCGCGACGTCGAAGTCCAAGTCGTCCTTGTCGGGTTCGGCGGCCTCGCCACCTTCTGCGAAGGCTTGCGCGCGCTCTCGCCCCGCATCGGAAATGAGCGCGTCGGCCTCGCCGGAGAAGATCTTGCTGACGTAGTCCGCCATCTGGCAGTTGTTGCGCAGGTGGGCGCCCGACTGCGACAAGAAGCCTTGAAGATCGTGGTAAAGCTCGCTCGCGGACTGGTACCGATCCTCGGGCTTCTTCTCCAAGGTCCGCAGGACGATCATCTCGAGCTCTGGTGGATACTCCTGCCGGACGAACGTCGGGGGCTTGGGACGCTCCTCGACGATACGCTTGGAGGCGACGTCCCGGGGACCACGCCATAGACGGCGACCCAAGGTGATCTCGTAGAGGATCGTGCCCAGACAGAAGATGTCCGACCGCCCATCGAGAGGGGCGCCCTTGACCTGCTCGGGCGACATGTAGGTGACCTTGCCCGGCCGAGCCCCCGATTCCTCGATGACGATCGGGCCTTGGCGGGCGATGCCAAAGTCGATGAGCTTCACCTGGCCCAAGTTGCTGATGAGGATGTTGGTGGGCGAGATGTCACGGTGGATGACCCGCAGAGGCTCGGAGCGAGAACCCGTGCCGTCGTACATATAGGCCAGCGCGCCTGCGACTTCCGCCGCGATGAAGACGCCGACCTCCACGGGGATGGATCGGGTCACGGCAATCGCGCGTTTCGCCAACTCCGCCAGCGTCCTGCCCGCGATGTGCTCCATCGCGATGAAGTGCCGGTTGCTCTCCTCGGCGACATCGTAGACGTCGACGATGTTCGGGTGATCCATGAGCGCCGACAGGCGCGCTTCGCCCAAGAACAGATCGACCACCTCGGGATGCCCCTCCCAACGTGTCTGCAGGACCTTGAGGACGAGCTCCTTGCGAAAGCGGCTCATCCCGTCGAGATGGGCGAGGTAAATCTCCGCCATGCCACCCGTCGCCAGATGCTGCGATATCTGGTACCGACCGAGATGCAATCCGACGAGCTCGTTTGTGGCTGACATACTGACGATCGTTGGCTCCTTGGGACAACCTACCATTTGTACTTACGCGGCGGTTGACCAAAAAACAGGCCGGGTCCGAGGTGGCGGGGCCGGAAACCGGGCAGATTCCCCGGCATTTCCGGCTCCGAACCTTCGGTCCTCCTCGTTCCCTCCGACTTAGTCGGTTCCGGCGTCTCGGCGAGCGTCGGCGCGCGTGCCGCCATCCTCCTGATCCGCGAACTCCACCGTCACCTTCGCGCGCCCATTTTTGATGAGCGTGAGGGTAACGCTGGAGCTCTTCCCCTGCACCAGGGTGACGGTCTTCTCGTCGGCGATCCAGGTCGGCGAGGTCGACTTGGTCACGTCGTCGCAGGCCTTCGCGTACGCGTTGGCCGAGAAGACCACGCTGCCCACCGGCAGCCCGGTCAGCGCCTGCGACAGGGTATCACCGGGCACCACGCCGAAGCTTCGCTCGACGCTGCGGAACTCGCCCGCTACGGTCACGATGACGCAAGCCACGTTTTCGGGAATGGTCCCGACGCTGAGCATGGCCTGCCCGTCCTCGAGGGCCGCGGTTTCCTGTCCGCGATGGCTGCCGTCGCACGCAGCGACCTGCGCCACCAGCAGAAAACCGAAAAAACCGAGAAGCGCCGAGATTCGAGAGACTGACAAGACGTTGCGATGGGTGTTCATGGTTGGGCCTCCAAAATGGGGTTGTTGACGAACACCGACGTTCTCGGACAGGGCGCGAAAAAAGTTGCTTGGGCCCGGGAGGGTCCGCGTTGACTCTGCCTGCCGGGCAGTCTAGCTTGCGACCCATGAGCATCGTCGATAACCCTCTTTCCGTATCGGATCCCAAGATCTACGAGCTGGTGCGCGCCGAGGAGCGCCGCCAGGCCGAGAAGATTCGCCTGATCCCGTCCGAGAACTACGTCTCGCGCGCCGTGCTCGAAGCGTCGGGCTCGGTCTTCACCAACAAGTACAGCGAGGGTTATCCGCAGAAGCGCTACTACGAAGGTCAGCAGAACGTCGACCCGCTGGAGATCCTCACGCAAGAGCGGGCGTGCAGCTTGTTCGGCGCCGACCACGCCAACGTGCAGCCCTACTCGGGCTCGCCCGCCAACCTGGCCGTGTACCTCGCCTTCCTCAAGCCGGGCGACAAGGTCATGGGGATGGCGCTGCCGATGGGTGGCCACTTGACCCACGGCTCGGGCGTGTCCATCACGGGCAAGTTCTTCCAGGCGGTGCCTTACGGCGTTCGCAAGGACACAGGTCGCATCGACATGGACGAGGTTCGCGAGATCGCCCGCCGCGAAAAGCCCCAGCTCATCTGGGCGGGAGGCACCGCCTACTCGCGCACCTGGGACTTCGCGGCCTTCGCCGAGATCGCCAAAGAGGTCGGGGCGCGCTTCGCGGTCGACATGGCGCACATCGCCGGGCTCATCGCGGGCGGCGCCCACCCGACGCCGGTCCCGCACGCGGACGTGGTCAGCACCACGACCCACAAGACGTTGCGCGGCCCGCGCGGCGGCATGCTCCTTTGCAAGAACGAGTTCGCCGCCCCCGTCGACAAGGCGGTCTTCCCGGGTCTGCAGGGTGGCCCGCACGTGCACAACACCGCCGCGCTGGCGGTGGCGCTCAAGGAAGCGGCGACGCCGGAGTTCAAGAAGTACGCGCACCAAATCGTGGCCAACGCCAAGGCGCTGGCGGCCGAGTTGATGGCGCGCGGGTTCCACGTTCTTTCGGGGGGCACCGACAACCACCTCCTGCTCATCGACCTCACCAACAAGAACGTCCCGGGCAAGGTGGCGGCCAAGGCCCTCGACAAGGCGGGCCTCGAGCTCAACTACAACTCGGTGCCGTTCGACACCCGCAAACCGTTCGACCCGTCGGGCATTCGCCTGGGCACCCCGTCGGTCACCACCCGAGGTATGGGCGAAGCGGAAATGAAACTCATCGCCGGATGGATCGACCGTGTGGTAGGCAAGCCGGACGACGAGACCGCGGCCAAGGTTCTGGCCGAAGTCCTCGAAGTCACCCGCCGCTTCCCCGCCCCGGGTATCTTGCAGCCATAGGACCCCATGAACATTTCGTCCGGACCCGCTTCGAGGAAGCTTCACTCACTGGTTCTCGCTGGACTTGCGGCCGCGACCGTTTCGGTGGTCGCGCGGCCGGCAAACGCCGAGGTCATCGAGCTTCTCGACAAGACCAAGATGAACGCGAAGATCGTCCACTACTACGACGGCGTCTACACCGTCGAAGCGCAAGGTGGCACGGTCAAGCTCCCCAAGGAGAAGATCAAGACCATCACCTTCCAGATGCCGGCGCCGAGGGCCGAGTTCTCCACTCCGGAGAAGACCTTCGAGCGCTGGCGCAAGGCCTTGGGTGAAGGCAGCCTCGACAAAGTTGTCGACTGCTACGCGCTCATGTTCCAGGGCATGCTCGCGATGCAGATGAATCAGGTCAGCGACGGCTTGAAGAAGATGCAGAAGGAAGTGGAAGGGACGAAATTCAGCATCAAGGGCTCGTCCGTCAAGGGCGACAATGCAACGCTGAAGGTGACCCGTCAGAAGGGCGAGGATCAGGAAACCGTCGACATCCCGTTCGTGCGCGAGAACAGCGAATGGAAGATGCTGCCTCCGCAGTGATCGACCAGGCAACCAGCCTTTCCCGGCACGGATGAAAAAGCACCGCCTTCCAAGCACCCTGCTCGCCGTCACCCTCGGGCTTGCCGCAACCTGGGCCGACCCTCGCCCGGCGGTGGCCGCGGCCAACCTCGACCCGTTCGCGCGCCCGACCTCGGGCAAGCTGTCGCCCTTTCACGTGGCGCAGGCCGAGGAGGCGCCCGACGAGAGCCGGCCCGCACCGACGGACGAGGTCGAGCAGCCGGCGCCGAAGGCGGCGGACGAGGCCCGCCCGCCCCAACCGACCGCCCCCGAGGCAAGCGAGCGGAAGCCCGAGCCCGCAGCGCCCAAGTCGACGAAGGCCCCCGCCCAAAGCTGCTCGCGGGACGAGGAGTGTCCTGTCAGCACGATCTGCGAAAGTGGCACCTGCCAGGCCTTCGAACGTTCCGTCGACATCCTGCTGTACCGACGAGAAGGCCGCAGCACCTCGGTCATCCCGTTCTACTTCTCCCAGCGCGGGACCCCCGGCCATCGCGTGGTCGGGCCTCTGTACTTCCATTTCTGGAGCCAGGAGAGCCGCTCGAAGGTCTTTGCGCCGTTCTACTGGCGCTTCGAGGACTACCTCAAACAGCGGGTCGTGCTGGTCGTCCCGCCCTTCGCGTACACCAAGCAGCCCGACGCGCGTTCCTGGGCCGTCTGGCCGTTCTTCTATCTTTCGACCAAGTTCGGGTGGGCCGCGCCGCCGCTCTTGTCGTTCCGGATCGGCGATCCGGACCACGGCAAGTCGCTCGGCATGTGGTTCCTGCTCTACTACTGGAGCCGCACGCCGAGCTCCAAGTTCGACTTGCTGTTCCCGTTCGCGATCTCGAAGCGCTCGAAAGAGTCCGCCTTCACCTGGGCCCTGCCGCTCAACTTCTATTGGCGCAACGGCGACGACAAGAGCCTGCTCGCGCTGCCGCTCTTCTACCGGAACGAGCACAAGGGCGGCGGCAACTTCGTGTCCTGGCTCGGGTACGCGTCGGCCGCCGGCAGCAACACCAACGGCGCCTACCTGTGGCTGTATTGGTACGGCCGCGCGAGGGAATCGAGCTACGACGTCGTGTTCCCGCTGCTGTGGAGCTTCCGCTCGCCCGGCGCCAACACCACCATCATGCCGCCGCTCTTCCACTTCCGCAGCGGCGACACGACCTTCGGGACCTTCGCGCTGCTCGGGTGGTGGTCCGCCGATCGGGCCAAGGGGTCGAGCTGGCAGCTCGCCCTGCCCTTCTACTTCCGCAAGAGCAGCGACAACGGCGACAAGACGCTCCATCTGTGGCCGACCGGCGCCTACCGGCGCAATGCCAAGGAGGGCTCGCGCTACCTCACGATGCTGGTGCCGCCGCTGCTCTACTGGCGGGACAAGACCTCGGAGACGGACTTCGAGCTTCTGTATTTCCGCCATCGCGACATTGCGGGCGACGCCACCACCACCGTGGTTGGCCCGTTCTACCGCCGCGACGATCCACAGGGCGCCACCAGCACCCTGTTCCCGTTGTTCTGGCATTTCCGCGACCGCGCGTCGGGCGCGACCGCCCATGCGCTGCTGCCGTTCTACTTCAGGCGCAACGCCCCGAACGAGAAGCTGACCGCGGCCGGTATCTTTCCGCTGTGGGCCTACTACCGCAAGTACACCGATGGCGGAGCGAGCGGCGGACTGTTCCCGCTCGCCTTCTTCGGCAGCCACAAGGATAGGTCCCACGCCATCGTGTTCCCGCTGTTCTGGCGTTTCCGCAACGCCGAAAGCAGCACGACGGCGTTGCTGCCGTTCTTCTACACCTCGTCGGACAAGCTGTCGTCGAGCACGGCGGTGTTCCCCCTGCTCTACTTCTCGGGCTCGGGCCAGGGTGAAAGCTACCGCATTCAGTTCCCGCTCTACTGGCACCTCTCCGACCAGCGCAGCGGGACCTCGACGACCGTCGCGCCACTTTACTTCCGCAACCAGGACCGCCGTGGCTATTCGGCGGGTCTCCTGCCCTTCTTCTTCTGGGGCGGCGGCGGACAGACGCGCCACTTCGCCTTGTTCCCGCTGTTCTGGTGGTTCCGCGACGACGCCAAGGATCGCACCACCACCGTGGTCGCGAACTACCTGCACCGGCGACACGGCAACGAGACCACGGACGCGATCTTCCCGCTGTTCCACTACCGTCGCGGCGCCAAGCCCGGAGGCGCGGACGAAACCAGCCTGACCCTGTTCCCGCTGTTCCACTACCGCCGGGATCCGCAAAGCACGGTGTTCGTCTCGCCCGTGGCCGCCTGGTCGCGGACGCCCGAGCGGAAGCTCGGCCTGGTCGGACCGTACTTCTGGTACCAGAGCTCCACGGTCTCCGCCCGCACCATCCCCCTGCTATTCCTCGACCACACACAACTCGACACCGGCAAGAGAACGCGCATGTGGGGCCCGTACGTGGCCTTCGACGGTCCCGGGCACCAGACGCGCGCGCTGTTCCCCTTGTGGGCCCGATACCGCAACGCCAGCGAGCAAGGCACCTACGTCTTCCCCACGTTCTTCCGCCTGCGGCGGCAGGACGGCTACCAGCTCGACACCTTCTTCCCGCTGTTCTGGCTGTCGAAGTCGCCCACCACGCACACGACGATGGTAGGCCCGTACTTCACCCACCACTCGGCCACGGGTAAGTCGGCGGGGCTGGTTCCCTTCTACCTGTCCGTGGAGAACCCAAAGCGCAGCATGACGGTGACGCCGCTCTTCTTCTCGCACACCAATCGGGAAGACGGTACCCGCCGCGTGATCTCGTGGCTCTACTACGAGAAGCGCGACAACGAGGGGATGTTCCGCGTGGCCTTCCCGCTCTGGTGGCAGACGCGCACCAAGAACACCAGCACGGCGGTCGGCTTCCCGCTGTTCTGGCGTTTCACCGACTACGCCGAGAACACGTCGACCACCCTGGCAGGACCGCTCTACTGGTCGCACAAGGGCACGGACAAGACCCGTGGCCTGCTCCCGCTCGCCTGGTACTCGCGTGACGAAGAGCAGGGCGCGTCCAGCAATGCGCTGATGCCGCTGTTCTACCAGCAGCGTTCGAGAACCTCGTCGACCCTGCTGACCTTGCCCTTCGGCTATCGCCGCACGGGCCACAACACCTGGTGGTATGCGCTCAACTTCGTCCGCAGCAGCGGCGCCCAGAGCAAGTTCCACACCTTCTTCCCGGTGTGGTTCTACCATCGCAACCACGTCACCGACACGCGCACCGTGGTGGTGCCGCCGCTCCTGCACTACTCCCGCAAGAGCCCCGAACGCTCGCTCAGCACGTGGCTCATGCTGTTCTGGCACAAGAGCAACATCACCTCTTCGGCCACCTATGGCCTGCCGCTGTTCTACGACTTCCACGCCTACCACCAGAGCCGCCTCACCATGCTGTTGCCGCTCTACTTCCGCTACCGCAACGAGACCACGGCCGAGTCCACCACCATCACGCCGCTGTTCTTCCGCTACAGCAGCCCCACCGACGCGACGACCATCGCCTTTCCGCTGTTCTGGCGCTTCTGGAGCCCGGACCGCGCGACGACGGTGCTGTTCCCCATCTACTTCAACGTGCGTCGCCCGACCGCGGACAGCACCTACGTCTTCCCCAACATCTACTACCGCAAGGGCCTCGGCAGCGAAGCTGGGACCTCGCACCTGTTCGTGTTCCCGTTCTGGGAGTCCCAGGTGAAGCGTCCTGGCGACTACATGTGGGAGGCCTTGCTGGGTGTGGTCGGCTGGGAGCGCATCGGACGCAACCGGTTCCTGAAGCTGCTGTTCATCCCGTTCCAGCTCGAAGCCGCGCCTGCCGCGAAGACGGCGTGGTACGGAAAGCCGGTACGTCAGCCGGGCGAGCGCGTGGCCCGCGGGCTGGACATCAAGGCCTGGTAGCCGGCCCCAAGCCGCTCACGGCGGTCCTACCCGCAAACCCGGCACGCGTACCGCATCGCCCACCGACGCGCCACTCTCAGAGCTCCTTGATCTCGTACTCCGGATAGCTCCGCCACTGCTTGCAGGGCTTGCTGCCGTCGACCTTGGGAGGAAGGCCCCCGCTCTGCTTGACCACGGTGCCCGTGCAGTTGGGCAGCTTCGACAACGCGGCCACGCCGCCGGTCAGGCTGACCGTGGAATTCACCAGGTCGAAGCCAGTCGGCTCGATGTTGGTGACGGACCATCG
>CAZYFU010000026.1:0-58817 GCA_964647025.1 uncultured Myxococcales bacterium | reverse complement strand
CCGCTCAGGTCCGGAACCGGCCGAGCACGGCCGCGAGCTGCTCCGCCAGTCGCGACAGCTCCGCGGCGTTTGCCTGGACCTGTTCGCCTCCCTCGCGGATATCGACGAGGCTTCGGTTGACCTCTCCAATTTCGCTAGCGATGGTCGTCGACGAGTCCGCGGCGCTGCTCACCCGCTCGCTGGCCTCCTTCACACCAGCCGAGGCTCGCCCGATGTTGGAGGCGATGTCCTTGGTCACCGCGGCTTGCTCCTCGATGGCGGACGCGATGCTGGTCACGATCTCGCCCACCTCGCCGATCACGGTCGAGATCGAGGTGATGTCCCCGATCGCGCCCTCGGTCGAGCCTTGAACACTGGCGATCTTCGACTTGATGTCCTCGGTCGCGGCCGCGGTCTGCTGCGCCAGCTCCTTGATCTCGTTGGCCACGACCGCGAAGCCCTTGCCCGCGACTCCGGCACGCGCGGCCTCGATGGTGGCATTGAGGGCCAGCAGGTTGGTCTGCGCGGAAATTCCGGTGATGGTGTCGGTGACTTTTCCGATATCGCGCGCCGCCCGGCCGAGCTCGTCCATCAGCGCGGACATGGACCCCGCCTGCGTGGTCGCATCCTGGCTGATCTGACGTGCCTTCTCGGCGTTCCTCGCGATGTCGGCGATGGTCGCGCTCATTTGGGTGGTCGCCGCGCTGACCGACTCCAGGTTCATGGTGGCTTCCCCAACGTTGTCGGCCATGCTGCGCGTGCTCGCGCTGGCCGAGCCGGCGGTCTGGGCCACGCTCGATGTCTTGCCCGACACCGACGCCACGCTCTTCGAGGTCTGCGCCGACACCGCAGAGAGCTGTCCGGCCGAGCCCTTCAGGGTCCGCACGCTCTGCCCTACGTCGAGCAGCAGGCCGCGAAACGTCTCGGCCATCGACTGCGCGGCGCGGGCGAGAATTCCGAGCTCGTCCGGACGTCTGCTCATCTGGGGGTCAACGGAGACCGTCGCCTCGCCATGGCTCATCCGGTCGACCACGCCGGCGATGGCGGAGACCGGTCGCAGGTTTCTCTGAACCACGTAGTAGGCGAGCCCGCTGATGGCAAGCGCTCCTAGGATGGCCAGCGCCAGCAGCGTGTTGCGCAGGCCGCGCAACTCGCCATACAGCTCGTCGGCGTAGCTGCTGGTTCCGATGAGCCAGTCCCAGGCCTTGTAGTAGGTGATGGTGGCCAACTTCTTGCGCGGGCTGGTTTCGCCGCGTTCCTGGTTGATCCACGAGTATTCGAGCACCCCTTCCTTCTGCGAGAGCATGTCGCGAATGGGGGCGTGCCCGTCGCTGTCGACGACAGACAGCAGGTCCTGCCCCTCCTTGGTGGGGTGAATCCTCGCGATGCCTTTGCCATCCAGTGCGATGAAGTAGCCGGTCTTCAGCACCTTGAAGGTGCGGATCATCTCCTTGATCTCATTTAGGGGTTCGGTGACGTCGAAGCCGATGAACAGCGCGCCCAGGACATCGCCTTTCGCGCCGCGAATAGGGCGGTACTCCGACATATAGTCGCGCCCAAAGAGCTGAACCATGCCGGTGTAGTTTCCGTTTCCAAGCAGCGCATCGTAGGCAGCGTTTCCGTGGTCGAGCTTGGTGCCCATGGCCCGGCTTCCGTCCTCCTTCTTCAGCGAGGTGGCGATGCGAATGAAGTCGTCCTGCTTGCGCACGAAGATGGTCGCGACCGACTTGCCGGTGAGCGCGGTGAATCTGTCGACCTGCGCGGTGTTCCCGTTCAGCACCTCCTGGCCCGATCGGAGGCTCGGGACCCCGTCGGCTCCGCCCTCGGCCGGATCCAACAAGAACTCACCAGAAAACATGCCCGCAAACACACCGAAGAGCTGGTCCGCGGAATGTACGCCGCTCGAGTCGAACCGCTCGATTACGTCCCGGATGAGACGGGTCTGCGCGGTCATGTCAGCGACGAATCGCTTGGTGAACGGACCCTCGGCGCGCAGGTAGGCCAGGACCGAGCTCAGAGCGAAGATGCTCGCCGCAACCACCGAGATGATCGAGGCGACGCGTACCGAGAAGGAGCGCGTCTTGGTGGTCCGGTGCGTGGTTCGCGTTGCTCGCTCATCTCCCGTGCCGCTAGCGTCTTCCGATGTCATCGCCCAAGTACCCTTCCTCGGCGTCGAGGGGCGCCTCAGTGCACCTATTTGAATCGGCGGATGAGATGCGCCGCTTTGGCTCGCCGAGCCGTAGCGGAGCGAAACGCGATAAGCGGGGCGCCGATGAGACTTGCCGATTCCCAGATGGGGCGCCACTCAGGCATGAGCGATGAGGGCGATCTCGGAGAAGGCCTCGGGCCAGATGGTAGCCAAGGTGTGAAGGACGGCATGTCCGAGCGGTGCTCGGCCACAGTGGTAGCCGAGTCGGGTCACCCGGGAGAAACCGCAACGTTCCATGAGCATGAGGGACAGCGAGCGATAGGTGAAGTAGTGCAGATGGCCCTCGTCGTGCAGATCGGCTGGTTCGCCGGCATAGGTCGTCAGGCCCTCGTTCTTGGAAGCGGTGGCGGGAAATCGCCCCAGCAGCAGCTTTGCCCGGCGCGTGTACTTGGCGATGTTCGGGGTGTCGATATACACGAAGCCACCGGGTTTCAGCGACTGGCGTACCCACTGCATCGTGCGCAGGGGATCGATCATGTGCTCGATGAGCGCCACCATGATGACGGCGTCGTAGCTCGCGAGAGCTGGCTCGGGCAGGGCATCGGCGTCCATCTCCAGGACCGAGACCCGGGCATCTGACAGGTTCTTGCGCAGGCCCGCCAGGCGGGGCCCGCTGATATCGCCCACGGTGTAGCTGCGGATGCGTGCATCGGCCGCGAGCAGCGTCTTGGCGACGCCGCCATCGCCCGCCCCAAGCTCGAGGATGTCTCCGCCGGCGAAATGCTCGGGGAAGAAGCGCACGACTGCCTCGAAGCGCGATGCCGGCATGGTGCGAGTCGGTATGGTCGCGAGCGTGGACGCGCCTTGCTCGCTCGCATATTTGCGCTCGTAGTGTCGCCTGAGGACCTGGCTGCCCATGTGGTTTCCTTCTGTCTTGTCGGGAATCGCACCGAGTGTGCGTGAAGAAGCGGCGTCGAGTCGACGGGAGCCGGCAATCCTACACCCGGTTGACAGAGGCCGGTTGGCGTCGTCAGCCATGCGCTGACCGGGCTGCCCGCTTGGGTCGGGTCGGTACGCGGCAATCGTTCAGTCGCCGCAGTAGGCCCACGATTCCAGGCAGGCATCGACGCGCGCGCAGCTTGTCCCGGCGCCGAGCAGGCACTCGCCCAGGGCGACGGCGCAGCCGTGGTCGGGATGGTCCTGGGTCGCCGCCTCCAGGTTGCCGGGACAGTAGAGCGTGCCGACGATACAGCCGGCATCGACCGCCTGGCGGCAGCCGCGCAGCCACTTGTCGACGTCTTCCCTGGCGTGCAAGAGGTCGGGCGAGACCCCGGCGTCGGGCTTGGAGGAAGCGCCGTCGACGGCGAAGAGAAAGTACTCGAGGAGGCTCTGCGGTGAGGCGAGGGCGTAGGCGCGACTGCCGGCAGCCCCCGCGTTGGCGAGCCGGCCGGTGACGTTGATGAAGCGCACCAGGCTCTTGCCGCCCCACTTCACGAAGTGCTGTAGCTTCTCGAGATGGCCCGTGCGCCACTCCTCGGAGGCCTTGTTGCACAGCTCGTTCAGCCCGGCGCGGCTGACGTTGTAGATGATCTCGTAGATGTCGGCGGCGTCGAGGCGGCTGCCTTGGGAGCTCGCCTTCGCCTCGAGCTCGGCGACCGTCTGCTGGATGACCTTGGCGAGCACCTGCTTGCCGATGTCGGACTTGGCGGCCGAGTCGCCGCCGGGCAGGGCGGAGAAGACCTCGATGGTGGCGGCGGTGACGTTGTGGACGAAGGCCCCGCGGGCGTCGGAGCGGAAGTGACGATCGATGAAGTCGGAGACCGGCTGGTCGGCCTCGGCGCCATAGCCGCCGCTGAAGCAGCGCACCTCGGTGACCGCGCCGTGGGCCAGCGGAATTGCGCTGTTGGGGCCGATCGTGGCCCCTCCGATGAGCTGGGTGACCAGGCCGATGGCGTTGCCCACCACGTCGAGGTAGCTGGCGTAAGACTTGGCCGGCAGGAAGACCGAGCGGATCGGGGTGTTGGCGTTGCCCGCGCGCAGCCGATTGGCGGCGAGGAAGTTGGGGCTTTGGGCGCCGTCGGGAAAGTCGGCCGGGTCGGTCGGGCGCACCACGCAGAGGTAGTCGAGGTTGGTGCCCGTATCGTTCTCGAGCTTGAGGCTCGGGGCCTTCGGATCGTCGAGCCTGGCGCGGATCTGGGTGGCGCCGTGAGAGGCGCTGCTGGTCTGTGCGGCGAGGTCCGGTGAGAGGTCCCGTGAGAGGTCCGAGAAGGGCGCGGGGGCTCCGCTCAGCGTATCGTGCAGGGCCGCCCCGGGGTCGCTGGCGGACGCGCCCATCGCCGTCTCGAAGGGGGCGGCCGCGAGGTCGGTGACGAGGGCGCCCATCGCCGCCTCGAAGGGGCCGGCCGCGAGGTCGCCTCCGTCCTCGAGTGCGCGCTCGAAGGACTCCACCGCCGTCCGGGCTTCGGGCCAGCCGCTATTGAAGCGGTCGACCAACCAGCGGGCGGTCGCCGCGGATCGCTCAGGGTGTGGATGGGCGAGCATCGGGTGGACGAGGAGCAGCGCCAGCACGGTAGTCGTCGAGTCGATCCGCGCGCGCCCGCTCCCCACCGAGAGCCCGCCCTGGGCGTTGGCCACCAGGTTGACGGGACCGAAGACCGGGCTCAGGTAGAGCCCCTTGCCTTCTTGGTAGCGCTCGGCGCTCGGGGTCCCCGTGCGCGGGACCGCCAGCAACAAGCTCGTCTGCTCGCCCTTCACGCCGATCCGGAAGGCCCCGTCGCTCCCGGGCGAGACACCCGCGGTAGTCTCGGGCGAGGCGCCCAGCAGCAGGTAGTCCTGCGCGGACGCGCCGTCGGCGGTCGCCAGCTCTCCCTCGAGCGTCCGCGAGGCGGCCGGGCTCGCCTGGTCGTCGTCGCTCGAGCTGCTGCAGGAGAGCAGCGCCAGCAGGCTCGCCCCGAGCAGCGGGGCTGGGAACCGGATCGCGGGCAGAGGTGGTCGGTTCATCGTGATTTCACTCGGCTAAAGGAGACAGCGTGACCTGCGACGCGGCGACGCGAGAACGGCGCTCGGAATTTCCACGCGCCCTGCTTGGCTCGGCAGGTCTCCCTAGCTGCTTGAGCCGCGACGCCGACGCCAATCGGCGGGCCGCTTCGATGCGCCCGCCGACGGGTGCACGGACGTCGGCTCGGGGGCCTGGCCTGGCGGCGGCCGTGCAGCCACTTGTCGACGTGCTCCCTGGCGTGCAAGAGCTCGGGCAAGACCCCGGCGTCGGGCGTGGAGGATTCGTAGTAGCTTCCGGATGCACGCCGCTGATCCTAGTTGAATCAAAGCTGGTCGAGCCGAAGAACCCAGAGAGCGCAGCCGAAGTCACCAGCACGCCCGAATTCGCAGCTGCAGCTTCGAAGCTCAAGCGGGTTGCTCTCCGAGCCCCCGATACTTGCATCAGCCTCGGGGCAGCGGAACGTACTGGCGTCGCCCAGAAGACCGGCACCGTGGTTGCGACGGAATGCGGAGTCGAGATGGCCGAACTGGAGCGTGCCTTGACCCAGGCTGGGTACATCGTGTCCTCTTGGCGCGCATTAGCCAACGACATGACCGCGCATCAAGTGACCGCCATGGAAGCAGCAAAGAAGCTCGGAGCTGAAGTGCTCTTTCAGGTCAACGCTCTGGAGCGCGTAACGACGCCCCGAGGTGAGGGTGGAAATTGGAATCGCACCTTCTACTTGTCCAACCAGTGCGGTACCCCCCTGAACCCTGCAATCTTGGAGGAAAGGGACGCAACACCATTGCGAGCGAAGGCGATGGAACGTGAAGAAAAGGCGCTCCAGGACAAGAAGCTTCTTGGCGCCACGCTCAACGTGAATGCGGTCATGGTGGAGACGGGCCAGACGATATGGTTCTACCAATGGACGAAGTTCGACACGGCCCGGCCCCCAATCACCGTGCGCGTCCTTTCCCAGTTGACCGACGACCGCACCAGGGAATGGGCCGCCGTGGCGCCGCAGTGCTCGGCGAACTATGGGCCTTCCTCACCGGCAAGGTCCACCGAGTCCTCAGCAACCGGAATTACTCCCGGCTCGGATACCGAGATGAAGAACATCTATTTCCGCCTGATGCGCGCGGTGGTTGGTGACTTCGTGACCAGGTTCGCAAAGTCACCAGGCTCGACATTGGGAGCCAAGTCAGAGCAGCTTTGATTTTGCCGGGCCCCTGACTCGTGCATGGCAGTGACGACGGACATGTCGTGGCGTCAGGTGTTTCGACACCGGCCCGCGGCATCCAGACGTCGCGCGCCCCTACCATATCCCTCCCAGACGCGAGGGAATGAGGCGGCATAAAGGTGCCTAGACAACGTTCAGGATGCGCCGGTCGAGCAAATCTGTCGCCACTGGTGTCTAAAACGCATACTCTATGCATGTGGACGGTCAGTTAATCGAGTTTCGCACCCAAAACCATCGTTCGTTGCGCGACGAGCAGACGCTGTCCTTCGTGGCCACCGGTGATGACGCCCCGGGGCTGATTCGGCCTTCGGGGCTGGCCGAGGCGCTGCTGCCCGTCGCGGCCATCTACGGTGGGAACGCCTCGGGGAAGAGCAACGCGCTCGATGCCCTGGCCTTCATGGGTAGCGTCGTCACTGCGTCGCAACGTCTCTGGCAGCCGGACGACAAGATTCCTAGACAGCCGTACCGAATGGCCGCCGACATGAACGCGCCGTCGCTGTTCGTGGCCCAGTTCATGGTGGGCGGCGTTCGACACGAATATGGATTTGCGCTCACCGACGACGAGGTCGTGGAGGAATGGCTCAACGCCTGGCCTTCGGGGCGTAGGCAGGAATGGTATTCCCGAGACAAGAACAGCTTCGAATTCGGACGGAACCTCGCTGGCGAGAACAGGGCCATCGAGGCACTCACCCGGCCGAACAGCCTGTTCCTCTCTGCTGCTGCTCAGAACAACCATGCGCAGCTCACCTCCGTCTATCAGTGGTTCTCGCGGCGGCTGCGCTTCCTGCCGCTCGCGGGCTCGGGTTGGCTGAACCGGTCGCTAGCGATCGAGTCTTCGTGGTGGGCGTTGTTCGAAGACGTTCCGCTGTCCAATGTCGCGGGTGTCGCCCTTCTCAGAAGGCAGGTGCGCTCACTGCTCTCCTCCTCCGACCTGGGTATCCGGGACTTCATGGTTCGGGATGATGATGTTTGGGGGCGTCTGGACCCTGAGCTCCGCCGTCTGCGGATCTCATTCGCTCACGAAAGTAAGGCGGGCTCCAATCCCGTATGGTTCGACCTCACCCAGGAGTCGACCGGGACTCAGGTGCTTGTCAGCATTCTCCCTCAGCTCCTTCAGGTGCTCGCAGAAGGTGGCGTGCTGGTGCTCGACGAGATGAGCTCTCTGCATCCGAAGCTGGCGGTGGCCATCGTGCAGCTTTTTCAGGATCCCGCGCAGAACCCGCGGGGTGCCCAGTTGCTGTTCAACACCCACGATTCCACTTTGCTCGGCAACCTGGTCACCGATCCTCCCCCGCTGCGCCGCGATCAGGTCTGGCTGACCGAGAAGGATCGCGACGGCGCCACCCACCTTTACCCGTTGACCGACTTCAGGCCTCGCCCCACGGAGAACCTGCAACGCGGATACCTTCAGGGGCGATACGGTGCAATCCCGTTCATCGGCTCACTTGGTGTCGTGACCACAGGCGACGAGACCTAACGTGGACCAGCGGTTCAGGAACCGGGACAGACGTATCGGTCGAAATCCGGCCAAGCGCGAGCCCAAGCATCGGATCCTCGTGGTGTGCGAGGGCCGGGTCACCGAGCCGGAGTACTTCAAGGCCCTGCAACACGCGTTTCGGAATCCGCTGGTACACGTGCAGATCCACAAGGAGACGGGCGTGCCGATGACGGTCGTCAACTGCGCCTTGGCAGAGGACCAGAGGGCGAAAGATGAGGCCAAAGCAAGCAGGGACGACAACCTGAGATACGACGAGGTCTGGTGCGTGTTCGACGTGGACGACCATCCGCGACTGGACGAGGCCTTGAGTCTCGCCACCGCGTCGGGGCTTCAGGTCGCGCTGTCGAATCCATGCTTCGAGCTGTGGGCGCTGCTTCACTTCAGGGATCAGTCCGAGCGGCTCCACCGTCGCGACGCCCAACATACCCTGAAGCAGTTCCTTCCTCGCTACGAGAAGAAGCTGGACTTCCACTGCATGCACGCTGGCTACGAGCAAGCGGTCGGACGAGCGGCGGATCTGCAGAAGAAGGCCGAGGAAGCAGACGCGCCGAATCGCAATCCAACCACGACCGTCTATCGCCTCACGGAACGGATCAAGACGGGCGGTTGAGAGTGTCGCCCAACGGTAATGGGTTCCGCCGCGCGCTCAAGCCGGCGGCCAAGTCGACCGAAAAGACAACCCATGCTGCTCCGATCCGGCCCGATGCAGCACTCTGGCGGCGGGGTGGCTGCCATGCCCGAGATCCGCATCGAGGGTACGCGGGTGGTGGCAGAGCTGGGGCGCGGGGCGAACGCGACCGTGTATCGCGTCGAGCGCGAGGGGCGGGACTACGCACTCAAGATCGTCATGAAGGCGGGGGACCGGGCCGACGTGACCGCGTTCGCCCGGGAAGCCGCCTTGCTGGCCAGCTTGCACCATCCGGGCCTGGTCGATATTTACGAGGTCGGCCAGACGGACGGGCGGCCCTACCTGATCATGGAGTTGGTCGATGGCCGTTTGCTGTCTTGGATGATCCAGGAGGGGCGGCTGGACAGCCCCAGGGTCGCGGCGATCGGCGAGCAAATCGCAGCGACGTTGGGGGCGGCTCACGCCGCGGGCCTCGTGCACCGCGATGTGAAGCCGGACAACATCTTGGTCCAAGCGGATGGCCGCGTCCGGCTCATCGACTTCGGTCTCGCCGCCAAGGTGAACACGCTCATCGATGACGAGGCGGTCGGCACCTTTCTATACAGCGCGCCCGAACAGACCGGGGTGCTGCGGCGGCCGGTCGATGGCCGCGCCGATCTGTACGCGCTCGGCGTAGTGCTTTACGAGTCCGTGACCGGTGAGGTGCCCTTCACGGCGCGCGAGACCGGCGAGCTGCTCCGCATGCACCTCACGGCGCCCGTGCCGGACCCACGTCGGTCGAGGCCCGAGATCGATCCGTCCCTGGCAGCGGTCATCGTGCGGCTGATGGCCAAGGATCCCGATGACCGATACGCGTCGGCCGACGAGGTCTGCCATGAGCTGTCTCGCATCGCGCGCGGCGATCGGGGGCCGGTGGTCGCCTCGGCTCGTCAGGAAAAAGGCCCGAGTCGTCCGCCCCTGGTAGGGCGCTCCGAGGAGCTGGTTCGCTTGCGCACGTGCTGGGATGGCGCGCTTGGAGGCGCGGGCACGGCGGTGCTGATCACGGGCGCCACGGGCGTGGGGAAGAGCCGAGTGGTCGACGCGCTCGCCACCCACGTCGCTGGAACCCACCATCCGATCATGCGAGGCGCGGGCTCCGTCAGTCACCGGGCGCCATTCGCGCCGTTGCTCGACGCTATCGATCATCACCTGGCCGCGGTCGCGGCGCTGCCCGAACCGCAACGGACCCAGGCGGTGACCACCCTCCGCGCAGCCGCCGGTCCCGCGATCAGGCTGCTGGCGCGGTTCGTCCCGAGGCTGAGCGAGCTCGGCGGTTCGTCGGCGGAGCCGGGGTCGGGGCAGTCACAACGCGTAGGCGAGGTGGACGAGGATCGCTTCGCCGAGGTCGTCACCCGGTACTTGCTCGAGCTCGCGCAGTCGAGCGGCGGCGCGCTTCTGCTGCTCGAGGACGCCCAGTGGTGGGACGGGGCTACGCGCGAGCTGGTTCGGCGCCTGGCCACGGCCCTATCCGGGGCCCACCTCCTGTTGCTGGTCACCGCGCGGGACGACGACGGGACGGGGGGCTCGGATGCACCAGGGCTCTTCGGTACGGCCGTGGGCGTGCAGATCCATCTCGGGCCGCTTCCTCCGGCCCTGGTGGCCAGCTTGGTCCGGTCGCGCCTGGAGGGGCGCACAGTCCCAGAGTCCTTGGTGACCCGGGTCGTCTCCTTCAGCGGCGGAAACCCGCTGGTCGTGGCGGAGTACCTGCGGGCGGTCCTGGAGGGCGGCGCCATCCGGCCCTCCTGGGGTGCGTGGATCCTGGACGAAGCCGCCCTGGAAGAGCTGCAACTGCCTGCCGACATCTTCGAGCTGACCCTGCGGCGGACGAACCAGCTGAAGCCAGGAGCTCGGAACTTGCTGGTGGTGGCTGCGGCCATCGGCAACCAGTTCGCATTGGATCTCGTGGAGACCGTGCTCGTGCGCTGGCGCGCCGGACCCGAGGGCAAGCCGGCCGACGACGAGCCCCTCGACGTGTTGGAGGCGCTGACCGAGGCCATCGGTCATCGCCTGGTCGAGCCCGTGCAAAGCCAGTATGCCTTCCCTCACGAGCGGAGCAGGCAGGCGCTGCTGGCCAGTCTGGAAGCGTCCCATCGCCGGGCTTTGCACCAGCAGATTGGGGAGGCGATGGAGGCCGCGTCCGACCTGGACACCCCGGCGGTCTACCAGATAGCCCAGCACTACCTGAACGGGCAAACCGACCGGAATCCCCGCCGGCTGTTTCGGGCCATTTTCGCCGCCGGAGAGCGTGCCCTGGCCGAGTACGCGTCCGCGCAGGCGTACGACTATTTCGCCCGAGCCGAGGCCGTGGCCACCGCGGCCGGGATCGACCTGGATGCCCACTTCCACGAGTCGTACGGGATGGCGGCCACCCGCGTGGGAGAACACAAGGTCGCCCAAGAGCAGGCTCGGCGCGCCCTGGAGAAGGAGCAGGATTCGCTACGTCGCGCGGCCCTGTACTCGTGGCTGGCCGAATCCCACCACGCCCAGTGGGAGGGGCAGCGGGCCGTCGAGGTGGCGTGTCAGGGGCTGGTCGAGATCGGTCGGCCCTTGCCCCGGCATCCCGTCGCCCTGGTCCTGACCACCCTCGGCCGCATGTTGGGCGCGCGGGCGTGGCAACTGGTGCCGGCGCGATGGCGGCTGACCCGGGGCGCTCGGCGTGCCCGGGATCAGGTCGAGGTGCGTTTGTTGTCGGTGATCAAGCAGAGTGCGTCCTATGCCATGCGCATCCGCCTGGCCATCGTGACGTCGTTGCGCAGCTCCTACGTCACCGCTCGCCTGGGGCCCGGTCCAGAGCGTATCGACGACCAATTGATCAAGGCGGTGTCGGCGGCGGGGATGGGGCGCGTGAAGAGCAGCGCCCGGTTGGTGGCGCAGGCCCTGGCCGAGGCCACTGCCTTGGGCGATCCAGCGATCGTTGCCCAGGTGCACCTCATGCGCTCGCTGTCCACCGACTCGCATCGTCCGCCAGACAGGAGAACCGGCGATATCTTCAGGGAGACGCTGCTCGGTCACGGCCAGTGGTTGCAGGCGTCGGACTACCTGCTGCTCGCCTCGCAGATCGGCCTGTTCGAGATCATGCGCGGGCATCTGGCCGAGGCCACGACGTGGTACGAGCGGGCCTTGCGCCGTATCCCTGACCGGGCGGCGTACGGCAACCCGATCATGGCACTCGGGGCCAGCATCGCCGCGCTCGCCGGCAACCCCGCCGAGGCCGCTGCGCGGCTGCGCGGGGTGCAGGCCTTCGCGGACAGCGATCCGACCAACATGACTACCCGGGTGAACGCCGCATTGACGGCCGCGCACGTCGCCCTCGAGCAGGGCGAGCTGGGGGCGCCGTTCGAGGATGCCATCACGGCGTTCGATGCGCTGAAGCTGGGGCCGCGCGGCGTGTATGTGATCCAGCGGACCTACTGGGTCTTCAAGGCGCTGGGACGTCTGGCCCAGGCCGCCAATGCGAACGAGGCGGAGCGGCCAGAGAAGCTCGAGGCGGCGTGTCTGGCGGTCCGTGAGCTTCGGCGGGCGGGCGCGGGGACCCTTTATGGGGCGTTCGCCACGGTGGCGGAGGCTTGGTTCGATCACCTCTGCGGCAAGCAGAAAGAGTCCCTGGTCCGTCTCGCCGCTTTGGATGCCGACCCGGAGGGGCACGATTCGGCCCTGGTGGACTACGAGGCGGCTCGGGTTCGGGCGAGGGTCCTGGTGACGTTGGGTCGTCGCGAAGAGGCGAACCGGCACGCCGAGAGCGCGATGTCGTTGGCGACGGCGTATGGCTGGAAGACCCGCGCCCGGTGGATCGGTCAGGAGTTCGATGTCGGGACGTCCCTTTACACCCGTCACTCGGCCTCGCTGATGGCCACGGAGGCTCGGGCCAGCCAGGGAGGCGCGCAGCTGCGTCGCCTGCAGGCGGTCCACCAGGTCAGCCTGGCGGCCTCGGCGGTGCTGGAGACGCGGCAGCTCTGTCGTGTCGCCTTGGACGAGACGCTCAGAATTCTCGCCGCCGAACGGGCCTTTCTGTTCCTGGTGAACGCCGAGGACAATCAGCTCGTGCCCTACCTGGGGCGCGACGCGGCTGGGACGGATCTCGCGAGCTTGACCGGTTACGGCGCCAGTCTGGTCGAGCGCGTGCGCGGCAGCTCCCAGGGGTTGGTGGTGACGGGCTCCGAGCAGGGGGCGGCGCTGGGCTCGCAGAGCACGCTGGTTCACGGACTGCGCAGCATCATCGTCGCGCCGGTGCTGCTGCGCGAGCAGCTCCTCGGGGTCATGTACCTGGACAGCCGCGCCGCCCGGGGCATCTTCACGCCGGACGACCTCGAGATCCTCTCCGCCATCACCCACCAGGTGGCGGTGACCTTCGAGACCGCGCGGGCAGCCCGACTCGAGTCGGACATCCGCACCGCACAGCGCGAGCGCGACCTCGCGGAGATGCTCCGCTTGGCCATGATCGAGCTGAGCGGAACGCTCGACCCCGACGAGGTCATCCGGCGCATGGTCGCGTTGATCGGTCGTGTGGCGCCCGTCGAGGCCTGGTCTCTTCTGTGCCAGACGGAAGAGCATGCGGTGATGGTCCTCGGGGCCGCCAAGGGAAAGGTGGATGGGGCGGGGGCCGAGGCGCAACGGCTGCTGGCCCTCGACGAGCCGTCTTGTGGCAACAGTGTCACGACCGACCTCGGCCGCTTCGTCGATGCCTTCGTCGGCGCTCTGGGCAAGCATGCGTATGCTTGGATGGCGCTGCCGGTGAAGACCCGCGGCGACGGGCGAGGCGTGCTGGTGGTGGCCACCGCGAAGGCGACGTCGTACAGCGACGGCGAGGTTCGGATCGCGGCCACGCTGGTCGGCCAGGGCATGGCAGCCTACGACAACGCTCGGTTGTTTCGGCAGATTGGCGAGCTGGCCACGCGCGACGCGCTCACCGGGCTTTTCAACCGGCGCCACTTCTTCGCGCTGGCGAGCACGCCCCCCCAAGAAGGGCCGCGGCAGGCTGCTGTCAGCGCAGCCGTCATGGTGGATATCGATCTCTTCAAGAAGATCAACGACACCTACGGCCACGGCGTGGGTGACGAGGTCATTCGCGAAGTGGCCAGCCGACTGTCCCGTTGCCTGCGCGAGGAAGACGTGATCTGTCGCTACGGTGGGGAGGAGTTCGCCGTCCTGCTGCGCGGAACCTCCGCGCAACAGGCCGACGCCGTGGCTGCCCGACTCCACGCGGCCGTCGGCGCACAGCCCATCGACACGGCCGCTGGGCCGCTGGTGGTGACCGTCAGCGTGGGCGTGACCAGCGCGAAAATCGAACCCGCCGATGCCCAAGGTCTGCTGAGCAACGCCGACCAGGCGCTCTACGCAGCCAAGCGCGCCGGACGCAACCAGGTGGTCAGGGCGTAGCGGGCTTGGCCACGCGTCGCCCATGCGCGGTCGGGGCGTCGGGAGTGCGTGCAAATTTGTGTGTCGCGTGGGACAATCTTACCTCGCGAGTCATGGGCAAAGGACTTGATCATGAGCGATGAGCTGGGAGTCGCGCAACGAACGGCCGGGCACGATCCGCCAGCGGTGGGGGCCGCCGAAAAACTGGTTGAGCAGGCGCTCCGGGAAAGCGAGCGAAGGTATCGCGAGTTGGTCGAGCACGCCAACAGCATCATCTTGCACTGGTCGCGCGACGGGAGGGTCCTCTTCCTGAATGAGTTCGGCCAGCGATTCTTCGGCTATTCCGAGGCTGAAATCGTCGGCCGACATGTCATCGGCACCATCGTGCCCGAGACCGAGAGCGGCGGTCGCGACCTGCGCCCGCTCATGGACGAGATATGCAAGAACCCGGCGAGCTTCGAGCAGAACGTCAATGAGAACATGCGGCGCAACGGCGAGCATGTCTGGGTGGCGTGGACCAACAAGGTTGTCTTGGATGCGCAGGGGCAGGTTGCCGAGATTCTGAGCATCGGCGCCGACATCACGGAACGCAGACTGGCCGAGGCGCGCGTGTTGCGTCTTAACCAGTTGTACGCTGCCTTGAGCCGGCTGAATCAGACCATCGGGCGTGCGACCAATCGCGCTGCCTTGTTCCGCGAAGCCTGTCGCATCGCTGTCGAGCACGGGCGATTCCGCATGGCGTGGATAGGGCTCATCGACGAGGCAGCGGCGCTGGTGAGACCGGAGGCCTTCGCGGGCGACGAGCAAGGGTATCTGTCATCGTTGACCATTGCCTATCAAGACGAAGAGCTGGGGCGCGGTCCCACGGGCACCGCCATTCGCGAAGGGCGCTGCGTGTTGTGCCAGGATATCGCCGCCGATCCACGTGTGGCCGCGTGGCGAGCATCCGCTCTGCAGCACGGGTTCCTCGCTTCGGCTGCAGTGCCCATCCGACAAGGGGACCGGGTGATTGGCGCGCTGACAGCCTATGCCGGCGAGACTCGGCCGTTCGATACCGAGGAGGAAGCTCTGGTCGTTGAGATCGGACAGGTGATTTCCTACGCGCTCGATGGCCTGGTCCGCGAGGCCCAGCGCAAGCAAGCCGAAGAAGATCTGAGACAGCTCAACCTGGAGCTCGAACAGCGCGTGCAACTGCGGACGGCCCAGTTGAACGCGACCAACGAGCTGCTGCGCGACAAGAACAGCGAGCTCAAAGGCTTCGCCTACACGGTATCCCACGACCTCAAGGCCCCGCTTCGGGGCATCGCCGGATATGCCAACGAGCTCGATCGCAAGCATCGTGCGGGGCTGAGTGATCGTGCCCGTTTCTGCCTGACCCAGATACTCACGGCCACCTCTCACTTGGACCAGCTCATCGAGGACCTTCTGCAATACTCGCGTTTGGAGGGCGAGACGCCCTCACCCACCGATGTCGACCTGCACGGTGTGGTGCAGGCCATCTTGCGCGACCGCCAGATGGACATGACACAGCGTCATGTCGACGTCTCGGTGGACATCCCATCCGGCGCGATCCGGACTTGGGAGCGGGGGCTGGCGCAGGTGCTGACCAACCTGATCGACAACGCCATCAAATACAGCGCAAAGTCCTCTCCGCCGGTCCTGCGTATCGCGGCCGCGGAGCTTGATGGTGCTTGGCGCCTGACCGTCAACGACAATGGAATTGGCTTCGACATGAAGTACCACGATCGCATCTTCGGACTGTTCAACCGGCTCGTGCGCATGGAGGAATTCGAAGGCACGGGGGCGGGGCTCGCCATCGTCAAGAAGGTGCTGGACAAGATGGGGGGAACGGTTCGGGCGGAATCGAAGCCTGGGGTGGGCGCGACGTTCATTGTGGAGATACCCAAGGCGGGCAAGGCTGCCTAGGGCGTGAAAGGATCTAGCCATGACGGATGAGCAAGAGGGCAAGGACGTCGCTGCTGCGCGAGCCACAGTCTCGCAGGCGCGGCCCATCCTGGTGGTGGAGGACAATCCGATGGATTTGGACTTCCTGTTGCAGGCCTTCGCCGAGCACGGGGTGCTGAATCCCCTGCAGGTCTGTCGCGACGGCGAAGAGGCGCTGCAGTTCATCATGGCCCACACGAGCCCAGCCGACCCGGCCTTGCCTTTGTTGGTGCTGCTGGACCTGCGCCTGCCCAAGGTCGACGGAATCGAGGTCTTGCGGGAAGCCCGGCAGCACCCGGTGTGGAAACAAATCCCTTTCGTGGTTGTGACGACCTCGCGCGAAGACGTGGACATCTCGAGGGCCTACGAGCTGGGCGTCAACTCCTACATCGTCAAGCCGGTGGACTTCTCCGCGTTCGCAGACGTGGTGAAGCAGATCAAGTTCTACTGGCTCCTGACCAATGAACCTCCGTTCCCCGACAGCAGCCGGAGGCACGTGTGAGCGCCGCTCTGCACATCCTGTATGCAGAGGACAATGCCCTGGATGCGGATCTGACCCGAACCCACTTCCTCGACCACGCTTCCGACATTCACATCGACGTCGTTGAAACCGGACAGGCATGCCTGGACCGCTTGGCGAGCGGGAATTGCGATCTGCTGCTGCTCGACCATCACCTTCCCGACATGGAAGGACTGGACGTTCTACGACAGGTCATTCGCGACGGGATGCAGGTGCCCGTGGTGCTGGTCACCGGCGTGGGCGACGAGTCCTTGGTGGTGCGGGCGCTACGCTTGGGGGCGGCCAGCTACGTGCCCAAGACGGGCAACTATCTCGAGACCCTACCGGACCTGGTGCGGCTTTTGACCGAGGATCATCGTCTCAAGAGGGGCCAGGGCCGACTCACTGGCACGACGCGCCGGGTGCTCTACGTGGAGCACAACGAAATGGATGTCGAACTGACCCTGCGCCACTTTGCCGAGGCTGCGCCCCAGTTCGAGATAGACGTCGCGCGCGCGTCCGCTGAGGCGCTCGCGCGTTTGGCCCAACCTCCAGCCTACGACGTGGCCCTGATCGACCTGCGCATGCCTGATCAATCTGGTTTGGACTTCGCCCGCGAAGCCCGGCAGCGCCGTCTTGCATTGCCGCCCTTCATCATGATTTCCGGCATGGGCGACGAATCGGCCGCCATCGCCAGCTTGAAGCTGGGGGCCGCGGACTACGTGACCAAGCGAGCCGGCTATCTCGATCAGCTCCAATATAGTATCGAGCGCGCCATCGCCTACGACCGACTGGAGCGGCTCAGCCGGCGGCTCCAATCCGAGCTGGTCGAACGCGAGCGGGCCGAAGGGGCGCTGCGGGACAGCGAGGCGCGCTTTCGCAACACCTTCGAGCTCTCGACCGTCGGCAAGACGATAACCGGGGCCGATGGCAAGCTGATCAAGGTCAATCAGGCCTTCGCCGATATGCTCGGGTACTCCGTTGAGTCGCTACAACAGCTCAGTGTCTCTGAGATCACCCACCCCGACGATGTCCCGACGAGCCTCGAGGCCATTCGTCCTCTCTCGGGCGGTGGGCACAGCACCCAGCGAATGCAGAAGCGGTACAGGCACCGAGACGGACATTGGGTGTTCGCAGACACCAGTGTGTCCCGGCTTCACACCGCGCCGGGAGAGCCGCCCTGCTTTCTCTCGAACATCGTCGACCTTTCTGAACGGAAGCGCTTCGAGGAAGAGCACGATAAGCTCGAAGAACAGCTACGAGGGGCGCAGCGGATGGAAGCCATCGGCCGCCTCGCGGCGGGCATCGCGCACGACTTCAACAACCTCCTGTCCGTGATTCTGGGCTCGACCGGTCTGGCGATGCAGACCGCGGGACTGCCGGACGACGCAAGGGCCGAGCTGATGGAGGTTCAGAAAGCCGGTGAGCGTGCGACGGCGCTAACCCGACAGCTCCTCGCCTTTGGCCGCAAACAGGTCATGCAGCCGGTGAACCTGAATCTGAATCAAGTCGCCACGGGGGTCGAGAAGATGCTGCGGCGGATCTTGGGCGAGGACATCGACTACGTTCAGGCCTTGGCGCCAGAACTGGGTGTGGTTTGGGCCGACCCAGGACAGATCGAGCAGGTCTTGATGAACCTCGTGGTGAACGCGCGCGACGCCATGCCCGACGGAGGCAAGCTCACGCTCGAGACATCCAACGTGGATCTCGACGATGACTATGCGGCTCGCCACGTGGCAGTGAAGCCCGGTCCCTACGTTCAGCTTGCGGTGTCCGACAATGGTTGCGGCATGGACGCGAAAACGCAGGATCGGCTCTTCGAGCCGTTCTTCACGACCAAGGAGAAAGGCAAGGGGACGGGCCTTGGACTCTCGACGGTGTACGGCATCGTCAAGCAGAGCGGCGGAAACATCTGGGTCTACAGCGAACCCGGGCAAGGCTCGACCTTCAAGGTCTATCTCCCGCGTGTGTCGTCGGCCATGGTGGCTGAACCGACGATCACGCCGGTGGTGACCGACACCGGGGGGACAGAGACCATCCTGGTGGTGGAAGACGACGACAGCATTCGCGAGATCACTAGAAAGATCCTGAGCCGTGTTGGCTACACAGTTCTCACTGCTGCTAGCGTGCAAGATGCCCTGTCGACCATCAGGACATATCAAGGGCTGGTCCATCTGGTGTTGACGGATGTGGTAATGCCGGAGACGGGGGGAAGAGTCCTGGCCGAGCAGGCGGTTGTGGCTCGCCCAGGGATCAAGGTGCTCTACATGTCGGGCTACAGTGACGATGCCGTCGCTCACCATGGCACGCTGGATCCGGGAACCCATTTCATCGCCAAGCCGTTCAGCGCGGCCGAGCTGACGAGGAAGGTTCGAGAGGTCCTGGGCAGCGCTGGTTCGAGCTCACCCTCCGACAGTCAGCTCACGACAGTCTGAACCCTGTCGCC
This sequence comes from uncultured Myxococcales bacterium, assembly GCA_964647025.1. GTDB lineage: Bacteria > Myxococcota_A > Polyangia > Fen-1088 > Fen-1088 > Fen-1118. The sequence continues at coordinate 40,063 of CAZYFU010000026.1, read as the reverse complement.
CGAAGGTGCAGTTGTTCGGCCAGCTGGGAGAGCTCGCCGCTGTTCGTCCGAACGAGCGCAGTGCCCGTTACCAGCTCAGCGATCGTGGCGGTCACCCGGGCGATGTCGCGCGCGATGCTCTGCGCTGCCGACGACGATTGCGCTACGCGCTCGTTTGCATCCCTCACCCCCGCGCTGGCTTGGGCGACATTGGCCGCCACGTCCTTCGTCACAGTCGACTGCTCCTCGATGGCAGCCGCGATAGAGGCCACGATTTCCCCAACCTGGCCGATGATGGCCGTGATCTGCGCGATCTGCCCGATGGTGCTTTGGCTGGATTGCTGAATCCGGGCGATCTTGGATTTGATGTCCTCGGTGGCTGAGGCGGTCTGCTGCGCGAGCTCCTTGATCTCGCCGGCCACCACTGCGAAGCCCTTGCCTGCATGACCTGCCCGAGCTGCTTCGATGGTCGCGTTGAGGGCGAGTAGATTGGTTTGAGCGGAGATACTCGTGATGGTCTCGGTGACCTTCCCGATGTCTTGGGCAGCGGCCCCGAGGTCGCTCATCATGACCGAGATGTTCTGCGATTGCGTTGTCGCGTCAGCGCTGATCGAGCGTGCCTTTTCGGCGTTGCCGGCAATCTCTCCGACCGTGGCACTCATCTCTTCACTGGCGCTGGCTACGGAAGCCAGATTGGTGGAGGTTTGCTCCATGGCTGCAGCAACCGATGTGGCGCCGGTGCTCGCATCCTGGGCAGCGCTTTCGACCGACGCCACCAACGCGGACAACTGCTCGCTGCCATGGGCGAGGGTCTCCGCGACAGTCCCCATGTTGCCGGAAGCTTGGGTCAAGGTCAGCGCACCGTTCACCATCTCGGCGATGGTGCCCCGCAGGTTCTTCGCCAACTCGTGCGACGCCCTCGCTAGCTGTCCGGTCTCGTCCTGTCGCCGTAACAGGTCTGGCGGTACCTCCACCGCCAGGTTACCCCGGGCCACTTCCGCTATCTTGCCGGTCGCAAGAACGATGGGCAGCGAAATACCCCGCGTGATCGACCGGCCGAAGAAGAGTGCCAGCAAGACCGACAGGACGCCGACGGTGACCACAGTGTATCGGGTCGAGAGCTCGACATCCTGCGCGCGGTCGTCCGACTGCTTCGCCTCGGCATCGGCGATACTCTTGAGATCGTCGCAGAGCTTCGCAATGCGGTCCATCGCCGGCATGGCCGTGGAGAGAAACAGGGCCTGGGCGTCTGCAGCGTGCCCCGCGATGACGAGCCTGACCGCCTCTTAGTTGGCCTTCTTCCCTTCCGCGATGGCCTCCTCAATGGAAGTGATGACGGTTCGCTCCTGCACGGTCGGGCTCGCGGCCTTCATCTCGGTGATTCGGTCTCGATAGCGAACCCGGGCCGCCTCCAGTCGCTCATTGCGCTGGTCGACCATGGCGTCTTGCTTGACGACCAGGATGGTGGCCATCTCCCGGCCGATCTCGGCGATGTCGCGCTGGATGCGCGAGGCGAGGTGGGCGCGTCTCTCGGTGAGCGCGGAGTCCCGGTTCAGACTCATCAGCGTCATCTGCCACCAGACAGAGGCCGCGGCGATGCCCAGCATCAGCAGTACCACCGCGCCGAAGCCAACGGCCAGCCGCTTGCCTATCCGCATGTCACTCAGAAGCTGCACGTTGGCGTTCCTCCTATGCTGTCTGCAGGCCAACGACAGGTCTGCTCGCTTTCTGTAGGGGCGCGGTTCCAGTTGTCGAGATTCCTGGCGGCCAACCACTGGCGACCGATTGCGTCCCGGCCTCGGTCCTCCTCTCCCCAGAGAAAGGCCCATTTCACCGGTCGGGTGATCGGACCTGCACCAGCCGAGAGGATGGGGGGCTCAGGCGGCCGGCAACCCGCTCATCATGATCCTGCGCCGGCTTTGCCCAACGAAGACCATTCCTGCAGCAGGTGGGCCGCAGCGGTGACTACGGAATCGGCGCGGCGACGACGCCCACGGCATCGACGGTCAAGTTGCCGCTCAGCACCTTCAATTGAACGGTGTGCGCGCCGGCTGCCAGGCCGCGCAGGGCGAAGGTTTGGTAGAGCTCGGTGGCAGCCATCGTGCTGGCCGAGGCCTCGGTGACTTGGCCGTCCACCGTGACCTCCAGTTTCGCCCCGCCGGCGTTCGGGCCCAGGACGTCGAGGCCGGTGCCGTTGAAGGTGTACTTCAGCGTAGCGTTGCTGCCCCCGGTGGACAGCGAGCGCTGGTAGTTGTACATGCCTTGCCCGTTCTTGTGCGACCACGAGCCGCCGTAGACCAGCTTTCCAGCGGGAGGCGACGCGAGGTCGCTGGTCTCGAGGTTGTCGAGCAACTCGGCGTAGTAGGGCGGGGCGCCGTCGACGGTCTCTACCTTCAGGTTGTCGAAGCGCGTGAAGTAGGGGCCGCTGGCCAGGTCCACGCGCCCCGACAGCCTCGGCTTGGAATCCGTGTAGGTGGCGAGCAAGGTGCCGTCGAGGTAGGCGGTGATCTTCTTGCCCACCACCTCGATGGCCAGGTTGTGCCACTCGGTGTGGGTGGCCTTGAAGCCGGGGATGGTCACGCCGCCGGTGCCGCTGACCACGTTGCCGCTCGACGCCGCGGTGCCGTCGACCAACAACTGCCAACTGCCGTCGGGTAGGTACTTGAGGAAGTAGGGCGTGCCGACGATGTCGTGCGACTTCTCGCCGCCTTGCTGGCGGGCGCCGATGGCGGCGTAGTTGTTGCCGCTTTGGGTGCTGCTGTTCTCGAACGACACATCGACGCTGGCCCTGTAGTCGAGCCATCGGTTGTCGCCGATGCCCGTGATCGGGTTGCCGGCGTTCCAGGCCGAGCCGACACCGGTGGTGGGCTGGTCCAGTTGCTGCCGCAAGACGAAGTTGGTGGAGCCGCTCGGTTGGTACACCTCGAACGCGCCGTTGCGGTCGCAGGTGTAGCGCGGGATCACGCCCTGCGGGCCGCCCCGGGCCGTGACGTAGCTCTCGGTGCCGCTGACTTGACCGCCGGTGCCGATCACCGGAACCGTCTTGGTCGCGTACTCGAAGTCGTCGGCGTAGAGGATCTTGTCCGCCTTGTCGGGCGCGGCGCCGGTGGCGTCGGTGTCGAGCACGGCTCGTGTGTCCTCCACGGGCAGTGGCACGTGGTAGGCCGGGTTCTCGACGTTGACCAGCGTGGACGCGGTCACCACCGACCACGGACGGACCGCGATGGTGTAGCCCCCGCTCGCATCCGCGGACAGGTTGCAGACGTACTTCATGTAGTTGCTGTTGAACGCAGCCCCGGTGTCGGCGGCGCGGGTCTCCCACAGCTCGAGGGATGGTGTGCCGGTGAAGGCCATGTTGGCGGTCTTGAGCTTGTAGACCTGCACGCGCGAGCTGTCGTTCATGAACACCGTCGAGAAGTGCTTCTTGTCCGGAGCGGCGAGGGTCATGTAGCTGGGCGTGGCGTTGTCTCGCCCGTTGACCGGGTTCGTCCCGGTGGCCCCGGTGTAGCTTGTCTGGGGCACGACCCTCCAGATGCCGGCGGTGTTGTCCTTGTTCTCCCAGCCGACCTTCGCGAACCAGCTGAAGTGCCGGAGGCCCTGCAAGCCGGCGTCGTAGTGGATCCAGCCCGACCACGGGTCGCGGGCGCTCACCAGCTCCTTGAACGAATACTGCCCGCCTTCGTAGAACGAGCCGATGGCCGGTTGGTAGATGAAGTGGGTCCGGCGCGACTTCACGAAGCCTTTGATGATGGTGTTGCCCATCTCCAGCGGCCCGTTGGGCCCGCCGATGCCCGAGCCCGAGGTGGGGCGGAAGGCGGTGTTGCTGAAGGTCGCCTGCGCCTCGCTGTTCCAGACCTCCTTGTCGAGCTGTTCGGCGAGCTTGGTGAAGTTGCCCGAGGCGTCGTCGTCGGTGAAGTAGTGGTATCCGGCGACCGCCACGGCGTCGCGCAAGCTCGCGTCGCCGACCAAGTCGCCCCCGAACGACCCGAGGCCGGCCTCGTCGGAGATGACGACTTTGATGTTGCCGAAAAGGCTCTGCTCGGTGGCGTCGGCAAACCCCGTGGTGTCGGTCCTGACCTTGCTGGCGTACTGCTTGGTCCAGGACAGATCCGCTCCTCGTTCGTTGACCCCCGGGTTCACGTAGTCGACCATGAAGCCGTAGGTGCGGTACGCGGCCAGGATGGTGTTCTTGTACCAGGTGTAGACGTTGTCGTTGTTCTTCACCCACGCTGGCGAGTTCCAGCGCAGGATGCTGACCTTGAGGTCGGGGTTCCTCTTCTTGGCGTCCGCCGCCAACTGGAAGCCGGGCGCCCGCCGGACGTTCGCTGCCTCGCTGGCGAGGCGCATGGTGGCCGCGTCCGGCCCGGTGGAGTTGTTCCGGTCGTTGCCCATCTCGATCTTGACCTGGGTGATGAGCGGATTGGGGCCGCCGAACAGGACCTCGAGCAGCTCGGCGTATTTGTCTGGATGCTGGGACTTGTAGTCCATCAGGACCGCGCTGGTCCCGTTGGCCGAGAGGACGCCGAAGCCCTTGAAGGTGAGCCCATTGACGTTGGTGGCTTTCACGTTGTTGCCGTCGAGGGTGATCGCGGTCTCGGTGCCGGTCCCGGAAAAGCCCCCGCAGGCCTTGATGCCGGGCAAAGCGCCGCCGGTACCGGTTCGCCCGCCGCTCGCGGAACTTGCCGCGTCGGCGAAGCCCCCGGCAGCCCCGGCGTCCTTGTCGACGGTGGCTCCGCCAAAGCCGGTCGTGCCGCCCGTGCCGACGCGCGCGCCACCTCCGCCAGCCGCACCTCCCGCAGGGGAGCCGCCCGAGCTCGTGGAGGCGCCGCCCGTGCCGGCACGCCCGCCGGTAGACGCGGTGGGCGTGCCCGAGGTACCGCCCGATCTTCCCACGTTCCCCGCGCTACCCGCGCTGCCGCCTGCGCCTCGGCCGCCGTCGCTGGAGCTGCCACCAGACCCGCCGCTCGACGATTGTCCATCGCCGCACGCCGGCGTGATCGCAACGATGCACAGGATTCCCAGGGCTCTTCGTCTGCTGGTCATGGCTCTCTCTTTCGGGTCGGAAGGCCCGCAGGGTACGACGTCGGCAGCGGCGTGGCGAGAGCCGCTGCGTTCGAAGTGAGGTTCGATTTGTCAGCTGGAGCGACCATCATCGACGGCGCCGGCGTCGCCACGCAAGCATGAGAGCCGCGCCCACGATCCACGCGGGAAAGCCGCGAGTCTTCCCGTCGAGGTTGCAGGAGCAACCAGAGCTCTCGGAGGCAGAGGCGGGCGATGTCGTGGCAGCTCCGCCGCTGCCGCCGGTGTCCGCGCTTGCGCCTCCATTTCGAGCGAGCGCGCCGCCGCTGCCAGCGACACTGCCGCCTGCGCCCGGTGCGCTGGTGCGTGAGCCGCCCGCGCCGCCGAGCGATGCTCTGCCCGCACCGCCGGTTCGTGGATTCGAGCCGGCGCCACCCGTCCCACCGCCTTGTCCGATGGCTCCGCCAGAACCGCGGCTGCCTCCCGTCCCACCACTGACCCCGCCCGTCCCACCGCTTGCGCCTCCCTTGGCCCCGGCGTCCGAGCCTCCAGTTCCTCCCGTTCCTCCGGGAGTCGTGGCGCCCGCGCGCGCTCGGGTCTCGATGTACTCGAGCTTCACGGAGTTGGGCGCGTTGCCCGCGGCATCGTAGATGACCACCGTGTTGTCAGCGCCGAGCCAGCCCTCGGGCACGTAGAGCAGGGTGTTGCCGGAGAAGCGGCCGATGTTGTGACCGTTGACCCAGACCGATCCCGACGACAGGCCGGACGTGCGCAGGCCGACCGTGATGAACAACCCCTGCGCGAGCGGGCTCTTGAAGGTGCCGCGCCAGAAGGCGGGCCAGCTCTTGGTGGCCTGCGTGTCCGCCCACGTGCCGGCGAGGAAGGTCGTCCAGTTCTTCACCAACCCGACGACCGAGGTCTCGTCCATGCCGCCGAGCCCGCCCCGGAACCTCCACGCCGACGCCAGCGCCGAGCCACCGGCCATCACGCCGCCCCAGATGCCGGCGTATTGGCCTGTGCCCGTGGCGCCGGTGACGTTGAACATCTTGTCGAGGCCTTCGTGCTTGGCCAGGATCGCCACCGTGTTCTCCCCGGCCACCGTGCTGAAGCTGAACCCCCGGTTGCTGACCGCGACCTCTTTGCCGTTCACGAAGGCCATGGCCGAGGCGCGCACGCCGCCGATGCTGGCCGACAAGTTGCCGGCCGCGCTGGCGGTGAACTTGGCGCGGTACCAACCGTAGCCGTTCTCGAAGTTGTTGGCGCCGAACGGCTGGGGCTGCGCGGACGAGGCCCACTTGGAGTCGTCGTAGCCTGGCGCCGCCTCGGCCGCGGCGTCACGCCACTGCCAGCCGCCAATGGTCGGTATCGCTGGTGCGGTGGCCGCATTGACCGTCACGTCCGATCGGCCGTCCGAGCCGTACACCGCGACCTTGCCGCCTGCCGTGGGCGTCTGGATGCTGAGGTCGTCGTCGACGTAGGTGGCGCCCAGGTAGATGGCGTCCTCGGTGAACCAGGTGCGGTCAGCCAGCGTCGAGCCGATGACCAGGAAGACGGCAGAGGTGCCGTCACCCGAGTCCACGGGGATCTCGGTGATGGTGTCCCCGGTCGGATAGGTGAAGGTCGCGCGGGCCAGCCTGGCCTGGGCGTCCCAGGTCCATGGGGTGCCCGGTGCGCTGGCGGGCGCCGTCCCGTACTGCACGGCGATCTCGCCGGACTCGCCCGAGCGCCCGTGACAGACGAAGTAGGTCTTGCCGCCCACCGTCAGCTTGCCGAGAACCGTGGTCGCCAGGTACGCGAAGGTGGCGTTGGCGGTGAAGGGCGCCTGGACCACCACGGGGCGAATCTCGTTGGGGGCGACCGAGAGCTGCGTGTTGCCCGCGGGAAACTGGAGCGACGGCGTGCTCAGCTTGACCTGCGTCTGCACCGGCCCCGTGCCTTGGTTGTCGAGGAAGATGGCGATGCCTTCGCTCGCCGATTTGCGAACGTAGGCCTTGAGCCCGCCGGCCACGGTGGCGATGTTTCCTCCGTCTTGCGAGCCTGCCATCAGCGACTCGAAGGCGCGCGCGAACATCGCGGGTCGTCTGACCGCGAAGTAGCCCTGGCGCAGCTGGCTCGCCTCGCCGAGCGGCGCGCGGTAGTCGTACGAGGTGGTGGCGGTGTCGCCCGAGTAGCCGAAGTTCGTGCCGCCGTGGAAGACGTAGAACGTGTTGCCTCCGCCGCCGAACGCGATCACCTTCCACGCCGTTCGTTGCAGGGTGTTGAGATCGCCGGCGTTCATCTCGCCGAAGGGCAGGCTGTACCAGCCGGACCAGGTCTCGCTGGAGAACCACGGGCTCGACCGATTTCCGAACGGCGTGGTGCCGGTAGGATCGGTGGCGTGGTGCAGGCCCGAGTAGTAGAGGGGAACCTCGATGCCGAGCGCGCGCGCCTTGTCGTAGAGGTGCTTGAGGTGCGCGTCGCCCTCGGTGCCCCAGCCCGCGGGGTGCTCGTTTTCGACCTGCATCCAGATCACGCTGCCGCCTTTGTGAATCTGGTGCTTGGCGATGATGGGGACGATCTTCTCGTAGTAGATGTCGGCCGCGGCCAGGTAGTCGGCGGACGCGTTGCGGATCTGCGTGCCCTTGGCGGTGATCCACTGGGGAATTCCGCCGGCCAGCCACTCGGCGCAGTTGTAGGGACCGGGCCGGACGATGGCGTACATGCCGACCGACTCGATCTCGGTGAGCCAAGCGTCGAGGTCCAGGTTGTCGCCCATCTCGAAGACGCCGGGGGCGGGCTCCTGCGCGTTCCAGAAGACATAGGTGGAGACCGTGTTGAACCCGGCTCGCTTCATCTTGATCAGGCGCTCGCGCCATTGCTCGCGGGGAACCCGCGCGTAGTGGATCTCGCCGGCCGAAACGATCGTCGGCTTGCCTTTGACCACGAAGTAGTTGTTCTTCCAGTCGATGCTGCCGATGGCGGCCGACTGGGCCGGGAATATCAGGTCATTGCCCCTGGCCGGGCTCGCCGAGAAAAGCAGGACGAGCGCAGCCCAAAGCGATACGTAGCGAACGATTCGCATGGAACCTCCGAGGTGGAGTTGTCTGTTGGTGGAGCCGGTCGGGACCGGCCGGGTGGGTGAAGCTAGCTTCCGACCCGCAGCAGCGCTGAAGACTCGCCGACCTTCTTTCCTTGCGCGTCGATGACGGACAACCTGTAGCTGCCAGCCGTCGTGGGAACTGCGATCGAGGTCGCGTCGCCGGCCGCCTTCGTCATGGTCGCGCCCTCGACGAAGGTCGTGGTGCCGGCGGGCGCGAACCACACGGTGTTCGAAGGGGTGCCGCTGCTGCGTATCTTGAGAGTGCTGGTTCCCTTGGGCGCCGCACAACTGGCGGGGAACACGTAGTCCTGAACCGACATGAGCTTGCTCGGAATGAGGCTTCGATACTGTTCCTGCACGCCGGCGTTCAGGCAGTAGCCATACTGGGTGATGGGCCAGACGTTGTCGGGAACCGCGACGGGCGGATCGATCTTGCTGTTCGGCGGGTTGACGCCCATCTTGTTGACCGTCGCGTACGTCCTCAAGATGGTCAGGTCGTGCTTGGCCCCGTAGTCCTCGCAGTTGATCGTGTACTTCACGTTCGCATCGATATCGAGGACGTTGTCGTTCTCGGTGATGTACGCGCTGCCTTCGTCGTTGTGCAAGCCGTAGGTGGGGCCCGTGGTCTGGGGCGGGATGCCTTTGACGTAGTTCTGGTTGATGGTGGTCCCCGGCATCTGGCCGATGGTGTAGACCGCGCCGCTGTCGTGCAGGCGGTTCAGCGTGTCGTCGAATCGGTTGTAGCTGATGGTGTTGTCTTTACACGTCTTCGAGTCGGTGAAGTTGCGCCATCCCCAACCGAGGTTGATCCCGTTGTACGCGGTCGTGTGAATGTGGTTGTAGGTGATGGACAGTGCCTCGACGAAGAAGGCGGTGATGCCGGCGTGCCCACCGAAGCCGGGCAGGGTGCTCACGTTGTAGATGAAGTTGTTGGTGATGGTGTTCTTGGCGCAGACGCCCTCGACCCCGGCTGGGTACTTCTGGCGGGCGCCACCATCGCCGATGTACACGTGCTGGGGATGCCCGACGGTGATTCCGCTGCCCGCCATGTCCGTGATGTGGTTGCCCGTGATGTTCGAGTTGATCACGTCGTTGTTCATGGAGATGCCTTCGCTGCCGCCATGCTTGATGACGTTGCCGGTGATGTCGATGCCGTCGGCGCTGTTGACGTTGATCATCCCAGGGAAGGTGTCGATGATCTCGTACTTCGAGGCGTGCCAGTCGCCGGTGCCGTAGGCGACGAAGACCGTGGCGCCTTGCACGCTGGCCTTGCCACGCGAGCCCGCGACGGCGTGCAGGTTGTAGTCGGTGTTGGCGAAGGTGAGGCCCTGGAAGGTGAGGTTTCTCACCCGTTTCGTGGTGGAGGCGCCCGCGATGTCGATCAGCTTCTCGGCGCCTGGGGCCTCCACGCTGGCGGTCGCCATGTCCTCGCCCGCGCGCGGGTAGTAGTAGAGCTCTCCCGCCGTCTTGTCGAAGTAGAACTGACCGGCGGCGCTCAGAAGCTCGAACGCGTTGTAGATGGTGTGGGTCCCCGTGACGCCAAAACCAGAGTTCCAGCCGGGCAACTGGGCGATGGCGCCGTAGGGCTGCTGTAGCATGAGCCCGCGGTAATTGTCCGAGGTGGTGACCACGTCACGGGTGCACACGATGTTCTCGTTCCAGGTGGTGCCGTTGACGATCTCGAGGTCGTCCTTGTTGCTGGCGATGGCGGGAACGTCGGTCGTGGCGTACTTGATTCCGTCGCTGCCGCTGCCGCTGTTCCAGGCCCAGGTGGCCTGTCCAGAGGAGACGGAGTAGGTCCCGGTCCCGCCCTTGGAGGAAACCCTCTTGCTGGTCATGCTGGCGCGAGCGTCGTTGACGTAGAGGTTGCGCAGCTTGGTCTTGCGGTCGAGGGAAGCCTTGTAGATGTTGCCGCTGCTCTTGCTCCAGCCGGTCACCTTGGTCGCTCCATTGAGGACCGGGGTCTCGCCGGGATACGCCCGGTAGTAGATTCGGTGGGTACCGCTGCCGGAGTCCTCGGGCCCGAACGCGATGGGGCCCGTGAGGCGATAGTCGCCGCCGCGCAGGTAGACGTGGATGTCACCGGTCATGCTTGCGTTGACCGCGCGGACAGCGTCGCGCGCCTTGGTGATGCTCTGGAAGGGCTCAGCCTCGGTTCCTGGGTTCTCGTCGCTCCCGGTGGGCGAGACGTAGAAGCAGGCTTGGGCCTGGGTTTTGGGGCAGGTGTCCACTCCGGTACCCGTGCCTCCGGCGGTGCCTCCCGTGGCGCCCGGTCCTGCGCCAACTCCGCCGGTGTTCTTGCCACCAGCGCCGGCAACGACTTGCGATCCGCCCGTGCTGGTTGCTCCGCCGCTGGCAATGCCGCCCGCGCCGCCCGTGCGTGTGCTGCCGCCCGTGGCGGCGCCACCGGTGCCGTCACCCTTGGAGCCGCCGCTCGACGCCAAGCCTCCCTGTCCGCTGTGGCCGCCGGACGAGCCACCGCTGCCGCCCGCACCGCCGGTGGTCACGCCCGCGTTGCCGCCGGCCTTCGCTCCGCCACTGTCTTCTAGGCCATTCGTGCTGCCAGACGTGCAGGCGGCGAGCACGAGCGCGAGTCCCGCGCTGCGAAGTCGATGGATCTTGTCGTTCATGGGACGGTCCTCGGGGATCAGTCGATTGTCTTTCACAATCCCTACTGTCTTTGATTCCAGCGTATGTGCACTGGAACAAGCCTTCGAGGGTTGCGATGTTCGAACTCGGGTCTACCTGTGAGCGTATTCCCGTCGCAGGCCGCGGGGCGCGGCGGAGGCGGTCAGCGATCCCAGCACGCCGAGCGCACGCGCCCGAGCAGTGGCGAGCGTGGCCACTGTCGTTCGAAGCGGGAGGCCTGCGCGCGGGCTTCATCCACGCGACTGGCCTGACACAGAGCCAAGATGCGCGCGGCTGCGCGCTCCTGGGGAAGGAGCCCATCCCCGAAGCGCCGGTCCTGTTCGTCCAGCAAGCGGAGCGCCTGTTCGGGCTGCCTCTCGCGCAACGCTTGGTGGGCCAGGCGCAGCGCCGTCGTCTCCTCGCGGAGCCCATCCTCGGCCAGCGCGGGCGCCGGCTCTGCTGGTGTGGCTGGGCGGAGCGTCCGTCGGGCGCTTGGAGCTTTGACCGGCTCCCTCATGGCCTTGGGCGTGGGAGCCTCCCACGTCGAGGGAACGTCCTCGTGAACCGCTGGTGCGGGCGCCGCCAAACGCGGGATGGATGCCCGCGCAGGCACGGTCGGCTCGGGTGGTTGCAGGGTACGCCAGGCGAACCAGCCACCACCTACGAGGGCCCCAGAGATGCCGAGCACGATCGCCGACTTGGCGACGACAGCGCCCAACGCCGTCGCCGAGGCCCCCACGGCCGTCACGGCCGCGCCGGCCGCGATCTTCAGCGACAACGCTCGCGCCACGCGGTTGCGCGCCACCTGATCCGGCTCGTCCTGGCCGCGCGCGAGCTCGAACAACCGGCGTCCTTGGGGGCTGAGCGGACTCATGGAATCCTCCCGCCGGGTTGGAGATAGCGGGCCAGCTTCTTCTCGAACGCAGCGTGCGCGGCGCGCAGCCTGCGCTGACAGGCGCGGACGTGCAGGTTCAGCACGGCAGCCGCTTCTTTGACGGAGAAGTCTTCAAGCTCGACCATGACCAGTACCTCGCGATGGTCCTCGTCGAGCTGTGCAAGGATGGCGTGCAACGCGCGGTTGGCTTCGCGACGTTCGGCTTCCTTGATGGGCGTCTGTGCCGAGTCCGGGTTGGTGGAGAGCACCTCGGCCAGGCGCTCCACCCGTTGCGTGTGACGGGCCTGCGTCCGGCGGTAGTCCTTCGCCACGCGCAACACGATCCCGTAGAGCCACGTCTTGATCGATGAGCGCCCTTCGAAGTCGGCCATCCGTCGGTGCGCCACCAGGAAGACGTCCTGCACGGCATCTTCGATGTTCGACTCGGGGACCCCGAGCCGCCGCAGGCCGCTCCAAACCATGGCCACGTGTTCGGCATACATCTGCTCGACACGAAGTCCGGGGCTCGTTTGCTCCGGTTCGACTGCGGGTTCGGTCACCAGTTTCAAAGCTAGGTTCAATAATAGCTGAGTGGCCGCTTGCTGCCGCCAACGTCACCTAAAAATTCCAGGTGAGCCCCCCCAGCGTTTTTACGCCGAAATTCGCTGGCCTACTGACCGGTCCGATGTCGTCGAGATAGACGGTGGGGCGATGCAGTGGCGCCACGCCAATCGCGGCCAGCTCGACGTGCACACCGTATCCCACAGGCAGGCCCAGAAGCAGTCCCGCCTCCCCCGAGCTCCAGAACACGGCGCCGTCGCGCGGCTGCAGTACGCCGAGGCCGCGCGCGGCGAGCCGCGTGACGGCGAGCCCGACGCAGGGACTGACCTGCAAGAATCCCACGGCTTGCGAGAAGCAGGCAAGCGCCCCTGCCGAGCCGCTCCACATCCTGCCGCCAATCTTCGCATCGGAATCGACGAAGACATCCTGAGGAAGGGTCAGTCCCGGCATGAGCCGCAGCGACAGGCGGCCGAAGGCGATCCCGAAGGAGAGCGCAAACATCGAAGACATGTTCTCGATCGCGCCGTGCTGGATTCCGCCATGGGCCCCCACGTGCCACCGTGGCCTCGGCCTGGCCGGTGGAGGGACTGGCTCCACCGGCGGCGGGGTGGGTTCGGGGGCCTGGGCCACCACGAGGTCGGGATTCAGGATCAGCGCCAGCATCAACGCCGCCGCGTCGGACAGCGACGCGCAGGAGGCACCCGAGAGTGTTCGCTCGCCGGTCATTCCGTCCAGATCGGTCGCGAGCGAGAGCGTCCAACCCTTCCCAGCGGCTGGCGAAATCGATGCGCTCGCCTTCAAATGACGAGAACCCTGCGCCATGGGGCCCGTCAGTCGAAGGACTTCGTCGCGGATCGCGGCGCCGTCGGGACACCCGGGAGGGGCATTCCAGTCGAGGTCGATGGCGGCGGGAGGGGGAGGGGACGGATCGACAGCGGCGCCTGCCTGGGCCAGAAAAGACGATTGCAGCCGCGGCGCCGGCGTTGCATTTCTTGGCAGTAGCAGCACTGCCGCGAGTAGGATGAGGGCCCTTTGGATCACGACGTTCGTTCGGGAATATGCCACAGGAAGCTCCGATTCCGGCGTGCTCGCACGGGGAGGCTGGCGGCGCTGGGCCTTTTCGGGCTCTGGCTAGGCTGCAGCGCCGACCGTAGCCTGGGCGGTGGTCGCCTGGGCCAAGACGCGTCCGTGGCAATCGACACGGCGGAGGCGGACGTGCTGGTCGAGGTCGTCGAGGCCGGCAGCGCGTGCTCGGGTCGGGTCGGGGCCGACGCGGGCACGGGGCTCGCGAGCGGGCTCGTGCTCCACTACCGGTGCGAGTCCGCGGAAGGCGCGTCTTCGAGCTTGCTCGCAGATTCCAGCCCACGCGGCAACCACGGCACCTTGGTGACCGGGACCGGCGGATCTGGCGGCTACAGCTTCGCGACCGGGAAGGTCGGCAACGCGCTCAACCTGTCGTACACGAAGGAAGGCTATGTGACGATGCCTGCTGGCCTTCTGTCCGACACGTGCGAGGTCACCATCGCGACGTGGGTCTACCTCAACAGCAACACCAACGCCTTCTCGCGCATCTGGGATTTCGGCCAGGACACGACCACGTACATGTTCCTGACGCCGATCACCAACGTCGACAACTTCGCCAGATTCGCGATCAGCGTGAGCGGCAATCTGCACGAGCAAGGCATCAAGGCCCCCCTGGCCGTGCCCACCCTCGAATGGACGCACGTGGCCTTGGTGATCGACGCGGCGGGCGCGACTCTCTACTTCAACGGTCTGCCGGTGGGCAGCGATACCTCGATGACGCTGCGGCCCGCTGACCTCGGGCGCACGCTGAACAACTATATCGGCCGTTCCCAGTTCGCGAGCGATCCCTACTTGGACGGCAACATCGACGAGTTCCGGGTCTACGACCGCGCGCTCTCGGCGGAAGAGATCCAGGCCTTGGCGAACGGCACCTGACCCGCGCCATCGTCCTGTGGCGCTGCGGCGAAGGCAGGCACAGTAGATCCGCCGGTCATCAAAATAAGTGTCGTCATTTCGTGCTGCTGGCCACTCAGCTTCTGATGGCCAGACCAGGAAGTCGTTCACAGCCGGGTCGTACCGGATCGGCAGGTCCGTGGAGAACCGTGACCATCGCTACGACAACACCCCAGGCAGACGGAGGCAAAGCGCAATGAACATGGCGCCATCGTCAACAGCTACCTCGACTACCAGCACCGGACACGACCTGGCTTCGCTGCCTTGGCGAATCCCGCTGGACTCGAACGCGGTGGAGGATGCGCGCGAGGCGTGGTCGCGTCCCGCGCTCTCCGTCCCAGCGCACGCCGTGGAACGCGTGCCGTCGCCTCCACCCGAGTGGGCCGTGACCACCAACCTCCTCGCCAAGCTGGCCCACGCCCCGGTGGCCCCGCCGTCGTGGTGGAAGGCGGAGGTCAAGTTCCGGGCTGGCATCGAAACCTGGACCGAGCCGCGTTCGTGCCGTCTCGCCGACTTCTCGGATGAGTCCGTGGACACGTCATCCGTCGTGTTGCTTCTGTCGCTGGCGGGGTGGGGGCAGGTGGAGTCGGCGGCGACCGGCTCGCAAAGGCTCGGTCCCGGTGGTGGCTTCCTCGCGGGGGGATCGTCCCAGGCCGTCTGCTCCATTCCGGAAGGGAGCTCGGGCTGGACGTTCCTGCGCGTGGAGATCTTCCATCCCTACCTGACCGGTCGTCTCATGAATGAGGCGCGCGACGGCTTGGTCATCGAGGTCGGCCCGAACGACGGTCTGACCACGAGCATGGTCCGCCTGGTGCGCGGCGCGATCGCCAAGGACTTCCAGGACGAGCTCGACGCCGAGATGGCGCTCTTCGAGCTGGCCATCGCGTTCGAGCGGTGGACGCGGCGGTCGACCGTGGGGGCCCGAGAAGCCGAGCGCTTCCTGGACGAGGTTCGGATGCAGGTCCTGGCGAAGTTGCCGAGAGCGGTCGAGGTCTGCTCGCTGGCCAAGAATTTCGGGATGTCGCGCAGCTACTTCAGCTGTCTCTTTCGCGAGCGCACCGGCATGACCCCCGCCCACTTCGCCACCGAGGTCCGCATCCAGAAGGTGGAGCGCATGCTGCTCGACACCCACGAGCCGCTCAAGACCATCGCCGTCGCGTGCGGCTTCGCCAACGCAAACCACCTGTGCAAGGTGTTCCGCCGCTTTCGAAAGTACACCCCGACCGCTTTTCGGCGCGAGCTGCGCACGTCGGGGCGACCGCGCAGCGCCGAGGCAGCCGTCCGCGCGGCGGTCTAGGGCCTGCCCCCGCTACTCCTGCCTGAAGATACGGGCAGGAGCGCGGGCGCCGGGCTGCGCGGCCATGCCATCACGGCGGGCAGCCCTTGGCGAAGGTCAGCCGGTGGTGCCGTTCTGCAGCTGGGAGGACTCGTCCCCTTGGGCGCGCTGGCCGCCCTTCCAGGCCAAGGCCGCCGCCGCCGGTGCAACCAACAAGGCGGCGAGCAGACAGGCCACCTCGCCCATGGTGGCCACCGTGCCCAGGCCGCGCAGCGCTCCGCTGCTGGCGACGAGCAAGGACCCGTAGCCCAGCACCGCGCTCACCGCGCAGAGGGCGACGGGGCCGCCCATGGACAGCACCGCCTCTCGAATGCGCTTGCGCTGCTGCAGCTCGGACGTCACGTTGATGGCGTATTCCGCCCCGACTCCGAACATGAAGGGGAGCGCGATGAAGTTGAGGAAGGTGATGCGAATGTCGAGCCATCCGGCCGCGCCCACCATCCAGCAGACGCCGATCAGCAGCGCGCCCAGCACCAGCAGCGCGACTCGCATCGGACGCACCCGCAGCAGCACCAGCAGGCACACCGCCAGCAACGAGGCGCCCGACGCGATGGGGCCCTCGCGAACGACCGACCCGATCATCGACGAGAACACCACCGCCGAGCCAGAGGTCTCGAGCACGCGACCATTGGGCAACTCGAGTCGCTGCAGCACCTTCGCGATACGCATGAGGTCGTGCCCATTCCACACCGAGAGGCCTTGCTCGACGGGGTAGACCAGCAGCACCCGACCCAAGGTGCCGTCCGATTCCAAGAAGGGGCGCCTGACCAGCGGCGGCAGGTCCTGCGTGGTCACGGCCGCGAGATCCCCGGGGATCGCCGCGAGCTTGCTGAGGCTGCTCTTCTCTTTGTCGGTGGTGGCGAGCGGGGCGACCTCGTTGGCCAGGCGCCGAATGTCGGCGAGCACGCCCAGTTTGCGAGCCTGGATCGCGGCATCGCCCGGCAGCAAGTCATCGACCGTGACGATGCGCCCGATGACCGGCTTGTCGCCGCTCGTGGCATCGTTGCGGCGAATGGCGGCGCGGACCGCGGGGACGTCCTCGGCGCGATCGGCGAGGATGACCGTGGGCTCGGGCCAACGGCCGAAGGTCGAGTCCAGCGAGCTGTCCCAGCGCTTGTCGTCGTCGCTCTTCTTGAGCTGCGAGCTGAGCTTGCGGAAGTCGTACTCGAAGGCGTCGGCGCCGAAGTGTGCGACACCGATCGTGGCGAAGATGGTCAACGCGCCCACCGCGACCAGCACGCGACCGGGCCGCCGGGTCAAGATGGACGCCAACCCAGCCAGCGGCACGTCCGTGATGCGGGCCCCACCGCGCACGCCGGCGTACGCGCCAAGCAGCAGGATGAGCGATGGCAGCACGGTGAAGGTGGCGAGCCACGACAGCATGCACCCGGCCGCGCCCATGATCCCGAACTGGGAGAAGCCACGGAAGCTGGTGACGGCGAGCGAGAGGTAGCTGGCCGCGGTGGCGCTGGCCGCGGCCAGGCTCGGCCGCCAGAAGGTCCTGACCACCTCGTCGACCGCCAGTCGGTTCTCGCCCAGGCGCGAGCGCGCCTCGCCGTAGAGCGCGAGGAAGACGATGGCGTAGTTGGTGCCGTTTCCCATCACGAACGCCACCAGGAACGCCGTGACGGTGGTGATGTACCCCAAGCCCAGATAGGCGACCGCGTAGGTCAGAACGGTACCCAGCACGGCGGGCACGCCGACCAGCAACACGGTGCGGGCCGAGCGGAAGAACAGCGCGAGCGCCGTGATGATGAGCACCGTACACAACGCGGTGACGAGGACGACGTCCTTCTCGAGGCTGGCCCGGTTCTGTGCGCCGGTCAGCACCGGCCCGGCGGTGCGGGCTTCGAGCTGTGGGTGAAACTGGGTGCCGGGCAGCTCGGTGATGAAGCGCTCTGCGGCCGCGAGCAGCGGCGCGCCGCCGCTCTCCGAGAGCACGCCGCTCGGGGGAAGCGCCGCGATCCACACCGTCTGTCCGCTCTCGTCGGTGAACACGCCGTCGGGGAACTTCTCGTCGAGGGGATTGATTCGGCGCAGCCCAGACTCGAGCTCGTCAGTGGCCTGCTTGCTTTCCTCGTCCTCGTCATCGCTGAGGTCGATGAACAGCGGGTTCTTCCGCTGCATGATCTCGCGCCGCAGCCGCGATCGCACGGCGTCGAGGTCGGCCTCGGAGGCGTAGAGCCAGCGGTTCTTCTCGATGAAGCTATTGAGGTCCCGCAGGTGGTAGGTGGCGGTGTCGCACACCGAAGGCGGCAGCGTGCGCAGACGCTTGGTCAACGCCTCCGCGTAGGCCAGGTTCGCTGCCTTGTCGGGCGACCTTATTCCGATGAGCACGAGCGACAGGTCGCCCATCCGATCCTGCGTACGCCGCAGGGCGATGACGCCGGGATCATCGTCGGGCAAAAGGTCCGCGAAGGCGCTGCGTACTTGCAGCCTGGAGGAACACCAAAGCCCGCCCGCGGTGGCCAGAATGGCCACCGCGAGGACAATCCAGGGGCGAGAACGCAAACGGGCAAGGATTGCTTCGATCATGGACGCTGCATATCACGGTTCAACCCGTCTGTGCCGTCGACCTGCAGCCGGGTTCGTGCGGTCTTCTTGCTTCGTTTTACCCCGATGACACGGGCAGGCGAGGTGAGCCTACGGCAGCAGGGCATCGATGATCGAGGTGACCCAGGTCCCGGCGGCAGAGTCGAAGAGCTTCATGTTGTTGGGGTCTTCCCAGATCGCCCAGCCGATTCCGGCCTCGTCGCACTGTTTGCGGACCTCGGTCACGAGTCGCACGCGCGAGTCCATGGCGCCGCCGCTTTGGGGCCCCCACTCGCCGTTGTAGACCGTCCGTCCCTGGGACTGCCTGTAGCTGGTGACGTAGCCGACCTGGGTCGTGATGGTCGCCGGACCGGAGGGATTCGTGGCGGCCGGCAGCTTGTTGTAGTTGTCGAACCAGTCCTTGGCCCAGCTGGCGGCCGTGGCCGCGGCGACCGGCGTGATCGGCGTGCTGGGCGGCCCTGGAAAGACCACGCCCGTGGTCATGTACGCGTCGCCCATCCAACTCATGCCCTGAAAGCTGAAGAGCTTGGGCTCGTACAGGTGGACCGCGACGAGGATGTTGGCGTCGTTCGGAAGCGACAGGGCGGAGAGCTTGCTGGGGTCGGCCCAGAAGACCGTGTCCACGACCAGCAGGCGTCGCGGGTTGGTGGCGCGCACGGTCTCTATCGCGGCGGCTGCGATGTCGTTCCACGTGGTGTCGAGCTGCTTGTAGGGCTCGTTGAGCAGCTCGAAGGCGACGGTGTCCGGGCGATCCTTGTAGCGGCTCGCGATTTGCGACCACATCGCCAGAAAACGCGCGCGCTGACCGCTCGGGTCCTCGGCCAGCTCGTCGTAGGCGTGCATGTCGATGATCACGGCCAGATTGGCGGCGAGGGCCTGGTCCAGGACGGTGTCGACGCGCGAGAAGAAGCCGGCGTCGATGGTGTAGGGGGCGCCGCTTTGCGCGTGACCGCTGAAGCGCATGGGGATTCGCACGTGGTCGAAGCCGCGCTTGGCGATGAAGGGAAAGTCGCTGGCCAGCACCTTGCCGCCCCAGTCGCCTTCGTTCGGTGCCTCCATGCGGTTGCCGAGGTTGATGCCTTTCCTGAAGTGCGCGGCGGCCGCTGGCGGCTGGCCGAAGACGAACGGGTCGGGAGAGCTCGCGCTCGCATCTCGGTTCGCGGCCGTGTCCGTGCCCGAGGCATCGCGCGCGCTGCCTGCGCCGCCGCCCGTCGCGGTGCTGCTGCCGCCCGCGTTGCTTCCACCGTTCGCGGTCGAGGCGCCGCCGCTGGCGCTCGTGCCCCCGAGGCTCTGCACGCCGCCGCTGGACTGGACCTTCCCCCCCGCTCCGCCCGAGCCGCCCGCGACTCCGCCCGAGCCGGACGTTCCCCCGGGGGGGCGGCCGCCGCTCGACGAAGGGCTGGTGCTGCCACCCGCGCCCGTCGTGCGAGGCCCTGTGTCTCCGCCGCTGCCGCGCCCATCCGTGCTACCGGCCGTGTCCCCGGAGGTCGCGCCTCCCGCGGGCGCGGCTCCTCCCGCGTGACCTCCGCCAGTGGCCGCGGGCGACGTCGCCGAGCCCGGCGATGCGCACGCCCAGAGCAGTTGGAGCGCGAAGAAGAGCCCAGCAGACAGTGAGACGGACGTAGCGTGCATGTGCTTTTTCATCGAGGAGGCCTAGCCTTTCCAATCGTAGACTTTGATCCAATCCACCTCGGCGCTGCTCGGGACCGACGAGGCGCCGAGTGGCCCCGCCCACGAGGCGCTGCTGGAAGCCCAAATCGTGAGGAGGATGTTCTGTGGCAGCTTGAGGCGCGAGATGTTGGCGGTCCAGGTGCGCAGGAGGGTTCCGTCGACGAAGAACTTCACGCCAGCGGGCGTCCACTCGATGTCGTACTGGTGGAAGGAGGTCTCCGCGTCGAAGCCCAGGTTGACCACCTGCGGATCCTGGGTTGGGCTGACCGATGTCGTGCAGCCGGGCGTCGGCGTCCCCGTGTAGACCATACAGTTGAGCTGGGAGGTCTGGCTGGAGCTGCCGAGGTGCTCGATGTCGATCTCGTTCCAGTCGCAGTTCGGATAGGGCGTATAGAAGAGGACCAGGCCCGACACCACGCCCGAGCCGGGGGCGAAGCGCATGTTGGCAGAGACCTTGCCGTAGGTGAGTGTCTTGGCGGAGCGCAGCTCGACGCCCAGGTAGGGCTTGGCCGACCCGCTGGGCGCGCTGGTGAGCGCGAGCTTCACCTTGCCGTTCGCGACGGACACGTTCTCGGGGGTGAACTGGGCTTGATTGCCCTCCCAGGTGAAGCTTTGGGCCTGCCATAGCGAGGCGTCGAGCGCGTCGAAGTCATCCTGCCAGGCCAACGAGAAGGCATCGCCGCCACGGCTGCCCCCGGTCGAATTGCTGATCGTGCTCCCTCCGGCACCGCCGCCCGAGGCGCCCGCCGTGGTGTTTCCTGCCTTTCCTCCGGTTGCGCTCGCGCTGCCTGCCATGCCACCGGACGCGCTGCCCGCCGTGCCGCCAGCGACGTTGCCGCCCGTGCTGCCAGCGACGTTGCCGCCCGTGCTGCCAGCGACGTTGCCGCCCGTGTTGCCAGCGACGTTGCCGCCCGTGCCGCCAGCGACGTTGCCGCCCGTGCCGCCTCCGGTGGCTTGCATCGTCCCGCCCTGTGGGGTGGCTCCCCCGGTGGCGCTTGTCGTTGCGCTGGTGCCGCCCGTGGAATTGGTGCGCCCGTGGACACCGCCTGACCCGCTCGCAGTGGTGGTCGCACCTCCGGTGGTCGGGCTGCCGCCGCTGCCGCCGATCCCGCTCGTCCCACCCGGGCCCCCGCCAGAGCCGCACGCGGCCCAATCAGCGACCAGGCACATCAACAACAGGGGCGCCAGGCTCGATCGCGCGGGGTGACATGTCATCCGCGTGAATCTGGGGCTAGGCGGGCGGCAAGTCTTCGCAGATTGTGGTCATCGGAGCTCAACGGATGGCCAAGGCGCGAACGCGCCCTGCATCTGGTCGCGCAGGGGCGTCTCGAAGAACGCGCGAGGCGTGCACCCGAAAGTCTGGCGGAAGACCCGATGGCACTGCGAATAGCTGCCAAAGCCGGCGCTCAGGGCTGCGGCCAGCAGGCTCGACGTCCCGCTGTCCACTGTTTCAATGAAGCGCAGCAGCCGCAGGCGCGAGCGGAAAGTGCACAGGGGCGTGCCCATGTCTTCCCGGAAGTAGCGACTGACCTCCGTCGGGTAGGCCCGCACCAGCTGGGCAACGTCCGAGCGGGGTAGGTCGGGGCGCTGGTAGAGCGACACCATGGTTCGGCGGGTGACCACGTGCATGGGGTTTGCGGTGCGACGTAGGGCGTGGGCTTTGCGCCACAGCGTTCCGATTCTGGATTCGATGGCGGGAACGTCGCTCGCGCTCTGGGGCGCGAGGCAGGTGGCCTTGATCTGGGCAAGCTCCTCCGGTGGCAACCGGATCTGAATCGGTCCGACGCAGCCGACCTCGGGGCTGCCATCGAGCACCCGCGCCGAGAAGTCCGCCGTGACGCCGATGACGAACAGATCGAAATCGGGGGAGGCATCGAGGAGCACGTGGTCCTGTCCCGGCGGCCACCACAGCAGATCGCCCTCGGTCACCGGGAGGACCTTGTCCCCCATCCCGAAGGCACCGGTCCCACCGGTCACCAGGTTCAGCTCTGGCTCGGCGTGAAAGTGGCGCGGCCGGCGTGTTGCCGGGGCATGGCGCCAGATGTGACCTCGCGCATCGGTTTCGATTGGGAAAGGCTGATACAGCGCCTCGTCCACGGGGGGAAAGGTACCACACGGGGCCGTGCAAATCCGTCGTCGCGGTGGCTTTTCCCACAATATGCGAAGATCGTTGGCCATTCGTTGCCCAGCACCGTCCCGTGGTGTCGAAGCCCGCCGCGGGTGGACGTGTGGACGAGCTCGACTACCAGACGCGTTCGACGCCGGCGAACACCTGCCTGAAGCCGGCCGGTTGGATCCCACTGGGCGCGCGGCTGGACACGTACTTGCGGTCGGTCAGGTTCTTGCCGACGACGTAGAACGTGAAGCCGGAGCGCGTGTAGGCCAGGCGTGCGTCCAGCGACAAGTACCCCGGAAGGCGGCCGACCAGGCCATCACGAGATGGGGCCATGGTGTTCTCCTTGTCCCCAAGCTGCTCGGACACGTAGGTCGCGGACGCCTGCGCCGAAAAGCCCACCCGATGCGCGAGTCGTGCCTGCGCCCACAGGATGTGCCGAGGGGCATATGGCAGACGGTTCCCGCCGTATAGGCCCCCGACCATCTCGGCCAGCGGCAGGTACGTGTAGTTGACGGTCAAAGGCGTCGCGACGCTGGTCCCGCCTAGCAGCGATGCGGGATCCACGGTCAAGGCCGTTTCCAGTCCAGCGTGACGGCTGTGGCCTGCGTTGAACGCATGCCCCGAGACCGCGCCCGCGGCTTCGCTTGGCGGAATGATCTGGTTGGCGAACTCCAGGAAGAAGGCGGCGACATCCGCGCGCAACCAGCGGTCTCTGCGGATCTGCGTGCCGAGCTCCGTGTTCCAGGACTTTTCCGGTTCCAGGCGCAGGTTCTGGCCACTGGCCGAGACGGCATCGCGGGAGCGGGGTGGGGCATAGCCGCGATGCACGCCTCCGTACAACGTGATGTCCCGCCGCAGGTCGAACGCGATTCCCAGGGCCGGGATCAGCGCGTACGAGGACGCCCGTCCAGAAGCATCGACGTCTTGCCCGACCACCTCGCCGGTGGCAAGCGTCTGTGGCTGGCGGATGGTGTGGCGGTCGCTCCAGAAGCTCTCGGAGCGGATACCCGGTGTGATGCGCAGGCGATCCCACAGGGTGAAGCGGTGTTGCAGCAAGGCCGCGAACGCGCGCCCGGTGCGGCGCTCGTCATCGCGCAGATCACCCGCGTCCACCGTGGGATGGGCCCCCACGAAGATCTGGTCGCGCGCGCTCTCGTGGTGAAAGCGCACGAGCGCCGTCAGCTCACCGGCGACGGGACTCGCCTCTGCGGCCCAGGTCCAGGTCAGCCGAGGCTCGATCCCAGCCACCGCGTACAGGCGGTTGCGATTGGCGACGGAGTGCCGGAGGAAGATCGAGCCGCCGGCGTTATCCGGGGCGATGCCGGGATTTCCGCGAGCGCCGCAGCGTCCGAGGCCGTCGCAGATGCGCTCGTAGTCCGCACCGAGATCCGCGCGATCGTATTCCTGGCGTCGCCAGTCGCGCCCGGTCTGGTAGGCGTAGAGCGACGTTTGCAACAAGACCGCGTCGGTGATGACCTGCTGGTGCACAACGCCGAGTGCGTAGCGACGCACCAGGAAGCGGTCGTGGTTGGCCAGGCTCAGCGTGGGGTCGCTGTCGAACTGCGACTGCGTGAGACCCAAGTAGGTGGCGCGCGACGATTCGTCGTAGACGTTGAGCTTGAGGGTGAGCGTGGAGGTGGGCGTGATCTGCAGGCGCAGCTTCCCAAGCACGTCGGTCAGCGCCAGATCCAGCCGCCGGGGGCCGTCGAAGCGGCGGTGCAGGACGTTGAGCCACCAGCCGATCGGGCCGTGCGTGTTCCCGATTCCCGCGTGGGCGAGCAGGTATCCCTCTGTCCCGTAACGGGCGTCGGCGTGGCCACCCAGCTTCCTCGGCGGGTCGCGCGTGACGTAGTTGATCACGCCCCCGACGGTCTGCGGGCCCCACAGGATCTGGCCGCTGCCCTTGATGACCTCGACGCGTTCCATGCGCTCCACCGGCGGGGTGTAGTACATCTCGGGCGAGCCGTAGGGATTCAGGGTGACGGGCATGCCGTCTTCGAGCACCAGCACCTTGCGGCTGCGGTTCGGGTCGAGTCCCCGGAAGCCGACGTTGAGGCGAAGCCCCATCCCGTCCTCGGCGACGACATTCACGCCGGGAATGGTCCGCAGCACGTCGGACGAACTCTGCGGGGCCAGTTGGCGCATCTCGGCCTGGGGCACGACCATCGCGCTCCCGGCGACGTGATCGAGCACGCGCGGCACACGCCCCACCACGTCCACTTCGGGTGTGGTCGCGGGCGTCGGATCCTCGGGCGGTAGCGGCGGGTCTTCCGGCGCGGTCGCTGCCTCGGCCTCGCCGGTCTGCGCATCGTCCGCTCCGGCATCGCCGACCATGGCGTCGGCGCTCCCAGCGTCGTGATTCGGGGTTGTCTCGGCGAGCGGGGCGGCTCCGCCGTCGAGGGCGTCGGCCTCCTGCGCCCAGGCCGCGCTGCTCGAAGCCGCGCCTGCCGAGATCACGAGGAGCAAGCCTGGGATGAAGGGTGATCGATGCTTCATGGAATTCACTGGTCCTCCAGCCGGAACCGCACCGGAACCGTCAGCTCGGTCGGCCCGGCCGCGCCTTGCGGCAGGGGGGGAAAGGGGGCGGCGTGCGCGACCATGCGCAGGGCCTCGCGATCGAGCAGGTCGTGGCCGCTCGACGTTCGCACGAGCGGCGGTCGCGCGAAGCTGCCGTCGGGATGAACCCGCACGAAGACCGCGACCACACCATCGAGGCCGAGGCGGATCGCGAGTTGTGGGTAGCGCTGGCCCCGGGCCACGAGCGCTTGCACGCGTTCCAGGTAGGCGTGCATGCCGGCTCGCAGGCCACCCGGGCTTGACCCGAGGTTGGGGGATGCTCTGTGCACGGGACTGCCGGTGCCCCCCGTGCCGGAGCCGGACGTGCCGGCCACCGCGACGGTGCCGCCGGAGACGCTCGGGATTCCAGGTGCGCCTGCCACCGCCTCGGCGGCGCTGGCGGCCGGCGCTGGCGTCGACTCGATGGGGGCAGGCGGCGGCGCCGCTGGCGGTACTTCCGGGGCCAGGGCAGGGGGCGACGGCCGAGGTCGCCGCACCGGACGGTGCACCACCGCTTTGGTCGGCGCGGCCACGGCCTCGCGCGGGGCGGCCGGCGCTTCCGTCGGAGCGGGCGATGGCGGAACCTCCACCGGCACCAGGTCGACCGTGATCGGCGTTTGTAGTGGCTCCGCCTCCGGCACCAGGCCGGCCGCGGCGACCAACGCGCCGTGGGTGACGATGGACAACGCCAGGGAACGGGCCCAGGTTCGCTGCCGGCGTCGGCTGCGAGGCCGGGCCCCCGGCCGTCCGCTGTGCGAACCCACTTGGCTTTCGTTCGAGGCGGCGCCGCCGCTGTCTCGAAGCAACGACGCGACCTCAGTCGTGATCACCCGACACCCTCCCTGGCACGGTGATGGACAGCACCAGCACGAGCTCGTCCTTCAGGATGTCGGTCACGCCCTTGACCGCGTCGTGGACACGCAACGCGGCCTCGCGATCCATGGTCAGCGACGTGGCCAGATCGGACTGCGCGATTTGGTCGATGGCCGCGTCGGCGGCGGCGAGCTTGGAAATCAGGTTGGACGCCACGTCTGCCGCGCCCACGGACACCAGGAGGTCGTCGAAAGCAAGTCCGCTGCCGTCGGGCTCGCAACCCACGGCCAGGCGCCGGAAGCCGCGCAGGTTGTTCGCGATGGCCTGTTTCGACCGGCCTGCCCAAGCGGACTCGACGGCGTCCGGGCAGGTGGCGGTGGCGCAGTCTTTTAGGCCGAGCGGCTGCGCCAGCTTCCGATCCTTGGTCACGAGGTCGAGGTAGAAAAGTCCGCCCGCTATCGCGTCGAGCGCCGCCGATTGCGTCGCGTAGACGGTGCTGCCGGTGCCGGCGGTGGCAAGCTCGCCGAGGAAGTTGCCGCCCTCCGGACGCCAGACCGCGGCCAGCGCATGGGCCCTGACCGCGACGTCCGCGGCGGCGGCGTGGGCATAGGCGGCCTTGCGCGCCGCCAGCTCGTCGGAGGATAGGGCTGCCCAGGCCCCGGATGCGTTGATGGCGGCCGCCGCGGGGCAGGCGTTGTCGGCAGCTTCACCGAACAGCAGGTACTCGATCGCCGCCATACCGCGCGTGCTCGCCGGTGCGATGGCCAGGGCCGACGCGTCCTCGTAGGTCCGGGCCACGAGCTGCTGCTCGATGAGGCAGCGGCTCACGTCGGGCCAGGCGTAGATGCCCTCGCGCAGGTTCTGGCCGCCGGGCGAAGGTGGAAGCGCGGCCGGCCCGAGCTGCATCAGCTCTGCCTGTTGCCAGACGTCCATCGCGCGAATCCAGGCTTCCTGCGCGGCGGCCTTGGTTCCTTGCCCGGTCACGGCGGCCGCGGTCGCGCCCATGAGCGCCACGGCCTCCTCGGCGAACGCCTGGTAGCTGGCGAGGGCGCAGCCGCCGCACGAGCGCAACAGAGCCGCGCGGTCGAGCTTCTGCTTGCTGCCGCAGCTTGCGACCCCGAGCACCAGCGCGGCTATGAAAACAACTCGCACCGGGCTTTGCGCCAACCGGCGCACGTCGCGTGCGAGCACGGCGATGGCGCCAATGATCGGCGTGACGATGGTGCCGGCCAGCGTGTGGGCGGCTGGTTCGTGGGGCGACAGGCCGAAGGCGATGGGCTCGGGTTGCTTGCTCGTGACATACAGCGAGCCACCCAGCCAGTCCCACAGGCTCAGGATCTCGCCGAAGTTGCGTCCGTGGTGGCGAGGCGCATCGCTGTGGTGGACTTGATGCTGCGCCGGACTGATGAGCAGGCGCTCGAGCTTGGGGCCGTAGGACAGCCAGACGTGCGAGTGCCGCAGGTTCGCCCCGCACAGGGTCCACACGAAGCCGATGGCGTCGACGCCGAGCAACTGCCAGCCGTGCACCTTTGAGCCGAACATCCACACGAAGACGCCAGTCGTCGCGCCGATCGCGAGCGCGCCGCGGGTCGCGTTGATGAAGCTCTCGATGGGATGGGTGCGATAAAGCGAAAACGGCGTCAGCACCGTGGCCGAGTGGTGGACCTTGTGCAACTCCCACAGCGCTGGGATTCGGTGCATGAGGCGGTGGACGAAGTAGCGGGTGAAGTCGTCCATCAAGAAGGTCGCCACCGTGAAGAGCGCGCCGACCAACCAGGGCGACACCGCCAGATCGGGCAGGCGCCCGAAGGACCCGCGCAAGCCGCCCAGCGTCGCCGCCGCCACCGCGATGGTCGACACCATCCACGGCACCAGCAGCGTCGCGCGCAGCACCGCCTTGACGAACAGCAAGCGATAGTCGAGCAAGGCCGATGGATGCAGCCAGATCTCGCGCAAGCGCGGCCGTGTCCGGGACGGCGCGGAGACCCGGTGGCGGACCAGCAGCGCGAGCGCCGTCGAGGCGAGCAGGAACGGCCAGAACACCCGTTGGCTGGGATCTCCGAACGCAACCAGCGGGTCGACGAGCGCGCCTGCGAAAGACATGAAGCCCGCCGGCTCAGCCATCGGTGGGCATCCGGTAGGAGGCCAGCTCGGCTTCACCGAGGCCAAATGCCAACGCGACGACGGCTTCGGCCGCGCGGACCGCGGCGGCATAGGCGAGGGGATCGGCCACGAAGCTGCCAAGCGCGGCGGTGCCGAGCGATCCGGCGACATTCACTCGCAGGACGCCGAGCGCGTTCGCGATGAGCTCGTCGGTCATGCCGCGAGCTACCCCTTGCATCGGTCCCGCGGCCGCGGCCGGCAGTTGGTAGAAACCGATGGCGAGCCCGATGCCCTCGGCCTGCTCGTGCAGGGCGGTCGCCAGGGCCTCGGGAGTGGTCGCGTTCGCCACACCCTTGGCGCCAGCATTCGAGTAGTACACGAAGCGGGCGATGAGTCCTTGCTCCCACGCGCGGAAGAAGCTGCGGATGGCGAGGTCGCGCTCGGCCACGCAGCCCGGGCTCGCCGCGTAGGCCTTGGCGGCGATGAGGGCCTGCCTGGCCCGGCCGTAAAGGCCCATGCGGTACACGTAGTTCGCCGAGTTGCGATTCTGGTTCGCGGCCACGGCGTCGTCGCTTCTGCCGGGGTTCAGGCCCGGGTTGGCGCCGAAGGCCGCGGCCAGGGCGTCGACGGTGGCCTCGTCGATGGTCCCGGTGGTCAGGCCGACGGCGTAGTTGTAGAAGCCCGCGCCGAACAGCCCCATGTTCACGATCATGCGAACCTCGATGCCGCCCTCGTTGTAGGCGCGGGTTCGCGTGGACCACACGCCGCCGTGCGGTCCCGGGGACCACTGCCCGGTCGCGTCCACCAGCTCGCGCGGCCCGGCCGCGGTGGCGGCGAGCAGCTCGTCGAAGGCGTCGCCAACCAACCCGCTGAGGTAGGGCGATGACACGCCGGCCAGGCTCGGCGTTCCCGCGCCGTAGACCGCGTCCAGGTCGGCGCGCGTGACGGCGACCGCGCCGGTCTCTGCCCCGCGCAAGAGGCCATCCCCGGTCAGAAGGGCCAGCCGGTCGCGCAGGGCGAGCGCGGCCTCGGCATTCGTCTCCCACGCGGGCGCGGTCCAAATGGTGGGCGCCGTGATGGCACAGGCGACCTCGGCACCGCCGCCACCGTTGTCCGCGTCGGGGCTCGTCCCCGCGTCGCCGGTTGGGTCGTCGTCCGAGCACGCCAGCGTGCTCGCGGCCACGAACGCAATCGCGGCCAGGCCTCTGCCCAGGATCTCACCTCTTGCTCCGGTCATCTCGTCCATGCTCCTCTCGATGAGCACCGAGTCCCGGAAGCCGAACGACCCACGCGCCTGGCGCGTGCGCCGCCGACCCAACGTCCGAACGGTCAGGGTCAGCTACCTGTGCCCGCGTTTCGGGCGAAGCGTCGCTGACGCTGTCGTTTGTCGGTTGGCTCCGGCTGGACCCATGTGCATGCGGTTGTTGTCACCGAGCTCTGGACGCGATGGTCTCCGGCCGCTATCGCGGTCACGCCACTTGTCGGCGGGCCGCTGCGACTGCTGCGGCCGCCCGGCGGCGGGCTCGCAGTAGCCGTGGCTTTTCTGTAGCATGCCGCGGTCGAGTGTCAAGCCTGGGCGCCAGGAACTCGTGGCGACAAGGAGCACACCAGCCAGCGTTATCTGGCATAATCGCCCGCCCGGCGGTGAGCCGGCACATGAGCGAAACCAGTTCAAGCAATACAACCGGCGCGGCGAGCAAGACCGAGGGCCGCGCCGGATCCCAATCGGACCGCTGGCGCGTGAGGCGGCTGGCCCTGTTGGCGCTCGGGGTGGTCTACGGAGACATCGGGACCTCGCCCCTGTACGCCCTCAAGGAATGCGTCACGATGCCCCACGGGGTTGCTCCCGCGGCGGAGAACATCCTCGGCCTGTTGTCTCTGATCGTCTGGGCCATCGTCCTCGTGGTCTCGGTCAAGTACATCAACTTCGTCATGCGCGCCGACAACAAAGGCGAGGGGGGCGTGCTTTCGCTGATGGCCCTGGCCGCGCGCGTGACTCAGTCCAAGGATGCTTCGTCCGGGGAAGGCGGCGCGGGCCTTGGCAAACCGGGTAAGGCGAGACGTTCGACGTTTCTCCTCATCATGCTCGGCCTGTTCGGGGCCTCGCTGCTCTCCGGTGAAGGCGTCATCACGCCGGCCATCTCCGTGCTGTCGGCGGTGGAGGGGATCGGGGTGGCGACCCACGCCTTCCGCCCCATCGTGGTTCCCCTGACCTGCATCATCCTCTTCTGCGTGTTCTGGTTCCAGAAGCGAGGGACCGGGCGCATCGGTGCGGTCTTCGGCCCCGTCACCCTGCTCTGGTTCGTGGCAATCGCCGCCTGTGGGGCGCCCTGGATCCTGCGGCATCCGAGCATTCTCTTGGCCCTCAATCCGCTGCACGCGATCCTCTTCTTTTGGAACCATGGTTGGCACGGCTTCTTCGTGCTGGGCTCCGTCGTGCTCTGCGTGACCGGCTGCGAGGCGCTCTACGCCGACATGGGGCACTTCGGCAGCAAGGCCATTCGCCTGGCCTGGCGCGCGTGTGTGTTCCCGGCGCTGCTCATCAACTACTTCGGCCAAGGCGCGCTCCTGCTCGAACGGCCCGACGCCGTTGCCAATCCCTTCTACGCCCTGGTGCCCGAGGGGTGGCTTTATCCCATGGTCGTCTTGGCGACCCTGGCGGCGGTGATCGCCTCGCAGGCCCTCATCTCGGGCTCGTTCTCCATCGCGCGCCAGGCCCTGCAGCTCGGCTACCTGCCGCGCTTGCGCGTGGTGCACACCTCGGGCGCGACCGAGGGACAGATCTACATTCCCGAGGTGAACCGCATGCTCATGGTCGCCTGCCTGGCCTTGGTCCTGGGCTTCCGATCGTCGGCCGATCTGGCTGGTGCCTACGGGATCGCGGTGACCGGCACGATGACCATCACGTCTATCTTGCTCTTCGTCGTCGCTCGCCGACGCTGGGGCTGGACGCTCACGCGTGCCATCCTGCTGCTGCTTCTTCTGTTGTCGATCGATCTGTCGTTCTTGATCGCGTGCTCGGCCAAGATCATGAGCGGTGGCTGGGTCCCGCTGGCCATCGCGGCCTTCATGTTCACGGCCATGCTGACGTGGAATCGAGGGCGCACGCTGCTTCGCGAGAAGATCATGGCCGACAGGCTGCCGCTGCCGATGTTCCTGGCCGACGTCGAGGCTTCCAAGCCGCACCGGGTGCGCGGCACGGCGGTGTTCCTCGCCTCGACCGCTCGAGGCACACCCACCGTGCTCCTGCACCATTTCAAGCACAACAAAGTCCTTCACGAGCAGGTCGTGATCCTGTCGGTCACCACCGACGACGTGCCCTGGGTGCCCGACGAAGAGAAGATGCACCTCAAGGACTTCGGCCTGGGCTTCTGGGCCGTCACGGCCCACTACGGCTTCATGGAGAGCCCGAACGTCCAACACATCTTGAGTGTCTGCCGAACCAGGGGGCTCGAAACCCACATCGCGGATACCAGCTTCTACCTCGGGCGCGAAACCATCATTCCCGTCCGCGGACGCCATGGAATGGCGGAGTGGCGCAAACACCTCTTCCGTTTTCTGTCGAGCAACGCGCGCCCGGCCACCGACTTCTTCTCCATCCCACCGAACCGCGTGGTCGAGATCGGCATGCAGATCGAGTTCTGAGCTGGCCAGGGCTACGGCCGACGCTCGTGACGATTGGCATCATCCGTGCCTCGGGCGCGTGTAGACTGGGCACCTCATGCGATGCAGCTATTGGACCCGTGTAGTCGGTTTGGTTGCGTGGTTCTGCGCGGTCGTTCTCCTCGCCCCGGCCTGTGACGGACAGGGTGGCGGCGGCCAGGGGGACGCAGCCCCGAAGCCCGACGACACCGGTGCCGACGCGGTTGCTGGCGGCAAGGCGGCGATCGGCGACAAGGTGTTCGACGAGGACGCGCTCCAGTCGTACTACCTGACCTTCTCCGACGAGGAGTACGAGAAGCTGATGGACATGTCCACGCTGCTTTCGAATCCGTACACGGTGAACGAGGATCGGTACGTGAAGGCTTCTGTGCGCGTGGGCGACAAAGAGATCCCCGCCATCGGCGTCAGGTTCAAGGGCCAGTTCTCGATCTGGGGGTGCGTGGACATGGCCACCGGCACGCGCCGCGTGCGGGTCGAGTCGGTCTTTCGCGACATCGACGTGTGCCAGCGCTTCTCGATGAAGCTCGATCTCGACCGGTACGACGACGGCGCGCGCCTGGATGGCCTGAAGAAGCTGAACCTGCACGCCATGGCGGCTGATCCAAGCAAGATGCGCGAGCGCCTCGGGTACGCGCTGTATCGGGACATGGACATCCTCGCGCCGCGTGCGGTGCATGCCCGCGTCTACATCAACGGCCAGTACCACGGCCTGTTCGCCGCCGTCGAGGAGGTGGACGGCAGGTTCACGGCCAGCCGGTTCCCGAGCTCCGGCGACGGCAACGTCTACAAGGAGATATGGCCGGCCGAGCACATTACCGAAAGCGACGCCCTCGAGGCGCTTCGGACCAACGACGAGCCCGACGTCGCCGATGTCTCCGACTTCTTGTCGTTCAGGGACGCGGTGGACTCGTCCAGCGACGCCGACTTCGCGACGAGGATCGCCGCGCACCTCGACCTCGATTACATGGCCCGCTTCATCGTCGTCAATCGGGCCATCAACGACTTCGACGGGATGATGTCGTTCTACTTCGGTTGGGGGGCGCCACCAGCGAATCACAACCTGTTCTGGTACCACGACACCGAGAGCGGTCGCTTCGTGCTGATTCCCTGGGATCTGGACAAGACGTTCTGGTACCCAGAGCCGAATTTCTGGTCCGACAACGCCCCCAACGACCTCAACATCGCTCCCAACTGGAACGTGATCACCAAGAGCTGTGACGGCTACACGGTGTGGTTCGACAACCTGAACCGCCCCTACCAGGTGATGGCCATCGACTGCGACCCACTGCTGCGGATGCTACGGGCGGAGATCTACGACCGCCAGAAGGCCATGACCGAAGGGTTCATCTCCGGTGCGTTCTCCGAGAAGAGCGTCAAGGCCAGGCTCGACGCTTGGCAAGCCCAGATCGCGGAGGCCATCGCCGACGACCCCTTGGTCGACAGCGACCACTGGAAGGCATCGGTGGCCGCGCTCTTGTCCGACCTGCCGAACTTCCACAAGAACGTGACCCTGATGATGAGCGGGTTGATCTCCGAGTAGGCCCGGTCGACGGCACACCTCGCGCCGGGGGACGCGCGGTGCGAAGCGCGACGTCCACAAAGCTACTTACACGTGGCCAGGATCTCGGGCAGGCTGCTGTAGCTGACCGGGTTCGGGGTCGCGCTGCATAGAGTCTCGTCTCGATGGTTGACCTGGGCGGGGCCGAACAGGCTCTGCCACCTGGCGCGGTCGATCAGCAGCCAATCGGCGGAGCAGCCGCTCGCGCGGAAATTGCTGTTGTAGGGATGATCGCCATGCGTCAAGTAGGCGTTCTCGCTCACGAAGACCAGCTGGGCGTGCTCGCAATTGAAGGCCAGGCGCACCGGGATGTTGGCGGCGCGGAGCACGTCTTTGATGAACTTGGTGGTGCCGTGGCAGCCCAGGGTCCAGTGGGCGCGTTTGCCGTCGCTCGCCCGCGTGGTTCCCTCGATGAGCTGCTCGACCGCAGGATTCCAGCGCTGTCCCCAGTGATCCTGGCAGACGATGCGTTGAGTGTGGCCCTCGAAGTGAACCAGGTTGGCGCTGACCCAGTCGAGCAACGCGGTGATGGTGGCGCGGCGGGTGCTTTTCAGCATGCCCTGCTGCGCGAGGAAGCGGAAAGTGTAGCGAGGCGCGCCGATGATGGTGGCGCCGAGATACGACGCATAGGGCAGGCCCACGTAGTTCCCGTGTGGGGCACCGCCGACCTGGAAGTCGCCGATGCTCCGGCGATGCATCATCTCGGTGCTGTCGAGAAGCGGTGCCAGCTGGTCCGCGCTGTCCTCGGCCACCGACCAGGGCAGCGTCCCCGCCATTTCCAGCGCGACGTTGTGGGCGGTCCACCAGACGAAGACTTGCCACGCCTGCGCGAGCGGCAGGAAGTAGTAGGGCGTGGCCGTGTCGGTGCCCGCGGTCTCGCCGCCGCCGCCGTCGGCCGACATGGCGGTGCTCGGTTGCTGCAGGTCCTCGAAGCGATCGGGCGCCGCTAGCCAGGCCGCGGCTTCCGCGAGGGCATCGAGGAAGTCGGGCCGGTTGGGAATCACGCTGCGATCTTCCGACCAGTCGGCCCAGGCGCGCTTGATGCTGTCCGCCGAGACATCGTAGAAGCTGGCTCCGACGCCGGTTTGGAAGCGCAGCTGCTGCTTGATGGCGAGGTACTTGGTCGGATCGGCGAACTCCTCGCGCACCGAGGCTCGGCCACTCTCGGTGCCGGTTGCGTCGTCGGTGTCGGCAGCGGCATCGGCTGGGTCGGGAATTGCCAGATCGCTCGCATCCGCGCGTGCTCCGTCGGCGGCGTCCGGCACCGCGCTGCCAGCACTGCTCCCGCCGCAGCCGAGGGCGAACCCAACGAAGGCGAGCAACCACCAAGGACGGGTATGGAATCGTACGGTCATGGTCTCTCCACGCTGCCGATGCAGACTGGCCAAGCCTGCACGACCGACCGGCACAGGCGCAATTCCGTGCCAAGGCTAGGTGTGCGGGACAGCACCAGTAGCCGCACCGAGGTTGAAGGCGAAGAGCGAGTGAGGGAGCTACGGAAGTGCCGGCAGCCACGCCCATGTCCGCGTAGCTCGCTTCCCATCTCCTGGTTCCTCGGACTGATGCAGTCGTGAGATCCACTACCTCTCTGTCGTGGACACAGACGTCACCGCTGGCGAATCGCCTCGGGGAGGTGCCACCGCGGTTGCGAGGTCAACTGGGCGGAGCCGTTGCGCCGAGCTCAGCAGCGATCAGGCCGGCGTAGCGGCATAGCCACCATGTCCCTGGCGGGAAAACGGTTTGCCGGCCGGCAAGTTGCTCTTCACGTGCCCCGCGGTACTGGTCGAGAAAGGCCTGATTGCGCGCAAGGGCCTCGATGCGTGCCCACTTGTTGCGGCAGGCGACCTGGGGCGACATCCCTCGCCTTGGTTCGCGAGTACTCGGGCTGTGTCTCCAGGGCTGCTTCAGCACGTCCTTGCGCCCAACGAGTCTGATGCCCTTCTCGCGGCGCTCGGCCGCGGCCCTTGTGACGGCAAGGTCGACCTGCTCGCGCACCAGCTTGGCATAGTCTTGTTGGCTCAGCTGCTCGAAGCCCGGTGCTCGCCGAAGGTGCAGCTGGACGAGGTCAGGCAAACCGAGGTTGTCGTGGTCGAAGAATCTCGTCGGCTTTCTGGCCACGAGCGGCAGGTTCTGCTCGATGGCGGTCAGCGACTCGACGCCGGGCCAATGGTGGACCTGCTCGACGAGGTGGCTGGAGCACGGATTGGCGATGGCGTAGGCCATCTTGGCCAGCACGTCCTCGGTGTTGGGCAGCTCGACGACGGAGGTTTGCTCTGTGGCCCAGAATGCTTCCCAGCGGCCTCGTAGGCAGTTTTGGTGCTTGGCGAAGAGCTTGTGA
Organism: uncultured Myxococcales bacterium; assembly: GCA_964647025.1. Classification (GTDB taxonomy): domain Bacteria; phylum Myxococcota_A; class Polyangia; order Fen-1088; family Fen-1088; genus Fen-1118. The sequence goes on along the minus strand of CAZYFU010000026.1, from coordinate 5,239 downwards.
AAGTGCTCGAGGAACACCGGCAGTTGTGCTTTGTCGTCGACGACGATGGCGTGGTAATGGTTGCTGGTGGTGCCGACGCAGACGATGCTGACGTCGCTTTTTCGAGTGGCCAGCGCCAGGCAGTAGATGAAGGCATTGTTGGTTTCGCGATCAGGACGCATGAGGAACCGGCGCTCGGAGCAGCGTCTCGTGATTAGGTAGCGACGGCCTGGGATGATTGCGCGGGGCAGGGACATGACCTCGGGTTTATCGGCAATGAGGCGTCCCTTGTTGCTTGCGCGTGCTCTCCCAGGTTGAGGGCCCGTGGAGGTTGAGGGCCCGTGGGCCCGTCAGTGGTACTCTCCCAGGTTGAGGTTTTGTAGGATCCTGTAGAGTACGAACGTGCTCAGATGTTTGCTCTCACTCGGTGCGTCCTTGTTGCTGTTCGTCGCTTCGGCGCAAGCGCAGGAGCTGGCCGCTCGCCTGCGTGACTTGAAGCCGGCGACCGGCGCCCAGATGGCCAAGCGGCTGGAAGCGGTCGGGTTCTCGCAGGGGCTCGTCGCTCAGGCGGCCGCCTTGCATGGCCCCGAGGACGAACCGCTGCTGACCGCGGACCGCCTCGAGCGCGCGGAGAGTTGGCAAGTGAACCTGGACCCCGACAAGAGTCGAGAGCGCGTGGTCCAGGTGTGGTTCCAATCCGAGGCGCCGATCATGGCCTTCAAGGCGGTGTTCCTCATCCTGGTCCTCGACGCCGACGACCAGGGCGGCCTTCCGCTGGGCGAGTATCTCTTCGATCTCGACGGCTGCACCTACGCCAGTGAGAAGACCATGACTCTGTCGTTCGCGGCCGCGCGTGGCAAGCCGTATCAGGAGATCCGCTTCGTGGTCGACAGAGCCACGTCGTGCGGCACCTACGTCGAGATCACTTCTCGCCGCGACGTGCTTGCCTTCGACCCAAAGACCGCCCGCCTGCAGCTGACCCGGGGCAAAGAGAAGGCCGATGGCGTCGATCGCTTGAAGTTGGTCGAGTAGGTGACGGCTTGGGCAGGCCGGCAGGCAGAGCCTCAACCGGCAGGCAGCGCCTCAACCTGGGAGATGCACTCTAGGTGTAGACTCACGCGATGAGCCCCACGCCGAGGCGGGTGCGCGCCGCCTGGATCGTCGCCTTGCTGGCGGACGCGGTGCAAGTCGTGCTGATTCCATTCACCGCCTCCTTGAGCACGTGGACCGACAAACCGCTCGACGTCGTGGTGATGCTGGTGTTGTGGCGGTTGCTCGGTTGGCACTGGGTTCTCCTACCCAGCTTCGTGGTCGAGCTGCTTCCCTACGTCGACGTGACGCCAACCTGGACGCTGGCGGTCTGGCTGGCGACCCGCCAGGGCGCCCAAGCCGGCGGTCCTTCACAGCGCGAGGTACCCCGTTAGCCATGGCACGATCCGCATGGTCGATCCGACTGGATGTGTGCCGTATTCGCCTGGCAGCCGCGCTGCTGGCCGCCGTTTCGCTGGGCGGGTGTGCCGGCACACAGACCATCTACTTGACCGCATCCGAGCCAGCCGAGGTCTGGTCCAGCCGTGAACGCGTCTGCGCGAGCACCCCCTGCCAGTACAGCTACCCCCGACAGGGCTGCGGTTTCCCGCGCTTGATGGCCACCAACAGAATCGTCTTCGAGGCGCGCACAGCCGACGGTCGCCGCGTGATGATGGGCGCCCGCGACTACTGCGACGTCGACGAGAAGTGGCACTTCGTCATACCGCCGACCGGGAAGGCCGCGCCGTAGCCAGCCATTCGCTGTCCAGCCACGCTGGCCGGTCGCAGCTCGTGTGTCTTGTGGGCGTTGCAGGGGGACATCACGGCGCCGTGCTTCCGACGGCGCGACGGCGCAGTCGAGCTCGACCGGGGAGGCGCGTTGCTTTCGCGGTGATAGTCGAATAACTATTAGACTATGTCCGATTAAGGCTTTCACCTCGACTGCCATGCGTGCCGGGAGGTCCTAGCCAAGCGGCTCGCCGAGCCTGCTCCAGGGCGCATTCAACTGCTCGCCGGCCCACGGCAGGTCGGCAAGACGACCTTGCTTCTCGAAATCGCGGAGCAGGCGGGCAAGCAGTCGATCTACGCGGCGGCTGATGCGCCCGAGGCCGCGCTGCCTGGCTTCTGGGAACGCATGGTGGGCCGGGCCGAGGACGCCGCGGCCGCTCATGGTCGCGCCATTCTTCTCCTCGACGAGGCTCACCTGCTTGCCGGCTGGGCCTCGCACCTCAAGGCCGACTGGGATCGTTTCAGGCGGAAAAAGACACCCGTTCACATCGTGGCCACCGGCTCGTCCGCGCTTCACCTCGCAGCGGGCTCGCGGGAAAGTCTCGCCGGCCGATTCGAGCGCCTGACCTTGTCCCACTGGTCGGCGCAGTCGGTCGCCGAGACCTTCGGCGTGAATGCCCAAGAAGTCGCCGATCTCGTGGTTCGTATGGGGTCGTATCCGGGCGCCTTCCTCATGCGCGGGGACGTGCCCCGCTGGTCGGCCTACGTACGCGACGCCATCCTCGATCCTGCCATCGGGCGCGACATCCTCGCCCTCGCATCCGTCCGCCGGCCCGCGCTCCTTCGCCAGGTGTTCGGAGTGGCTGCCTCGTCGCCAGCCCAGATCGTTTCGTTGCAAAAACTTCAGGGGCAGTTGCAGGACAGCGGCGCCCTCGAAACCGTCGCCCACTACTTGTCTCTCCTCGAAGAGGCGTTCCTGGTGGCCTCGTTGCCGAAATACTCCGCGCGCGAGTCCCGTCGCAGGGCATCGCCACCGAAATTGGTGACGCTCAACGATGCGCTCCTCGCGGCGATGGATCCTCAGGGAATCATGAACAGCGCCACCGATCCTGCGCGTTTGGGCACCTGGGTCGAGAACGCGTGTCTGGCTCACGCGTGGAATTCTGGCCAGGGCGTTTCGTACTGGCGAGAAGAGCCGCTTGAAGTCGACGGTGTCCTAGACGGGAGCTGGGGCAAGTGGGCGGTCGAAGTGAAGACCGGCAAGTTCCAGATGAGGGAGCTCACTGGCCTGCTCGAATTCACGCGTCGCTATCCCACCTTCAAGCCGCTCGTCGTCTGTGGCGCGGACGGCCTCTCGACTGCGGAGCGGGCGGAGATCGGCGCGATCACTTGGCAGGAGTTCCTGCTGTCCGGTCCACCGGGCATCGCGATGCCCAGTGAATGATCTCCGGCGGAGACGAGCGCCACGAACGGCGTGCGGGCACCTCTCTCGAGCTGTCGACGGGCAGCATGCTGGCCTGCGGCCGACGCGGGGGGGGCGGTGGGCGTTGCAGGGATTGAACCTGCGGCTTCCACCGTGTGAAGGTGGCACTCTTCCGCTGAGTTAAACGCCCGGAAGCCCATTGCAGATAGTCGTAAATGGGCCCGCTGTCAATGGCCGAAATGCATGGAAAAGCGAGGGACTAGGTATCCGTGCCTGTTCGGGACGCGGTAAGGGGCCTTTTCGCCGGCTGGTTCCGTCAGAAGGACGGGGCCAGCACGCCGTCCTCATCCATCGAACGGGGGGCGGGACGGGGGACGGGGCGGCGCCGGACGGCGGGGGCTGGCCGCGCGGTGGGCTTGGCGGCAGGGGCGACGGCGGTGGGGGCGACAGGGGGCTTCTCCACCGGCGGAACTGGTACCAACGACACGACGAGCTGGCCAGACTCGTCGGGAACGAACGACTCGACCTTGTCGCGGAAGGCTTCCTTCGTGAAGAGGAACTCGATTGCGGTCTCGCCGGCCGGCAGCTCGACGTCGAATGGCGTCACGCCCAACTTCTCGTTGCTGTCTTTGCGCAGGACGGCCACACCGGCCGGTTCGGACTTGAACGCCAGTCGAACCTTCTTGGGTGTGGGATCGGCTGGGGCCGTGGGCGGTGGCTCGATCACGGCCGCGGGGGCTAGTGGCTCGGGAGGCTCATGGACGAGGAAGTAGGCGGCCAATCCCGCGCCGGCGGCGGCGATGGCCAAGACGGCCGCGATCGTTCCGGTTCGACGCGGTTTCGCCGGCCGGTACAGCTCGTCATCGTCGATGAGCTCGCCCTTGGCGTGGCGGAACGTGGACGGCATGGATGCGGACCGTGCTCCGACGTTGGCGACGCTGGGGCCTTGGCCGAACACCACGCGGCCACTCACCACGCTGTCGGCCCGTCCATCCGGTGTCGCGCCGGGCGAATCCCCCAGGGTCGGGGTCGGCGGTATGGGCTGCGTGGAGGCGTACTGCGGCGCCAGCGCGCTGTAGCGTTCGGGATCCAGAAGGGCTTGCGCGAGCTCCTCCATGGTCTGGAATCGCTGCTCGCGCGGCTTGGCCAGCGCTCGCAGGATGATCGCTTCGACCGACGGAGGAAGCAGCGGATTGATGGCGCGCGGGGAGGGGACGGGGGCCGTGATGTGCTTGACGATGATCTCGCCGTAGCCTTCGCCGCCAAACGGGACCTTCGCCGTCAGCATTTCGAACAGGATCACCCCGAGGGAGTAGATGTCGGCCCGGTGGTCGATGTCGGCCTTGCCCTCGCACTGCTCTGGCGACATGTAGTACGGCGTACCCATGACCGAGCCGGTCCGGGTCTTGTGGGTGACTTTCTCTTCGCCTTGGGTCAGCTTGGCCAACCCGAAATCCAGGACCTTGACGAAGTCGGTCGTGTGCGACCGATTGATGAGGAAGATGTTCTCGGGCTTGAGGTCTCGGTGGATGATGCCGTGCTGGTGCGAAGCGCCGAGCGCGTCGGCGACTTGCGCGGCGATCGTGAGGGCCTGCGCGGCCCCCAGCGGGGCAGCGCGCTTGAGTCGATCGGCCAGCGCATCGCCCTGCAGGAACTCCATGATGAAATAGAACTCGCCGTCGGGTGTCGTGCCGAAGTCGTGGATGTCGACGATGTGCTCGTTGCCGATCTGGTTGACGGCCTTGGCCTCGGTCACGAAGCGCGACACGACCTCGGGATTGCGTGACAGCTCGGGGTGGATCGCCTTCATGGCGACCTTGCGACCGATGACGGGGTGCTCGGCCAGGTAGACCACGCCCATCCCGCCCTCGCCAAGCTTGGCTGTGAGCGTGTAGTTACCGATCGTTTGCCCGACCGCAATCATTGGGTTTGCTGCTCGACCAGCCTCGATGGGGGGCTGGAGAGAAAATCCTCTAGTACCTTCGGTCATTTCCGCTACCCCGTCAAGCAACGGGCCCGACGGATCAGGGGTGCTCGAAAGTTCGAGGCGGCAAGCCGCCGCGAACTTCCGAGCGGGAG
>CAZYFU010000025.1:0-60873 GCA_964647025.1 uncultured Myxococcales bacterium | reverse complement strand
GTGGCTCGTTCAGGCAGCCGCATGATCGCGGCCACATTTTCCACGGGCTGCTAGCGCACCTCGCGGCACGGCGCGCCGGGGCGGAGAAATGCGCAGCAATCCTCGCGATTCTGCCGTCGAGACTGAGCCAAAATCGGGGGTCAGGCACACTACCCCAAGGCTTCCCCTCAAGATGAGGGGACTGCCCGCCGCTACCAACCAGGAGCAATCGTCCGATGAAGAACCTCAAAGCAATCTGCGTCCTTGCTGGCATGGCCTGGATGGCCGCGTGCTCGAGCGATACCGGAACCGGGTCCTCGGCCGGTGGCACGAGCGGCCAGTCGAGTGGTGGAAGCAGCCCGGGCGGCGCACCGGGGACCGGCGGCAAGACCGCCGCGGGCAGCGGGGGCCAGTCGGCCGGTGGTTCCACTGGCAAGGGCGGCGCTGGCTCCGGCGGTGCGATGGGCTCGGGCGGCGCGGGGCAGGGTGGGCAGGCCGGCGACGGCTCCGGTGGAGCAGCGGGGGGAACTGGCAAGGGCAGCGGGGGCGTCGCGTCCGGCAGCGGCGGCGCCGCGGGCCAGGTCGGTTCGGGCGGCAAGCCCGGCAGCGGAGGCAGCGCGGGGAGCGGCGGCGCGACCGGCCTCGGCGGCGGCACGGCTCCCGGTGGCAGCACGGGCACGGGTGGCGCTCCTGGCAGCGGCGGCTCCACGGGCAGCGGGGCGCAGCACTGGGTCGGCACTTGGACGGCCTCGCCCTACGTCGACACGAACTCGAACAACACGCCGCCCATCGGGCTGTCGAACAGCGTGATCCGTCAGATCGCCCACGTCTCCCTGGGCGGCAGCCAGATCCGCGTGCAGTTCTCGAACCTGCACGGAAACGGCTCGCTGGTCATCACCGGCGCGCACATCGCCTTGACCAAGTCCAGCACCTTGGCGGACAGCAACATCGACACCGCCACCGACAAGGCCCTCGCGTTTGGCGGCTCCGCATCCGTGACCGTCGCCGCCGGTAAGGAGATATGGTCGGATCCCATCGACTTCACCGTCCCGAACCAGGGCAACATCACCATCACCACCCTCTTCGGCTCCGTGCCCAGCACGCTCACGCAGCACTCGGGCTCGCGAACCACGTCGTACTTCAAGTCCGGCGGTTCGACCGCGGACCTCGGCGCGGCCAGCATGAGCTCGGGCCAGACCAAGGCCCTCTGGTTCTTCATCTCGGGCATCGATGTCATGGCCGACGCCTCGGCGGTCGGCATCGTCGCCATCGGCGACTCCATCACCGACGGCCGCGGCACCGACACCGACAAGAACAACCGCTGGACCGACGTCCTGGCGGCCCGCCTACAAGCCAACCCGGCGACGAAGAACGTAGCGACGATGAACCAAGGGATCGGCGCGACGAACCTGGTCGGGAACAGCGGCACGGCGGCGCAGGCTCGCTTCGCCCGGGACGTACTCGGACAAAGCGGGGTGAAGTACGTGATCGTCTTCGACGGGGTGAACGACATGAACAATGGCACATCGTTCGATGCGATGAAGAATGCCTACGCGGACCTGATCAAGCGCGCCCACGACAAGGGGCTCGTCATCTACGGCGCAACCATTCTGCCGTTTGGCGGAAGCGACTATGCGTCTCGTGAGAGTCTGCGCACGCAGGTGAACACCTACATCAGGAGCGGCGTCTTCGACGGCGTGATTGACTTCGACGCCGCCGTCAAGGATCCCGCCAATCCAACCAAGCTGCTCCCCGCCTACGCGGCTTGGTCGCAACAGGACTGGCTCCATCCCGGCCCCGCCGGTTATCAGAAGATGGGCGAGTCGATCGACTTGGCGCTCTTCACGAAGTGACGGGCCTCCGTGTCCTCATGCGCCAGGTGGCGGTGTGCATCCGATCCCGCTGCTTACGGCGCGGCAGGCGTTGCATCTCCGTGCCCATACACCTGAGCCGATTTTCCCCCGTCGAGACAACTGAGGGAGGAAGGCGAGAGGATGAGCACTCAAATGCAGAAAGAGGTCGTTGCCGCGCCAAGGGAGACGCACTCTCCCGAGAGCGAGCTGATGGTGGCGTGCGCAGCAGGTTGGTTGCACGTGGTCAGGCGGTTGATTGCGGGCGGCGTGGATGCGAACCACGTGAACGAGCAAGGTGAGACACCCCTGACATACGCGGCGACGTGGGGCCACGAGTCGGTCGTCGCCTGCCTGTTGGCCAAAGGCGCCACGGTCGACCATCCGAGCAAGCCAGGATGGACACCGCTCATGTACGCGGCGTCCAGAGGCAATCGGCGCGTGGTGTTGGCCCTGCTCATCCATGGGGCCAACATTCTTCGCGTGGACAAGCTGGGGCGGACCGCGGCCGATCTGGCGAAGAATGCCGGACACACGGACTGCGCGTCCCTCATCAAGACCTGGGGACGGCCCGACTGACCGGTCGGGAGCTACCAGGAAAGCTGCTTCTTGAGCTCCGCCACCAAGAGGTCGGCCATCTTGGCGTTGGTCTTGGCGCTCGGGTGCCAGTCGCATCCGTACCCGTCAGCCTGAGCCTGCGGCGGATACTCCAGGTACGACATCTTGCTGTCGCCTTCACTGGCGCGGGTCTTGATGATCGCCTGCAGGTGCTTTCGCGCGCCTTCGAGGTTGGCTCCGTCGAGCATCGGCCCGATGGAGAGGACGAAGAACGCGTCTGCGTACCTGTCGCGCAGGCGGCGGACGAAGTCGAGGTAGGCGGTCTCGTAGGCCGCGCCCGGGTCGCCGTTGCTGGAGAAGTCGTTCGTGCCCAGGTTGATCACCACCGCGTGCGGTTGCCATGCGTCGAAGTCCCAGGCGCTGTCGGCCGAGGGCATGATCCGGGCGTAGACCTTGGGCATGGTCAGGGAATCCGCCTTGGGCGCGGACTCGCCGTAGTTGCGGTAGATGCCGATGCCGGACCACGCGATGGCGTGAAGCTCGGCCGAAAGCGCGCGCGCGGCGACCGCGCCGTAGGTGAGGTAGTGGTTCGAATTGTCCGCGGTCATGCTGCAGCTCGGACCAGCGCCGTCGAGTCCGTAGCCAGCGGTGATCGAGTCGCCGAAGATCTCGATCCTTCGGCTCGGGCGGTCGGGTGGCGCGAGCAGCTGGCCGCCTGTGATCTCCAATCCGAGATAGCTGCTGCTCGACCAGTTGCTCTCCGAGCGTTTCCACACCACCAAGTCGTGGACGCCGGATGGCAGGCCCTTGGCGACCTCGTACTTCTTGCTGCTCGTCACCTTCAGCGGCGTGGCCGACACGACTCCGTCGACGATGATCTGGTACCTGTCGTCGGATCCGTCGAGCTCGATGGTGGCGCCCGTGCCGTTGAAACGGGCGATCATCGCGCTGCCCACCCACCCGAACTTCGCCGGGGTTGAGTCGTTCTTGTCGAAGCGGCCTATCAGCTGAACCGCGGCGGGGCCGGTCGCCGAGCCGTCCGGCTTCGCGAGTGTGTCGCCCTGACGCTGATCCGGCGCGCCCGTCACGTCGCCTCCCGATGTCGCGTCGGCCGCTTTCGCGTCGGCCGCTCCGCCGTCGCTTCCCCCCGTGGCGCCGCCGCTGCCGGACCCACCGTTTCCAGCGCCGGCCGCGCCGCCGGTCGAGCGGCCCCCCGCGCCTCCCAGGCAGTTGCAGCCACCGGTGCCGACCATGCTGCTACCCGAACCTCCCGAGCCTCCGACGGCGGGTGCGCCGCCACCACCGCCACCGCCGGAGCCGACGTGGGTTCCGCCCGCTCCGCCTGCGCCAGGGGCGCCATCGATGTCAAGCACCGTCGATTCCTCTCCGCACCCCGAGGGCAAGGCAAGGCATCCGATGGCCGCGAGCAGGAGTGCATTTCGTACGGGAGACGATGGACATTTCATGGGATTCCTGAACAGCGAAGTTGCTCGAAGGTGTGGACGGCGATGATAGCCCAAGCGTCGTTCCCGATGCTTCACGAATGTTCTCGAAAGGCGATCTCCGACGGCCCGTTTTTCGCGCGGTTCCGACGCGATGTCGTTCCCAGTTGCGGCTCGTTTCGGGTTGTTACTGCCAGCCTCCCCCCAAATCCAAAGCCGAGGTCCATGTCGCGATGAAGTATGCCGTGAAATCGAGTCCGTTCCGGTCGGCCAGTGCAGGTGCCGCCCTTCTCATGCTTGCCGCGTGCGGGAGTGAGTCCAACAAGGGGGTGGACGCATCCGCCGACGCCGCCACACCCGACGTCCCACAGATCGACACCAAGCCGCCCAAGCTGGACACCGCGGCGCCCAAGTATTCCTGTCCATCGGACATGCCCAGCGGGCCCGACGGCGGTCTTGCGCCGGCCCGTCGGCCAGCGGGCGCGGTGCCGGTGCTTGCGGGCGCCCTCGAGCCTGCGCCGCTGCCGACGACGGACGTGGTGTTCAGCGTCGATCCCAGCCAGGGCATGTGGCCTATCTCGCCCGACATCTACGGGGTCAACACCCCGACTGCCCGAACGGGTGTCGACGCCACCATGCGTGCAACCAGCCAGCGGCTCGGCGGCAACCGCTTGTCCGCCTTCAACTGGGAGAACAACGCCTCGAACGCGGGGAAAGACTACAGGTACCAGAACGACGACTACCTGGGCGCCTCGGACGCCCCCGGAGACACCGTGCGCTTGGCCATCAACGATGCCTGGGCCCACGGCGCCGGATCCGTGCTCACCGTCCCCATCGGCGACTACGTCTCCGCCGACAAGTCCCCGGCCGGTGACGTGCGCGGCACGGGCGGCGGCACGGACTACCTCGCCGTGCGCTTCAAGAAGAACGTCGCCGCGAAGAACGCGCCCTTCAGCGATCCTCCGAACCAGGCCGATGACTCCGTCTACCAGGACGAGTTCGTCGCGTGGGCGTCGAGCTGCGCCGGCACGGTGCCGCTGGCCTTCTGCCTCGACAACGAGCCCGACCTCTGGAAGGAAACCCATCCCGAGATTCACCCCACCGCCGTCACCTACGCCGAGCTGAGCGAGCGGACGATCCGTTTCGCCAGCGCGATCAAGGCGGTTTGGCCAGCCGCCCCGGTGTTGGGCTTCGTCAGCTACGGATGGAACGGCTTCAACAACCTGCAGAACGCGCCCGACGCCTCGGCGAACGGCAACTTCATCGATTACTTCCTCGGCCAGATGAAGGCAGCCGAGGAGAGCACGGGCAAGCGGTTGGTCGACTACCTGGATCTGCACTGGTATCCCGAGGCCAAGGGCGGCGGCGTGCGTATCGTGTTCGACACGGCTCCGACGGGGGCGAACCTGGTGGCCTACCAGGAGGCGCGCATGCAGGCACCGCGTTCGCTCTGGGACTCGACCTACAAGGAGACCAGCTGGATCGCCGATACCACCAAGGCGCCGATCAACCTGATCCCGCGCATGAAACAGCGGATCGCCTCGAAGTACCCCGGCACCAAGCTCGCATTCACCGAGTGGAACTTCGGTGGCGCCAACGACATCACCGGCGCGATCGCGACCGCGGACGTGCTTGGCATCTTCGGCCGTGAGAAGGTCGACATGGCCCACATCTGGCCGCTGCTTTCGAAGGAGCCCTTCGTCGCCGCCGGGCTGAAAGCGTTCCGCAACTACGACAGCCAGAGCGGCGAGTTCGGCGACATCGCAGTCGCCGCGAGCAATTCCGACACGGTCAACACTTCGGTGTACGCCAGCCTTCCGTCGAGCAATCCGAACCAGGTCATCGTCGTCGCCATCAACAAGAAGAGCGACGCGGTCAGCGCGGGCATTCGCATCGCCCACCCGAGCGAGCTTTCGAGCAGCAAGGTGTTCGTGCTGCAAGGGACGTCACCGGATCTGGTGGCGGCCCCGGCGCTGAGCGCAGTGGGAAGCAACGCCTTCACCTACGCGATGCCGCCGAGATCGGTGACCGTGCTGGTGTTCGCTGCCGAAACAATGCCACCGCCGCCCGCTCTCGACGGAGGGATCTCGCTCGATGCGGATCCTGCGGCCGTCCTCGACGGGGCGCTGGCCATCGACACGGCTTCCGGCGGATAGCCGAAACATCGACGTTCGCGACGAAGGCGGTCGCTTGCGGCCGTCTTCGTCGTTGGGGCACGCGCCTCGACGCTGATCGCCGCCGGGGTCAAGCTCGTGCGCCGAGGAGCCGATGCAGTCGGTGACGCGCGCTAGGCTGCGACATGTGGGGCAGGCTCCGCCAGCTGGAATTTGAGCCAGTTACGCGTCGGGATGCTACTGCTGATACGAAATTTGGTAATCCAAGCTTGAACATGTCAACCCATCGCCCTCACGTTTCGCTTTCGCTGGTGGTCGACGCCGACCACCGATCCGTCAGCGATGGCGATCTGGGCCGCGCCCTGATCGGCGGGGCGGCGTGGGCAACTGCCGAGACCTGGAACCGCTTTTCGCCCATGGTCTTCATGATGGCCGCGCGTACCCTCGGCTCGGAGTCCGAGGCCGAGGACATCGTGCAGGAGGTGTTCTACCGACTTTTCTTGCGCGCCAAGACCCTGCGCGATCCCGACAGCCTGCGCAGCTTCGTGGTTTCATTCGCGATTCGCATCCTCAAGTGGGAGCTGCGGCGTAGGCGTTCGCGTGCGTGGTTGTCGTTCCAGGAACCGGAGACCTACATCGATCTGGCGAGTGGGACGTTGGACGTCGAATCGCGCGACTTGCTCCGGCGCTTCTACGGTTACTTGAATCGCCTCGGAGCGAGGGACCGGCTGGTTTTTTCCTTGCGATTCCTCGAGTCGATGACGGTCGAAGAGGTTGCACAAGCGATGGATCTTTCGATGTCGACCGTGAAGCGGTCGCTGGATCACGCCGGGAAAAAGCTAACACGTTGGATAGGGGCCGATACCGGGATGGCTAGTCTTCTCGATGGCAAAGGGTGGAAGCGATGACACCGCAACTGGGTGAAACGAAGGATGACGACGCGCTGAGGGCGTTGGTTGATCTGGCGCGGACGAGCGCACAGCCCGCGACACCAGCGCGACTGACGCAAGGGCTTCACGACGTATCGACGCGGCTTGCGGAGCGAAAGCTACGATGGAAGTTCGCGGTTCGGTCGTCCTTCGTCTTGGCGGCGACCACCGCCTGCGTCTTCATGGTCTTGGGTGTGGTCTCGATGTCTCGCAAGCGCTCGCAGGCACCGGCGCAGTCGGCGCTGACCTATCAGATCGAGGGCGGCAACGTCATCGATGGTGGCTACTTGCACGAGTCCGGAAGCTCGGGCATCAAGCTGTTCTTCACCGAGGGCACGGAATTCATCCTGATGCCCGGGGCCCGCGGAAGGCTGCGCACGGTCGACAATCGCGGTGCGCATATCGCCATCGAGCAGGGATCGGCGTCGTTTCAGGTCACCCCGAGCAAGAACGCAAGGTGGTTGGTCGACGTTGGTCCGTTCTTGGTCGCGGTCAAGGGCACCGTGTTCACGGTTTCCTGGGATGCGGCGTCCGAACGGTTCGAGCTTCGGCTGCGGCACGGCCGCGTGTCGGTGACCGGTCCGGTCACGGGCGGCGAGGTCTCGCTGCGGGCGGGACAGCGCCTGGTGGTCAGTCTGCCCAAGGCCGAGACCGTCATTAGCGAGCAGACGCCCGAGGAGGCTTGGCTCGATCCGGTCGTCCCGACGTCGTCCGTCCATGCTCCGGAAGTCCTCGAAGCTCCGAGCGCCGTCGGCTCGCCCGCTGCGGAGCGGCCCCGGTCGCCGCTGGCGGCCAGAATGGACGGCAGCAAATCCGACGGTGAGCGACGTTGGCCCGAGGCGATCGCGGCCGGCAAATGGGATCGAATATTGGCCGAGGTCGAGCGCAGCGGGATCAAGGCCACACTGGAGAGGGCGTCGAGCGAGGATCTCTTCGCATTGGCCGACGCCGCCCGATACCGTCGTCGGACCAGTCTCGCCCGCGAGGCCTTGCTGACCCAGCGAAGGCGCTTCCCCGGATCCGAGCGTGCCCTTGATGCGGCGTTTCTGCTCGGCCGTATGGAAGAGGATCGCGGGCACGGCGCACGCAGGGCGCTCGGGTGGTATGATGAGTACCTTTCCCGCGCACCCGCGGGCACTTATGCGTCGGAGGCCCTTGGACGAAAGATGACGGTGACCAGCAGCCTTGGAGGTCCGGCACGCGCCCGGCCGATCGCGGAGGAGTATCTGCGACGTTTCCCCAACGGTACCTATGCTGGGGCGGCGCGGGCCCTGCTACTAGGCCCCTGACTCGGCTTCCCGTGCGCCGACTGGCCTCGGTTGTATCGGCGGTTCTTTCGTTTTTGTGGGCGTCGAGCGTCTTCGCGGCGACCGTGGTGATCGTTCGCCCGGCGAACTCGCTGCCCGCCATGGCGGAGACCGTGGTTCGCATCCATGGCGAGCTGATGTCCTCGGGGTTCAACGTGGAGATCGTGGACGGAGCCTCCCTGCCCATGTCAGGCGAGTCCCAGCCGCGAGACTTGCTCGAGAAGCTGGCCGAGCAGCGCAGCGCAGAGGCGGTGGTGGGAATCGTGGGCGACGTGGCTCCGAACTCCGTCGAGGTTTGGGTTGTGGACAAGGTAACTGGCAAGTCGGTGATTCGGCGATTGCCGTTCGAGCCGCAGTCGGATCGCGCGCCGCAGACGCTGGCGATTCGCGCTATCGAGCTTCTGCGTTCGAGCTTCCTCGAGATCCATTTGTCGCCCGGTGAGCGTCGAGACGAAAAGGCTGCCGAACCGTCTCCCACCGTGGTTCGTTTCGCGGCCGTGCAAGGCACGGCGGTCCGGCCGGAGAGGATCAGCATCGAGGTCGGCGCCGCGGCCGTGATGGGCGTGGACGGTGTGGGCACCGCGATCTTGCCGGTGGTTCGCTTCGACTGGGCGCTCTCGCCCCGGTTCCTGACCGAGGTAGCCCTGGGCGCGCTTGGCACGCAGGCGACGGTCCAGACGGCGGCTGGTTCGGCCCGCGTTGCGCAGAACTACGGACTCGTCGGTGCTTGCTACAGGTGGCGGCCGGGCGCGACGCTACAGCCGTTCTTCAGCCTGGGCGTGGGGGCACTCCACACGTCGGTCGAAGGCCGGGCCAATGCTCCTCACCAAAGCCTGTCCGACCAGAAATGGTCGTTTCTGCTCGACGGTGGCCTGGGCACGTGGATCGCGTTGCGCGATCGTTTTCACTTGGCCATCGCCGCGCACGTGCAGATGGCCGAGCCGTACGTAGGGGTTCGTTCCCTGGGCTCGGTCGTTGCGACGTCGGCGCGTCCCAATGTCCTGTTGACCCTCACTGTCGGAGCTTGGCTATGAATCGCCTCGCGTGGTCCATCGTGCTCGTCGCGCTGCTGGGGTGTTCTCGTTCGAACCTCGATGCCATTGGGCGTGCGCCCGGCTCCGACGGGGGCGGGCGCGACCTCGCGGACAGCGGCCGCGATGTCGCCGAGGACACGCGCGATGTCGCCGAGGATACTCGCGACGTCGCGGAGGACGTCCGGGATGCCGCTGACAGCGGGCGCGACGTGGCTGACAGCGCTCGCCGCGGCGATGTCGCCGATGGTGCTGATGGGGGCGGCTCCGTCGTGGTCTGTCCGTCCCAGGTCATCAAGCAGGGCGACAGCAACCAGACCATCGTGGTGGGCACGACGTCACGAAGCTACGTCTTGCACGTGCCGAACAGATACGACGGCACCAAGGCGGTGCCGCTGATTCTGGACTTCCACGCGCAACTCGGCTCCGGCGCCACCGAGCGGTCTGGCTCCCCGTACCCGGAGCTGACCGATCCAGAAGGTGTCATCATGGCGTTCCCGAACGGTCTGGGCGGACCTCGGGGAACGTCCTGGAACCTCGGTCCGTGTTGCGTGGACGGCGCCGACGATGTTGGCTTCGCGAGGAAGGTGGTCGCGCATGTCCAAAGCCTCGCTTGCATCGATCCCAAGCGTGTGTATGCCGTCGGTGTCGCCCCTGGCGGCGGGATGGCCTATCTGCTCGCGTGCGAGGCGGCGGACGTCTTTGCTGGCGTCGCGCCGGCGGCCTGGGACCTTTTGACGGACACGGTGGCCGACTGCACGCCAAGCCGTCCCATCACCGTCGTGGCGTTTCGCGGAGTCCGGGATAACCTCATTCCTTACGAAGGCGGCGACTCGACGTTCGTCGATACCATGCCGATCACCTTCCTCGGCGCCCAGCCGACCTTCAAGCAGTGGGCCCAGATCAACGGTTGCACGGGAGCGCCTTCGGATCCCGACATCAACGGATGTTCGACCTATTCGAGCTGTGCCGCCGGTGTCGTCGTCACGCTTTGTTCGAAACAGGATGGACTGCTCGAGGCCGGCAACCCCGCCATTGCCTGGCCGGTGCTCAAGCGGCATCCGATGCCGTAGGCTGCCTACATGAGCTTGCAGTACGAAGGAAACGTGGGCGGCACCGCCTGGTACGGCTCCGGGCTGACCTTGTAGGGGTGGTCCTTGAAGAACTGCCAAGCGGGCGCCGCCACGCCCGCCATGCGCGCGGGACCGCTTTGCAGATGGTCACCGCCGTCGTCGCAGTCGATCACGAACGAGCCTTTGCTCTTGAGATCGTTCTCGAGAAGGATGGTGTTGGTCGCGATGTCGATGCCGTAGACGTCGCTGCCCACCGCCCCGTGTGCGCCGATCAGGGCAGGGCGGTTGCTCGGGTCGGGCAGTGCCCCCAAGGTCATGGCGCCGCCGGAATAGCAGAGCACGCTGGCCAGGTACGCACGCGCGTAGACCATCGCGGCGGTTTGGCAGCTTCCAGGGCTGTAGCCCGCCGAGTGGATACGCCTGGTGTCGACGAGCTGCTGCTCGACCGCGCAGGCGAGGATCTCGTCCGCGATGGCGAAGTCCCCGGTGAACCAGGTGAAGTCGCCCGTGTTGGTGCCGGAGCCCGTGCTGTCCTTGAACGAAGCAATCACGCCGCCTGACTTGACCACCTCGGCCGTGCCCGGGCCGAGCCCCGCGACGGCCTCCTGCGAAGTCGCGTTGGTCGCATGCCAGTAGAACACCATCGGGCCCATCGAGCCGGCCGAGCCAGACCAGATGGTCACCGTGCTTCCCAAGAAGACCAGGTCGTCGCCGTCGTGACCGGCCATCTGTGGGCATGCCTCTTTGGGGCCGGCCACGGTTGGGGCCGGCCCACGCGGCGACACGTCCTGAGCACTGTCGGGGCCGCTGTCGACCGCGTCGGGTATGTTCCTGCCGAGCGAGCTTCGCGCGCTGCAGGCGCACAGGGCGAGCGCGCTCGTGACGGCCATGGCCGTGCTGGCTCCAAGGCGCCTGTTGCTCTGACGGACCATCACGTCTTCACGGTGTCACGCGCTCCGTGGTGGCATCCCGCAACAGCGAGCGAATTCGCGTCTGGTAGGTTCGGTACGCGTCGTCGGCGAGCAGCCGAGCCCCCAGCGCACGTGCCGCCGTGGCGTTGCCTTGCCGAATCAGCACTGCGAGACGCAGCACCGTCGCCTCGGGCTTGAGCCGCCCCTGCGGAAATCGTCGCTGGTATCCGTCGAGCGCGCGCTGTGCCGCGACGAGGTCCTCCGCGTCCATCGCCGCTCGTGCCAGATCCAGGAGGCGCAGCTCGGCGCCGAGCGACATCTCCGTTCCGATCGCCTTGGCAGCTCGACCAGCTTCGTGGGGTGGCGAGGGGGCAGGCGTCGTGCTTGGCCCGGCCGGGAAATCCGCTGATTTGGGGCGCGGTGCCGGCCCGGGCGCAGGGGGGCTCGGAAGCTCGGGAGACATCGCCACGGCCATGGCCGCTGGCTTCTGCGTCCGTGCGTGAACGGCGACGCCGACCGCGCCCAGCCCCAGGACGCCAGCAGCCAACCCGCCGATCTTGAGCCACGACACCGTGGCGAATTTCATCGTGCCGGCGACGGTATCGGTTCGCGGGTAGGGAAGGTCGCTGCCTGCATGTTGACCGGCAAGGCCGTGCAGGCTGGCCAGCATCTGCCCTGCAGCGGCGGCAGGTGGTGCGTCGTTGCGTGCCGAAGCGAGCATGGTCTTCTCGGCGGCCGTCGCCCCCTGCTCGCGAAGCCGACGTGGTTCGATCATGGTCCACCCTCGTTTTCGTCGCGGATATGCATCGCTGCCGTCAACCTCTTGGCTGCCGTGTGGAAGACCTGGCGTGCCCGTCGCAGACGCGAGGCCACCGTTCCAGGCGGGATATCGGCGACGACCGAGATCTCGGCCATGGTCATCTCCTCCAGCTCGAACAAGACGAACACGGCCCGCAGATCCATGGGCATCACTGCGAGCACACGATCGAGCATCGCACGCGCGCGTCGATCGTCGACCTGCTGCTCCGGGTTTGCGGCAGCGTCCGGCACGTTCCACAGATCGATGCCGGGCTGCTCGAAACGCCGCTTGTTCGCGCGTCGCCAGTCCGCTGCCACGCGCAGGGCCGTCTGGAACAGAAACGCGCGTTCGGACTCGTGGGCGATCTCGGTCAGCCTTCGATGCGCCACCAGGAAGACCTGTTGGCTCGAATCCTCGACGTCACTGTCGGGAACACCCAGCCGCCTCAGGGTGCGCCACACGAAGGCGTGGTGATCCTCGACGAGCGCTTCCAACCGATCGGCGATCGCCGCCCCATTCGGGGCGACCGACGCGGTCTTGCGGGCGGTCAGGCTGCCTTCACCCATTGCAATGAAGATGGCAGAAGCACTCGGGTTTGATCACCGAAAGTCATAGGCTACGCCGATTCCCGCGCGCACGCCCCACGAGGGAACGGCGAACACGGTGGTGGCGGCGGTGCCGGGCCCAGCGTCCTGCACGTCGAAGCTCAGCCGGCGCAGAGGAAACACGATCGCTCCCTGCGCTTCGACCGACAGGCCTCCCCCAAGACCGGCACGAGCCCGAATGACCGGCCCCAGGTCCGCCCACATGTGTGCGGTGGTCTCGCTTTGGTCGAGGTTGCGCCCCTGACCGCGCAGGGCGCCAGCGTGTACGGCCAGACAAGGGTAGATGGCGAGTTGTCCGTCCGCCGTCGTCAGACTCGTCGGACATCCTTCGAGAAAGGCCAGATACCAGCGAAAGTCGGCCTCGGCCCCGCTGGGCACCGCACCGCTGGCTTGGCTGAAGAACAGCCCTCCACGGACAGCCGGGCTCACCATCGCACCAGACAGCGCGGCCTCGACGAAGAGAGTGCCCCCCCAAGCGACGGCTGGGGATACACGGTCGCCGGCGTGGATTTGACCTCCGGCAGACCAGCGCAAGGGGCGTCCTCCCGTGGCCCGAGCCGCGGCGGCTGACTCGGTGCTGGCCTCCGGTTCTGGGGCCTGGCGATCGAGCGTCGACGGATGGTGCGCTGTGGGCGACTCGCGCGGCGCCACGGGGGCGGCACCGCCGGTCGAGCCGGGTGTCGAAGACGCGTTGCGCGCTTCTTCGGAACCCTCCGAGATGCCTTTCGGAGTCACGCCGTCAGGCGCATTTTCGGGCCGAGTCGAGCGATCACGGGCCCCGGGATCGAGGGCCAGCGCCGTCATCAACGCGAGCGCGGCGGCCACCTCGTCGCACGTCTCGCCAGCGACGGTGCGTACGGACGTGGCGACGCCGGGCCCGCGAATCTCCAGCTGTCCCGACGCCGACGCCGAAGCTCGACGGATGCTCACCACGAACGAGCGCGTGGCGTTCGACTCGCTCGTCCGATCGAGGCTTTTCGTCCGTTTCTTCAGCGCGCGGAGAAACGTGGCCTCGTCCGAGCATCCTTTGGGCGCGTCGAATTGGACGTGGATGCGCTCGGGTTCCGCCTTGATTGGCGGCGCAAGGGCCGCTGTGGCGAACAGGAGCGGCGCGGCCGCTACGAGCCGCCGGCAAGCGCGCATGCCAGAGGTCTCGCATTTGTTTCTTCGGGGGTCAATCCTCGGACGCTGACGCGGCTCGGGCGGTGGCGGGGCGTGCGGGCATGTGCTCGGTCGGAGTATCACCGGCCATACGGCGCTTCTGGCCGCTGGATCGCGATTTGGGGTCTGAGCCGCTTTCAGGTCCTGGTAAACACTACCGAGAGAAAATACCGAGCCGTGCAGGTACACGACCGAGAAGTTCGGCAATGACCAGCCCGGCGACGGTCGGATTCCCCGTCATTATGTTGACGCCTCTTACATTCGTCGGAGATGACGCTGCGCTGGTTCAGGCGCTGCGCGGCGGGCACCCTGGTGCGGCGGCCGTCTTCTACGATCGCCACGCAGCCCACGTGCGCATGACGTTGCGTTCGACCCTGGGGCCGGACGACGACATCCCCGACTTGCTGCAAGAGGTGTTCATTCGAGCATTGGACCAAATCGGAACGCTGCGGGAGGTGGACCGACTGTCGAGCTGGCTGACCACCATCGCCGTGTTCGTCGCGCGTGCCCAGATTCGCTTGCGAACCAGGCGGAGTTGGCTGCGCGTATTTTCCCCAGAGCAGACCCGGTCTTGGCAAGTCGAACAGGCATCGTCCGACGCGCGACGTGCCTTGCGCGAGGTGTACGGCGTGCTCGACCAGATGCCGACCGATCAGCGAATGGCTTTCGTGCTCCGCTACATCCACGGTATGACACTGTCGGATGCGGCCGAGGCTTGTGCAACATCGCTGGCCACGCTCAAGCGTCGCCTCGCCCGGGCTGAGAAGCGCTTCCTGGAAGCGGCCCGCACGAGACCGTCACTCGAGCAGTGGTTGGAGGATGGGACGAGATGGAACGCAGAGAAGAAAGCTTAGATAGGCTCGGCGCGCACGTCCGCGAAGCTTTGCAGGCCGACTCGGCCAGCGAAGAGATTCGCCTCGGGCGGTCCGAGTTCCTGGACGAGGTGGGCCGCCGCAACACGGCGACCTCGCGTACGCGGTGGTTGCGGCCGAAGAAAGGCCGGTGGCTGGTGTTGGCATTTGCGACCTCTTTCGCTGCCAGCGCAGCGGGGCTGTGGCTGTGGTTTCGGCCGGTGTCTTTCCAGGTCGGCGAGACGCGTCCTGGCCTGGTCGGCGATGTCATCGAATCGTCGGACGGCACGTCCACGCCGTTGCACTTCTCGGAGGGGAGTACGGTGGTCCTCCACGAGGGCGCGAGGATGCGCGTGCTCTCGCTGGAAACCGGCGCTGCCCGGGTGTTGGTCGAAAGCGGTGTGGTCGACGCCACCATCGCCCATCGCAAGACGGGAAGAACCCGATGGGACTTCGAGGCGGGTCCCTTCCGCGTGACGGTCACCGGCACCAAGTTCCAGCTGGCCTACTACCCGACCGACCAATCGTTCCGTCTGGCGACGGAGGAAGGGCAGGTCGTGGTATCCGGTGGTTGCCAGAAGACGCCGAAGACGGTCTCGACGGGCGAGAAGCTCGAGCTGACCTGCTTGCCCAAGGTGCCGGCGCCGGCGTGGAACAGAGGCGAGGAGGCCGCAGCACGCGTGGCCGAGCCCACCATCGAGCCGGCGCCCGCGGCGCCCCGTGCGCAGCGCGGAGACTCTTGGCGCGATCTCCTGGCGGCAGGGCGCCTGGCAGAAGGCTTGCGCGCTGCCGAGCGGGCGAACCTGGAACGCGTCTGCCAAGTGGGGACGGCCAAAGAGCTGCTCGCGCTCGCGGACGCTGCGCGACTTTCCGGTCGGGACGGCCCTGCGGGCGTTGCTCTGCGTGCGTTGCGCCGGCGTTTTCCCGGGACCATGGACGCCTCGACGGCCGCCTTCATGCTCGGCAGGATGTCGTTCGAAAAGCACCACGCGTACGCCGAGGCAGCCACGTGGTTCGAGACTTGTCTGAGAGAACAGCCGACTGGGCCCCTCATGGGCGATTCTTTTGGCCGTCTCATGGAAGCCAGGTTGCGCTCCGGCGACCGCGCCGGCGCCCGTGCAAACGCAGAACAGTACTTGCGTCGATTCCCCGAAGGGCCTTACGCTTCTGAAGCGCGAGGCATTCTTTCGAGGTGACGCAAATTCCACGGAACTTTCAGCCTTTTCCCCCGAACTGCGCCAAGCGCGAGGAAGACCTGCCCGCGATCGGGCGACGTTTGATCGCCGTGTTGCTCGGTCTGCTGGTCACGCTTTTCTCCGCTGGGCTGCACGCCGATCCCGAGGCGGCGCCTGTCCGACGTCGAGTCCTGCTGCTTGCCGAGAAGATGGGCGACCCTTTCATCAACAGGATCAAGGCCGAGGTCGCGTCTCTCGGCATCGACGTCATCGTCCATCCTCCGGTCGGCTCCCTGGAGGCCGATGCTCGGGCCGAGCATGCCTCCGCTGCCATTCGCATGCTTTCTTCCCGCAAAGGCGTGGAAGTCTGGATGGCCGACGAGACCTCGGGACGCTCTCTCTTGCGCCAGGTCATCGTGGATGAGACCCCCACGGGCCCCGACCAGAATCTCATCGCGCTGCAGACCGCAGAGCTTCTGCGTACCAGCTTCTTTCCGAAGAGCCGGCAACCTCCGGCTCCGCCGACTCCTGCCGCCCCTCCTTCTCCGCCTCAGCCTCCGGCTCCGCCCGCCCCGGAGCGCGCAACCGGGGTGAGCAGCGTGCAGGTAGGGTTGGGGGGGCTTCACGGCGCGGGTGGAGCCAGCTCGTCCTTGCAGGCATGGTTGTCGCTGCAGCGACGCTGGGGAGACCATTTCGGCATCGCGCTCGATCTCAGCGGGCCGCTCAGCCGAGGGAGCCTCAGTGGTCCTGAAGGGCGCGCCGACGTCGGTGCGATCCTCATCGGAGCCGAAGCCTTCCTTCGCCTCCCCACCGAGAAGGAGCGCTTCGCGCTCACCGCTGGTCTCGGCGGCGCCCTCACGATGCTCACCGCGACGGGGCATCCCAGCAAGCAGGGTGCAGGGCAGCTCCTCGCCAACTCGACGGTGGACTACACCGGGGCGGTGTATCTCCACCTCCAGGGACAATGGAGGCCCGCGGCTTGGCTCGGTCTCGGAGCAATGGGGCTTTTCGGCACGACGATCAAGTCGGTGAAGATCGAGTTCGCCGAGAATGAGGCCGGCACGTGGGGGGTGCCGTTCGTGGGCGGGTTGCTGCTCGCCCAAGTCGACTGGCGATGACCGCCTGGCCGGGGGTCACAGCTCGAAGCGAATGTCGTCGATCCAAAGGTCGACTTGATTGCGCGGCCAGATGACGAAGCCCACCAACTGATCGCGGCGCATCGGAATGTAGGCCGGGGATTGCTCCATCTGATCGAAGCGCACGGTGTAGTGCGTCCACTCTCGCGTCAGCGCGACGTTGTAGAGATAGTGGTTGCTGCAGTACACGCACTGGTACGAAGTGGTCGAGCCCGTCGCACAGAGCTGACAGAGCGAGTTGTCCCACGCGGTATCCCATGTGCTGACCCCGAACGCGACGTGCTCACTTTCGCTGTTCTGCGCGCCGAAAGCTGCCCAGAACGACACCCCGCCGTAGGCGCGGGCATCGTAGGGTACCGCAGTGCCCGCGGAGGTGCGCGCGCGAAACGCGCCGATCCAATTGGCGCCCCAGTCGTGAGGCGGGCTCAGCAGCAT
Source organism: uncultured Myxococcales bacterium (assembly GCA_964647025.1). Classification (GTDB taxonomy): domain Bacteria; phylum Myxococcota_A; class Polyangia; order Fen-1088; family Fen-1088; genus Fen-1118. Next base: position 43,517 of record CAZYFU010000025.1, on the reverse strand, counting down.
GTGCCCGGCCCAGCTGCCATTCGCCGCGCACTCCGTGGCGGCCTCTGCCACGAGGCGCGTTGGTGTGGGGTTGATCTCGTTGCCCAGAATCCACGAGCCGTCGCGGCGTCCCGCCTTGGCCAAGGCAGTGGGCGTGGCGGAGGCGTTCTCGAAGTCGGCGATCAGCAACTCGGGATCCGCCGTATCGGCAAGAGCCCCAGGCGCGCGGTAGGGCTTCTTGGGGCATTCTCGGGCGACCGTGATCGGCTCGACCGACGGGTCGCATGCTGCGCCGGACAGGGCGACAACGAGGAAGAAATGGGCGTATGGGCGCGGCGGGAGCATACGGCTCGGCAAGACTAGCGCCATTGTCCCCGCGACTTCAATGAGGACCCGGGATTTTTGCGCCCCGTCGAGGTTCCGAACCATTGCCTTGACAGAAATCTTCCCGTGCCTATTTACGCCTGCCGGGAATATCTCGACGGGAAAGAGGTTCATCACAGGCTATGCGGATATGGTTCTTCGAGGAAGAGGCAGCCCGGGAGGCCGCGAGCATTTGGAAGCGGCATGGATTCTCTGCGACCCGCCGTGGCGCCATGGTGACCACAGACTGCCCAACGCTGTGGGCTGTTTCCGTGATCGATCGGGAGATGGGGTTCGACAAGGTGATGCGGATGGAGGTCGTGCCTCCCGTCGTGCTGCGATCGGAGGCCGGCGATGCCGCTTTCGGAGGGCCGGCGCCCACCGTCCAGCCGCTCGAATCCACCGGCCGGCGTATCCCCGGCTAGCGTCGGTGGGTGGACGGCCCCCGCGCCCACCGAGGCTCCACTATACGAGACGCTTGCTCTCGGCAACGAGGAGCGGCGGGGACTGGCCGCGGTCCTTCGTCGACGGCGACGCCATGGTATCCCCGTCTGTGTCGGGTGCGGGAAGTATGTCTTGCATGCTCATCTTGTGTCTGCTAAACAAGACGTTGTCCGGCGAGGAGCCGGGATAGGAAGCAGCAGCCGCTCGTTCTCAGAAAGGCAACGTCCATGGCAGCGTACAAAGACAACTCACTTTCCATAGGTCGGACGCCCCTCGTTCAACTCAACCGGGTGGTCCCGACAGGCAGCAAAGTGTTCGCGAAAATCGAAGGTCGAAATCCAGCCTATTCGGTGAAGTGCCGCTTGGGCGCTGCCCTGATCTGGGACGCCGAGAAGCGGGGGCTGCTCAAGCCCGGCGTGGAGATCGTCGAGCCCACCTCTGGCAACACGGGCATTGCGCTCGCGTTCGTGGCCGCGGCCCGAGGGTACAAGCTTACCTTGGTCATGCCGGAGACCATGAGCGTGGAGCGTAGGAAGGTTCTCAAGGCATTTGGTGCAACCATCGTGCTGACCGAAGGCGCGAAGGGGATGAACGGCGCGATCAAGAAGGCCACGGAGATTCGTGACTCGGATCCGAGTCGGCACTTCCTGCCGCAACAGTTCGAAAACCCGGCCAATCCCGCGATTCACGAGTCGACCACGGGGCCCGAGGTATGGGAGGACACCGAGGGCGCGGTCGACGTCTTCGTGTCGGGTGTCGGGACCGGAGGCACCATCACCGGTGTGTCACGCTTCATCAAGAAGCAGAAGGGCAAGCCGATCATCAGCGTGGCCGTCGAGCCTTCGGAGAGCCCGGTGATCTCGCAGTTCCTGGCGAAGCAGGAGCTCAAGCCAGGGCCGCACAAGATTCAGGGCATCGGCGCGGGATTCATACCGAAGACGCTGGACGTGTCCCTCGTTGATCGCGTCGAGCAGGTCAGCTCCGCCGAGGCCCTCGCATTTGCGCGGCGACTGACGGCAGAGGAGGGGATCTTGACCGGCGTCAGTGGCGGAGCCGCCGCCGCGGTCGCGGCCCGATTGGCCGCGCTACCGGAGTTCGCCGGGAAGACCTTCGTGCTGGTGTTGCCCGACTCGGGCGAGCGGTACCTGTCCGGACCACTGTTCGAAGGGGCGCTGGCCGGCGTCGCGGAGGCAAAGGCCGGCGACATCATCTAGCTGGACTGGCACGGACACGGTGCGCAGCCTCAGTCGAAGGACATGCAATCGAGGCTGCATCCCAAGATGGACGGCTGTCCGTCGTCACAGACTTCGCCGGCGTCCAAGATTCCGTCACCGCATCGGGGGACCGTGCAGTCAGAGCGGCACTCGCCGTGCGTGCCGCGCGCCTCGATGCTGACGGGCTGGCTCGCGTCGAGGTGGAGCTCGGAGCCGTCGGGCGCAAGCCATGTCCAGGTCCAGTCACCCTTGATGAAGTAGGGCTCGACGACGATCGTCCAGTCGCTGGGGAACGGGATGCCGTAGAGCACTCCGCCGTCGGAGTTGTTGGTGAAGGCCCACAGTCCAGTCGCGGTGGTAGGCGAGGTCATGATGAGCTCTCTCGAATCGTCGGAGATGCCGATGGCCGTGCTCTCGGGCAGGCCGCTGAACAGGAACTGAATGGTCGACGACGGCTGCTCGAGCCTGGAGCTGTCTTGGTCCACGCCGTGGAAGACGATGAGGCTGAGCACGCGCGTCGACTTGTCGAGGTAGAGGAGGATTCGGCTCATGCCGGGCTCTTCGTACCCCGTGTGCGCGCTGAGCGAGGAGTAGGCATAGAACTCCGCACTCGTTCCGGTTCGGATGAACGGAACTGCTGCGAACGAGAGGCCCCCCTGCGTGACGAGGAACGCCGCGGACGCCGCGTTGTCGGCACCGAGATCGCATTCTTCTCCCGGATCGATCTTGCCATCGCCGCATGTGTTGGGGGGGCCACCCGCGCCTCCGGTTGCCGTGGTACCGCCGGTGGCGAGCCCGCCTCCGCCCGTGGCGCCGCCGACGGCCATACCACCGGAGGGCGTGGCGCCGCCAGTAGCCATGGGCCCATCGGTTCGCGGAAGGCCACCGGTTGCGACGGGACCGTCGACGCCGACTCGGCCGCCGGTCGCGAGCGACACGATCGGTAGATCGACGGTGACCGGCAGGTCGGGCGTGCCGCCATCCGGGCCGATGCTACCGCCCACGCTTGCGTCGCGTCCTGCGCGGCCCCCAGAGCTCGATCCGCCTCTGGGCGGGCTGACGATGCTGCTTCCGCCGTTCGCGCTGTTGCCCCCCGTCGGGCGCGCTCCGCCGATGGCCGAGGTGCCTCCGTTGCCGGGCGCTCCGCCGCGCGAAGTGACTCTGATGCCACCATCACCACCCATGCCCGCGGAAGCGCCGCCAGTGGCAGGTGCGCCCCCGAAGCCGCGGACGCCACCGTCGCTGTGGCCGATCGCGGTCCCACCGCTGCCCAGGGCGCCACCGCTCGCCACGCCGATGTCCGCGGCGTCACCGTCACCAGGACGGTCGGCGCGGCCTTTGTGGAGCGCGCTTCGTCCACACGCGACCATCGTAACCAGGAGTGCGGCGGCGAGAACCCTGGGTGCGCCCATGGGGCGAGCCTAGCACCGCGGCTCGACAGCACCAACACATGGTGCCTGCCGAGCTTCTCGTGTCTTTGTGCTGCGTCGCTGTTTGCCTGACCCTCGTGGCTCTTCGCCCGCGGCATCTCGCGACGCGGCTTGGGTTGTCAGAATTTCCCCTGCAGAACCATGCCACCCACGGTGGGGGCCAACGAGATGGCCTGGCCTTTCTTGTCGGACTGCTGCTGATCTGGGTTCTGGCCCTGTGGTCCAGCGCTATGGGTCAGGGCAAAGTAGAGCGCGACGCCGCCGGACAGGATCGTGGCTGCTCCCAGCGCATCGGTGACGTAGCCCCAATTTTTGCTTTTGGTGCGCGCGTCCTCGATGTTGTCTCTCGTGTTGGGATAGGTTCCGACCTGATCCTTCAGATCCTGCTGGGCGCCGAGGGCGAGATAGCCGCAGACGCCGGTGGCAACCGCCAGCGCGGCGGTCGTGGACAGGCTGACGATCAGTCCCGTCCGACTGGGTGCCGAGGCGGGCTGTTCCTTCGCGATGGCCGTTCCGGCCGCAGCCGATGCACTGGCTCGATCCGGCGACGCGGTTGCCGAGGCCACAGGCGTCTCATCGATGACGATCTCCACCTTGACGGTCTCCTTCCCGGCGACTGCGAGCGTTCGACTGGCCGTCGGCAAGCCGGTCTTCCAGGCGGTGATGTTGTGTTTTCCCACGTTGACCGGGATAGGGCCGGGTAGGGGAGAGCTGCCCACGCTGACGTCGTCGATGCGGATGTCCGCCCCGACGACGTTGGTCGAGATTTGCAGATGGGCAATGCGTTCCCGCAGCTTGGCCGACATGTCGTCGACCTGCATGAGGCGCTCGCCCGAGATCTCTCCCCGTCCTTCCGCCATGTACTGAATCAGCGACTTGTAGGCGCCAACGAAGTCGTGAAGGGCGAACTGCGTCTGCGCGATGTTGTAGAGGACGCGGTAGGAGGGGCTCAGTTGGTACGCCTTGCGAAACTCCGCGAGCGCGCCCTCGTAGCTTCCTTCCCGGTAGAGGTCCACACCCTGTTGGAAGCGGGCCGCAGCCTTGGCAGTGTCGTCATCCGTAGCTCGCGGCTCGGCGAATGCCGACGGCGCCAGCAAGGTCAATCCGATGAATAGAGAGATGATTGCAGTTCTCATTGCCTGTACGGGTTCCTTTCATCGATCGCTTTGACGGTGGGCGCGCGGACCGGCCCCTCTAGGCTCATCCCGGGCTCGACGCGGGGGGCGGCTTGCGACGGCGCGGGGGCGCGCACCTCGGCCGAGGCTCTGGATGACTCGGATTGCGGTGCGCGCGCGCGCGGCGCTTGGCGAGCCACCGCGGAGTGTCCGCGACGCAGGTTGATCTTGAGGACGACGTCACCGGCGAAGCTGACCTGCTGGTTGAAGGGCAGATAGCCAGGTGCGGAGGCGCTGACCACATGGATGCTGCGATCCTTGGGGACCTGAAGGTTCAGTCGGTGTCCCGCGAGGACATTGCCGTCCAGGCTCAACTCGGTCTCTTTGGGCTCGGCGGTGATCTCCAACCGGATGACCTCGGGGATGGCCGTCGCTTGCGGTGCGGGGCCGGCGATCGGCACGGGCGCCGGCACCGCGGCAGGCGCAGGGGGAGGCGCGGATGAATGCGCCGCTTCCGAGGGGGAGGCGACCAGGCCGGCCTTTGCCGGAGCCTTGGTTCGTGTCACGGCGAACACGATGACGGCGGTCAGCGCCAAGACGCCGGCTCCCGCTATCGACAGCAAATGCTTCCTGTGGAGCAGTGGCTTGGGCTTGTCCGGTTGCCCGTCTTGAGCGGCGATGAGCGCCGAGTTCGGTACCCTGCGGGTGATCGCCTCTGCCTCGGTGATCTGTGCCGTCGGCTTCCCGCCGCGATCCGTGTCGGCCGGCGATTCCTCGATTGCGACCAACCGAAGCGGTGTGTTTTTTAGCATGGTCTTTCCCATTACGAGCCTGAGATGAGGTTGCTGATCCAAGGGGCGCACGTCTTTGCCAGGAGGGAGAGACCCGAGATCCCCAGAAGCAAGTAGGAGATGCGCTTGAAGTTCAGATCCGAGGTTCGCCTGTAGATGGCGAGGCCACTCAGCGTTCCTGGCACGACCGCTGGGAGGCTCAAGACGAGCAGGAGCCAGAACTGGGCACTGAGATACGTCGGGTGTAGCAGTGCGACCAGAGCGAGTGAGTAGATCTGGGACATGATGATGTACGGCTGAACGATGGCGCGATGCTGTGCTTTGGGGAGCCCGCGCAAGCCGGTCCACACGACGACCGCGGCGCCAGGAAAGGCCGTAAAACCACCCAGGACGCCGCCCAGGAATCCGACTGCGACGCCGGACGCCTTGCCGTCGAATCCGCGCAGCTTGAAGCTCGCCGGTTTGAACATCGAGTAGACGGCGTACACTGTCAGCAGGGCTCCGAAGAGGGCCATCAGACCCGGCGCGGGGAGGTGAGACAGAAGCCAGATCCCGATGGGCACGCCGGCGGCGCCACCTAGCATGCAGGGCCCGGGGCCCGCCGTGAGCTGTTTCCAGCTCTTGGGCATGTCGTCTCGCAACTGTCCGGCCGAGAGAAGCTGATTGCCGGTCGACAGGGCTTGGAACAGGGGAACTTGCAGGGTTGGCACGAGGAAGAGCAGGCTGGCGGCGCCAATGGCGGAGAACCCGAAGCCGGACAGCCCGCTCATGACTCCCGAGAGGAAGACGATGGCTTCGATGCTCGCCAATTGCCGGAAGCTCAACCCCGCGACCGCGCTCGGCGTGTTCGGGCACAACAGGATGATGGTCACGACCACGGCAGCTGCTGCGATGGCGAACAGCCAAAGGCTGCGCACGCTGACCCTGCTGGCCGGCGATGGCGTGGGGCGAACGGCGGCGGCCGGCTCTAGCGGCGGCAGCGGCGGCAGGATCTCCAGAACGCCGAGTGGGGTTCGATGGGTCTTGTGGACGTTTCGCGGCCCCAGCTTCTGGGCAGTGCTACCGCCGGTCGTGAGTTCTTCTGCGCGGATTCTGATTCCTAGCGGTGTCGTTGCTCTCATACTTCGAGCCCTCCGCAAGTTCAGTTCGCCACACGCGCGGAATTGCGCGCGCGACTCGGTGAGAATCCATCACTCGTGCTACTCCTTCTCGCAGAAGCCGTAGTTGCACGCCGGGCTGGTGGCCGGGCAGTCGTTGGAGGTCTTGCAGACAGGGCACGATGCTCGCCCTGTGGTCCGGTAGTCGAAATAGCAGGTGCAGGCGAACTTGTAGGGATTCTTCACGAAGGGCCCCATTTCCGTTTCGCGTCCGACCTTCATCGCGCACTGGGGGACCTGCGAAGCATCAATCATCGCGTCCACCAGCTCTCGGTCCAGCTTCGGGACGGAGAAGCGGGTGACGAAGGCACCTGCCGTCGGCGACGGCGCGCCGTTGATGTTCGCGGTGTAGAAGTGGACGTACCCCCAAAGCGGGTAGTGGCCGTCGCGAACGTTGATCTTGTCGAGGGACGTCGGATTGGAATCGGGTAAATAGCCAGTCAGCTGTCCTTCCCCTTGCAGATAGAGGACGCGCAGGTTGCCGCGCGACTTGTCTGCGTAGTCGATGGACAAGATGCCGATCGAAGCGTCGGGGGCCGCGGAGGCGATGAGCGAGTCTCTGATGTTGTCCGTGGAGAGCCTGTCGACGCCCCAGAACGCGTTTCGTGGAACGCGGATGAGCTCGGCGGTCAGGGCGGTGGAGCCGGCGCCCCCGTTACGAATGGAGTAGTAGGCGGGGTCGGTCCAGGGCGTCAGGTTGACGCCAAATGGGTTCTGTCCCCCCAGTCCGAAGACGATGCGCGCCGCCTCGACGCTGATGGCGTCCTGCCTGGAAGCCGCGGGGACCGTGAACCCGAACGTGACGATGGGCCCCAGGTATCCGGCGACGCTGGCGCCCGCGATGTACGCTGGATTGCAGACCGTCGAATAGAGGTTCGAGACACCGATGTCGACGACGTTACCAGCCGGATCCAAGGTGCAAGAGGTTTGGTTGCCGTCATCGTCGAAGTAGTAGGCATACGTGGCCGCCTTGGTCTGGGTTCCGGGGATGTCTTTGATCAGCGTGGCGGCCGGATCGAAGATGGCATTCACCCCAGCGCAGGAGGTGCCAGGCATGAACACCGGACGGTAAGCCGGCGTGCCGGAAGAGAGCAGCGGGGTCACCTGTTTGAGCAGGGGACCGAAATCGGAGGTCCCGGCCATGTAGATGACGTTCGGGCCGGCATCCGCGCACTTCACCGCGGGCGGCGCGACGGCTTTCACGTTTGCCGTGAGCGTTCCGCTGCTGATGGGCGGAATGGCTTCGGGTGCCGGCAAACCACCACACAGCCCGAGCTTCGCGCAGTTGTCGAAGGCCATGTGTTGGGCCGTGGTGCATGCGTTGAGGTACTCGGCGGTCGTGGTGGGAATCCCTGCGAGACACCCCCTCGGCCCGAGTCCGGAGTTTTCGCACACACCCTCCCGACACACGGCGTACGCCGTATCGCCCGTTGCGAATTGAACACAATCGAGATCGGAGCTGCATTGCTGAATGTTTCTGTCTACGACGAGAGTGCACGCGCTCGTGATGGGGAACACGACAGCCAATGCAAAGACCCTCGAGGACTGCTTCGTCATTGTCATTCCATCTCCTCGCGGAAGGGGCCGCGCGGTTTGCGCCTTCGTAAATCGACCGACCCGTCACCGACTTTAGCGAAAAGCGTGATCCGAGATAGCGCAATCGGGCAATGTGGGCACCGTGACGCGCTGGTCTGTCACTCTACGATCAGCGCCAGCCCGGAGTGTCGGATGGCGGCCGGATGGTGCGGGCGCAGAATCGTTGAAGGCGACGATCGAAGGATCCCCTTTTGCATTTTCGCGCATCGAAGATCCGACTCATGCGAGCAACAGCGACCGCCATGGTATCGAACGGCATATCGGCGCATGGCGCCAGCCCGGCGTTGCGGCGCTGTTGCGGGCGTGACGAGGCGGATAGTCCTTAGACGTTCCGTCGGCGAAACGCACGTGCACGTAGGCCCAGGGAATGAGAGCGCCTTCTGCTGAGAACGAACCGATGCGGGATGATTTGCCCGAAGGGGACATCCTCGTGGTCGACGACAACGTGGCCAACCTGCTGGCGATGGAGTCGGCCTTGACGGTGTTGGGCTGCCCCATCGTTCGGGCGCAGTCCGGGCAGGAGGCGTTGCGATTGCTGCTCGAGCGCGACTTCGCGCTGATCCTGCTGGACGTTCAGATGCCCAGACTGGGTGGCTTCGAAACGGCTCGACTGATTCGCGAGAGAAGGCGCTCTTGCCACACGCCGATCATCTTCATCAGTGCGTACGGTCGCGAGGAGCAACATGTGCTGGAAGCATACAAGCTGGGCGCGGTGGACTTCTTGTTCAAGCCCATCATCCCCGAGATCCTCCTCAGCAAGGCGAGCGTCTTCGTCGAGTTGTACAGGCGCGCGGCCCTCGTGACCCGACAGTCGGAGCGTCTGCGGGCCCACGAGCGGCGGGAGCATGAGCGGCTTCTGGAAGGAGAGAAGCGTCGCTGGGACGAGGAAGCCTTGCGCCGGCAGATGGAGGAGATGGCCGAGGCGGATCGGCGAAAGGACGAATTCTTGGCGGTGCTCGGGCATGAGCTTCGCAATCCACTGTCTGCCATCGTCATCGGGTCCGAGCTCCTGACGCGCAAGCTGGCAAGCATTCCGGGTCTCGACGAAAGCGTGCTCCGGACCTGCGCGCGGATCGAACGGCAAGGGCAGTACCTTCATCGTCTCGTGGATGATCTGCTCGACCTCGCCAGGATCAACTCAGGCAAGATCGAGCTCAAACGCGGCCCGACAACGCTCCAGCACATCGTCGAGCAGGCCATCGCCACCAACGCCCCGGGGATCGAGAGTGCCGGCCACGACCTGACGGTGGACGTGCCCTCGACCGCGATCTCGCTATGGGTTGATCAGGTACGCATCATCCAGGCCGTGGGCAACCTAATCAGCAACGCCATCCGCTACACGGGACCAGGCGGCGCTATTCGTGTCGCCGGTCGAGCAGTGGACAACATGGTCGAAATCGAGGTGCGCGACAACGGTTGCGGCATCGATCCGGAGCTGCTTCCTCGGGTGTTCGACGTCTTCGTGCAGGGGGGCGGCGACGGTTTGAAGCACGGCCTCGGACTGGGGCTCAGCATCGTGGAGCGTCTGGTTTCTCTGCATCAGGGCACGGTCGCGGCGGCCAGCGATGGACCAGGGAAAGGCGCGGCCTTCACCATCACGCTGCCGATTCGGCCGGCGGGAGAGCCTGTGCAGATACCGCAGCCGAGCGACGGTGGAGACGAGGTGCGGAGGTCGCGGCGCATGTCGATCGTGCTGGTTGAAGACAACCCCGACATTCGCGAGTCGATGCTGGAGCTTCTGACCGACCTCGGCCATTCGGTCGAAGCCGCGGACGACGGCGGGAGCGGCGTGGACTTGATTTTGCGGGCCGCCCCTGACGTGGCCATCGTGGATCTCGGGTTGCCGGTCCTCGACGGATACCAGGTGGCGCGCAAGGTGCGGTCGCAGATCGGCCCGAGCGGGGTTCGACTGGTGGCGCTCACCGGGTATGGACAGGAGTCCGACCGGATCAAGGCTCGCGAAGCAGGCTTCGACGCTCATCTGGCGAAACCCGCGAGCATGGATGAGCTTATGGGCGCTCTGCTTCCGGTGGATTGACAATGGACAAGAACATCGCGACTGCCACGGGGGCTTCTCGCCGAGCGAATGGCAACGCAAAGGCCGTCTTCGTGAACCGCTCAGGCACAGTCGATACGGGGGGGCTCGACCGCCGGCGCCTTCTGGCAGGGCTGCGTGCCTTGCAGCGGGGCGACTTCGCGGTGCGGTTGCCTGACGACTTGCTGGGGCTCGACGGCGAGATCTGCGAGACGTTCAATGCGCTGGCGCAGTTCGCGGGATCCCTGCGCAGCGAGCTGGTGGATCTGCGGCAAACCGTCGGAATCGAGGGCAGAACCCACCGGCGCCTGGCTCGAACCTCGGCGCGTGGCGGGTGGGCCGACTGCGTGACGGGAGTGAACGAGCTGCTCGACGTTCTCACAGCACACACGGCGGACGTCGCCCGCGTGCTCAGCGCGGTCGCCAAGGGCGACCTCGGACAGGCCATCGATGTGGAGGGCAGCTTTGCCCCGTTGCGAGGCGACTTTCTCCGGCACGCCCGGTTGGTCAACGGAATGGTGTCTCAGCTCGCGGCGTTCTCATCGGAGGTCACGCGGGTCGCCCAAGAGGTCGGCGTCGAGGGGAAGCTCGGCGCGCAGGCGCGCATTCGCGGCGTCTCGGGCGTGTGGAAGGAGCTGACCGATAGTGTGAACTTGATGGCCAGCAACCTGACCAACCAGGTCCGTGAGATCGCGCAGGTGACCACGGCGGTCGCACAAGGGGATCTCACCAAGACCGTCAACATCGAGGCCAAGGGCGAGATCCTGCAGCTCAAGAACACCATCAACACCATGGTCGATCAGCTGGGTTCGTTCGCCTCCGAGGTCACCCGTGTGGCGCGTGAGGTGGGCACCGAGGGGATCCTCGGCGGCCAAGCCCATGTTCGGGGCGTGTCCGGCGTGTGGCGCGAGCTCACCCAGAACGTGAACTCGATGGCCAACAACCTGACCACGCAGGTGCGCAACATCGCCGAGGTGGCCACCGCCATCGCCGCCGGCGATCTGTCACGCAAGATCACGGTGGACGCGAAGGGCGAGGTCTTGGAGGTCAAGCGGACCATCAACACGATGGTCGACCAACTGGGCGCCTTCGCCGCCGAGGTCACCCGGGTGGCGCGCGAGGTGGGCACCGAAGGCGTGCTTGGCGGACAGGCAAGGGTCGCCGCCGTTTCGGGCGTGTGGCGCGAGCTGACCGAGAACGTCAACGGCATGGCCGGCAACCTGACCAGCCAGGTGCGCAACATCGCCGAGGTCATCACCGCCATCGCGCAAGGCGACCTAGGCCACAAGATCGCCGTCGACGCGCGCGGCGAGATCCTCACGCTCAAGAACACCATCAACGCCACGGTCGACAAGCTCAATCGCTTCGCGGCAGAGGTCAACCGCATGGCGCGCCTGGTGGGCACCGAGGGCACGTTGGGCGTTCAGGCCGACGTGAAGGATGTGTCGGGCGTCTGGAAAGAGCTCACCGACAACGTCAACCTGATGGGGCGCAACCTCACGGACCAGGTGCGCGACATCGCCGGGGTCACCACGGCGGTGGCCAACGGTGATCTGTCGAAGAAGATCACGGTCGAGGTCAAGGGCGAGCTGCTGCAGCTCAAGAACACGATCAACGCGATGGTGGACTCGCTCGGATCGTTCGCGTCGGAGGTCACCCGTATGGCCCGCGAGGTGGGCACCGAGGGCGTGCTGGGAGGCCAGGCGGTGGTGCAGGACGTGGCCGGCATCTGGCTGGAGTTGACCCAGAACGTGAACTCGATGGCCAGCAACCTGACCAACCAGGTTCGCAATATCGCCGACGTGGCGCGCGCGGTCGCCAACGGCGATCTGTCGCGGACCATCACGGTGAGCGCGCGCGGGGAGGTGCTCGAGCTGAAGAACGTCCTCAACGCGATGGTGAACCAGCTCAACGCCTTCTCGGCGGAGGTCACCAGGGTTGCGCGCGAGGTCGGGGTCGAGGGCAGACTGGGCGGGCAGGCCGAGGTCCCTGGCGTGCGTGGTGTGTGGAAGGAGCTGACCGACAACGTCAACCTGATGGCGAGCAACCTGACCAATCAGGTGCGCGACATCGCGACGGTCACCACCGCCGTCGCCGGCGGGGACTTGACCCGCAAGATTATGGTCGACGCCAAGGGCGAGATCCTCGAGCTGAAGAACACCATCAACACGATGGTGGATCAGCTGGGAGCCTTCGCGGATCAGGTCACGCGCCTCGCGACCGAGGTCGGCACCGAGGGCAAGCTGGGCGGTCAGGCCGACGTGCGAGGTGTCGCAGGGACGTGGCGGCACCTGACCGATGCCGTGAACAGCATGGCCAACAACCTTACCGAGCAGGTTCGCAACATCTCGCAGGTCGCGACCGCCATCGCCGAAGGTGATCTGCACAAGAAGATCGTCGTCGACGCACGGGGTGAGATCCTCGAGCTGAAGAACACCATCAACATCATGGTGGACCAGCTCGGTACCTTCGCCGACCAGGTCACCCGTGTGGCGCGCGAGGTGGGGACCGAGGGTAAGCTCGGCGGCCAGGCGTCCATCGAGGGGGTGCGGGGAACTTGGAAGGACCTCACCGACAACGTGAACTCGATGGCGTCCAACCTGACCGCGCAGGTGCGCAACATCGCTGAGGTGACCACGGCGGTCGCCAAAGGCGATCTGTCGAAGAAGATCACGGTCGACGTCCGAGGCGAGCTGCTCGAGCTGAAGAACACGGTCAACACGATGGTCGACCAGCTGAGCGCATTCGCCGACCAAGTCACCCGCGTGGCCCGTGACGTCGGCGTCGAGGGCAAGCTGGGAGGCCAGGCGGAGGTGCGGGGTGTCTCCGGCGTATGGAAGGAGCTCACCGACAACGTGAACCTGATGGCGTCGAACCTCACGGGCCAGGTCCGCGACATCGCCAACGTGACCACCGCGGTCGCCAACGGGGACTTGACCCGCAAGATCACCGTCGAGGTCCGCGGCGAGCTGCTCGCCCTGAAGGACACCGTCAACACCATGGTGGACCAGCTCAACGGCTTCGCCGCCGAGGTCACCCGCGTCGCGCGCGAGGTCGGCACCGAGGGCGTGCTGGGGGGCCAAGCCGAGGTGCGCGGCGTCTCGGGGGTCTGGCGGGGGCTGACCGACAACGTGAACTTGATGGCGCGCAACCTCACCGAGCAGGTCCGTGGCATCGCCCGGGTCGTCACCGCCGTGGCCAACGGCGACTTGGACCAGAAGCTGACCCTCGACGCAAAAGGGGAGATCGCGACCCTGGTCGAGACCATCAACGCCATGATCGTCACGCTCTCGACCTTCGCCGATCAGGTCATCGGCGTCGCTCGCGACGTCGGCGTGGAAGGGCGCTTGGGCGGTCAAGCCGACGTGCCCGGCGCGGCTGGGGTGTGGCGCGACCTCACCAACAACGTGAACGAGCTGGCCGGAAACCTCACCCGGCAGGTGCGCGCCATCGGCGACGTCGCGACGGCGGTCACCAAAGGGGACCTCACCCAGTCGATCACGGTCGACGCGCGTGGTGAGGTGGCGTTGCTCAAGGACAACGTCAACCAGATGATCCGGACCCTGGCCGATACGACCTTGGTCAACAAGGAACAGGACTGGCTCAAGACCAACCTGGCGCGCTTCTCGCGGGCTTTGCAGGGGCAACGCGACTTGCTCACGGTGGCCGAGAGCGTGCTCAACGAGCTTACTCGCCTCGTGAATGCCCAGCACGGTTCGTTTTTCGTGGCGGAGCACCAGGACGGTCGCGTGTTCCTCAAGCTCTTCGCCTCTTATGCCTACAAGGAGCGTAAGCGCGTCTCGAACGTGTTCGGGATGGGGGAGGGGCTGGTCGGACAGGCGGCCCGCGAAAGAAAGTCCATCCTGGTGACCGATGTACCGGAGGACTACGTCCGGATCAGCTCGTCGCTCGGGGAGGCGCGCCCGCTCAACATCGTGGTGGTACCCATCACCTTCGAAGGGGAGATCAAGGGTGTCCTCGAGCTCGCGTCGTTCCAGCGCTTCGGGGCTATCCAGATCGCGTTTCTCGAGCAGTTGGTGGAGAGCCTCGGTATCGTCGTGGCGACCATCGAGGCCACCATGAAGACCGACGAGCTGCTGCGGAAGTCGCAGAGCATGGCGGAAGAGCTGCAAGCGAAACAGGACGAGCTGCAGAAGACCAACGAGGCGCTGGAGGAGAAGGCGCGCCAGCTGACCGCGCAGAAGACCGAGGTGGAACGCAAGAATCGCGACGTGGAGGTGGCGAAGCAGGAGCTCGAAGAGAAGGCCGAACAGTTGGCGCTCACCTCGCGTTACAAGTCGCAGTTTCTGGCCAACATGTCGCACGAACTGCGTACGCCGCTCAACAGCCTGCTCATCCTGTCGCAGCAGTTGGAGGCCAATCGGGAGAAGAACCTGTCGGCGAAGCAGATCGAGTATGCCAGCACGATACGGCAGTCAGGGGCGGATCTGTTGGCGCTCATCAACGAGATCCTCGATCTGGCGAAGATCGAGTCGGGCACCATGTCGGTCGACATCTCGACGGTGAGCCTCGCCGACATCTGCGACTTCGTTCAGCGTTCGTTCGGTCATGTGGCGGAGACGAAGGGGTTGCAGTTCTCGGTGGAGCTGGATTCCTCGCTGCCGGCGTCGATTCGCACGGACGACATGCGGCTGCGCCAGGTGCTGCGCAATCTCCTCTCTAACGCGCTCAAGTTCACCGAGAGAGGCAGCGTGACGCTGTCGATATTTCGAGCGCAAAGGCCGGGGTGGGACGGGGAGAGCGATGCTCTCGATGCCGCCGGGGCGGCGGTCGGTTTCTCGGTCACGGACACCGGCATCGGGATCCCAGCAGAGAAGCACAAGATCGTGTTCGAGTCGTTCCAGCAGGCGGACGGCGGGACCAGCCGTCGCTATGGCGGAACTGGACTGGGGCTCTCGATCAGTCGGGAGATCGCCGGGCTGCTGGGTGGCGAGCTTCAGCTTCGCAGCGAGGTCGGCGTCGGCAGCACGCTCACGCTGCTCATTCCTTTCGAATACGTTTCGAGAGCGCGCAGCGCGGACGGCACGAGCGCGGCAAGCGGGCGCACGTTCGCCACGCTCGGCAGACAGGTCTCCGAAACCTTGAGCGGTCCAGCCATCGCTGGCGTGTTGCCGTACGACGGGGCCGACGACCGCCACACCATCATGGAGGGCGATCGCGTGTGGCTCGTCATCGAGGATGACGAGGCGCTTGGCCGGGCCTTCTCGAGCTTCGTGCGCGAGCATGGCTTTCGGTGCGTGGTCGCGTCGACGGGCGAGCAGGGGCTCGTCCTCGCGCGAAGTCTGAAACCCGATGCGATCACCGTGGCCGTTCACCTGGCGGACATCGACGGTCGCGTGGTGCTCGACCAGCTCAAGCACTCGGCGCGGACGCGACAGATCCCGGTGCAGCTGGTTGGGATCGCGGGGCAGGCCACGCGTTGGCTGGAGCAAGGGGCGCTCTCGTATCTCGAGAAGCCACTCGCCAGAGGCGATCTGGAGCGGGCGCTGGAACAGGTGGAACGGGTGTTGCTCGGAAAGGCGAGGCGCCTGCTCCTCGTGGAAGGCGACGAGAGCGAGCGCGCCTCGTTGGCCGAGATGCTGGGCGGGGGGGACGTGGAGATGGTCGTGGTGGCAAGCAACGATGTGGGCCTGGCGGCGGCGAGCGAGCAGCTGTTCGATTGCGTCGTGCTCGACCTGGACGCGCCGGGTGGCCTGCAGCTGCTCGAGGCGATTCGCGCTAGGACGGAAGGTCCCGTGCCCGTGGTGGTACGCACGGGCAGGGAGCTGTCGCGCGAGGAGCGCGGGGAGGTGCGCGATCTGGCAGCGGCCATCGTCGGAAAGGGCACACAAGCCTCCGCGTTGCTGCTTGCCAGGACGGCGATGTTCCTTCATCGCCGGGAGGACGGCTTGCCCGAGGTGGTGCGGAACGCCCTCGAGGTCGTGAGCGACGCGGATCCCACGTTGGCCGACAAGAAGGTCCTGCTGGTCGATGACGATGCTCGCAATCTGTTTGCCATCACGACCATCCTCGAACAGCACGCCATGAGGGTCGTCTATGCGGAGAATGGCCAGGAGGCCCTGGAGAGGATCGACGAGCATCCCGACGTCGACATCGTGCTCATGGACATCATGATGCCCGAGATGGATGGCTACGAGGCCACTCGGCGGATTCGCACGCAACCTCGGTTCCGTCGGATTCCCATCGTGGCGCTGACCGCCAAGGCGATGCAGGGTGACCGCGAGAAGTGCTTCGAGGCCGGCGCTTCCGACTGCATCACCAAGCCGGTGGACGCCGGACACCTGGTGTCGCTACTGCGGGTCTGGGTGAACGACTAGAGGCAAGGCCGTTCGGTCTGGGTGCCCTCAGGGAGCGAACGGATCGACGAAGTCGACGCTGGCTGGTCGGTGTTTCCGCGGCCCGGCGCCCTGCTTGGCCCGTAGCGGGCGCTCGGCTGTCTCGAAGGGATCCTGGTCTTCGGCGTGGAGCACCCGGACGACCTTCGCCCTGGGTGCACGCGTAGCTGGCGGAGTCTTGCTCTCTTGGCTCGGGGGAGCCGCGGGCTCGGCCAGGGCTGGCTTCGGCGCAAGCGTTGGCGCGGCCGGCCTTGGGGCAGCCTCCCGCGCCGCAGTCTTCGGGATGGGCGCGGGGCTCGGCGCAGCGGCCTTGGCCGACTGGCCCCAGTGCAAGGTCGCCAGCACCGTGACCACCACGGCGAGGGTCAAGCAGGATAGGGCATGGATGGGCTTGACCTTCCTCCACAGCGAGCTCGAAGGCAGCAGCGCCTGTCCGTCCGGTCCTGCCTCCATGCGCTCCGCGCGGCGCCTCTCGACGCGGCGGCGGCGCTCGACGCCGTTCGTGCCCGTGGTGGATGTCCGCAAGGTCGAGCCAGCGCGTTCCGCGGGACGTTCTGCTGCGTCGGCCAGCGCGTTGGTGAACTCGCGTATCGAAGGAAAACGGTCGGCGATGTTCTTCGCGAGTCCCCTGCGCAGGACCGCCTCCACCGCCTCGGGGACATCCGGCGCCTGCTTGCGCAGCGGTTGCGGCTCGAGATGGATCACCTGATAGAAGACGGCGGACATGTCGTCGGCCGCGAACGGAGGGCGTCCCGACAGCATCTCCCACACGATGCAGGCCAGCGCCCACTGGTCGGTCCGGTGGTCGATCTCTTCCAGCATGCCGGTGGCCTGCTCGGGCGCCATGTAGTTGGGCGTGCCGATGATGGAGGACGCCTTGGTCAGCTGCGTGCTGGCCGCTCGCACTTTGGAGATGCCGAAGTCGAGGACCTTCGCGAAATCCGGCTCGCCGGGCAGCTCGACCAGGAAGACGTTCGCGGGCTTGAGGTCGCGATGGACGATGCTCTGCTCGTGTGCTGCCGCCAATGCGGAGGCGACCTGCTTGGTGATGTTCACCGCCGTCGCCAGCGGGATCTTTCCGACCTGGCGGATACGATGATCGAGGTCGATGCCCTCCAGGTATTCCATCACGAGGTAGGGCTGGCCGGCTGGGGCCGTGCCGAAATCCATCACGGTCACCAGGTGCGGGTGCCGAAGCCTCGACGTGATGTCCGCCTCGCGCTGGAAACGGCCGAGCGCCTCCGGGTTCGAGGACAGCTCGCGGGCCATCACCTTCACCGCCAGGCGCTGTTTCAGGCGAAGCTGCACCGCCTCGTACACGGCGCTCATGCCACCCTCGGCGATGAGACGGGTGATGCGGTACGCACCTTCCAGCGTCGTCCCAATGAGGTTCGTCGCCGGTGTCTCGGCCCCCGTGTCCGTGGCCCCACCGACGGAATCAAACGCTTGCGCCGCACATTCGGTCATGATCATCCGCAGAGACAGCCAGCATTGTAGTCAACCTTACGCCGTTGCCAAAAAACGCGATCGTCGGCGTGGTGCTGTCCGCTGCTCTGCGTGGTGGACAAGCATCGAGCCTTGCAGTACCTAAGACGCCGATGTCGCAGGATCCGCCCGCCCGGACCGCTGGCGCCGGGCCTTTGGGCCTCGTGCCGTGCCTGCGGCTTCGCCACGAGGTTCTGCTGCCGGTCTCCGGAAAGGCCGGCGTCGCCGACCGGGTCGCGGTGATGGACCTGTCCTTCGACTACGGCGGGGTGATCGTGCGCTCGGGAAGAAAGTCGGCGGTGGAGCGCGACCTGGCCGGCGAGCGCCAGGCGCGCTTGCAGGTGGAGCGCCTGGGCGCCGTGGAGGTGGAGTGCTTGGAGCGGTTGGAGGAGCGGCTGGCAAGCGACGCGGACTATGTCATCGGTCCTGACGGAGATGCCCAGGAGATCTGCGGTTTTGTCGCCCAGGCCGTGCCTCGCCTTCGCGAGCTGGGCTTTCGGGTGGACGTGGCGGCGGACTTTCCGTGGCGAATCGCCGAGCCCGAGCCGCCGTGGTACGCGGCGCTGCAGGCGGTGAGTGGTCGGCCCAACTGGTTCGACCTCGAGCTGGGCGTCGAGGTGGCCGGCCGCCACGTGAACCTGCTGCCCGCGCTTTTGCACTTGCTCGGTCGTGTCTCGCAAGCCGCGCGCCTCGAGTCGCTGTTTCCCGAGGGCGGACGGCCGATGTGCGTGCCGGTCGGCGAGCGCGACTACGTGCTGATGCCGCCGGAGCGCCTGCGACTGCTGGCCAGCGTGGTGCGCGAGCTCTACGGGGACGGCGAGGGTGAGCGGGTGCGCTTTCGAGGTGAGCAATCGGGTGCGCTGGCGCGACTCGATCAGGCTTTCCCCTCGAAGCCCATCGCCTGGCAAGGAGACACGCAGCTGCGCGATCGGGCCGTCGCGCTGGCCGCGAAGCCGCGTGAAGCCCCCCTGCCGCCGCCCGGACTCCTGGCCACGCTGCGGCCCTACCAGGCGCAGGGGTTGGCGTTCCTGCAACACCTGCGAACCCATCAGGTGGGCGGCATCTTGGCCGACGACATGGGGCTTGGAAAGACGCTGCAAACCATCGCGCACATCTTGCGCGAGAAGACTGAAGGGCGGCTGTCGGCGCCGGCGCTGGTGGTCGCGCCCACGAGCCTGCTGCACAACTGGCGTCGCGAGATCAGGCGGTTCGCGCCCGCGCTGCGCGTGCTCACCTTGAAAGGCAGCGACCGTCAGCCGTTGTGGAAGAGCCTGGCCCACCATGACGTGGGGCTCGTCACCTACGGCACGCTCCTGCGTGACGAGGACATCGCCGGGCGGATCGAGCTGCATCTGCTCATCCTCGACGAGGCCCAGGCCATCAAGAACGCCCGCAGCCAGTGCCGGCGTGCGCTCGTCGAGCTTTGTTCTCGGCACAGGCTGTGTCTGACCGGAACGCCCATCGAGAATCACTTGGGGGAGATGTGGTCGCTGATGGATTTCCTGAACCCAGGGGTGCTGGGCGACGAGGAGGAGTTCCGTCTGCGCTACGTCGTTCCCGTGGAACGCGAAGGAAACGCCGAGCGTCTGGCCGAGCTTCGGCAACGAATCGCGCCGTACCTGCTTCGACGTACCAAGGAAGAAGTGGCGAAGAACCTCCCGCCCAAGTCGGAGATCGTCCACCCCATCGAGCTTGCCGGGGCCCAGCGCGACCTTTACGAAAGTCTGCGCGTCTCCGCACACGCGGAGGTTCGCCAGGCCATCGCCGATCGGGGGCTGGCGGCGTCATCCATCGCTATCCTCGATGCCTTGATGAAGCTCCGGCAGTGCTGCTGCGATCCCGGGCTGCTGCCAGGCGATCGCGGCCAGGACATCCCCGAGTCGGCCAAGTGGGAGTACTTCCTCGCCCTGCTCGACGAGAACCTGGCTGCCGGCCGTCGCGTCCTGGTGTTCTCGCAGTTCACGCGGATGCTGGCACGCATGGCCCACGCGTTCCGCGAGCGCCAGCTGGGCTTCGTCGAGCTGACCGGCGCCACCGCCAATCGGCAAGCGCCCATCGATGCCTTCGAGCGCGGCGACGTGAACGTGTTTCTCATCAGCCTGAAGGCGGGTGGGGCAGGGATCAACTTGACCAGCGCGGATACGGTGATCCATTACGACCCGTGGTGGAACCCGGCCGCGCAGGCGCAGGCCACCGATCGGGCACACCGCATCGGCCAGCGCAAGCCTGTGTTCGTGCACAAGCTCATCGTCGCGGGTAGCGTCGAGGAAGAGATGATGCGCCTGCAGCGGCGCAAGCAGCTCCTCGCCGACGGCCTGCTCGGGGCGCCCGCCCCAGGTACGAGCGCCCTGTCCGAAGCGGATCTGCGTCGGCTGTTCGCGCCGCTGCAGCAGTGACGGCTACTTGCCCGGCACGCTGACCGTCGCGCGGGCGCGCACGTCGCGTGACGATGCGGCGGCGCGGACTTCGTAGTTGCCCGGGGCGACTCGCCAGGCGTCCGCGGCGGGGCGGCTTGCGTCGAAATGGGCGAAAGCGCGGGGCGGCAGCGCGATGACCAGCTCGCGCTCCTCGCCGGGTGCCAGGTCCGCGCGCGCGAAACCACGCAGCTCCTGCTCGGGGCGCTCGACGCTCTTGTCGAGCGCGTGAACGTAGATCTGCACGACCTCCGCGCCGCGCCGAGCGCCGGTGTTCTTCACCTTCAGACGGACCGTGGCGCCACGGGCTCGGTCGTAGGCGGACACCCGCAGATCGGCGTAGGCGAAGCTGGTGTAGGAGAGACCATACCCGAAGGGGAACATCGGCTCGACCTTGCGGGTGTCGTACCAACGGTAGCCCACGAGGATTCCTTCCTTGTAGGCGACCTTGCCGTCCTTGCCCGGGAAGTTGCCGAAGCAGGGCTCGTCCTCGAGGCGCTTGGGGAAGGTGACCGGCAGCTTGCCCGACGGGCTCACGTTGCCGAGCAGGATGTCGGCCATGGCCCGTCCGCCTTCCTGGCCTGGAAACCACGCGTGCAGCACGGCCTTCACCTGGTCGAGCCACGGCATGGCGACCGCGGCGCCCGTCGTGGTCACGACCACCACCCGTGGATTGACCTTGGCGGCGGCGCGCACGATCTCGTCCTGCTGGCCGGGCAGGGCAAGCGAAGCGCGGTCGTCGCCCTCGGTCTCGTCGCCCATCCCGTTGCCCACGGCCGCGATGACCACGTCGGCACCCCGTGCCACTTCCGCGACTCTGCGCATGGGATCCCTTTCGCCCTGTCGCCACAGCAGCTCGACCGACGCCCCGATGATGTACTCGTAGTAGTCCAGGCGGATGTCGTAGGACTTGCCGGCCACGAGCTCCATCTGCACGGACTTCAGGGTCGGCGGATGCTCGCCCCAATTGTCGACGGCGAGCTTTCCGTCCACGTAAAGGCGCGCGCCGTCGTCGGAACGAATGGCGAGCACGTAGAGTCCCGACTTCTGGGGCGTGAGCTTGCCCGTCCAGCGAGCCGAGAAGTTCTCTTCGGGAAAGCCGGGCGCCGGGGCCGCGAGCTCCCACTGGAATCGCACCACCGGATCCACGCGGGTCATCTTGGGTGTTCCCGAGAAGTCTCGGTTCGGGAAGTACTCCCCGAGCAATCCCTTGCCCTCGTGGCCCGCGGGCGGGGTCAGCACCGATGCTGGAATGGGCTCGAGGCCGTCCAAGGAGATCTCGCCCGGCGCGAAGTCGACCTTCACCTTGTCGCCCAGCGCCTGCTTGAGCGCATCCACCAGCGACACCTGGCGCGTGGCCGTCACGTGCGCGCTGCCGCCGCCGCCGTCGATGTGGTCGCCGCGCGGGCCGACCACGGCGATCCGGCGCAGCTTGCCGCGCTCCAGGGGCAGGATGCTGTTTTCGTTCTTGAGCAACACGAAGCCCTCCCGGGCCGCCACGTGGTTCAAGGTCCGGTGCTCCGGCGTGTCCGTGTCCTCGGGACGCTCGGGCACGTGCTCGTCGAGCCGAAGCGCGGCGATGGTGCGAAGCTGTCGGCGGACCATCTCGTCGAGCAGGGCCGCATCGATGGTCTTGTCTGCGAGGGCCTTGCGGACGACCGCGGGCTTGAAGGCTTCGGCGACTGGCATCTCCAGGTCCAGACCCGCCCGCATCGACTTGGGAAAGCCGTGGTCCGCACCCCAGTCGGACATGACCAGCCCCCGGAAGCCCCACTGCTTGCGCAGGATCTGGTCGAGCAGCCCTTCGTGCTCGCAGGCGTAGACCCCGTTCACGCGGTTGTAGGCGCACATCACGGCCCACACACCTGCGTCCTTCACCGCGGCCTCGAAGGCCGGCAGGTAGATCTCGTGCAGCGTGCGCGGGTCGACCTCTGCGCTGATGGTGCGCCGCTCGGTCTCCTGGTTGTTCACGGCGAGGTGCTTGACCGTCGCGACGACACCCTGGCTTTGCGCGCCTTGGATGTATCCGACGGCCATCCGACCCGCGAGCAGCGGATCCTCGCCGAGGTATTCGAAGTTACGCCCGTTGCGGGCGCTGCGGACGATGTTCACCGCGGGGCCCAGGATCACGTTCTTGCCGTGGGACTTGGTTTCCCTGGCGATGGCGGCTCCCACGCGGTGGGCGAGATCGGGATCGAAGGTGGCGGCGAGAAGGACGCTCGCCGGGAACGCCGTCGCTCGACCGACGCGGACGCCCACCGGGCCGTCGGTCATGCGCAGGGGGGGAACGTTCAGGCGAGGCACGCCGACCGTGTCGAAGCCAGTGCCTCCGAGCAAGGCCAGCTTCTCTTCGAGGGTCATCGCGGCAAGCCACGCCTCGGTCTGTGCTTCGACGGGATCCGGTGGGGACTTGCACACCGGCGGTTCGCTTGCGGGGCAGACCGCGGCGGTGGCGGGCGGCGAGGGCGGACGTGCATCGGCCGCGGCGTTCGTCGCGCAGCCGCAGCACAGGGCGAGGAGTGGCAAGAGCGGGAGTCTCACGGTCGTCCGGCGGCGGTGGATCTCGGCGATTCGAGAAGATCGAGGCATGGATGGCGCTCCTTCGAACACGGGTTTGAGAACGAACCGGGAGACCGAGCAGTACAAATCGTCCGAGGCGCACGGTCAATCGCAAAGATCGATTGCTGGGCGATGATCTAGGTCTCTTTTGCCATCTCGATCATCGTCTCGCGAAAGCCGAGCGAGCGAAACAGGGCATGGGCCTCTTGGTTCTGCCAAGCGGAGGTCAGCACCACGCGCGGCGCTCCCAGGTCTCGCAGACGAGCGATGGCCTCCTTGGCCAGGGCGCGACCCAGACCGCGCCTTCGGAAATGCCGGGCCACGAACACGTCATGCAGCTTGCCACAGGCCTCGCGCAGATCCTCCCAACTGCGTGGCTCGAGAGCCGCGTAGGCGTAGCCAACCACCTCGCCAGCACCGTCCTCGGCGACCAGGATGATCGTGTCGGGATTGTCGAGCTGGCTCGCGAAGAAGCGGGCGTAGCCTTGCTCGACCCGGTCGGGCATCATCCAGCGCAGCGGATCCCATGCGTGGTGCATGCGAACCAGTTCGCCTGCCAACTGTCCCACCTTCGCCAAATCGCCGTCGCTGGCGTTCCTGATCTCGTGGACCATGCAGAAGTGTTAGCACGCCCAGGTCACCGTTCACTGTCCGGCGACCCAACGCAGGGCTTGCAGCAGGTGCTGGCGGAAGAGCGGGTCGGCGTAGCTTTCCTGGGTGTGTCCCATCGCGGTGTAGAGCGCTCGGCCGCTACCCGGGGCGGTGCGCGCCCAGACGATCGGGTGATCTTCTCCCATGCCGCCGCCCGTGTAGCTGGATTCGTCGACGGTCGCGAGCACGGTAGCCGAGGTCCGCGGGTTGGTGCGGAAATCGTACCACTCGTCACGTCGGCGCCACGACGAGGGGAGCCCGGCCATGGCCGGGTGGTCGGGGACTTCCAGTCGGACGCTCGCGTCCTGGATGTTGGGATGCTGCGAGAAGTATGCCCCGACGAGGTCTCCGTAGAAGGGCCAGTCGTACTCGGTGTCCGACGCCGAGTGCACGCCCAAGTAGCCGCCGCCCGCGGCAATCCACGCCTCGAACGCCGCCTGCTGTTGCTGGTCGAGCACGTCGCCCGTGGTCATGAGGAATACCACGACGTGGAAGCGGGAAAGCTCGCTGGGCATGAAGCGGGTGGGATCGTCGGTGACCTCCACGCGATAGCCCCCGGCCCCTTGGAGCTCTGACAGCGCGCTGACGGCGGCTGGGATGGAGTCGTGTCGGTAGCCGACCGTCCGGGTGAAGAGGAGAACGTCGAACGGCTCGACCCCGGCCTCGAAGAACACGGCGGCATCGCCGGCGGTGGTGCCATCGGAGCATCCCGGCGCGAACAATCCGAGAACGCCGAGCGCGAGGCAAAGGACTCTTCGCATGATGGACGAAGAGTACCGCCTCGCGCTTCGTCTGCACCAGTGCGGTGCGATCGCGCCTAGAAGTGCAGGTTCGCCAGCGCCACCAGCGACCGCTCGTCGCCGCGGCCCACGCCGTCGTGGGTCTTGCCGACGTTGTCCCAGGTCCAGCGCAGGCCCACGGCCAACATGGGCGTGACGGTGAACGCGGCGGCTATCCCGAGGGGGATGCGGGCACGGTGGCCACCGGCACGGTTTCCCCCGTCGGATCCTGAACGGTCCCGAGCGACGTGCCCGGGTCTGTCTCGAGTGCCGGCGCCGTGGGCACCATGCTCTCGGATGGCGAGGTCGCGGGAACCTCACCTACCAAGTCGCGTCTTCGATGGCGGGCTCGGGCCCGAAGTTACGCTCGTTGTCCGTCGGTTCGATGCGCACGTCGACGATTGGTATGCGGTATCCTGTGACTCGCATGGCACCGCACGATCGCTCGCAACGCTCGACGCTCGTGCCGCACGCCTCGAGACGCGGGCGACTTTTCGCCCTGGGATTCTTGCTGGTCTCGGCAGCCTTTTGCTCCGCCGAGTCGGGCGAGCGGCCAGACGGCTCGACGGAGATTGGCGATGCCTCGGTCGGCAGCGGTGGTGCCCTTGCATCCGGTGGCGCCGGAGCCGGCGGAACGGGTGGCAAGTCCACGGGCGCGGGCGGTGGGTATCTCGACGGCTCGAGCCGACTCGCCGGGTTGCCCACCACGGGCTGCACGGTGACGGTGACCTCTCTGGCCATCTCGCCGAACATCGCGACCGTGGGCATCGTCTCGTTTGGCGCGAGCATGCCCCATATCGTGGCTGCCGAGATCCACTTCGGGCCGAGCACCGAGTACGGACTGGTCGCGCCGGTCGATCTGGGAGAGCAGGGCTATCGGACGTTGCTGCTCGGGATGGCACAGAATCGAAACCACCACTTTCGCGTGGCCGTCTCGGATGGCACGTCGGTCTGCTATGGGGAAGACCACACCATCACGACCGGGTCGCTCGGTGTGGCCGCGCTTGCCAAGGCATCCACCGGCCCCGGCGCCGCTTCGGGATTCATCGTGACGGCACGGGATGGCGAGGTCGTGATCTTCGACAAGAAGGGCGAGCTGGTCTGGGCGTACCCGATGTGGAACGTCTTCTCCGCGCAGATGTCCTGGGACGGCAAGTACATGATCGCTCGCGATCCTGGCCCCTTCGACTTGGGCGACACGGGCCTCTTCTACCGCGTGAAGATGGACGGCTCGGACTTCACGTCCATGGACGCCCCGGGCGGCGACCACCACGACTTCACGGCCATCCCCGGGGGCATCGCCTATCTCGCAAAGCAGAAGGAAGGCGAGTGCGACCGGGTCTACGAGGCGAGCATCGACATCACGGACGGCGTCCCCGTCTTCGACACCTGGCAGATCTTCCAGTACTTTCCCGACCAGGGCGAGGTCGAGGGAACCGAGATCTGCCACGCCAACCGCATCCACTACCTGCTCGAAACCGACAGGTACACGGTCTCGGACCGGAACAAGGATGCCATCGCGATGTTCACCCGACGGGGCAGTCCCGTGCTCTCCATCGGAAAGGCCCCGACGGGCAACTGGACGCAGCACCTTCAGGCCGAGGGCGCGGGCCTGGGCGGCATCTGGCACATCCAGCACGGCCACGACTGGTACGCGGACGACAAGCTGGTCGTGTTTTCGAATGAATCCAGCGGAGGGGCGGCGGTTTTGCACTACACGATCACAGGCAAACGGGCCGTCCTCGATTGGAGATACGCGGGCGCCGGCGCGTCCAAGATCCAGGGCGACGTCGAGCGGCTACCCAACGGCAACTTCCTCGTCACCGCGAACCTCAGCAGCACCATGGTCGAGCTGGGCCCCGACGGGAAGTCCGAGATCGGACGGTACGTGTCGAAAGGGCCGCTGGGGCCGCTCTACGGCTTCACGTACAGCACGCATCGCCCGTCGCTGTACGGCCGGCCGCCGTCTCGATAGACAAAAGGCCGGAAGCTCGTGCTCCCGGCCTTCATCGTGGGTGCAGGCGGCCTACAGGTCGCCGGTCAGCGTGGGGGCAGTCCAGTCATAGTACTTCTTGGGATCGGGGCCGGTGAAGTCGGTGGCGACGTTGCCGGTCTTCGCCGAGGCGTTGCCCTTGAGGAACTTGTCGACCATGCCGTTCAGCGACTCGTTGTACTGCGTACGCCATTGGCAGTGGCTGCCCGACGCCCCCTGGTACGCGAAGTTGCCCGCGTAACCCAGCGCCTCGAAGATCACCTTGTCGATGCTGCCCGTGACCCAGGCCGAGTTCCTGTCCAACCCGGCGTAGTTCGTGCTGGGGTTGTCCACGATGTAGAGGCCACGCGGGATGATGAGCGCCGCGACCTCGTGCATGTCGATGGGCAACTTGTCGGTGTTGTCCGCGCCGGCGCTGCTGCCGGTGGTGAACTTGCCGAGCGCCACTTCCGACAGCCAACGCACGTAGCTGATCGCGTGGTAGGGCCACTCGCCCGAGGTGTCGAGCTGCTCGACCAAGCGGAGCGCCACGGTGCCGCCGATGCCTGACTCGCAGGGCAGGGTCAGCGCGATGCGGTTGTCGAGCGCGCCCGCGACGAAGGCGCCTTTGCCCCAGCGGGAACAACCCGTCACACCCACCCGGTAGGGATCGATGATGGCCGGATTCTGTTCGAGCACGTCGATGATTCGGCTGACCAGCCAGGCGTTCGACACCATGTAGCCCGCGGCGTGGTTCGACCCGTAGATATCGAAGAAGGGGCCCGACTTGGCGCCGCTGCCGCCGGTGGTCTCGGTGGGGCTGAAGTTGATCTTGGCCACGCCGCTTGGCACCTGAACGCCCGAGCCACCGTAGGTGATGATGGCGGGCGCGGGCTGGGTGGCCCCGTTCATGCTCACGGTGGCCGAGATCTTGGCGCTCTTGCCGCCCTCGCTGACCGTGATCGAGATGGCGGTGGTGCTTACCGTGCCCGTGACAGACCCCTTGGCGGGTATGGGCTTGTCGCCGTAGATGAACTTGAAGCTCTGCTGAAGGATCTCCTCCCGCCGGCATGCCCACTCGCTCTTGTCCTTCATGCGGGTTCCGTCCATCTTGGTGAACGGGTCGGGCAGCTTGGAGTTGGCCTTGAGCGAGCTGACCTCGGGCATCGCGCCCACGGTGCATTTGGACGTCGGGTTCTCCTCTTTGCCCCAATTGACGGTGCCCGAGCCGCCTCCCGGTCCGCCGCCCGCGCCGGCCCCTCCGGAACCAACCAGGGTGCCGGTGTTCCCGCCGACCGTGCCGCCGGTGCCCGGGGCGCCGCCCGAGCCGACCGAGGTCCCGGTCGTCCCGCCAAGCTTTCCGCCGGTGCCCGGGGCGCCGCCCGAGCCGACCGCGCCGCCGGTGGAGACGTTCCCGCCAGAGCCCTTGCCGCCGGTGGCGGTCGCGCCCCCGGTCGAAGCGACCGCGCCGCCCGTGCCGGTCGCGCCACCTGACGATGTCTGGCCGCCCTCGCTCACGGCGCCGCCCGCCGCCGATCCCCCATTGCCCTGCGTGGTCGAGCTGCCATCGTCGGAGCAGCCCATCTGCATCGCCGCTAGAACAGCCGCGACATGACCCAGTGACTTGATTGACAGTGACCGCATCAGAATCCTCCGTGGACAGCGTTATCGACGGGGCGCATCCCCGACAGAATGGTCGAAAGCATTCGTCGAGAGATGTCGCGAGAGCCCGAATTCGGCTCACGGGGGGGCGGGGTGTCCCGGTCGTTCGATGACGCGATCTGTCCGGAGGCTACGGTGCGGCGGGCTTCTCTTCGACCGGGTCGACCACGGGGATGGTGACCTTGCGGGCAAAGATCAGCTTCTCTGCGTTGTCGTAGTAGAGCTTGCGCAGCACTTCGCGTGGCAGGCGGATGGCGTTGACCTTCCAGCGGCCCTGGATTGGCGTCGGGTGGTCGATGTTCTTCTCGTCGGACTCGAAGAAGCGGAAGTGGGCCTCGTAGAACTTGACGGCCTCGGCCGGGCCCACGGGGGTCTCGGAGACCGAGCCCAGCTGCCAGTGGCCCGGGCTTATCGAGAGGTCGGTGCCGAACAGGATCCTGTCTTGGAACTTGGTGAAGAACCCGCGCAGCTTGTCCGGGGGGTGGCGACCGAACTCGGGGACGCGCGCCGACGTGTCGAGATAGACGTTCGCGTGTGCGTCGAGCAGCTTCTCCATGTAGCCGATGTCCTCGGCCATGCCGAGGTGGATGAACAGAAACGTGGTCTTGGGGTGGCGGGTGATCAGCCGCTCGGTCTGCTTCCACAGCTCGGCCAGCGAGGGATAGTCCTGGCCGTAGAAGCTCCAGTCGGGCGCCAGCTTGAGCTCGTCGTAGCGTTCGTTCTGTGGCGTCGGGGGCTCGAAGAAAGCCCTGGGGTCACCGACGTGAATCGCGACCACGATGTTGAGCTTGGCCGCCTTCTCCATGATCGGATCGAAGCGCGCGTCGTCGATGGGAATCAGCTTCTCGTTCGCGTCGCGCGCGCCGAGGCCCATGGCCTTGAAGAACTTGATGCCCTTTGCGCCGAAGCCGACCGCGCGCTCCAGGCGATCGGCCTCGAACTCGCCCCAACCCGGCTCCTCGACCCGATTCCACGACACGTTCACGAAGAACTCGAACTTCTCTTTCAGGTGATGCTTGACCGCCAAGGTGGCCGCGAAGCCGCGCGAGCCGAGGTAGCCGCCGTTTTTGTTGCAGAACTTCACGATGCCGACCTGCTTGAAGATGTCCAAGGCCGTCTCGATGGATTTTTCGACGGGTGCGATCAGCGTGTGCGAGTCGATGACGGGCCCGCGTCCCTGGCTGCCGACTTCGGGTGCGCCCTTCGAGACCTGGGCCTTTCGACAGGCGAGCGTCGCCGCGATGCAGGCGGCGAGGAGGCATGCGGCACGCTTTGCGGTCATGGGCGCGAGTGTATCGCAAACGTAGCCGCAGTGTCGTCGCCGCATATCATCATCGGCCACGCGGACCACCTCGCCGTCGAGGAGGCTGTGCTGGGAAGTCGACGGCGTCAGTACGTCAGACCGTACCCGAAGGGGTACAGGGGCTCGTAGCTCGCGTCGCCGTCGTTGATCGGGATCTGCGACATGGACTTGGGCCAGGTGTGCGGCAGCTTGCCGCTCGGTTTCGCGTCGCCGAGCAGGATGTCGGTGACGCCAGCGCCCTCGGTTCCCGGCAGCCACGCCATCACGATGGCGTCGGCGTAGGCCATGATGGGCTCGAGGATCATCGGGCGCCCGGCGATCAGCACGACCACGGTCTTGAGCCCGGCTTGCTTGAGCGCCTTGACCACGTTCACGTCCTCGCTGGCCACGGCGAGGTCGGTGCGGTCTCCCTTGCCTTCCGCGTATGGGGTCTCGCCGATGACCGCCACGCCGACGCTGGCGCCGGACGTCGTCCCGCCGTTCTCGGAGAACACGACCTTGCCAGCGCCCAGGGCCGACTCGAAGGCCTGCTTGATGCTGGTCGCGCCGGGGACCACGTTGCCGCTCGAGCCTTGCCAGCTGATGGTCCATCCACCACACTGGTTGCCCGTGTTGTCGGCGCTCTTTCCGGCCAGCGCCACCGTGCTGCTCTTCGGGATGGGTAGGACGGCGCCGTCGTTCTTCAAGACGACCATCGACTTCTGAACGGCCTGCCGGGCCACCGCGCGGTGCTCGGCGGAGCCCACCTTGCTGGTCTCGCTGCGGTCGGCCTTGCCGTTCGACTCGAACAGGCCCAGCTCGCACTTGGTGGCCACGATGCGCCGGACGGCGTCGTCGATGCGCGACTGGGGCACGGTGCCCGACTTCACGCCGCTCGACAGGTAGCCGACCATGGTGGAGATGTTCTGGCCCCACGCCATGAACATATCGACGCCCGCGTTCACACACTGGTTCATGCCGTCTTGGTTCGAGACGCCGAGTTGGAAGCAGGCGTTGAAGTCGGAGATGATGAAGCCGCCGAAGCCGAGCTCTCCCTTGAGCACGTCCGTGATCATCTTCTTGTTGACGTGCATCTTGGTGCCCTGCCAGCTGCTGTACGAGGGCATGATCGAGCCGACCCGCGCCTTCACGGTCGCGCGGTAGGGTTCGAGGTGGATGGCGCGCAGCTTGGTCTCGTCGCCGTTGACGTCGCCGCCGGTCACGCCGTTCGCGGTGCCGCCGTCGCCTAGGTAGTGCTTGGCGTTGGCGAGGATCCCCGTGAACGCTCCGGTGGCCGAGAACTGGATCCCCTTGGTCATGGCCACGCCCATGGTGCTCGCCAGCTCCGTGGTCTCGCCGAAGGCCTCGTAGGTGCGGCCCCAACGCTCGTCCAGCGAGACCGCCACGACGGGCGAGAAGAAGAAGTCCACGCCACATCCGCGGCCTTCGTCGGACGAGATGCGGCCGACCTGCTCGATGAGGGCGAGGTCACGGGTGGCGCCGAGGCCGATGTTGTGCGGGAACACCACCGCGCCCTTCACCGTGCTCACGCCGTGCACTTCGTCGGCGCCATAAAGGAAGGGAATCTTGAGGCGGCTCGACAGCGCCGCCTGCCGGTAGCCGTCGGTCATGTCGGCCCAGCCCGTGGCCGAGTTGTCGGAAGGCCCGGAGCCCCCCTGGCTGAAGGCCGAGCCCAGCGCGAACTCGGTGACGGCCTGGTTGGTGAGGCCCTCGCGCTCCATCTGCAGCATCTGTCCGTACTTCTCGTCGGCGGTCATCTGCGCGACCAGGCCGTCGGCCTTGGTCAAGCACGCCTGGCTCGGGAAGGGCAGGGTTGGCTCGGTGCCGCCGGTGCCACTGATGCCGGTACCTGTGCCGCCGCCGACGCCGCCAACGCCACCGGCGCCCGCGGTGCCGCCGCCAAGGCCGCCGGCCCCACCGTTCGTGGCGCTGCCGCCAGCGCCCGCCGATCCGCCCGAGCCGCCTTGCGACGTCGTGCCGCCAGTGCCCGCGCTTCCGCCGCTGCCGGTGGATCCTCCGGTCGCACCGCCATTGCCACCGGTGCCGCCCGCGCCGCTGCCGCCCGCCGCGCTTCCGCCCGAGCCGCCAGCTCCACCCGTGCTGGAACCGCCAGATGCGCCCCCGTCGCCGCCGCTACTGGTCACGCGCCGTTCACTGGCGCAGGCAACGCCGAGCACGAGGAAGCCGATCACCAAGTGGAACCGTGTCATCGAATGCATGGTGCGAGTAGCTTTCACAAAAGGCCCTGGGTTGCATAGGGGCTTTGGCAAAGTTTCACAGAATCCGCGAAGTCGACGCTCATGCCCAAGGAAACACGCGGACCGTCGGGATCGGGAAGCGCCGGCCGAGGCGATTCAGTCGAACGTGACTTCTTGGGCCGTTCCGGCGTAGGCGATGCTCTTGACGGGCGTCGGGGTGAATGAGAAGCCCACGACTTCGTCAGGCGACACAAGGACGACCTGGAAGGTGCGACTCGCCAGCATGCCGGGAAACGAACCTTGGCGGGCTCCGATGGACAGCGTCTTGCTCGCCTCGTTCCAGCGCAGCGGGATCTCCGAGAGCTCGCCCTTTTCATAGTCGTAGGTGAGCCCCTGGTCCTCGTACAACGTGAAGGCGCCGTCGGCGCCCGTGTAGACGAAGAGGGTGATTGGATCCGCCGGCTTCTCCGCCACGTACTGCAGCTCGGGGCCGACGGGGACGATGGAGCCGGCGCGTACGTAGACCGGAATCGCGTCGAAGGGCGCGCTGGCCTGCACCGTCTGTTCACCTTCGGCGGCCGCCCCGGTCCAGAAGTCGTACCAGCCTCCCGCGGCTTGGGGCAGGTACACCGGGCGGGTGCGTGCGTTGTACGTCGTCACGGGGCAGACCAGGAACGCGGGGCCCAGCATGTACTGGTCGCCGATGGCGCGTGCCGCCGCATCGGTGCGGAAGTCCATCACCAGTGGGCGCATCATGGTCCCCGCGCGGTGGGTGACCTCGCCGGCGAGGGAGTAGAGATACGGCAGCAGGCGGTAGCGCAGACGATCGAACTTCAGCATGGCGGCGTAGGCGTTGCTGGTGTCGCCGCCGAACTGCCAGATCTCGCGCGCCGGGGCCTGGCCGTGCGAGCGCATGAGCGGCAGGAAGGTCGCGTACTCGAACCAGCGCGTGTTCAGCTCGCGCCACTCGTTCAGATCGGCGGTCGTCGGATTGGCCGTCGAGAAGCGCGCGGGCGTCGCGAACCCGCCGCTGTCCAAGGTCCAATACGGCATCCCGGACAGCGAGAAGGAGAGCCCGGCGGGGATCTGCTTGCGCAGGGCCGTCCAGGTCGAGGTGATGTCGCCCGACCACGACGCCGCGGCGTAGCGCTGCTGTCCAGCGAAGCCGTTGCGGGTGAGGATGAAGACGCGCTGGTTCGGCGCTGCCGCCCTCTGCCCCTCGAAGATGGCCTGGCTGTTGACCAGCGAGTACGCGTTCAGCATGCGCGCCCCGGTGCCGAGCGCGGTCGGGTGCATGTGCGTCTCGAAGGTCGACACTTGCGACGCCACGCTGGTGAAGGGCCCTTCGACGATGTCGGGCTCGGAGGCGTCCATCCACCACGCGTCGACGCCCCTCGCGAACAGGGCCTGGTCGATCTGCGACCAGTAGCGCTGGCGCGCCTCGGCCTTGAAGGCGTCGTAGAAGGTGAAGGGATACCCGACGAAGTCCTTCTTGCTTTCGGTGACGTTGGGCGTGTAGAGGTCGCCCGCGTCGCGGAGGGCCGTGAAGTTGGCGGTGCCGGTGTAGAACTTCGGCCACACCGAGATCATGAGCTGCGCGTGGTGCGTTTCGTGGATGGTCTCGATCCACGCGTTGGGATCCGGGAAGCGCGTCGGATCGAAGGCGTGCGAGCCCCACTCGGCCTCTTTCCAGTACTGCCAGTCCTGTACGATGTTGTCGATGGGGGCCTTGCGCGACCGGTATCCAGCCAACACGTCCAGCGACTCTTGCGCGGTCTTGTAGCGCTCGCGGCACTGCCAGAAGCCGTAGGCCCAGCGGGGCATCATGGGCGCCTCGCCGGTCATGCGGCGGTACCCGGCCACGACGGTGTCGAGCTCGGGGCCGTAGACGAAGGTGTAGTCGATGCCGTCGCCGACCTTCGACCAGAGCGACGTGGTTCGATTCGCGACCGGCGGTTTCCATAGCAGGCGCACGATCTTGACCGAGCCGTCCGCCGTCCACTGCAGCTTCACCGGCACGGATTGTCCGGCGGTCAGGGCAACGCGGGCGACGTCCTCGCCGGGGTTCCAGCTCTGGCGCCAATGGTCGATGACGGCCTGGCCATTCACTTGCAGGTTGATGGCCCCGGACGAGTAGGTCCGAAACAGGTAGTCGCCACTCACCGTCGGCTTCACCGAGCCGCTCCAGCTGACCGTTCCGTTGCCCGGCGCGACGTCGCCCGGTTCGCCGCTTGAAGCATAGAGGCCCGTCACGCCCGGCAGCGCCACGGCGTCGTCGAGATCCCCGAAGCGCGAGAACGAGGTGTTGTCCCAGAGGATGCCGTAGCCTCGGCTCGACACGAGGTACGGGATGAAGATCTCGGTGTTGTACTGGCGCAGGTCGAGGTCGTGGTCCTTGATGTCGAGCAGCCCCTGCTGATGCTGACCCAACCCGTAGAGCGACTCGTCCTGGTTGGGCTCCCATTCCTGGCGCACGTTGAAGGTCTGCTCGCCCTGGACCGTGGCGGCGTGCATGGTGCGTCCGCCGTTCGGCCGTTCGGCCAAGACGACTTGTCCGTTCGGATCCAGGAAGCTGACCCGGCCGGTGTCCTCGACGCGGACGGCGAGGGCGGAGGTCTTGTACGTGACCTGGCCATCGCCCGCGATCCTTTCCCAGGACGTGTCCTCGCACTTGCGCGCGGCGGTGGTGAGGCTTTCGCGCGTGAAGAAGGCCGCGTCCTTGGCGAACGCGACGCGCACGACGTTCGGCGCGCAAAAGTCGAGCTTCAGCGTGCCACCGGAGACGGCGAGGGTGGGCGGTGCGCCCGTGCCTGCGTCGCCCGCACCGCCAGCGCCCCCCGTGCCATCGACGATTCCGCCCGCGCCCGAGGCTCCGCCGGCACCTGCTCCCGCGCTGCTGTTACCACCTTCGCCCGACCGGCCGCCCGCCGTTCCCGCGCCACCACCCGATGGGCGGCCCGCGGCGCCGCCAGCGCCTGCGCCTCCCATCGCTAGGCCACCCTTCGCGGTACTCGCGCCGCCCATGGCGTTTGCACCACTTGCGCCGCCGGTGGTGTTACCAAGCCCCGCATTCGAGGAGCAGGCGCTGGCCAGCCCAACCAACCACGCCCAAGCGAAAACGTGCAACGCCACTCCGTCGAGGGAGAGAGGTCTCATGGACGATCAGTGGCCATCGCCGCGAGCGTGGCTCAAACGTATCCCGCGACAAGCAGACCCCGCCAGGGCCCGGACGTCGACCGGGGCCTTGGCAGGGCAGGGTCAATTGCTGGCTGCCGACTCCTTCGCCTGGCAGGTTTCGAACAGTGTTTGCGCCAGACACCGAACGGCGCTGCGCAGGCTCTCGATGTCGAGCGGCTTGTCGAACCTTGCCACGGCGTTGGTCCTGGGCCCGCCTGGCGCGGCCTCGCGACCCGGGACCGCGCCTATCAGGACGAAGGGCGGAATGTTCGCCTGGGTCCATCGGCCCTGGCCGAGCACGGTCTCGCCGCGTATGACGAGGCGGTCCTCGGCGATGACGAGGTCGAACTCTCCCGAGCCGACATCGGGACGTAAAGAAACCGCGAGCGTGTCCACCAGGTCGTCTGCCGTCGAGGCCGCCGCGACGTCGTAGCCCTCGGCGCGGAGAACGGCGACGAGGTACTCCCGCAGGGCGGGGTTGTCCTCCGCGACGAGCAGACGGCGCTTGCGGGGGCTGATGTCTTCCAGAACTACGTTGCGTGAGGCTGGCATGGCCTTCCGCCTTGCAGGCACGGTGCCAGCGCACGGGCAGCGCTGCGTGCGTCCCCGCTACCGAGGACCCGGCCAGGCTCGTTACGGTCGCGCCACCCGACTGCCGAGCTTGGCTCCGACCAGGCTGGTCGACATACCGAGCCACGCGCGCAGCCTGACCTTGGACTTGTGGGCGATGGCCGCGTTGATGGCGGTGAAGATCGGCGTGACGGCGATGAGAAACGCCCCGGTGGCCGCGGGCACCGTCTGGTGACCCACGTTGAAGCACCACATATAGAGGAAGATGCCGAGAAAGCCCGCGCCGGCGAACAGCGGAAGGTCGCGTCGGCGGGGCCTCCCCACGCCTTTCAGCCAGCCGTAGAGCAGCAGCGCCGAGGACGCGACCAGGAAACGAAGCAGCGCGAGCGACATCGGTGAGTACGCACGAAGCGCGGTTTGCGAGCGACGAAACCTGCGCAGTCAGACTAAAATTCGTGCACGGGCGTGGCATCGGTCGGCCCCCAACCTGGTGACTTGGAATCATGAGGGAACCATGAGAAGCGCGCTCGCCTTGTGTCTTGCAGCCAGCCTGGTCGTTGCCTGCGGCGGATCGTCCGGCGGAGGAGGAGGAGGGGGAACCGGTGAATCGAGCGGCGGTAGCGAGGCTGGCGGTGCCTTGGGCACTGGGGGAGCCGAGGCTCCGGGCACGGGGGCGTCCGGCGGCGGATCGTCCGGCGGCGGGGGAGCAGGCGGCGGCGCTCCGGGCGGTGGCGGTGCGTCGGGCAAGGGCGGCACTCCGGGGAGCGGCGGCGCGTCGGGCAAGGGCGGGGCGTCCGGGACAGGCGGTTCCTCGGTCCCTCCCGGGGCCAGTGGGGGCACGACGGCAGGAACCGGGGGCGCCGCCACCACGGGCGCCCTTCTGGATCGCATCTCGGTGTCCAGCGTGACCGCACCCGCGGCGGTGAAGCCCGGGCGAAGCAACTACAGGATCTGGGGCTCGAGCTCGCTGGGCATCTCGCCGGTGTTCACGGCGCCGCTCGCCAACTGCGAGACCTTGGTGTGCATCACCACCGGAACCGCGGACTCGCGCAGCACGCCGGGTACCTCGCACGCCTACGCCTTGCGCTTGGACGCGAACGACGCCTTGAAGGCGACGCACGACCTCGGCGCGTTCGAGTGTCGAGGCTTGGCCGCCGAGCCCGACGGTCATTTCGGCGCCCTGCTGTGGGCGGCGGGAACATCCACGACCTGCGCCGACGTGAGCAACAGCGGTCGCATCTACGTGCAGCGCTTCGACGCCGCAGGCGCACCCGCGGGCGCGGCCACCGAGCTTGCCAACGCCACCGGCTCGGACGTCAACTGTCCCACCGACTGGGGCCTCGGCGAGAGTCGACTGGAGTTCGGCGCGAGCTCGTACGGCGCGTACTACCACGTGCACTCGCAGTCGGGCCACGAAGGCGACACGCTGAAGTTCGTCGACTTGGCCGGCAAGGCCACTACGCAGTGGAGCTGGGGCTGCTCGCACAGCATGAGCAACCTTTTGCGCTGGAACGCCGCCGACAAGAAGTTCATGCCCGCCTGTGTGACCGACTGTTATCCCGGCACCAGCGGCTCGGACTTCGCCACGAGCAGCATCGGCGGCGTGTACATCAACAACAAGAACAAGGTCTTGAGCGTGGATGCCGGCTGCAACGGCAGCGTCGCGGGCGAGCTGGGCGGCGCTGCGCCGGCGCCGACCGGCTGGAAGATCGTCTTCAACGCGCACCAGGCCCCGGCCACGCAAGGCCAGTCGTCCTACAGTACCCAAACGATGAACCAGGACATCGGCTTCGCCAGCATCGCGGCCGGGCTGACCTCGGGTGCCGTGGTCTGGCTGACCACCACATCGGGCAACGAGGCCGACTCGGGCATCGCGCGCTGGAGCCCGTCGGGCGATGCCGCCGAACAGTACATCGTCGGCTGGTCCGAGCCCGGGTCGACCTACAAGTACAAGCTGGCGCGGGTGGACGGGGCAGGGGGCTTCCTCGAAGGTCCGGTGGACGCAAGCGCTAAGGTCAAGTGGGGCCGCCGCGACGATCCGTTCCGCACGCACGCCAACGGCGACGTGGTCTGGGCGTGGTTCGACGCGGCCTCCAGCACCACGATGCGCTTCGCGCGGGTGCGCGCGGGCGGCGAGTACACCTGCGCGAGCTTCTGAGTACCTCGGGCCCTTGCCCAGCGGGCGGAGTGCACGGCGTCCGTCCCACTCGGCGGGCTACGAATTCACTCGCGATCCATGCAGATCTTTCCCGTCTCCTCCTGGAGGAAGTCCACCTTGACGACCTCGTCGCCCTCGAAGATCACGAGTTCGCTGAAGATGTGCTCCCTGCACCCCGGGCGATGAGGCGTGTAAAACCAGACGTTGCCCTTCTTGGCGGTGGGCTGACCCTTTCGTGCGACGACTTCGGCTTGGGTCAGTCCGATCAGAGAGCCAGCCCGGCGGCGTTTGCCGCGCACGCCGCCATCGGGCTTCGTCGGCTTTGCCTTCCGTTCGCTGGTCCTGGCTCCGGCGTCGGCGGGCGGTTGGCGGGGCTTGCCGTATGCCTCCGGGAACGTGCAAGCGGTGGCAGAGAGCGCAAGCACGAGCCCGGCGATGGCGAAGGCTTGCGCAGGTACGCTCATCGTCCGTCCTCCTTGGGACCGTAGTCCTCGCGTAGCGTCGTCAGGATGCCCATCTCCTTGTCGATCCCTATCACACGGAAAGCCACCCCCGGCCAGCGCGACAGGAGCCGAGCTCGAAGCTGGGAGCGATCCGGGGCGTGGCGGGCACAGGCGAGCTCGTACGAGAGCAGCGCGGCTTCGCTGGCCCAGGGGCCATCACGAAATCGCAGCAGCTCGCTTGGCGAAAATCGCGACAGCGGCGCGGGGCTGTGAACCGCTTCGCACATGATGACATAGGGCAAGAGAGCGCCGCGCGCTTGTTGGGAGACGAGGTTTCTTGCGACACGTACATCCGCGGCGTCGCCCATCCGGACGAAGTTGAACCAGCTTGGTGAACGGGCGCCGCCGGCGTGGCGTAGCCTATCGACCTTGGCCAGGTCGCCGGCCTTGGCGGCCAAGATTTCCACGGGCACGGTAGGCGCGCGGGGCTCTTCGTGTGGCATGAGCCACGTTGCCTGGCACTGCCAATGTCCCGGGGGCAGCCGTGCCACGGGCGCCAGCTCCGAGAGGTCCAACACGAAGGTGCGGGATTCCCCGGGGAGGAGATCGAATGCGCCCGCACGCCGTTCGAATCGATCACCGTCCGAGGCGGGAAGGGCCACCCGTTCTTTCCCGTGGGTGAAGACCAACTCTACTGGAAAAGGAGGGGAGGCCGGAACGCAGGGCCCGAGCCGGTAGTACTCGGCTCCTTGGGTTTCGTTGGCCAGAGTGACCTCGACGAACCAGGGGAGCCCAAGCACCGCCGTGGGCTCCATGCGCATGCGCAACGTCAGCGTCGTCGGGTGTTCAGCCACGGTTCTTCTCCTCCCAAGTCCACATGGCGGGATTGTCTTCCAGGTGGACCTCGCGCACGCCGGCCAGGTGCTTGGCGCACAGGTGGGGACTCTTCTCGCCGAGGTTGAAGCGATCCAGTCGGCGCGAGCCTATGACGTAAAGCCAGCTCAGGAAGTAGTTCATCGAGCAGCTTTGCGCTGGCGGTTGGGGCCAAGCGTAGTAGCCGCACTTGTGCGGGTAGCCGAACGCGTGCGTGAACTCGTGCACGATCGTGGCGACCGTTCGATCGGCGTCGAGCGACGTCGCCTCGCCGGCACGCGTGAACACCACTAGGCGGCCAGCGAAGTACTTCTCCCCGCCGTGGAGGACCGACGGGCTCAGCCCTCTGGTCTCGACGACCCCGGGAGGCGTCGTTTCGATGTGTACGTTCTCGGAAAAGCCCATCCCCGGCGTCTCCCACGTGTTGGTCGGCAAGCGCAGGCGATGTCTCAGAAAGGCGAAGTCCCGCTTGTCGTACGCACCGCCTTTGCCCGCTCCGCCCATGCGCCCGGTCTGTAATCCCTTGGGGACCTCGAAGTCCGACTGGTAGTCGGTGCCGTATAGATGCAGGTGCGTCTGCCCGCCGACCACTTCCTTCTTCCAAACCTCAATCTGACCGTACGGTCCATCGGTGCGGTCTCGCACCTTCATGATCTCCACCGGGCCGCTCACCACCTGGTTCACGATCACTTTTTCCCATGTCGCGCCCGAGTCCTTGACCTCGGCAACCTTCGCCTTGCCGGCGTACTGCCCGGCCGCAGCGCCAGACGTTGCTCCGGCTGGCTGCTGGAACTTCTCGCTGGATGCCCGCTCGGCCGCTGCCAAGAAGAACCATCCCGGTTTGCCCTCCGCCTTGAACTCGCCCGTGCTTGCGCTGGCAAGCGTGGCGCACGCAAGGGATTCCTCGTCTTCGGCCTTGGTCAGGAAGTGCTTGCCCGGCACGACCCGCTCCTTCGCGAAGTCCATCTGCACTCTCGCCGGCTCGAAGAATGGCGGTACCTTGTCGACCGGCAGCGGGAGCGCGTTCTCCATGCGCACGTACTCCACGTCGATGCGTTTCCAGACGGTCATGACCCCGGTCTGGAGTTGTCCGCTTGGAACCATGCGTGGCCCGTGCAGAAGTCTCGCGCGCACCACGAAACTGTCGCCAGCGACGTTGCTCACGTGCAGGCGCACGCGACTTTGGCCCGCTTCGATGCTCGTGGTGCAGAAATGGATGGTGGCACCGTCCGCGAAGCCGCAGTCCTCGCTCTGCGCGAACCGCGCCATGTCCTTACTGTCGGGGATGGGGTAGTCGCAGGTGCCGCGGTTCGTAGCGGCACGCGGATGGCCGTCCACGTCTACGGTATCGGGAAGGCGCGCGCCGTGCTGGTTCAGCTCTTCGTGCTCGGGCGCGTTCGGATCGAGCCACTCCCACTCGATGCGCACGTCAGGCGAGATCACGCCCCGGGACGCTTCGACCTCGGCGCAGAGGTCGATGTACTGCGTGTCCTTGGCCACGACCTCGTCCCATGGCTGGGTCGCGTCGGTGCGCGGGCAATGGTTGACGAAGATGCGGCCCTTGTCGTCTTCACCCAGATAGCCTTCTTCATAGCCCGACAACTTCGGCTCGACCTCACCCTCGGCGACGTGGCCCGGTTTGTAGAGCCCCTCGATGGCCGTGAGCTCGAGGGTGAGCTGCGCCGGGGGCTCCACGGGCAGGTAGCGCCGCCTAACGCGGGGATTGGGACCGTAGATCGAATCGCCCGGCGGCTTCTCGGACGCGAAGTCCGGGTACGGATCCTCGGGATCGAGGAAGAGAATGTCGACCCGCCGGTCAGCCGCCGAGCGCATGCCCTCGGGTTTCTCGGAGCCCTTCGCGAAGTCCTCGCCGCAGGCAAGGATGGCGGGCTCGTTGAACGTCAGCGCCGAACGGCCGGCCGGCAGATCGTCGCCCAGCTCGTCGGAAAGGGCGAGCTCGTAAAGGTCGAACATCGCCTTCCAGTCGCTGACCGAGGTGTCGCCGTCCAGCGCCAGCGACCCCGCGAAGTCCTCGTTGAAGCGCTCGCGAAATGCCCGCCGCGCTGCCTTCGTCTTCGCGCCCAAGTCATCATCGACCGCGCCCGGATGGCAAGGCCAACCGTGCGCTTCCGCGACCCACAGCAGTGCTCGCTGCAGGTCTTCCACCTTCTGATGCTTGGAGCAAGCCTTGGCCCAGGCCTCTTTGTCTCCTTCGAGCAGCGCCCGTGTAGCCTCGGCGCGGGCGGCGGACAGCTTGCGGTTGTGGTCAGGCCCGCCGGACGAGTCTGCGTGCCCCGCGAGCAAAACCTTGTGCTTCGGATTCTCCTTGGCGTTGCGCAGAGCCGCGGCGATGACCGCGAGACCCGTGGGCCGTGTGCCCTCGTCCGCGGCGCCCTCGTCCTCGTCGCCCGGCACCCAAGGAAGCACGACGGCGCTGTCGTGGTGAAAGTGGATGTCCTCCATCTCGACGACGTCGACGCCCGGGACATGCACGACCACCGTGTACGCCATCCCGGCGGTCAGCTTCACTCCCTCCTCGAGCTCCTCTTGTCTTGCACGAACCGTCTTCACGTCGGCGCAGTAGAGCATGTGCTCTCACTGAGTCAAGGGGGCACGTGGCTGAGAAGCAACGCTTAGGGCAATGCCGTTCGGTTAGCGTGGTCGCCGACGTTTGGGCCTCTCGCTACCTTGATTCCGCAGTACCATTGTCACGTGGCAGTTCCCGGATTCGAAGTGTTCCTTCTTCCCGTTCTGCGGGCTTACGGCGAGGGTCGAGAGCTTCTCTCGGTGGAGGCAAGGGCTCGAGTGGCCTCGGCGATGGGACTGGACGAGAACGATCTTGCCGAGCGCCTTCCCAACAGCCCGCAGCTTCGTGCCACTAACCGAATCAACTGGGCGCAGATCTACCTGCAGCGAGCGGGCATTCTTGAGCGCCTACGGCGAGGCGTGTACAAGGTCACAGCTCGGGGACGCGAGCTTCTCCAGACCTCGCCGACCACCCTGACCATGGCCGACCTCGGACGGTATCCCGAGTTCCGCGAGTGGCGTCGCGTCGATGAAGACGAGGGCCAGGAGGCGCCTGCCGAACGCACGACGGCTGATCGAGCCCAGACACCAGACGAGGCTTTGGAGAGCGCGTTCAAGGTGGTTCGCACGAAGATCGAGAAGGACCTCCTCGACCGTATTCTTGCGGGCTCTCCGGAGCTGCTCGAGCGAATTTCGATCCGGTTGGTCGAAGCGATGGGCTACGGGAAGCCCGGCGATGGAGCCCACCTTGGCCACTCCGGTGATGGTGGCGTCGACGGCGTCGTTCCCGCGGATCATCTTGGCCTCGACCGCGTCTACATCCGGGCGAAGCGATACGATCCCGCGCGTGCCGTCCCCATCCGCGATGTTCGGGATTTTCTCGGGGCCTTGGAATCGAAGCGCGCCAGGCACGGAATATTCATCACCACGGCCGGCAGCTTCCCACGCGAAGCTCACGACATGGTCGACCGGATCGAGAAGCGCCTTGCGCTGATCGACGGGGCGACCCTCGGCAGGTTGCTCTACGATTTTGGCGTCGGGGTCAGCGAGGAACGGGTCTTCAAGGTCAAGAGGATCGACGAGGACACCTTCATCGAGGAGTAGCCTCGATGAAGGAGCAGTGACGGGCTAGACCAAGTGCGGGAGGCTGAGCGCCAGGTCTTGGTCTCGTTGGTGAGACGTTGTGCGATGACCACTCTCGGACGAGCCCCGCGGTCGCGCCCCTGCACACAGACACGTCATGACTGGCTTGCGTGATAGTCTCAGTGAATGGGAATCTGGCCATGGTGGTACCAGCAGACAGGACCGAAGAAGTATCGCATTCGTGAGCTCCTGCGGGGGATCTGGGATCTCCATTCCATGTACGGGGATGATGCGCCGTGGTTATGGCGCGGGCAGGCGAACGCAGGCCATCTGATCGAACCCGCGCTTCATACAAGAATGAAGAGGGCGGAACACGCGCTTGATCGGGGCTACGGGGTTAGTAACTATGCAGGCGGCCTCATCCAGGCCGCCAGGAAGGCCAATCTGGATCGGCACGAAGGAACGGTGTTGCCGGACCTCGCATTGCTGGCACTGCTTCAGCACCACGGGGCTGCGACACCCCTTCTCGATGTCTCACTCGATCCGATGGTGGCCCTGTACATGGCGGTCGTGAGTCCGAACAGCTCGGACGAGCAAGAGGACGGTGCTCTCTTCGCCATCAAGAGGCCGACGCGAGCCATCGGCGCGTTTGACTCTCGCGAGTTCCTCGATATCTATGATCACTTGCCGTCGAAGGTCCCAGTCCTCTATTCCGCACCGGACGTGAGCGAACGACTCCGGATTCAGCGCGGTCACTTCCTGCTGGGTACAGTGTACGACGCTGATCCACGGGTCACGATACCGTTGACGATCGACCCGGAATCTCCATTGAAGGAAAGCTGGATATGGAAGCGCATGTCGGCCCGGGGATCTTCCGGCAAAGTGCCAAAGGCAACAACCGACGTCGCAGTCTTCAGGATCGCCTCCGAGTTCAAGCGAGACCTGCGCTCATGGTTGGAGGCCCGTTCCGGGCTCACACACGAGTTTGTCTATCCAACGGTATGGCACCAGCCGCACTTGGTCCAGTTTGCGGTCAGCCATGGCAGGCGCTGCGGCTTCTAGGGGCCGTCACCCGCCTCGCGGGACCCGTGCACCCCGGCCCACGCCATTCGCCCCGAGCATCGCCTGGCCGCTCAGGTCCGGAACCGGCCGAGCACGGCCGCGAGCTGCTCCGCCAGTCGCGA
>CAZYFU010000024.1:7244-62033 GCA_964647025.1 uncultured Myxococcales bacterium | reverse complement strand
CCAGAAGACTCTCAAGGTCCCGCACGTGGACCTCGACCACTGCACCGGCTGCGGCACGTGCGAAAACCGATGTCCGGTCGTGGATCGCGCCGGTGTCCGCGTGAGCGTGGCCAACGAAAGTCGCACGCCGAAGAGCAGCATGTCGCTCACGGGCGGCAGGATCTAGGTCCCCGCGCCGGCTAACCAGGCTCGTCCTCGTCGGCGCCTTGCAGCGTGGTGTGTGAACAGTCGCAGTAGGGCTTGCTGCCGGACTGTCTGCAGCCGCACAGGCGCAGCTCGACCGCTTCGTCGGTTTCGACCTTCATGGGCGAATGCAGCGTGCTTCGATGCGAGCCATCGCAGTAGGGAGGTCGCTTCGAGAGACCACACGCGCACCAGTAGTAGGAGCCCGGCCCGAGCTTGACGACGTACGGCTGCTTCTTCGAACGATCCTGCTCACTCACGCCGATAGTCTGTCACGACGAGGGCGTGGCGCTAGCCCCGTGGCCCGACGGTCGAGCCGCAGCCGCCCGCGCTGCACGCCGCTGTCTTAAGAGCGGTGACGCAGGCTTGTCCGTAGGAGTCACCAGCCTGGTTGCGGCAATTGTTCTCGCAGTTGGTGTCGCAGGCGGCGCCCTTCTCGGCGATGCAATCGATGGCCTTCTTGCATCCATCCTCCCGAGAGTTGC
The DNA here is from genome assembly GCA_964647025.1 of uncultured Myxococcales bacterium. Classification (GTDB taxonomy): domain Bacteria; phylum Myxococcota_A; class Polyangia; order Fen-1088; family Fen-1088; genus Fen-1118. The sequence continues at coordinate 61,365 of CAZYFU010000024.1, read as the reverse complement.
CGTTGTTGTCCTTGCACTCCGCGCACGAGGCGGTTCCGCAAACGTAGTCGTTGGCCACGACGGCGCTGATGCAGCCACCCGCCACCTCCGGGCCCGCCATCGAGGTATCCCTCACGACCGCGGCGGCGTCGCTGCGACCAAAGAAACCGCCGGATCCGATCCTGCCTCCGCCGCCGGCAGTCCCGCCGCTATCACCTGCACCACCACTCGCGGCACCGGAGTCTCGCCGGAACACTCCGGCGTCGCGACCTCCGCCGGCCGCTCCACCCGAGCCGGCCCGTCCTCCGCTGCCAACCTTGCCTCCGCTGCCCGCGACCTTGCCTCCGCTGGCGACCACGCCGCCGGCGCCGACGGCACCACCGTTGTCGGCCGTCGCTCCTCCTGATTCGGTGGCGCCGCCCTCGTTGCTTTGTCCACCGGCACTCTGGGCAGCGCCGGGTAGCTTTGCGTTCGGATCAGGCCCACATGTAGCTGCAACTGCGACCAATGCGAGAAGAACCAACGACCGCATGATGACCATTAGAGCCCATCTCCCGGTGGCACCGCCAGTGCCACGTGCCCGAATGTGACAGTGAACACCGCGCGGCAAGTGCGACGCGCGCTAGCTCGAAAATTCCCGACTGAGCGAAATGTCGCCGCTGCGGGCCCAATGGACCGTGCGATAGTGTTGCCGACTCAATACTGGTGATCCGAGGCAAGAACATGAAGCTCACTCTCACCAAGACAGTGTTTCCATTCGCCATCCTGGTGGCCGCCGCTTGTGGAGCGCGATCGCCGCTCGACCTCGAAGAGGACGAGCCCGGCCTGTCCGAGGGCGGCGAAGGTGGGTTCATCGTGGGCGTGGGCGGCAGCGTGGCCGGTGGCGCCGGGGGACGAGCCAACACGGGCGGCACGACCAACAGCGGCGGCGCCGTCGCCCTGGGTGGTCGGACGGGCGTTGGCGGCTACAGCAATGCCGGCGGCCGCACCACGGGCGGCTCGGGTGGGTCTTTCTTCGGTGGCGGCGGCACGGGCGTCGTAACCGGGGGCCGAAACAGCGGCGGTAGCGCCGGCGGCGCGAGGTCCGGCGGCGTCGGCGGAATCGCACGGGGCGGTGCCGGCGGCGCCGTGAGAGGTGGCTCGGCGGGCACGATCAAGCTCGACGGCGGCATGGGTGGCAGCGCGGGCGTCGTCGGAGCAGACGGCGGTCGCGACGTCCGCGACGTCGGCAGCGATCGGATCGACAGCAGGTTTGGCGACAGTGGCCCGCCCGCGTGCCCGGTCCCGGCGCCCAACGAAGACATGATCGACGACCTGAATGATGGCGATCGATTCATCCCTGGGAACAGCGGCCGGGTCGGCTCGTGGAAGAGCAGTCACGACGGCGCACCGACGGGCACGATGTATCCGGATCCGCTGAATCCTTTCACCCCGACCGACACCGGCGATCCGTGCAGGAGGTACGCCGTCTACGTCAAAGGCGCGGGCTTCTCGGACTGGGGTGCATCGGTCTCGGTCGGGCTCGGTGGCCCCTACGACGCCAGCAAGTACACCGGCGTGAGCTTCTGGGCCAAGAGCGACGCAGGCGGCAGTCAGGTCGTGCACGTCACCTTCCCGGACAAAGACACCCACCCCGATGGCGGCCTGTGCAAGCCGAACAGCGTGGGGGCCAAGCAGTGCTACGACCACTACGGCATCCGCCCCACGATAACGCCCACGTGGACGAAGTTCACCATCCCCTTCAAGGAGCTGAGCCAAGACGGCTGGGGCATGCAAGGCGCCGCGTTCGACCCGACCACGCTCTTCGAAATCCTTTTCGAGATCCCGGAGAGCGCGACCTTCGCCATTTGGATCGATGACATTGCCTTCACGCTCTGAGGCAGAAATCGAAGTGTGGCGAACCTCGCCGCCATGGGCTTTCATCTGAAGCCAATGACCTCGTTCACCAAGGTCCGCACGCAGCTCGGCACCATCGCCATCGGATTCACGGAGCGCGGCATCTCGCGCATCGCCTTTCCCCAGGCCGACTGGACTGACATCGGCAACGCGGACCTGCAGCGCTGGGGACTACGAAGCGATGCTCGACCACCCGATAAGGTACCGACAGAGGTCGGGGAGCTCGCGCTGGCGCTGCAGAAACACGTTGCCGGCAAACCGCAGAGCTTCTCCGGTGTCAGGTTGGACGTCGACGATGCGCCGCCGTTCCTGTTGCGCGTGCAGCGGGCCGCGCAAGCGATCCCGGCAGGACAGACCACGAGTTATCGCCAGCTCGCCGCCGCGGCGGGCTCGCCCAACGCCGCGCGCGCCGCCGGCCGGGCGATGTCCCAGAACCCGTGGCCCATCGTCGTCCCTTGCCACAGGGTGCTGCCCCGCTCGGGCTTCGGAGAGTACTCGGCCGGCAGCGGCGTGCACACCAAGTTGCGACTGCTCTGGCGAGAGGGCTATCGGGGCAGGACCTCGAACGTCGCCTTCGACGAACGCGCCGCCGTCGAGCACCTCACGAAGGCCGACCCGCGTCTCGCTGCCATCATCGAGCGCGTGGGCCCCTTCACCCTGCAGGCCACGGCCCCCAACGCCCGCGGCGGCGAAGAGCCATTCACCGCCCTGGTCAAGGCCATCGTCTCCCAGCAGCTCTCCGGCAAGGTGGCAGCCACCATCTACGGCCGGGTTGCATCGTTGCTGGGCGGAGACACCATCGACGACGCCAAAGCGGTGCTCGGCATCCCCAAGGCCAAGCTGCGCGACGCTGGCCTGTCCGAGAACAAGGCCCTGTCGCTCCTGGATCTCGCCAAGCACGCCCGGTCGGGCGCCCTGCCCTCGCGCGCCGAAATGCAGCGCCTGACCGACGAAGAGATCATCGCGGCTCTCGGCAGCATTCGCGGCATCGGTCGCTGGAGCGCGCAGATGCTGCTGATCTTCTACCTGGGTCGTCCCAACGTGCTGCCGGTGGCGGATCTGGGCGTGCAGAAGGGTTTCGCCGTGACCTACGGACTGCGCGACCTGCCCAGCGTCAGCGTCATCGAGCGCGCGGCCAGCAAGTGGGCGCCCTTTGCATCGGTGGCCAGCTGGTACATGTGGCGCGCCGTGGAGGTGCATCGCTATTCCGAGCGTGGGTGACGAGCCCAGGCCAGCCGTCGGCGACGTTCGCTCGCTGTGGGTTGGGACGTCGGGCTATTCGTACCCCGAGTGGGTTCGGGCCGGGATATACCCATCGGGGACCAAAGGCGCCCAGATGCTCCCGCTGTATGCGCAGGAGTTCCCGGTCACCGAGCTGAACTACACCTGGTACCAGATGCCCCGGGCCGAAGCCATCGAGAGGCAGCGTTCGCTGGTGCCGCAGAGCTTTCGCTTCTCGGCCAAGCTGACCAGGACACTGACGCACGAGATCGACGAGGCGGCTTGGAAGGACGAGGTGGAGAAGTACCGCGCGGGCATCGCTCCGCTGGCCGTCTCTGGCCAGCTCCTCGCGGTGCTGCTGCAGTTCTCCGCCGGCTTCGCTCGGTCGCTCAAGAACCGCGCCTACCTCGCGGCGCTCATCGAGGAGCTGCACGACCTGCCGCTCGCGGTCGAGTTCCGCAACGCCTCGTGGGCGGACGACAAGGTCTTCGCCGAGCTCGAGCGACGCCACGTCTGCCTGGTCACCGTCGATGAGCCGAACCTGCCCCATCTCTTTCCGACGCTCGATGTGGTGACCAACCCCAACCTCTTCTACGTGCGCTTTCATGGGCGCAACACCGCCGGCTGGAGGTCGGGCCGGATGGCGCACCAGTTCGACTACGACTACTCCGACGACGAGCTCGTCGACTGGGTCAACCAACGCCTCCGGGGGCTACTCCGATCCGCGCAGACCGGCGCGCTGTTCTTCAACAACCACGTGCGAGGCCAAGCGCCCCGAAACGCCCGGCGCCTGCTGCAACTGCTCGAGACCTCCGGCATCCTCACTCCGTAGTCGGCGGCGGCCGCGTCACCGGATGCGCGCACTTGCGCACCCCTGAACACTTGACTAGTGTAGGACCTCCGTGGAGAAACAACCGGATCAGCTCAACCCAGCCCAGCGCGCCGCCGTGGAATACGGGACAGGTCCGCTCTTGATTATTGCTGGCGCCGGCTCGGGGAAGACCGCGACGCTGGCCCACCGGGTGGCCGGGCTCATCGCCAGGGGCGCCGACCCGCGCCGGATCCTGCTGCTCACGTTCACCCGTCGGGCCGCGGCCGAGATGCTCCGCCGGGCGCAGCTCATCCTGGGGCAGAAGCGCGATGACCTCCCCAGCAAGGCCGCGAACGTCGGCCCCCTGAGCTGGGCCGGAACTTTCCACGCCGTCGCCAACCGGCTGCTGCGCCTACACGCGTCCTCGTTGGCGCTCGATCCATCCTTCACCGTGCTCGATCGAGAGGACTCCGCCGACCTGCTCGACCTGCTCCGCCACCAGCTCGGGTTCGCCAAGACCGACAGGCGTTTTCCCCGCAAGGGGACGTGCCTTGCCATCTACTCACGCGTGGTCAACGCGCAGGAGCCGCTCGGCGCCTGCCTCAAGCAGTCGTTTTCCTGGTACGTGGAATGGGAGGCGCAGCTCAAGCAACTGTTCGCGGCCTACGCCGACGCCAAGCGCACCCGGCACGTCCTCGACTACGACGATCTGCTGCTCATGTGGTGGATCATGATGTCCGAGCCCGCGCTCGCGGCCAAGGTCGGCGAACGCTTCGATCACGTGCTGGTCGACGAGTATCAGGACACGAACCGACTCCAGGCCGACATCCTGCTCAAGCTCAAGCCCGACGGAAAGGGCGTCACCGTGGTGGGCGACGATGCCCAGTCCATCTACTCGTTCCGCGCCGCCAGCGTTCGCAACATCCTCGATTTTCCGTCGCAGTACTCACCGCCCGCCCAGGTGATCACCCTGGAACAGAACTACCGCTCCAGCCAGGCCATCCTCGACGCATCCAACGCCGCGATTGGGCTTGCCACCCAGCGGTTCACCAAGGATCTGTTCTCGACCCGGAAAGAAGGCGCGCGCCCCCTCCTGGTCACGGTGTACGACGAGGCCGAGCAGGTCCGCTACGTGGCTGACCGGGTCCTCGCCGAGCGCGAGGCAGGCGTGCCCCTCAAGCGGCAGGCGGTGCTCTTTCGAGCGGCTCATCACAGCGACGCGCTGGAGGTCGAGCTTTCGCGGCGGAACATCCCGTTCGTGAAGTACGGCGGTTTGCGCTTCCTGGAGGCCGCGCACATCAAGGACGTGCTCGGTATCCTGCGCTGGGCCGAGAACACCCGCGATTCCATCGCCGCCTTCCGGACCTTGCAGCTGCTCTCCGGCATGGGCCCCGCGGGCGCTGGCCACGCCTGGGAATGGCTCGAACAGCGAAGCTTCGACTTGCAGCTGCTCGGGGGGTTCTCGCCCGCGGGCGCCGCGCAGTCCGAGTGGCCGGCCTTCTGCTCGCTCATGCGCTCGTTGCACGGATCGAGTGCATGGTCCGGCCAAATCGGCAGCGTTCGTCGCTGGTACGAACCACGGCTGGAGGCGCTGCACGGTGACGCCCGGACGCGCGCCGGCGATCTGGAGCAACTCGAACAGATCGCAGGCGGCTTCGAAAGCCGAGAGCGCTTCCTCTCCGAGCTGACTCTCGATCCGCCGGGCGGCACGGGCGCCGAGGCAGGCCCCCCCTTCCTCGACGAGGACTACCTCATCCTGTCCACCATCCACTCGGCCAAGGGGCAAGAGTGGGATGCGGTCTTCGTTCTCAACGTGGTCGACGGTTGCATTCCCTCGGACATGGCGACTGGCACGCCCGAGGAGATCGAAGAGGAGCGCCGCTTGCTCTACGTCGCCATGACCCGGGCGAAAAGCAGCCTTCACCTCGTCCGGCCGCTGCGCTTCTTCGTCCGGCAGCAACACCGGCACGGGGATCGGCACGTGGTCGCGCCGCTGACCCGCTTCATCCCCGACAGCATCCTCGACCGCTTCGAGCGCATCACCCTTCACGATCCCGCGCACGCCACGGGTGACGGCCCTGGCACGAAGGGGGGCGCAACCATCGATGTCGCAGCTCGGTTGCGCGCCATGTGGGGCGGGTAGAAGAGCGAAGCGGAAGGACGGCAAAGGCTGGCGGTCAGAGGGCTTCCTCGATCGTCTTGTCGATCTGGGCGAGGAGGCTCGCCGGGGCTTCCACCATGCACGGCAGGACCGGGGGCTCGGGATCCGCGAAGACCGTGAAGACCTCTGGGCCGAGCACAACGCCCACGACCTCTTCGACCACCGGGGCGGCGGTCACCTGCGTGGCCAGGGCCGTCGGGAACTGCGCTTTGCGCACGCGCGCCCGAGACGGCGGCTGCGACACCGGTGCGATGTCTTCAGGGACCGTCGGGCTGTCGACCATCGCGGCAACGACATGCGACACCGCCACGGTGGTGGCCAGCGGAGCCGGTTTTGCCGGCGCAGGGGGCACCCTGGCTGCCACGACCAGCGCGATGACCATGGCTGGCGCGACGCCTCCAGCCACCAAGTGGCTTCCCAGCCTGCCGAGCGACGTCGGGAGCAGGCCGCGAACATCCCCCAATCGCTCGCGAAGCCGGGCCAGCGCCCTATGGATGCGGGTCCTCACCGTCACCGCTGCCACGCCCAGTCGGGCGGCCGCCACGTCGTCGTGGTCTTCCCCGTAGTACTTCGACAGCACGGCACGACGCGCCTGGCGGGGCAAGCTGCGAAGGCTGGCGCGAACCACACGCCTGCGCTCACGACGCAAGACATCGTCCTCTGGCGTTCCCGAGGCTGGCAGGCCATCGAGATCCACCGGGTCCGAGATCCGCAAGCTTCGGCGGCGCCAGAGGTCCACGAGCAGGTTGCGGTAGATGCGCTCGAGCCAGGGCTCCATGCGCCCATCGGGCGGCGGAGACGCCAGAGCCCGCATGATGGCTTCCGCCTTCAGCTCCTCTGCGGTCTCCGGGCCCACGCGACGCGCGTAGCGGCGGGCGATGCTCTGTCCGTGGTCGAGAAGGGCTCGTCCTTCCAGGGCGGTCATGGTCTTAGCCTCCTGCAAGGGATCAACGTCAGCCCACCCGGAATGTTCCCCCAACCTGGAAAAATACTATCACGGGGCCCAACCTGCCGAGCCACGAGATCTGGGACAATGTGCACATGCCCATCACCCCAGCACTGGCAGCCGTCGCGCTTTTCTTCGCCGCCCCTGCCACCTCCGAGCCAGCTCCGACCGGCGCGGGCGACGGCCGAATCCTCTACGTCCAGCAGCTCGGTGCCTGCTCGCAGAAGAGCGCGGGGACGGACGAGGTGGTGTCGGCGCTGCGGGCCTTCTACGCCATGGACGTGCGCGTGCTGCCCTGCCAGGACCTGCCCAAGGTCGCCTTCTATCCAGCCCGAAAGCGCTACCGGGCCGAGAAGCTCTTGACCCACTTGAGGCAGACGATGCCCAAGGATGGCTGGCGGATTCTGGGGCTGACCGACGCGGACATCTCGACCGCCAAGGGCGCGGTGGCCGATTGGGGGGTCCTGGGGCTGGGCGAGCTGCCGGGTACGGCGACCGTCATCTCTTCCTTCCGCTGCCGCAAAAAAGCCCGCAATCCGGCGCACGCCATCGAGCGGTTGGCCAAGGTCGCGGTCCACGAGATCGGACATACGCTCGGCCTCGACCACTGTCCTGCCGTGGGGTGCTTGATGGAGGACGCGATGGGAAAGGTGACGACCACGGATCGGGAACGGGACTTCTGTGCTCGATGCCGCGCGCTCGCGCGACGAAGCGGCGTCGTCATCCCGGCGAGTCCAGCCGCCGCGTGGTTGCGGTGACGTCTCAGCCCGGGCCGGATTTGAAGCTGGCGATGGCGCCAAGGGTGGCCTTGGTGGCACGCAGGTAGTCCGCGGGTGCAAGCACGATCTGGGTCCCCCGAATCCCGGCCGACACCGCCACCACGTCGAACAGCTCGATGGTCTCGTCGACGAAGACCGGATAGTCCTTCTTCCCCCCGAGGGCGGTCACGCCGCCACGGATGTAGCCAGTGAGCGGCTGGACCTCTTTGAGCGCCACGGTGTCGACGCTGCGGTTGCCCGAAAGCCTCGCCAGGGCCTTGAGATCCAGCGTTGCGCTACCGGGCAAGACCGCCAGCAGGACGCCAGCGCGGTCGCCTCGCGCCACCAGGGTCTTCCAGACTTGGTCGAGCGGAAGCCCCACCTTGCCCGCCACGTTCTCGGCCGACAGATCCGACTCGTCCACCTCGTACTCGCGCAGCTCGAAGCGAATCCCCATCCGCTCGAGCATGCGTGCTGCGTTGGTCATCATGATCGTCGCTGCGACTATAGATCGGGCCAGGTCCGGTCTTGGTAGCTTTCCCCGCGCGCCACCCTCGACGGCGATGGCTCGGCATGCTCAAATGTCCCTGTTTCGAAATGCCCCGGAAAGCCAACACAGACATCGCCCAGCGAAAGACCGACCACCTCCAGATCGCCCGTTCGGGGGCCGGTGCCTTCACACGCTCGACCTTGCTCGAGCATGTGCACTTGGTGCACGCCGCCTTGCCGGGGCTGGCGTTCGAGGAGATCGACCTCTCGTGCGACTTCCTGGGCCGGCGACTTCGCGCGCCGCTGCTCATCACCGGAATGACGGGCGGCACGCGCGAGGGGCGAACCCTCAATCGCGCGCTGGCGGCGGCGGCCCAGAAGCTCGGCATCGCCTTCGGGTTGGGCAGCCAACGGCCCATGCTCGCCAAGCCCCAGCTGGCCGCGACGTACGAGGTCCGCGAGGTAGCGCCGGATGTCTTGCTGCTGGCCAACTTCGGCGTGGTTCAGCTGGCCGAAATGCCGACCGAGGCCGTGGCCGAGGCGATCGAGCGGGTCGGCGCGGACGCGCTCGCCATCCACCTCAACGTGGGACAAGAGCTGGCGCAGCCCGGGGGCGACACGGATTTCCGCGAAGGGCTTGCCACCATCGACCGGTTGAACCGGGAGCTCGGCTGCCCGGTCCTCGTGAAGGAGACCGGGTGCGGAATCGGCCCCGCCACGGCGCGCATGCTCGACCTCGCGGGCGTGGCCGCCATCGACGTTTCGGGCGCTGGTGGGACGTCGTGGATCGCCATCGAAGCCCAGCGGGCCAAAGGTCCGCAAGCGGCGCGGGGGCAGCTCTTCCGTGAATGGGGCATCCCGACCGCCGCCTGCCTGGGCTGGCTCTCCGGACTCGGCCTGCGCACCGAGCTCGTCGCCTCGGGCGGCATTCGCACCGGCCTCGACGCCGCCCGGGCCCTCGCCCTCGGCGCGAACGTCGTCGGCCTGGCCCAACCCGTGCTCGCGGCCGCCACCAAGAAGGGAGAGCCTGGGGCGGTCGAGTTCCTGGCTGGCGTCATCGACAGCCTGCGCACCGCCTGCATGCTCGCGGGCGTCGCCAAGGTCGCCGACTTGGCGAACGCGCCCCGGGTCGTGACCGGCGAGCTTCGCGACTGGCTCGCCCAGAGTCCACGATGAGTGAGCGAGGCACGGTTGGCTTCGGCTGCGGCAAGGTCATCTTGCTCGGCGAGCACGCGGTGGTTCACGGACAGCCGGCCCTGGTGGCGGGCATGAGAGCCGGTGTACGGGCCCACGCCAGCCCCGGCCACGGCGCACTCTCCGCGCCCGCCTGGGGCATGGAGGTCGCGATCGGCGACGATTCGCTGCCAGGGCAAGCGGTCGCTCGGCTGCTCGGGCGGCTGCACGCTCCGCCGGACCTCGACCTTTGGCTCGAATGCGAGGTCCCGGCCCGCGCGGGCCTCGGCAGCTCGGCGGCCATGTCCGTGGCTATCGCCCGGGCCGTCGCCGCGCACGTGAATGCCGACGAGACGGCCGTCCTGGCTGCCGTCTCCGACGCCGAGTCGGTGTTTCACCGCAAGCCCTCTGGCATCGACGCCGCTGCAGCCAGTCACGGTGGCGTGGGAGCGTACGACAGACAGAAGGGGTGGCAGGCTCTCACCTGCAAGACGCCGCTCGAGCTATGCGTCGGACTCTCCGGCAAGTCCCACGACACGGGGGCCTTGGTGGCAGGCGTCGGGCAGCTGTGCGAGTCGATGCCCGTCGCGCATCGACTGGTGGAAACGCTGGGCGACCTGGCGCGGGCAGGCACCGACGCGCTGGTTGCCGGGGATATCCCGGCGCTGGCGTGCATCTTCAACCTGGCCCACGGCGTCCTCGGCGGGCTCGGAGTCTCCTGCCCGGAGCTCGACGAGCTTGTCTATCTCGCACGCGCGGCAGGCGCCGGAGGGGCCAAGCTCACCGGGGCCGGTGGGGGCGGTGCGGTGATCGCGATCGCGGGCGATCACAGCGACGAGGTCTTGCGCGCGTGGCGTAAGAAAGGCTACTACGGGTTCCTCACGACCATCGGCCCATGACTGAACATCTCCTTCCGAAATCGGTGACCGCACGCGCCGGCACCAACATCGCCCTCGTCAAGTACTGGGGCAAGCGCGACGCCGCCCTGAATCTGCCCGCGGCCGGCAGCCTGTCGCTGACCCTCGCCGATCTGGGCAGCGAGACCACGGTTCGGTTCGCGACCGACGCCGCCGAGCGCGACGGCCGAGATCGCGTGCTCCTGTCTGGCAGCCCTGCCGACGAGAAGTTCGCGGCTCGGGTTCGCAAGTTCCTCGACTTGGTGAGGAGTCGCGCGGGCATCGGCCTTCCAGCGGAGGTGGCCACCACGAACACCGTACCCACCGCGGCTGGCCTGGCATCTTCGGCCGCCGGATTCGCCGCTCTCGCCCTCGCCGCCTCTCGAGCCGCCGGATTGCAGCTCGACCAAGCCCGGCTGTCCGAGCTGGCCCGTCGGGGCTCGGGCTCCGCGGCCCGCTCGATCTTCGGCGGCTTCTGCGAGATGTCGGCGGGCGCTCGCTCCGACGGCAGCGATGCCGTTGCCCATGCCCTGCTCGGCGAAGACGCCTGGAACGTCCGGCTTTGCGTCGCGATCACGGCGGCCGGTGAAAAGGCGATCGGTTCGACCGCGGCGATGGACCTCACGGCAAAGACCTCGCCGTACTACGGCGCATGGCTGGCCTCGGTGCCGGTCGCCTTGGATGCGGCTCGCGCGGCGCTCGCGGCCCGCGACTTGACTCGGCTGGGGGAGGTCGCGGAGCGGAGCGCGTTGCGCATGCACGCCTGCGCCATGGCGGCCGAGCCGCACATCATCTATTGGAACCCAGGTACCCTGGCTGCCATCGCCACGGTGAAGAGGCTTCGCAGCGAAGGAATCTCGGCCTACTTCACCATCGACGCCGGACCGCACGTCAAGGTGCTGTGCGAGGCGGCGGTGGCCGATCGGGTCCAGGCGGCACTGGCGGCGACCCCTGCGGTCATGCGAGTGTTGCTGCTCGCGCCTGGTCCAGGCGCACAAGTCATCAACGAAAAGCGGTGATATTCGCATGAGTGGGGAACGAAGCACGTTGGTCGGCACGCCGGTGGTGGTGGCGCCCGGAAAGATCTTCTTGGTCGGGGAGTACGCGATCCTCGAGCAAGGCGTCGCCGTGTTGGCGGCGGTGAACCGGGTCGCGGTGGCTCAGTTCGTGCCCGGGATGGACGCCGCCAGTCGGGTGGTCTCCGAGGCGGTCAGGCGGGCCATCGCCGAGATCGGAGAGGCAGCGGCCGCCTTGCCATCGGGTTCGCCCCTGGTCAGCACGGACGACTTCCGCCACGCCGACCAAAAGATAGGCCTCGGCTCGAGCGCCGCGACGGCCGTGGCCAGCGTCGGCGCCGTCTTCGAGTCCGCGGGCATCTCCGTCGCCAACCATCGCGACCGCATCTTCGCCACGGCGTTCGCCGCACACCGGGCCGCCCAGGATGGCGCCGGCTCCGGCGCCGACGTGGCCGTGGCGACCTACGGCGGGCTCGTCAAGGTGTCGGGCAACACCGCGGGCATTCCCGCGGTCGAGAAGCTGACCGTGCCGCCGGGTTTGCACCTGGTGGTCTTCTGGACCGGTCACCCCGCGTCCACCATCGACATGATCGCGGGTGTGGAGAGGTTCGCCCGCCAGGATCCCGTTGCGTACCAGCAGCTCATCGAGAGCTTGCAGGAGATCGCCGGACGATTCGTGGCGGAGATCCGCGAAGGCAACGCCACGGCCGCCGTCGCCGCGGCGGGCCGCTACGGGCTTCGGCTGGAAAACCTGGGCGAGGCCGCCTCGGTCCCCATCGTCACCGAGGACTTCAAACGCGCATCCGAGCTCGCCAAAGAGCTGGGCGGGATCGCGAAGCCGTCCGGTGCGGGTGGTGGCGATGTCGGGGTCGCCATGTTCGCCACGCCAGAAGCTGCGCGCCTGTTTTCGCGCGCTCTCCCCAACCCGATGATCCCCATCGACGTCGACCTGGATGCGTTCGGAGTCCGGCGTCGCATGCCCGACGAAGGTGTCCCGAAACCGGCCGGACTGTTTCATGTCTGACTCTCGCGCGAGCTCGCGGATCCCCGGTTTCTACAAGCTCTCCCTCGACCAGCGTCAGGCCGAGCTGTTGCGGCAAGCCGGACTGTCGACCGAGGAGCTGGCGCTGCTCGGCTCGGGTGGTATCGCGCCCAGCGAGGCGAACAAGATCGTCGAGAACGTGGTCGGGGTGTACGCGTTGCCCCTGGGCCTCGGGCTCAATTTCCTCATCAACGGCGTAGACCGATTGATCCCGATGGCGGTCGAGGAGCCTTCCGTGATCGCGGCCGCGTCGAACGCCGCCCGTCTCGTGCGCGAGGGCGGGGGCTTCGTTGCCCATGCCGACGAATCCGTGATGACCGCGCAAGTCGAGCTGCGCGAGGTTCACGACACCGCTGCGTCGATCACGGCTCTCACCTCGGCGCGCGACGAGATCGTCGCGCTGGCCGACGCTACCCTGCCCCGCCTGCGCGAGCGCGGCGGTGGATGTCGCGACGTCGAAGCGCGAGCGTTGCCCAATCAGCGCCTGGTCGTGCACCTGCACATCGACTGCCTGGACGCCATGGGAGCGAACATGGTGAACACGGTGGCCGAGGCAGTGGCGGGCCGGCTGGCCGAGATCGCCCGCGCCCAGGTCGGGCTGCGCATCCTGACCAACCTGTGCGACCGTCGCCTGGTGCGCGCCGCCGGACGGGTTCCCAGCGCGGCCCTGGCCGGGGACGCTTCGCCCGAGGCAGGCGCCGCCCTCGCCAGGGCCATCGAGGCCGCGTCCCGTTTCGCCGAGGACGACAGCTACCGCGCCGCCACCCACAACAAGGGCATCATGAACGGCATCGACCCCGTGGTGATCGCCACCGGCAACGACTGGCGCGGCATCGAAGCAGGTGCCCACGCCTTCGCTGCCCAGGGCGGTCGCTACAAGCCTCTCTCCACCTGGCGTGTCGACGGCGACGGTCTGGTCGGCACGCTCGAGATGCCGATGGCGCTCGGCACGGTGGGCGGGACCTTGCAGGTGCACCCGGGCGCCCGCCTCGCCTTGCGCATCCTGGGCACGACCACGGCGCGTGAGCTGGCCGAGATCATCGCCAGCGTCGGACTGGCGCAAAACCTGGCGGCGCTCAAAGCCCTGGCTGGCGAAGGGATCCAGCGAGGCCACATGGCGCTCCACCGGCGGGCCACGGGACAGAAGGTTTAGGCGAATCGCGGGCAGCCGCTCAGTCGAGGTCGAGGAACGTCAACGCGTCCACGGTCATTGCCCGCGCGCGAGTCCGGTTCACGATCCGCACGCGAACGTCCGTGGGGAAGACCGCCTTCAGCTCGACGCTGACCGGGGTCAGGATGGCCTCGTTCGCCGGGCCGTCGGTGAGCCCGATTCTGATCCAAGTGTCGCCCTGTCGAGCTTCGACGATGATCGACGCCCCCACCTTGACACCAGCCACCAGGGCGCCGAAGTAGCGCCCCGACCACGGCAAGGGTCCCCAGACCACCTCGGAACATCCCGCGGCGGTGCACGGAGCAAGATACGCAAATGCCTTGCCTTGCCCGCCGAGGCGCGGAGATGGCGGCGTCGACAAGTACGAGACGCCCAGAGGCGAGACGGCGACGAGTCTCGGATCGTCTGGGTCCTCGAAGCCTTGGCGAATCACCCGCAGACGGTCCGGGGCTTCATCGCTGCAACGCAGCTGGGACAGGAGGTACGGCTGCAGGCCCAGCTGTTTCATCGCCCGGCACAACGGCCCGCGAGCCTCGGGCACGGCCGCAAAGCCACGCGACAGCGCGGTCAGGATCGCCTTGTCGTACTGGCCAGCCAGCACCAAAGCGCCGAGCTCGGCGCGGATCTGCGCCGGTGTTGGCGTCGCGGTCCGCAACAGCTGCGCGCCCCACCAAGCCGACACCTCGTCGTAAGGCTCACGCCTCCGGCTTGCGCGTTCGATCTTGGCCAGCTGGAAAGTCGAGGTGGGCAGCCCAAGGGACTCGAACACCCTGTGGGCGTCGTAGCGGTCCTCCCCCGGCGGCAGCGCCGAGGCTTGCCTCGCGATGTCCTCGGCCAACGTGACGCGAGCGAGCCGAGACAATCCGCCCCCGCACAGATCCGCGAGCAGCCTCGCGCCCCGAGCCCGAGCGCCGGCGCTGGCGTACGAGGCCAACAGCTCGTCGGGGCTGCACGGCAGCGACGGCAGCCCGGCCAGCCTGTACAAGGGCAAGCGAGACAGCGCCTCCAGGCTCTCCGTCGCGGCGCCCACGCTCGGCCACTCCGCGAGAACGAACCCCAGCGGCTCGATGGTGACGGGCAACGCGCCCGTCGGCACGCGAACCATGCCCAACAACGCCGATCCGGCTGGGCCATGTGCCACGTCGTGCTGCGCGTGCCAGGCGACCGCGAAGGTCCGCTCGTCCGCGGTCTTCAGGAACAAGCTCGGGGGCTCCCTGGCCTCGATCTGCACCGCGTGCACGAAGAACGCTTGCTCGCCTTGCAGGGTCGCCAGCGCGGAGAATCCCTGAACCTGGACGCTGCCGACCTGCTTGACCAGGGGCACCACCGGCGCCACCGGCGGGTCGACCAAGTCAGCGCGAATCACGGTCAGCCACGAGACCGCCAGTTGCTCGAGCAGCTTCGGCCCCATCACGCGGTACTCGCGCTCGAACGGTGACAGGTTGTGCATGGGCCGCCCATCCACCCAGCCCCCATGCGTATGCATGGTGTGCGGTCGCCGGTAGTCGAAGAAATAGTCGACGATGTCGGTCGTGCGACGCGTCCACGAGTAGCCGAACGTCAAATCCGCCAGTCCGCCCATGTCGAGGACGTCGATGCCCGGCGGAAACGACATGCCGCCCACGTCCACGTCCGCGATCAACAGCGGCCGGCCGAGGTCCAGACGGTCGCCGAGCCCCTTGTACAGCGCCCCGACCTTCGCGATCTTCTGCATCCCCACGTCGCGGTCGACGGACGTCCAGTGAATCCGATGTGGCAAGCCGTGCAGACCCAAGCACGCCATCGGGGCGAGCGACAGAAGGATCAAGCTCGGACGGTACGCCACGATCCACCGGTCCTGCTTCGGACGCCACGAGAGCAAGGCAAGCAGTCCCAACAGGCAGAGTACCCAGTACGGCCCCTGCATCGCCTGCATGAAGCGAAAGTGCCGCATCCAATCGCCACCCGTGATCACCGCGAACACGATGGCAAAGGCCAGCTGCGCCATGGCCACGATGGCCGGGACTCGCGTGCGCGAGCTCACGAACGCAAACAGCGGAAGCCCGCACAGAAGCGCCACCACGCCGTGCACGCGGAAGAAGGCACCGACATAAACGAGCCCCGCTTGCCACGTCGCCTGCGAGCTGACCTTGGCGAAGAAGGTGTTGGGCAACCAGTGCCTGAACAAGGCGAAGCGAATCGCAAAGAGCACCACACAACCGACGAGGAACACGAGCGCCGAGCGCCAGCGCCGGCCCGGCAGCAGCAAGCGTCCGGCGACCAGCAACGCGCCGTACACGATCCCTTCTGGGCGCACCAACGCAAGCAGCACTGCCACGAACCCGATCAGGTAGTCTCTCCAGCGACGCTCGAACGACGTGGCCAACAGCACAACCCCGATCATCTGCAGCCCGCACAGAAGGCCGCCCTCGAGCCCCGCCGCGATCCAGTGATTGAATGTCGGCCACAGAAATCCGAAGGCACAAGGGACGACGACCCATAGTCGCGCGCTCCCTCTCAGGTTTCGCCAGACCAGCAGCGCCGCCAGCAGCACGCCCAGCGCCACCGCGCCGATGTTGAGCGCCTTGGCTGCCACGTCGAGGTCGAGCCCGAGCCAGCGACACGGAACCAGCAGCAAGACCTCGAGCGGGTTCGAGAAGCCTTCGACCGGGTTCGTGTTCGGGGTCAGCCGGAAGCCATGCCCGGTGGCGAGGTTGTTGGCGTAGGCATAGGAGATGGCGGCGTCATCGATGGTGAAGCCCCCGAACTTGCCGAAGGTGTGATGTGCGTAGAGCCCCAGGACGGTCAACACCGCCAGCAGGCTGAGGATGGAAGTGATCCGGCGGACCATCGTGAAGGCGCGATGATATCCGATTGACCGGGCGCCGTTCCAAGCGAGATCGACAGCCGCCGGATACCTTTGGCACCGGCGGCTCGACCCTCGGGCTCCGCTAGACCACTCTGTTCAGGGCCCGCAAGACCGCCGAGAACGACGCCTTGACGATGTCCCGGTCCCGCCCCGCACCGAACGCGTGGCCGCCAGCGTCGACCTGCACCCGCACGTACGCCGCCGCTTCGGCGTCCGCGCCCGTCCCCATGGCGTGCTCGCTGTAGTCGGCCACCCGCACGGGCACCCGCAGGTATGCGGCCATCCCCGCCACGAAGGCATCGATGACGCCGCTGCCCTCGCCGTGGATCGCGACCTGGGCGTCACCATCGGTCAGTTGAGCGGTCACGTGGCATTGGCTTCGGTCCACGTGCTCCACCTGGTAGTCCGCCAGCGCGAACCGTCCCGACGGCGCCACGTAGGCGCGCTGGAAGATCTCCAGCACTTCGCGCGGGGACAGCTCCTTGCCCGTCTCATCCGTCGCGGCCTGTACCCGTTGGCTCAGCTCCGCCGCCAGCTCCTTCGGCACCCGGTACCCGAAGTACTGCTCCAGCACGAAGGCGACTCCGCCTTTGCCCGACTGGCTGTTGATGCGGATGAGCGGCTCGTACGCCCGGCCCACGTCGGCCGGATCGATGGGCAGATAGGGCACCTCCCAAACCTCGGCCTCCTCACGCGCCCGCACCGCCAGGCCCTTCGAGATGGCGTCTTGGTGCGAGCCCGAAAACGCGGTGAAGACCAACTGCCCCGCGTACGGCTGGCGCGCCGGCACCGGCAGTTGATTGCATGCCTCGTAGGTCTCCACCAGGCCCGGCAGATCCGAGAAGTCCAGCCCGGGTGCGACACCTTGCGAGTACAGGTTCATCCCCAGCGTGACCATGTCCGCATTGCCGGTGCGCTCGCCGTTGCCGAACAGCGTGCCCTCCACCCGCTCCGCGCCTGCCAGCATGCCCAGCTCTGCGGCGGCGACGGCGCAGCCCCGGTCATTGTGCGTGTGCACGCTCAGCACCACGTCCTGTCGGCGTGCGATGTGCGTGTCCATCCACTCGACCTGGTCCGCGTACACGTTCGGCGTCGACGACTCCACCGTGGCCGGCAGGTTCACGATCATCTTGTGCAGCCGGCTCGGGTTCCAGGCGTCCACCACCGCATCCACGACCTCGATGGCGAAATCCAGCTCGGTGGCGCTGAAGCTCTCGGGCGAGTACTCCAGGACGACATCGGTGCCCGGCAGCTCGACGATGGCCTCGCGCAGGTAGCGGGTCGCCCGCACCGCCAGGTCGAGGACCTCGGTCCGCCCCATGCGGAACACCACACGTCTTTGCAGCGGGTTGGTCGAGTTGTACAGGTGGACAATCGCTCGCCGAGCGCCCCGCAGGGATTCCACGGTTCTCTTGATCAGCCCCTCGCGCGCCTGGGTCAGGACTTGGATCGTGACGTCGTCGGGGATGCGGCGCTCCTCGATCAGAAAGCGCACGAAATCGAAGTCGGTCTGCGATGCCGCGGGGAAGCCCACCTCGATCTCCTTGAAGCCGATCGCGACCAGCTTGTCGAACAGACGCAGCTTGCGCTCGTGCCCCATGGGCTCGGCCAGGGCTTGGTTGCCGTCGCGCAGGTCGACGCTGCACCAGATGGGTGAGTGGTCGAGCACACGCGTCGGCCACTTACGCGCGCTGAAGTCGGGGGTGGGCAGGGGCTTGTACTTGCGAGCATCGAACATCGTCGTCTCCTTTGTGTTGGTGCGGATCGGAGACGGCCCTGGCCCAGATAAACCAAAACCCTCTCCAGCTTCCGCGAGAGAGGGTTGGCTTGGCGATTATCGCGCTCAGACCTCTCTCGCGCTGCTAAGGAGCAGCCCGGAGAGAAGAAGCTGAGCGTTCGATCGCATGACTGAAGAGAAGAATGCGCTGGCCATTCTCATCCGTCAAGGCGGTGCTTCAGGATTCTTCCGCCCAGTTGCGTCGGGCACGGATCTCGGCCAGTGATTGCGCCTCGGGCGATCCCGGCTCGGGCGCAAAGTCGTAGCGCCACTTCACGTTTGGCGGCAGCGACATGAGGATCGACTCGGTTCGCCCGTCCGTGCGCAGGCCGAACAGGGTCCCGCGATCGTGAATCAGGTTGAACTCCACGTACCGGCCCCGGCGCAGAAGCTGCCACTGTCGCTCGCGGTCGCCGTAGGGTTCGTCGCGGCGACGCGCGACGATCGCCAGGTACGCGTCCATCAAGTGCGCGCCCAGATCGCGGACGAGGTCGAACACCCGTCCCGCGTCGGCTTCCCACGCGGTCAGCGGCGGCGGCTCGGGCTCGCCGGCCGCCTGCTCGGCGCCAGCGCCCAAGTAGTCGAAGAAGACGCCGCCGATGCCGCGCGGTTCGTTCCGATGGGGAAGGAAGAAGTAGCGGTCGCACCATCCCTTGAAGCGAGCAAACAGCGCAGGCTCGTGGCGATCGCAGATGTGCTTGAGCGACCGGTGAAACAATCGCGCGTCCTCCGGCACCACATAGTAGGGCGTCAGGTCGGTTCCTCCGCCGAACCACGCCGCCTGCCCGCGACGGATGAAGCGCAGGTTCGCGTGGACCGTGGGCACACGAGGACTCTGCGGATGCAGTACCAGGGAGATTCCCGCCGCGCGAAACCTCGTCCCGTCCCCCGGCAAGCTCTTGGCGAGCTCAGCCCGCATCTCGCCCGACACGTCCGAGAAGTTCACGCCCGCCTTCTCGAAGACGCAGCCGTCCTCGAGCACCCGCGACCGCCCTCCCCCGCCCCCGGGGCGCTCCCAGAGATCCTCGCGAAACGCGCGGCCATCCGCAGCCTGCAGCCGCGAGACGATGCGGTCTTGCAGGTCGCGAAAGAACGCGACGGCCTGTTCCTCGAGAGCGCTCTGCGCTGACGTGCCCATTTTCGACGTGTGCCTAGCAGACGGAGTAGACCCGAAAGGGGGCCAGCTGCTGCCTCAGGAACGTGCTTGGCTCGGCCGTTCCGCGCCGTATCTGGCGGCGGCACGGGCTTTCGCCTTCGCGGCCTCCTCCTCGCGGTTCTTGGGCGGTGACGAAGCCTTGAGCTCGTGAAGTAGGCGGGCGGCGATCTCGCCGACGGCGTCGACCGCGGATTGGAACGCGGCCTCGTTCGGCTTCGACGGCTTGGAGAAGCCGCTGATCTTGCGCACGAACTGCAGGGAGGCCGCCCTCACCTCCTCGGGTGTGACCGGCGGATCGAAGTTGAATAGGGTTCTGATGTTCCGACACATGCTCATGAACCTCGCAGCATCGGTTGGATGTCGCCCGGGTGGGCGGCGTTTCTCGGTCGAGCCGATGGCGAAACAACCCGCTCGCGGATTCCTGCCATTGCTGTCATAGTCGCTGCACTTAGGGCGAGGCTTCCCGTTGGTCCGGAGACTGGAGGACTGGCTTGCTTAGCATCTGTGCCGTTCGGAGACGTTCTGCTCACACGATCGGGCTCGGCCTGGCGTTGCCTGCGATCCTGGCGGGGCTGACGGTCACGATCGGTGTTCAGGCAGGCGAAGACGATCCAGGGCCCCTCGATGCCGGTGTTGCCGACTCCAGCGATGGGGCCGAGCAAGAGGCCGGCGGCCCCGGTGACCGGCCGATCAGCCAGCCGGCCGACGTTCCTTGGGTAGCGGACGGCGGCGTCGCTCCAGCCCCGGACGCCGCGCTCGCGAAGGTCGATGTGGCACAAGAAGAACACGACGCGGCCGACGCCATCGAATCGACACCTACCGCTCCGATCCCTCCGCCGCAGACCGTCGCCCCACCGGTCGAAGCCGTGACCCGCACCGCACCGAAGATTCGGCGGCCATCCTCGCACCACTTCGGCGTCGGAATTGACCTCGGAATCTCCGGGGTGCTGCCCGATGCTGGCTTGCTCCTGACGGCCCGGCCGGTGCGCTGGGGGCACCTTCAACTGGGCGCGGGGTACAACGGGCTGGCGCCGGGCATTCGCGGCGGGCTTACGCTGATCAACCCGTGGGTGATTCCCTTGTCTCTCACCTGGGAGGGCGGCCACTACTTCGAGGGCGACGCTAATCGGGCGGTCCGCTGGGTCGACTCCGACGCGAAGGCCAACGCCTCCTTGCGGAGATTCGCCTATGACTACATGAACCTCCTCGGCGGTCTTTCGGTCGGGGACAGCAGCTTCGCGTTCTATCTCCGATTCGGGGTGACCTGGGTGCGCACGACCGTCCACGGCTTCGAGCAAACCCTGCGCGAGACAACGAAGCTCGATGTGACCGCCGCCGATCCGACCGTCCACTACCGCGGCCCATCCTTGAAGGTCGGATTCGACTACTTCCTGTAGAGCGAGCCCCGGGAATGCATCGAACCTTCTGGCTCATCCCTCTCGCCTGCCTGTGCGGCTGCCAATCGGCCGTGAAAGTGGACGTCGACTGTCCGCGTCTTTGCTTGGCCCAGCCCGGACAGGCCCTGCCCGGCTTTCGCCGCTTCCTGCCGAGGGGTTGGGATGCCGAGGTCCCCGGTCTGGGCGCGATCCTTCCATCTGTTGCTGCCAGCATCGACGGCAGCGCCGTTGTCGACCGTCTGTTGGGCGGTGTCGCCGACGCCTATTCCGGCGTCTCGCTCGCCGCCTCACCCGATGGGTCCGCGATGGCGGTCGATTGGGCCGTCGAGCTGGACTTCGACGAGATCTTGGCCCAGGTACCCAGCTCGACCATCAACCTGGCGGCGACCGTCCAGCTCTCGTCGCTGCGACTGACGAGCACCGACGATCTATCCTTTCTCGAGTCCGCCGAGGTGTTCCTTGGCCGACGGTCGAAGGGCTCCAAGGTGACACGCCCGACGGACGCCAGCACGCCGGCAACCTCGAGTTGCAGGGCGGCAACATCGGGATCCGCCATCGCGTCCTACGCACGCGGCGGGGCATCCTTCGCACAGACGTCTGCCGAGATGGTCATCGCGGATGGCGCCTTCAATGTGTTCGATTGCATGAGCGGGGCGGTGACCGTGTTCAGCCTGAAGATGACCATCCCGGCTGATCGTTACCCCGCCGCGGACACGCCCCTGTCCCTGGCTTCGTGCGTGCACCTCGATGCACACGCCAGCTATCCCTGAGCGGCGCGCGCTCAGAACACCATGTCGCGTTCGTTGGTCTCTCGGATGCTGGCCAAACGCTCGACCAGCTTCTGCTTCATCGGCGAGTCTTCCAGCTTGTCGAGCTCGACCTGGATCTGCGCGAGGCCCGCCTTCGCGGTCTCGGGGCTGGCGTAGTCGACCAGGTACTCCATGAAGGTGGTCAGCGCGTTGGGCGTGCAGAAGCGCTTGATGAAGCCAGGGATGGCGAACTCCATGAAGTGCTCGCCAGTACGGCCCAGGCGGTAGCAGGCGGTGCAGAAGCTCGGCACGTGGCCTTGCTGGGTCAGCTCGCGAATCACGGTGTCGAGCGAGCGGAGATCACCCAGGGCGAACTGCTCCCGCTCGAGGCGCTGACCGCAGGTCTGCTCGGTGTAGCCGCCCAGCTCGATGCACGATCCCGCGTCGATCTGAGAGACGCCGAACTCCATCGCGCTTCGACGAAGCTCGGCGGTCTCCCGCGCGGTGAGGATGAGGCCGGTGTAGGGAACCGCCAGGCGAAGCACGGCGATGAGGAACTTGAAGTCCTCGTCACTGACCATGTTGCCCTCGCTGATGTCCATGCCCGAGGCCGGTCGCAAGCGCGGGAAGCTGATGGTGTGCGGCCCGCAGCCGTAGCGTTCCTTCAAAAAGACTGCGTGGCTTACCAGGCCCAGGACGTCGAAGCGCCAGTCGGCCAAGCCGAACAGCGCGCCGATACCGAGGTCGTCCTGCCCCACTTCGAAGGCACGGCTCAAGGCATCGAGCCGCCACAAGTAGTTGCTCTTGGGCGTGCCAGCCGGGTGCATGGCCGCGTAGGTCTTGTGGTGGTACGTCTCCATGAAGATCTGGTACGTCCCGATGCCGGCCGCTTTGATGGTCTTGAACCCAGCGTGGTCCATGGGCGCCGCGTTCACGTTCACGCGGCGGATCTCGCCGTGGTCTGCGCGGGTGTCGTAGATGTCGCGAATGCAGGTGGCGATGAAGTCGGCGTCGTAGCGCGGGTGCTCGCCGAACACGACGATCAACCGCTTGTGCCCCTGCTTCTCCATGGCCACGACCTGCTGGCGGATCTCCTCCATGCCCAGCGTGCGGCGCACGGCCTCTTTGTTCGTCCGCTGGAAGCCGCAGTAGGCGCAGTCGTTCACGCACATGTTGCCGATGTAGAGCGGTGCGAACAGCACGATGCGGTTCCCGTACACCCGCTGCTTGAGATCCCGGGCCGCCGAGAAGACCTCCTCGCGCAGCTCGGGATCCCGCGCATGCAACAGCACCGCGGTTTCCTCGACCGAGAGAGCCTGCTTGTCGAGCGCCTTGGCGATCACCTCGCGAAGGCGGCCGATGTCCACCAAGTCGGTCCCACTGGCCAGCCTCTCGAGGCGGGCATCATCGATGAAGTCTTCGGCGTGGCTGCTCAAGGTCTGCGAGAGGGGTAACATCTGGGTACTTCCTTTCTTGCTGCTCAAGCGTAGCGCACCGTCGCAGAACGGCCAGCGGCGATTGGGTCATTCCGGGTGCGAAAAGAACATGCTCTGCACCTGAATCCCCTTCAGGCGTCGCAACTCATCGGACATTGAGTCGATGTCCTGGTTGCTGCCCACCGCCTCGATGATGATGAGGCCGTTCGGCGACGCGGCGTCCTCGTTGACGTCGTGCAGACCAAGTCGCGTGCGGATGTTCTTCCCGTACTTGGTCAAAATGGTCTGAACCTCGCCAGCGTGGGTTGCGCGGTCCGTGATGTGAATGCCGACGATGCGATGGTCCTTCATGTTTGCGCTTTCTTCTCGAGCGACGCTGCCCTGAGAGTGACGGTGAATGTGCTGCCCTTGTCCGGCTCAGAGGCCACGGTGGCATCGCCCTGGTACATCCCGGCGATGCGCTTGACCGTGGCCAATCCGAGGCCAGAGCCTTCGATACCACGAGTCTTGGCGTTCTTGATACGCACGAAATCACCGAACAGCCTGCTCGCCTCCTCATGCGTCAGACCAACGCCGGTATCGTGGACGGCGATCTGGAAGAGGTCGTCTCGCTGCTCCAGCTCCACCCGCACGGAGCCGCCTTCGCGGTTGTACTTGATGGCGTTGGTCAGCAGGTTGTTGAAGACGATCTCCATCTCCGCCCGCACCGCCACCAGCTCCATGGCCGCACACGGGGCAAGCTCCATGGTCAGCTTCTTGACCTCGGCCTGGGCGCGCAGGTTGTCCATGCACTCCCGCGCCACGTCCGCCAGGTTGACCGTCGAGAAGTCCCGCGCCTTCATCCCAGCCTCCAGGCGGGTCACGTCGAGCAGGTCGAAGATCAGCTGGCGCATCCCCTGGATGCGAGCGATCGACCGCTTCACCACCCTGTGCAGCGTCTCCTCGTCACTCACCACCCCATCGAGGATGGAGGCCAAGTATCCCTCGACTACCCCGAGCGGCGCCTTCAGCTCGTGCACCAGCACCCGGATGATCTCGAACCGAGTCCGTCGCTGCTCTGCCGCGAGCTTCTTGGCCTGGCGGCTGAGGATCAGGTCTCGCGTGGCACGGCGAACCGCCGACTTGATCTCGTTTGGGGTGAACGGCTTGGGCAGAAAGTCGAAGGTCCCGCCCCGGGTGGCCTCCACCGCCGTGGACACCGAGGCGTAGGCCGTGATCATGATGGTCAGGACCGGTGGATCGAGGCTGCGTGCTTCCTTGAGGACGTCGAGCCCGCCGATCCCGGGCAGCTTCAAGTCCAGCAGCATGATGTCCGGTGGCCGGTCCCGCAGCCGCTCGACGGCTTCTTCTCCGGTGGCCGCCACTTCGATGGCGTAGCTGGTCTCCCCCTCGATGTCCGGGAAGGTCACGACGAACTTCTCGAGCACGCGCGCCATGCCCAAGCGGATGCCCTCCTCGTCGTCGACAACCAAGATTCGTAAAGGCTCGCCCATCACTCCTCGGAACCGTGCATGACCTGATTGTGCGGGATCGACACCTTGAACTGCGTCCAGCTCGGTCCGCGCGCGGCATCCGTGTTGGATTCGACGGTGATGTCTCCCCGATGCATCTTGACGATTCCGTATACAACAGCCAGCCCCAACCCGGTGCCTTTTCCGATCTGCTTGGTGGTGAAGAAGGGCTGGAAGATGTGCTTCATGTTGTCGGCCGAGATGCCCGTGCCGGTGTCGTGCACACTGATGATGAGCCGATCGCCCTCCTCGAAGGTCTTGATGATCAGCTCACCACCATCGGGCATCGCCGCGAAGGCGTTGCTGTACAGGTTGGTGAGGACTTGAATCATCTGGTTCGGGTCGCACTCGCACTCGGGATAGCTGTGACGAAGGTCGACGACGATGTTCACCGAGTCCGGCAGCGGGAGGCCCGCCAAGCTGCGTTTGACCAGGTCCTCGACCCGTATCTGCTCGAGCAGCAATTTGTTCTCTCGCGCGAAGTCGAGCAAGTCGGAGACGATTCGCTTGCAGCGGGTGGCCTGATCGCTGATGAGCGTCAGCTCTTTTCGGACACAGGACTCCTCGCCGGCTTCTTCGCGCAGCAGATGGGCATAGAGCAGGACGACGCCGAGTGGGTTGTTCAGCTCGTGCGCCACACCAGCGGCCAGCTGCCCCATGCTGGCCAGGCGCTCCGAGTGCATGAGCTGCTCCTGCGCGCTTTCGAGCTGCCGGTTCGACTCGGAGAGCTGCCTGACCGTCTGATCGAAGCGTTCGATCACGTAGGGCAGGCACATCGTGGTCTCGGCGAGACCGCGGTAGATCGCGATGGCGTGCTCGCGGCAAGTGGCATAGCCACATGCCTTGCAGTCGAGCTCGTCGACCTCGGTCTCCTTGCCCATGGAGCTCAGGATGCGGCGGATCTCTTCCTCGGAGGGCATGGCGGTGCGCTGGTCGAACGGGACGAACCTCCGCGACAGGTCGAGCTTGGCGAATCGTCGCATCTGCTCCAGCCAATCGCCCGGGTCGCGCGCGTGTTTGCTCTCGTTCGCGTACTTCGCGATGCGCGCTCGGCGGCGAAAGGCCTTCTCGGTCGTGGTCATCCCGGGCCCCGACACGCAGCCGTTGCAACAGAGGACCTCGAGCAAGCCAAAATCCAAATCCCCGTCGGCGAACTCCTCGATGGCGTGGACGAAGGACGACGGCCCGCCCGGAGCGGCGGCTGCCTCGGTCTTGTCGAGCTCCTCGCTGATCCCGGCGGTTTGAAACAGCCCACGGTTGAGCGGGAACAGCGTGCCGGTTCCCGGGTGCGGCGGATCGAAGTCGGAGGTGCCGGCCTCCGCGGGGTTGATTCCCCTCGCCATGAACATCGTCCGCAGCTCCGCGAAAGTGATGGCAGCGTCGACCTCGCCTGCGACCTCGTCCATGCTGGCCTCGACCTTCTTGGCCAGGCACGGACCGATGAACACGGTACGAAGGTCAGGCCCGTGGATGGCGCGCACGACTCGGGCCATGGCGACCATGGGCGAGACCAGCGGGGCCAAATGACCGACCAAGTCGGGCCAGTAGCGCTCGACATACCCCACAACCGCCGGACATGTGGTGGCGATGTAGCGCTCGCCTCGCCCCCGCGACTTGAGCAACGCGCGGTAGCCGTACGCGACCAAATCCGCTCCGAAGCCGACCTCGCTGACGACCGAGAAGCCCAGCCTCCGCAGCATCCCCACCCAAAGCTGCACGCCCCCGCTGTCGACGATGTCGAAGAACTCGGCCGCGAAGCTCGGCGCCACCAGGGCAGCAACCCTGGGCTGCGTGGCCAGCAGGGCCTCGACGTCGGGGACGGTGTTGACGACGGTCTTCGCCCCACGACCACACACGCGCACGCAGTTGCCGCAGCCGATACAGCGATCCGCGACGATCTCGGCCTGTCGGTCGAGGATGCGAATCGCCTTGGCCGGGCAACCGCGAACGCACGTGTAGCAGACCCGACAGCGGTCTTTCACGGTCTTGGTGAAGCACTTCGGCCGCGTCAGGGTCATGGATTTCCCCGCATTTTCGCGCATGCCTGGCGCTCCACCAAGCCCGAGGTTCCGCCCTCACCCTCGTCGAGCGACTAGTGGTGGGCCGCGACGGCGCCCTGTCCGTGCCCGAGCAGCCGCCTGATTTCGCTGCGCAACCGCTCGGCCACGATGGGCTTCGACAGCATCGCGTCGGCGCGCACCCAGGATTGCTCCTCCGCATTGCGCGGTCGGAAGTCGAGGCCGGTGATCGGCGTGACATTCGACACGATGATGACCGGCACGTCGCTGTACATGCGTTTGATGTGATTGCACAGAACGAACCCGGCGTCCTTGTCCTCCATCATCAGGTCCAGGATGGCCAGATCGGGCCGGACCGTCAGGATGGCCTCCTCGGCCTCGGCCACGCTGCCTGACTGAACGACGTTGTATCCGTCGCCCCGAAGCAACATGGCGTACTGCTCGAGAATGTCCAGGTCGTCGTCCACTACCAGTATGGTCTTCAGCTCGCTCATGGTTACACCAGGACCTCTCTCGCCGCGTAGCGCGTGTGCAGCAAATGATGGCTCTTTTCCCCGAGTGGCGCACCCAGGAATTCCTGGTACAGCCGCTTGACCGACACGTTGTCGTGGCTCACCCGCAAGCTCCCGTCCTTGTCGAGGTTGTAGAGCTTCTTCATGCGGGCCACCACGGCCTGCTTGTCCGAGTGCAGCGGCTGGCCACCGCCGTTGATGCATCCACCGGGACAGGTCATGACCTCGATGAAGTGCAGGTCCTTGCGCCCAGCCCGGATCTGCTCGATCAGGGCTCGCGCGTTGCCGAGGCCGCTGACCACCGCCGCGCCGACGTCGATGCCGCCGATGTTGGCCTTCAGCTCCTTTGCGCCGTCGAGGCCACGCAAGGGGGTGATGTCCAGGCTCGGCAGCTCCTTGCCGGTGATCATCCAGTTGGCCGTTCGAACCGCCGCTTCCATGACACCGCCCGAGGCGCCGAAAATCTTGCCTGCGGTGGACCGCTCGCCGAACGGGGTGTCCGCGCTCTCCGGCTCGAGGCCGATCATGCCCACGCCGCTCATGCGCAGAAGCTGGGCAGCCTCACGCGTGGTCAGCACGTAGTCCACGTCGGGGATGTAGTTCTGGGTCATCTCGGGACGGCCGGCCTCGAACTTCTTCGCGGTGCACGGCATGATGGACACGCTGACGATCTTCGCCGGGTCGATGCCTTCCCGCTGCGCGAAGTAGCTCTTCACGATGGCGCCCAGCATCTGCTGGGGGCTCTTGCAGGTCGACACGTGCCCGAGCATGTCCGGGTAGAACTCCTCGATGAACTTGATCCAGCCGGGCGAGCAGCTGGTGAACATCGGGAGCTTGCCGCCGGTCTTGATCCGGTGCACCAGCTCGGACGCTTCTTCCATGATGGTGAGGTCGGCCGAAAAGCTGGTGTCGAACACCCGCTTGAAGCCGGCCCGGCGCAACGCCGCCACCATCTGACCGTCGCAATCGGTGCCCGGTGGGACGCCGAACTCCTCGGCCAGGGTGACCGAGACCGCGGGCGCGTGCTGGACCACGACGTACCTGTCGGGATCCCGCAGCGCACTTAGCACCTCGGGCACGTAGGACCGCTCGACCAACGCCCCGGTCGGGCAGACCACCACGCACTGACCGCAGTTGATACAGCTCGAGGTGCCGAGGCCGCGGGAGAACGCGGTGCCGATCACGGTCTTGCTGCCGCGGCCCACGAAGTCGATGGCCGACACCCCCTGCGTGTTCTCGCAAACCCGCACGCACTTGCCGCACAGGATGCACTTCTCCGGGTCGCGCACCAGCGCCGGGCTCGACACGTCGAGCTGCCGCTTGCTCTTCACGCCGTGGTACTCGCGACGGGCGATGCCGAGGTCGCGGGCCAGCGCTTGCAGGTCGCAGTTCGAGCTGCGAGCGCAGTACAGGCAGTCGTCCGGGTGATTGGCCAGGAGCAGCTGCACGATGGTGCGTCGAGTTTCGAGCGCGCGTGGCGAGTGCGTCCTCACCTTCATTCCGTCGGCGACGGGATACGAGCAAGCGGTGAGCAAGCCCGGGAATCCCTCGACGTCGACGACGCACATACGACAGGCACCGCTCGGCAGTAGCCCTTCCATGTGACACAGGGTTGGGACGTCGATGCCATTGCGGCGGGCGACGGCCAAGATGGTCTCGCCCTTCTCTGCTTCCAGCTTCTTTCCGTTGATTTCGATGGTCAGCATGATGGTTTCTTCCTAATGGCCGCCGCCATCAAAGGGGTCGGGTGAAGTCCAGGTCACAACGCAGGCACCTTCTTGCTTCATCCGTCGCTGCCTGCAGCGACAGACCCATTTCCACTTCGACGAAGCTCCCGCGCCGCTTGGCGACCGGGACCATCTCCTCCACTGCGCGATCGACCACGCTGTCGGATTCGTCGTCCTCGTTGGTCATGAGGGGCTCGATGTAGATGGAAGGAAGCCTGACCTTCTTGATCATCTTCATCTGCCGTCCCGTGAGGTAGCGGTCGATCATCACCGAGGCGCGCTTGCCGTCGGCGATGGCCTCGATGACGCCCGTGGGGCCACGGGCCACGTCGCCGCCGCTGAACACGCCGGGCTTGCCAGCCGCGGTGGATTCGGCGTTGGTCTCGATGGTGCCCCACTTGGTGGTTCGCAGTCCCTGGAAGGACTCCGCGTCGGGCTGTTCGCTGATGGCGACGATCAGGGTGTCGAGCGGGATCTCGAACTCGCTGCCCTTGACCGGCACCGGCCTGCGACGCCCGCTCGAGTCCTGGTCACCCAGCTCGTTGCGAATCAGGCGCATGCCAGTCAGCCTGCCGCCCTTCGACAGCACCGCCACCGGCGCGACCAGCTCGACCAGCTCGATGCCTTCTTCGAGGGCTGCGTGGACCTCTTCCGCGAACGCCGGCATCTCGTCGCGGGTGCGACGGTACAAGATGGTCACCTTCTCGACGCCCGGTTGGCGCAAGGCCACGCGGGCCGCGTCCATGGCGGTATTTCCGCCGCCGACGATGCCAACCTTGCCCTTGGCGAGCTTCTCGCCCTTCAGGTTGTTCGCCTTGAGGAAGGCCATGCCCGGGATCACCCCGGTGACGTCCTCGCCTTCGATGCCCAGCCGCTGGCTCTTGTAGGCGCCGATCGAGACGTAGACGGCGTCGAAGCCCGAGGCCAGAAGCCCGTCCACGGTGATGTCCTTGCCGAGCGCGATGTTGCACTTGAGCTCGATGTTCGCGTTGAGCAGCGACGCGATCTCCTTGCGGACCACGTCGCGCGGCAGGCGGTAGGCGGGGATGCCGTTGAAGAGCATGCCGCCCGGCTCGTTCTCCTTCTCGAACACGGTGACCTTGTGGCCCTTGAGCGAGAGGTAGTGAGCCGCGGTCAGCCCCGACGGACCGGCCCCGATGACCGCCACCTTCTTCGACCTGTCGGTTGCTGGCTTGATGGTCACGGTGTACGACGTCGGGTCCACGTGGTCGACCACGTAGCGCTTGAGCGAACGCACCGCGATGGGTTCGCCACCGGTTGCGCCGCAGCGGCAAACGTCCTCGCACGGGTGACTGCACACGCGTGCACACACCGACGGGAACGGGTTGGCCTCGCGGATGGCCTGGTAGGCCAGCTCGGTCTCGCCTCGAGCGACGTGCGCGACGTAGCGCCACACCTCGGTGCCGACCGGACAACCGGTCTGGCAAGGAGCGCCGACGAGGTCCTTGCAGGTTCCCGCCGGACAACACCGGTCGAAGATGTGGGCCTCGTACTCGCCCCGGAACCAGCGCATGGTGCTCAGCACCGGGTTGGGCGCGGTCTGGCCCAAGCCACACAGTGAGCTAATCCGGATGGTCTCCGCGAGTTGCTTGAGCTGCATCACGCCCTGGAAGCGCAGCAAAGCGTCGCTGCCGTTCTCGTGCCGCCGGGGGCGCGTAATCGCCTGCAGGATCTCCAGCATGCGCTTGGTGCCCTCACGGCACGGGATGCACTTGCCGCAGCTCTCGTTCTGGATGAACTCCATGAAGAACTTCGCCAAGTCGACCATGCAGGTGTTCTCGTCGAGGACCACCATGCCGCCCGAGCCCATGATGGCGCCGAGCTCCTTGATGGCGTCGTAGTCGACCAGGATGTCCATCCTCGGCTCCGGGATGCAACCGCCCGACGGACCGCCGATCTGCACGCCCTTGCACTTCTTGCCGTTGGGGATGCCACCGCCCACATCGAACACGATCTGGCGGATGGTGCTGCCCATGGGGACCTCGACGAGGCCCGTGCGGCTGACCATGCCCGAGAGCGCGAACACCTTGGTGCCCTTGCTCTTGGCTGTGCCCACCGCAGCGAAGGCGTCTCCGCCCATCGCCATCAGGCCAGGCACGCAAGCGAGGGTCTCGACGTTGTTGATGACCGTCGGCATGCCGAACAGGCCCTGCACCGCCGGGAAAGGTGGCCGTGGCCGCGGCATGCCCCGCTTGCCCTCGATGCTGTGCATGAGCGCCGTCTCTTCGCCACAGACGAAGGCGCCAGCGCCGAGCTTGAGCACGATCTCCAGATCGAACCCACTGCCGAGGATGTTCTTGCCGAGCAGGCCATACTCGGTTGCCTTGGGGATCGCGGCCTTGAGCCGCTCGATGGCGAGCGGATACTCGGCCCGGATGTAGATGTAGGCCTTGCTGGCGCCGATGGCGTAGGCGGCGATGGCCATGCCTTCGAGCAGGCGGAAGGGGTCGCTTTCGCCGACGGCACGATCCATGAACGCGCCGGGGTCACCTTCGTCGGCGTTGCAGATGAGGTACTTGTGGTCGCCCTTGGCGTCGCGGGCGAACTTCCACTTCACGCCGGTGGGGAAGCCGCCACCGCCACGGCCGCGCAGCCCGCCTCTCGTGACGATGTCGCAAATCGCTTCGGGTGTCTTGGTTCGCAAGGCGTCTTCGAGAGACGAGTAACCACCGCGCGCGATGTACTCGTCGATGTTTCCCGGGTCGACGATGCCGGAGTTCGCAAGAACCCAGCGCAGCTGGGGTTTGAAGAACGCGTGCGCATCGAGGAAGGGAACCTTCGGCCATGGCTCTGCTGAAGTCGCTCGGAACTGCCCAAGCAAGCCGTCCCCACCCATCCTGCCGGCCAACGCCGAGTCGAGCACCGACGACACCCGATCCGCGGTCACGCGGCTGAAGCTCACCCGTGCCTTGCCGGGAAGTTGGACGTCGAGCACAGGCTCTTCCGAGCAGATGCCGAGGCAGCCGACCTCGACGACCTCGGCGTCGATCTTCTTCTCTGCCAGGTAGGCCTTGGCGGCCTCCATGGTCTTCGCTGCACCGGCGCCCAAACCGCAAGTACCAGTGCCGACGAAGATGGTGGGCTTCGTCACCTTCTCGCGACGGAGCAGTGTGATGCGCTCGCCGACGTTCCCGCCGGCCTTCACCGACAAGGGGCCCGTCGGAAGCTTGGCGAGCAATTCGACGCTGGGGCGAGGTGGCTCGGCCCAGCACTTTCCGGAGGTCTCAGGCGCGGGCATGGCTTTGCTCCTTGCTGCGGCACTCTTCGATGATCTTGCCGACTTTCTTGGGCGTGACTTTGGCGTACATCTCGCCGTTGATGCTCATGGCCGGCGCCAGACCGCACGCCCCCATGCAGGCAACGACTTCCAGGCTGAACATTCCGTCGCGGGTGGTGTGGCCGGCCTGCAACTTCAGCGTGCGCGTGACTGCGTCGAGCAGCTTGAGCGAGCCCTTCACGTGGCAGGCGGTTCCGCGACAAAGCATGATGTGGTACTTGCCTTTCGGGGCGAAGCGGAACTGGTTGTAGAAGGTCGCGACCCCGTAGACCTTGCTCGCCGGCAACTTCAGGTGGCGGCCGATCTCGGCGATGGCTTCTTCGGACAAGTAGCCATGAACCTCCTGCGCTTTCTGCAGGATGGGAATGAGACTGTCTCGATTGGCCGAGCCGTACGCCTCAAGGAGCGGCTTGGTCGATGTTGCTCGTGCTGCCGTGGTCATCGATGTTTTTTCTCCTATGACTTCCGCATGCAAAGAATGCGACCTTCTCCAGTGCCACCGTCATGTCGATGTTCTCGACGTGAATCTTCTCGGGAATGTGTAGGCAGGCCGGGGCGAAATTCAGGATCCCCTTGATCCCGACGCGCACCAGCGACTCCGCCGCTTCCTGAGCGTGCTCGGCAGGCACCGCCACGATGCCGAGCACGATGCGCTTCGCGGCGACGACGTCGCCGAGTCGTTCCACCGAGTAGCAGGGAACGCCGTTCACGACCGAGCCGATCTTCTCGGGGTTGGTGTCGAACGCAGCCGACAGACGAATCTTCGCGGTCCGGTTCGACAAGAACGCGGCGATGGATCGGCCGAGATGCCCCATGCCCATGATGGCGACGTCGTGCACCTCGGGAGGGTCGAGCAAGCTCCCAATCGAATTGAGCAGCCGCTTGACCTCGTAGCCCGTGGTCGGACTGCCACTGTAGCCAATGGCCATGAGATCCCGGCGGACCTGGGCTGCGGTCAGCCGACAGGCAAAAGCCAGCTCATGCGAGAAGATGCTTGGCCCGCACAGTCGTCGATCTTGGAGCAGAGCACGCCTGTAGATGCTCAAACGCTCTACACATCGGCCCGGAATTTTCCGTTTGTTCATGTCCTACTACCCCCCAGAAACAACCGCTATGCATGAAGACGTGCTGTGAAAGATGTAACGAGGACTGTATATACGGCCGAAAATCTAGTCAAGCGCAGAAGAGGCGCCCACCAATCGCGCACACAACGCTAGAGCTATCGGCGATTGGCATGATTGGCCTGCGATTACAGAGCGTTACCAACGCACTCAGCAGGCGATGCGGAAGATGTAAAAAAGTTCCGAAATTCCTTCGCAACTGACGCCCGACTGCGGTCGTCGCATTTGTCACAGCAAAAAATCCGCGAGGACAAGACCGCCCGGGCCGTCTTTCACGCCTTCAGGGCAGAAACGGATGGACACCAGCGCACACGCACAGGCCTTGGCACGCGGCAGCGGCACCGACGCCACGACCAGCTGGTAGGCCACGGACGGTGGTCGCGGTCGCGCGTCGGCGCTGTCCGCCGGAATCGGCTTCGGTGTGCCCCGACGCCGTCCTCGACGAAAAAAACAGCGCCGCGACACCTATTTCGCGAGCTTGGCCTTGATCGTGCGCAGCAGCGCTTCCGCGTTAACGGGCTTCTGAAAGACAGCGTCCAGGCCCAACTCACGGTAGCCGGTAGACACGTTCAACTGGTCCCCCATGGAGCTGAGCAACAGCACGGGCACTTGATTGCCGGCCAGTTTCAGTTCCTTGACCAGATTGGTGCCGGCGTCGATCTCCTCCATCATGAGGTCCACGATGATCAGATCGGGCTTGAGCTCCTTGAACTTGACCAGGCCCTCTTCCCCTGAAAAGGCGGTCTCGACCGTGTATCCGCCCTTCTCCAGTTGCATCCGCAACAAGTCCAGAAGATCGGTATCGTCGTCGACACAAAGGATGAGGTGTTTTCCATCTCTCATGGTTACGCCTTCCAGTTTGGGCCACCGGATTCGTTGCCGGCAGCGATGGATCCGAACTCCCGCAGGTAACTCTCGAACTGACGCTCGACCAGAGCATTCTTAACGAATGCGACGGCTGCGGCCAAGTTCTCTTTTGCGTCGAAGGACAGAATCTCTACCAACTCCCCGAATTCATATCCTCGAATACCGAGAATGTAGGCATCGCCCCGTCGGTGAAAGAGCTCACGCGCCAGCGCGACCACTTGGACCGGCGTCACACTATGGCTGGTCCATCCCAGATGTCCGACCGCCGAATCATCAATGCGCGAGAAGGAGAACGGCGCTGGGCCACCTGTTGCTGCATCCGCGAACACGACCGTCGGGTACGAAACGATCGCCGCCGCGTCTTCCACCGTGAGCTGGTAGTTCGCGTCCACCACCACCCGCGGTACCGAGAGAGCCTCGAGCGCCGAGGCCAACGCCGGCCCGAGACCATCGTCGCCTCGGCCAGGGTTTCCGTACCCGTAGAGCAGGATCGGGCCACTCATCCCCTGCTCTTCTGGTCGAGGACGGCCCCCCGCTCGTCGAGCAGCGTCATCTGCAGTGGCATCTGCCCAAGCGCGTGCGTGGCACAAGACAAGCACGGATCGTAGGCCCGAATCGCGACCTCCACGTGGTTCAGCAGTCCCTCTGAGATCTCGACGCCCTGCAAGTGGTCCTGCGCCACCTTGGCGACGGCACGGTTCATCGGCTCATTGTTGTTGGTCGTGGACACGATGAGGTTCGCCATCACGACCTGATCGTTGTTGTCCACCTTGTAATGGTGGAACAGCGTTCCGCGCGGCGCCTCGATGAGGCCGATCCCCACCTCGCGGCGTTCCCCTTTTGTAACGAGGTCGGTGCCCTGAAGATCCTCGTCCGCGAGCAAAGACTGGATGACCTCGATGGAGTGCAGGAGCTCGA
The DNA here is from genome assembly GCA_964647025.1 of uncultured Myxococcales bacterium. Classification (GTDB taxonomy): domain Bacteria; phylum Myxococcota_A; class Polyangia; order Fen-1088; family Fen-1088; genus Fen-1118. The sequence continues at coordinate 26,471 of CAZYFU010000024.1, read as the reverse complement.
TCATGCGCGCCCAGTGGTATGCCATGGTCACGTTGCACGGCTTGTCTGCCGTCAGCGCCTTGAACGCCTTCCGCTCGGCCTCCGCGAGCGGCGTGTCGATGAAGCTCGCCGTGTTCAGGCGCGCCAGCGGCCCGACCCGGTACCACCCCTTCTCCGGGCCGATCGAGCGAATGAACGGGAACTTCATGTACGACCAGTCGCGCACCTCTTCGGCGATGAAGTCCACGTAGCGCTGGCAGTCGACCTGATCGAAGATGGTCCCACCCTGGGCGTCGATGGCGCGCAGCTTGCCGTGGTAGAGGTCCATGGCTCCGTCGCTGCGAACCAAGGACAAGTGATTCGAGTCGAAGGAACCGAACGGTGCAAGCCTAGCCAGGTTCTCAACCGTGTAGTCCTTCGCGATCTTCACGGCGGTCTTCGCCCATGCGATCTGTTGGTCGAGCCCGTTCAGAAGGACATCGCGCTCGGCGACAGAGAGGTTCTTGTTCACGCCGCCGGGGATCGCACCGGTGCCGTGGATCTTCTTGCCGGCGGTGGCCTTGATGACGTCCTGACCGTACTTGCGCATCAGCACGGCCTGCACCGCCAACTCCGGGTACTTGCCGGCAACGCCAAGCACGTTGCGGATTGCCACGTCTGCGTCGAACCCGAACAGCAGATCAGGCGACGCCAAGTGGAAGAAGTGTAGGGCGTGCGATTGGAACATCTGCCCGTGGTGCATCAGCCGCCGCATCTTCTCTGCGGTCGGTGTCAGCTTCTCGCCACCCACGATCCAGTCCATCGCCTTCGCCGCGGCCAAGTGGTGGCTCACCGGGCAGATGCCGCAGAGGCGCTGAACCAGCACCGGCACCTCCCAGAAGGGCCGGCCTTGGATGAAGCGCTCGAAGCCTCGGAACTCGACGACATGGAGCCTCGCCTGAGTGACCTTCCTGTTCTCGTCGAGCAGAATCACGACCTTTCCATGGCCCTCCACGCGGGTGACGGGATCGATGACGATTCTCTTGGCAACGCTCATCGCAATCTCCTTCTCAGTCGTACTTGATGAGGTCATACGGCAGCGCCAAGGGCGTTCCGCCGAGCAACGCGGCCAGGGCTTGCCAGATGGTCTCTGCAGACGGCGGGCAGCCGGGCAAGTGGTAGTCCATCTTCACCACCTCGTGGCATGGATAGACCTTGTCCAGCAGGAGGGGGATCTCGGGATCGCTCGGAATCCGACCGCGCGGGTTGTACACGGTTGGCCCCTTCAGGTAGGCCTCTTCGAGGCACTCTTTGAGGGGGATCATGTTCCGCAGGGCAGGAATGCCACCCATGGTGGCGCAATCGCCGGTGGACACCAACACGTCGCAGTGCTCGCGAAAGTGCTCGAGCACGTGCACGTTCTCTTCGTTGCAGCACCCACCCTCGACGATCCCGACCGCGCAGCGACCCTCGATCATCTTGATGTCGTTGATCGGGCTGCGGTCGAAGTCGACCAGCTCGACCAGCTTCAGGATGCGGTCGTCGATGTCGAGCACCGACATGTGACAGCCGAAGCAACCGGCCAACGATACTGTCGCCAACTTTGGTTTGTTCGCCATGGTGATGCCTACCTGCCGACGGCCTTGCGAGATTCGATCTCGCTGCCGATGGGTTTGCTGTCGTAGAGGCGGTTTCCGACGGAGACGGCGAAGCCGATGCGCTTTTTCACGATGCAGCCGACCGGGCAGGCCTCGGCAGCCTTGTCGCTGGACTGCAGGTTGGTGCCCCCCGCGCCGTCCGCCGCGTTCAACCCGATGCGCTTGTGTGCGCCGCGGCCTATGAACTGGAACACGTGCTTGCCGTCCAGCTCGCGCGAGGCACGAATGCAGCGCGCGCAGTGAATGCACCGGTTGAAGTCCATCATGACGTCGGGATGGCTGGCATCCACGGGTCGCGATGGGAACATGTAAGGGTGCCGCGGGGACAGGATCCCCATGCGATAGGCCGTGGCCTGCAGCTCGCAGTTACCACTCTTCTCGCAGAACATGCAGAAGTGGTTTCCTTCGACGAACAGCATCTCGACCAGGCTTGCGCGCAGATCGGCGAGCTCGGCCGTCTCGTTCTCCACCACCATCCCCTCCGCGATGGGCATGGTGCATGCGGCCTGAGGACGGCCGTTCGCCATCACGGTGCACACGCGACAGCTCCCCCAGGGGGACAGCCCCTTCATCGCGCACAGATGCGGGATGTAGATCCCGGCCAACGCCGCCACCTGCAGAATCGACTGTCCCTGGTCGCCCTGGATCTCGACGCCGTCGATGGTGAGGTTGATCTTGTCGTTCATTGGCTTACCGCGCCTTTCTCGGGGACGAAGTGCATGGAGTCGTGACCGGCGATGGCCGCGGCGGCAGTCACGGCCGCCCGTGCATCGAAGGAGGGCAGCAAGACACCACCATGGTTGCGAATCCGACGCTCGTACTCCGCGCGGAAGCTCTGCAAGGTGCTGACGATGGGCCCGGGAGCGGTCTGGCCCAATCCACAGCGACTCGCCGTCTTCATGGCCTTGCTGGTCTTCTCCAGATAGTCCATGTCAGCCGCTGTCGCCTTGCCCGTCAGGAACCGTCGCAGACGCTCGCGCAGGAGCCTGGTTCCCACGCGACAAGGCGTGCAGTAGCCGCAGCTCTCCTCCACGAAGAACTCCATGAATGCGTCGGCGACCTCCAGTACGTCCCGTCCAGGGCCGAACGCCATGACCGAACCACCCGTCGCCACGTCGTCGTAGCACAGCTTGCGCCCGAACTCCGACGGACCGATCATCCTGCCCGCGGCACCGCCCACCTGAACCGCCACGGTGTCCGCAGCCCCCGCCCGTGCGAGGAGGTCGCGGACCGTGACGCCAAACGGGATCTCGTACACGCCTGGGCTGGCGCAGTCGCCGGACACGCTGAACACCTTCGTACCGGCGCTGGCTTGGGTTCCTATCGAGGTGAACCAGCCGGGCCCATTCTCGATGATCCGCGCGGCGGCACAGTAGGTCTCGACGTTGTTGATCACGGTGGGCATCCCCAGATAGCCCTTCTGCGCCGGGAATGGTGGCCGTGTCTTCGGATCGCCTGCCTTGCCCTCGCACGAGCTGAGTAGCGCAGTCTCCTCGCCGCACACGTACGCGCCCGCGCCGAGTTGGATGCGGATGTCGAACTTGAAGCCGGACTTCCCCAAGACGTCACGCCCCAGAAGGCCCGCGGCTCTCCGCTTGGCCAGGAGCTCTTCCAAGTACGCGAGCAGGTAGGCGTACTCGCCACGCAGGTAAACGATGCCCTCGGCGGCACCGATGGCGTATCCCGCGATCGTCATCCCCTCGAACATCAAGCCAGCCGCCTCGGTCAGGATCACCCGGTCCTTGAACGTACCAGGCTCGCCCTCGTCGGCGTTACACACGATGAACTTGCGATGGCCCTGTGCTGCCCGGGTGAACTCCCACTTCATTCCCGTCGGGAATCCTGCACCGCCGCGGCCACGTAGACGCGACGCCTTGATGATCTTGATCAGCTCGACCGGTTGCTCCGACAGCGCGCGCTGCAGGGCCACGCCGGGGGTGGTCGGAGCAAAGACCACGGCACCCCGCTCACGCAGGTTGTTCACCACCATCGAGCGGACCAACGGATGTCCGTTGTTGCCGTCGCCCAAGGTCAGCTTCAACTGTTCGAGGTTCTTCGTCGCACGCACCGTCTGCACGACATCTCGAATCCGGTCGGTCGACAGCCGGGTGATGACCTTGTCATTCACGAGCATGGCTGGCGCCTGGTCGGACATGCCAATGCAAGGCGTGTACTCCAGCGCGAACAACCCGTCGGATGTGGTCTGACCGAAGTCGATGCCCAGCTCCGCGCGGAGCGCATCGGCAATTCGGTCCATTCCGCACATCCGATCGATGATGTCGTTGCACAGGCGAATGACGAATCGACCACACCGCTTGCTCGAAAAGAACGCGTAGAAGGTGGCGGCGCTTTCCACCTCGACGCGATTGATCGAGAGGTTCTTCGCGATCTCGTCGAGAGCGTCTGGGGCAATGCAACCTGCCTGGGCTTGAACACCAATCAGGATGTCCATCAGGCGCCCCTTGTCGTTCCCGAACTTCTCGCAGATCTGCCTACTGACAATGGAGTTGTCTGCCATGGGCCCCTTCCTGCTTCGAACTGCGTTGTCGGAGCTACACAACCCGAGACCGACCGGAGAGGGGGGACTTCTCACTCCCCGGCTAGCGTGCTGCCTGATTAGTCTTTCTCAGAACTACCAGTACGACGCTGAACCACATTCCATGGCGCAAGCACTGCGCACGTGAAAACGCTAACGAATGTCCGCGACCTTGGCAAGGCCCGACTTCGAGTATTTTGGCGTTCTCGACGGTGAGGGCGCACGACCGGAGGCCCTGCCGCAGTGATCTAATGCCCGCGTCGCGCTGTTCATTCCCTCACGCCTCGCGAACATGGCTTCTGCGCGGTCACCGACAGAACCCGGGCGCGACAGATGGCGCGACAGAGTTGGGGTAGATTCTCGACGTGGCCGAGCCATCATCAGCAGCAGCGGACGCACTTCGTGCGCGGGTCACCATTCGGGGTGCGGTTCAAGGCGTCGGGTTCCGCCCCTTCGTCTACCGCCTGGCACGGGAGATGGGGCTTCGCGGTTGGGTGATCAACTCCTCGGCCGGCGTCGTCGTCGAGGTCGAGGGCCCGCAGGCGACGCTCGTGACGTTCGTGATGCGGCTCGAACAAGACAAGCCGCGCATCGCGATCATCCAAAGCCTCGAGACCATCTACCTGGATGCAGTCGGTTTGGTCGACTTCGAGATCCGCGAGAGCACTGACGGGGAGAAGAGGGTTCTGGTGATGCCGGATCTCGCCACTTGTCCCGCGTGCGTCGCCGACGTCTTCGATCCGCACAATCGCCGGTATCGATATCCCTTCACCAATTGCACCAACTGTGGCCCTCGCTTCAGCATCATCGCCGCCCTGCCCTACGATCGCGCCGCGACGACCATGCGCGGCTTTCGAATGTGCGAGGCGTGCAGAGGGGAATACGTCGACCCGTCCGACCGACGGTTCCACGCCCAGCCCAACGCCTGTCCCGCGTGCGGACCACGGCTTGCGCTATGGACAGAGGATGGCGCCGAGATCTCGACCACGGACGCAGCGCTCCTGGCCGCAGCCGACGCCATTCGCTCGGGGAAGATCGTCGCCGTGAAGGGCCTCGGAGGTTTTCACCTGATGGTCGACGCCAGCAACGAGGCGGCCGTGCGCAGGCTCAGGCAGCGCAAGCACCGGGAGGAGAAGCCCCTGGCGCTGATGGCCGCTTCCTTCGCGCAGGCCTTGCAGCTTTGCCACGCGTCCGAGCTCGAGCAGCGCCTGCTGCGCGCACCCGAGTGTCCCATCGTGCTGATCCGCCGGCGAGAGACGAGCGCGCTTGCGCCCTCGATCGCGCCCGGGAACCCCACCCTCGGCATCATGCTGCCCTACACGCCGCTGCACCACCTGCTACTCGCCGAGCTAGGGCGGCCCGTGGTGGCCACCAGCGGCAACATCTCCGACGAGCCCATCTGCATCGACGAGCGCGACGCCCTACTCCGCCTGGCCGGGATCGCTGACCTCTTCCTGGTCCATGATCGTCCCATCCTGAGGCACGTCGACGATTCCATCGTGCGCGAGGTGTGCGGTCGGGAGTTGGTGCTCAGACGGGCACGCGGGTTCGCGCCGCTCCCGGTGCACATCGACGCCGAGTTATCCTCCACGCTTGCCGTCGGGGCGCACCAGAAGAACACGGTCGCCGCGGCCGTGGGCTCGGACGTCTTCATCAGCCAACACATCGGGGACCTCGAGACGGAAGCGTCGTTCAGCGCCATGGGTCGCGTGCTCGACGCCTTTCGCGACCTCTACGACCTTCACCCACAGAAAGTCGCCTGCGATCTGCACCCGGACTATCTCTCGACCCAGCACGCCCAGCGCTTGGGCTTGGACGTGGTGAAGGTCCAGCATCATTTCGCCCACGCCCTGTCCTGCCTCGCGGAGAACGACCTCTCGCCGCCCGCCCTCGCTTTCACGTGGGACGGCAGCGGCATGGGCACCGACGGGTCCGTGTGGGGCGGAGAGGCCCTGCGCTTGACCGAGGTCGGATTCGACCGTCTGGCGCACGTGCGCCATTTTCTGCTGCCCGGCAATGCCAAAGCGGTCCGCGAGCCGCGTCGGGTCGCGCTCGCGCTCTTGTACGAGGTCTTCGGCGATGCGGCCTTCGATGCCGACGTCGCCTCGACGCGCGCATTCACCCGAGCGGAGCTCGCGACGCTGCGTTCGATGCTCCAGCGACGAGTCAATGCCCCTGTCACGACCAGCGTGGGACGCCTGTTCGATGCGTTCGCCTCGCTGCTCGACCTGCGCCAGGTTGCGAGCTTCGAGGGCCAGGCCGCCATGGAGCTGGAGTTTGCCCTGGCGGACGAGAGAGAGGACAATTGCTACCCGTATGCAATCCGCGACGACGCTCGAGGGTGGGTCCTCGACTGGGAGCCGATGGTCAGAGCCCTGTTGGCGGAGCCTGCCCGAAGCAAGGCATCCGCGTCGGCGCGCTTCCACAACACGTTGGTCGAGATGGCGGTGGCAGTCGCGAAACGCGCAGGCGAGGAACGCGTGCTGCTGAGCGGCGGTTGTTTCCAAAACCGTTACCTCACCGAGCGCATGGTTTCCCGCCTGCGCGACGAGGGATTGCGTCCATACTGGCATCAGCGGGTGCCCCCGAGCGATGGCGGAATCTCGCTGGGACAGATCGTGGCGACCAGATTTCCGATGGGTTTGCGAAAGGAATGAGCGATGTGCTTGGCGGTTCCGGGAAAGATCCTCAGCATCACGGGTGAAGGCGAGACACGCATGGGGCAAGTCAGCTTCGGCGGCGTGGGCAAGGAGGCCTGCCTGGCCTTCGTGCCGGAGGCGAAGCTCGGCGACTACGTGCTCGTGCACGCGGGCTTCGCCATCAGCGTGCTCGACGAGGCCGAGGCCGCGCAGACGCTGGAGTACTTCCGTCGCATGGGTGAGCTCGCCGAGCTGGAGGACAAGGCGTGAAACACGTCGACGAGTACCGCGACCAAGCGCAGGCCCTTGCCCTGGCCCTGGCCATCGCAAAGGCCACCACGCGACCTTGGTCCATCATGGAGGTGTGCGGCGGCCAGACCCACAGCATCGTCAAGTATGGGCTCGACGAGCTTTTGCCGAAGGAGATCTCGCTGCTGCACGGACCTGGCTGTCCGGTCTGCGTGACCCCGCTCGAGATCGTGGACAAAGCCCTGCAGATCGCCGCGCGCCCCGAAGTGACGTTCTGCTCGTTCGGCGACATGCTGCGCGTCCCGGGCAGCGGTGGCGATCTGTTCTCGGTCAAGGCCAAGGGGGGCGATGTTCGCATCGTGTACTCGCCGCTCGATGCGCTCAAGCTGGCCCGGGACAATCCACAACGCCAGGTGGTCTTCTTCGCGGTGGGCTTCGAGACCACGGCGCCCGCGAACGCCATGGCGGTGTTTCAGGCGCACACCCAGAAGGTCGAGAACTTCTCGGTCCTGGTCTCGCACGTGCTGGTGCCACCAGCCATCGCAGCCCTGCTGAGCGCGCCCGACAACCAGACACAAGGCTTCCTCGCCGCCGGGCATGTGTGCACGGTGATGGGCTTCGAGGAATACTTCCAGCTCGCCGAGAAGCACCACGTGCCCATCGTGGTGACCGGCTTCGAGCCACTCGACATCCTGCAAGGGATCCTCATGTGCGTGCGGCAGCTCGAAGCGGGCCGCGCGGAGGTCGAGAACCAATACGCACGCTCGGTCCAGCGCGAGGGCAACCGCCCAGCCAGGACGCTGATCGAAAAGGTCTTCCGTGTGGTCTCGCGCAAGTGGCGCGGCGTCGGCGAGATTCCGATGAGCGGTTATGGGCTTCGCGAAGAGTTCTCTGCCTACGATGCCGAGCTTCGTTTTGGGGTGGCCGACTATCACATCGACGAAGACTCGGAGTGCATCAGTGGCTTGGTCCTCCGCGGCGTCAGGAAGCCGCACGAGTGTCCAGCGTTTGGCGTCCGCTGCACGCCCGAAAGGCCGCTCGGCGCGACCATGGTTTCCGGCGAAGGAGCCTGTGCTGCATACTACCGGTACAGACGACGACAGCCCGCCCGGACCGCCACCCAACCCTGACGGAAGACAGCCATGGCCGCCCCACCCGACTTCACCGCGAACTGCCCCATTCCGATCACCAACCACGACTTCGTCACGCTCGCCCATGGCGGCGGCGGACGGATGATGCACGATCTGCTGGAACGCTCGGTGATTCCGGCATTCGGCCACCAACCCCTGGAGTCGCGGCACGATGGCGCGGTCGTGCGCGTCCCGAGCGGCCGGCTCGCCTTCACCACGGACTCGTACGTCGTCCACCCGCTCTTCTTTCCAGGTGGCGACATCGGGACTCTCGCGGTCACCGGCACGGTGAACGACCTCGCGATGTGTGGCGCGCGCCCGCTCTGTCTGTCTGCCGCGTTCATCCTCGAAGAAGGACTGCCCCTGGCGACCTTCGACAGGGTGGTCGCGTCGATGGCGGCGACGGCGAAGGCGGCCGAGGTCGGCATCGTCACGGGCGACACCAAGGTCGTCGACCGCGGCAAGGGCGACGGGGTGTTCATCAACACCGCCGGCGTGGGCATCGTCGAGCACGATCTCGTCATCGCCCCGCCGTCCATCCGCCCCGGGGACGCAGTCCTGCTGAGCGGTGACGTCGGCCGCCATGGTGTCGCCATCATGGCGGTGCGCGAGGGGCTGCAGTTCGAGACCACCATCGAGACCGATTGCGCGCCGCTCGCCGAGCCCGTGCTCGCCCTCCTCGCCGCCGGCGTCGAGGTGCACTGTCTTCGCGATCTCACGCGCGGTGGGCTGGCCACGTCGCTCATCGAGATCGCCGAGTCGTCACGGCTTCACATCGAAGTCCGGGAGCGTGCCATCGCCGTCGAGGAGAACGTGTGCGGCGCGTGCGAGATCCTCGGCCTCGATCCCCTGTACCTGGCCAACGAGGGCCGGTTCGTCGCCTTCGTCGCAGCCACGCACGCCGACAGAGCCCTGGAGATTCTGCGCAGCCAGACGGTATCGGCAGGCGCCGCCCGGATCGGCACCGTGGGCGAGGCGCAAGACAGGATGGTCACCCTGGAGAGCCGCATCGGCACCAAGCGCATCCTCGATATGCACAGCGGGGAGCAGCTTCCCCGCATTTGCTGACAAGCGCGGCGAACCAGTCCTTCAGCTTCCCGAGAGCCCCGCCGGAAGCCAGCCTGCCGAGTACGGGCTGTCCGCCAAGGTGTGAAAGCCGAAGACGTAGCCCGCCGGCGTATTGAGCTTCCAGACCGGCGTCCCCGTCGGAGCAACCCGCTCCATCTGCCCAGCCGCGGACCAGTTGATGAACGTGCTGCCGTCGTCGAACCGCAAAGGCTCGCCGAGCACGAAGGTATAGACCACGGGGCTCGCCGTGTAGCTCCAGAGCTGCCTGGCGACCTGGCTTTGGAGGTCCAGCTCGTACTCCAGGACCCGCGACGTGTGTCCACCGGCGCCGTCGTTGTCCATCACGAGGATGCGGTTGCCCAGGACCTGGAACTGGTGTGCATGCAGGAAGCGCGCGGAGCCCGGCGAGAAGGCGAAGGTCGGCTTGCCGAGGCCCAGCACCCAATCGCACGCGCGGCTCGCGCGGTCGATGCGCACGATGCTGCTGAAGTTGCGCAAGCTGACGTAGTACGCGTCCTCCTCGGGGTGGTAGTCGAGCGCGTTGGCGAAGCCCCATCCCTGCTCGAGGTCGTCGCCGGAGATCGTGGCGGGATCGAAGCAATCCCAGGTGGTCCAGACCGTCCGCTGGGCTCCGTCCGGCGCCACCTCGACGATCTTGTTGCCGCGCAGCAGGGTTCCGCCATGGTCGCGAAACTCGAGCGCGATGGCAGCCAGGGTTCCATCGGCGTGCTCGACGAAATCGTGAGCCAGGTATGGAACGCGGACAGCGCTCGAGACCGAACCGTCCAGCGCCACTCGAACCAGCTCGGAGGCCTCGGTCGGCGTCCCGGACACCTTGGCGGCATTATAGACGATGCTCCTGCCGTCCACGGAAAGCCGCGCGCGATAGAAGTCCAATTGGCGATCGTCGGTGTGGTACCAGACGATCCGTCCTTTGCCGTCGATCATCACGATGGAGACCTCAGCGCCCAAGATCGGTACGACGATGAGCTGGTCTTGGCCATCACCGGCGACGCTGAACGAAGGCAGCCCCGGGGGGAGACTACCCGTTGTCACGGTGGCGGCATCGCCCGCGACGCCGGCCGCGCCGTCCGAGGTGACAGCCCGGTAATGATAGACCGTGTTCGCAGTGAGCCCGAGCAACGTCGCCACATGGGTCAAGGTGGGCGTGGTCTCGACGGGTGTACGAAAGCCAAACGCCTGCGAGGGACCGAACTCGACGTAGCCCACCGAGGGCTCGGCGGTGGTCCAGCGCACGGTCACCACCGTGACGATCTTGGCGCTGACCTCGGCCGTGGTCGATGATGGTCGCGAGGCATCCGCCGCGGAGCCGTCACACCCGGCTTGCCACGCCGCCAGCGCAGCAACCAGACATGCGGTTCTGACGAGCTGGCTCATGTGCCGCCCTGTGGTTCGAGGATCGTCAGGAAGATCGGCGCAGGGTTTTGGCAGGTAGAGCACATCAGCGCGAGGACCCACGTGCCCGCCGCCCGGGAGAAGCCATCGAACGGCGCGCCGGTGGAGCGAAGCGTGGCCCTGCCGAGATCCGCCGTGGGCTCTCCGGTGAGCGCGAGATCCCACAGGGAGGTTGCCATGGCTTCGAGCTGGAACGGAGCAGCTTCGAGATCGGCAGTGGTCTTGCCCTGGTAGAAGCCCACGAACAGCTTGTCGGGATCCGTCGAGAGCACCTGGTTGCCGAGTCCGTCGACAGTCACGTTCCGCCAGTCGAGCACCCATGGACCTTGGGCGGGCACCACGACCTTGCGGAGTGACGACAGTTCCACCTTGAAATCGAGCAACCCACACCCCGGGGGTGCGGAGACCTTGGTGTTGCCCGACGCCGCCGTCGGTTTGATGAACATCATCATCCGCGCACCGAGACCGGTCTTGGTCCCGTGCGTGAACAGCAGCATGAAGGTCTCGCCCGGACGCTCCTGGTACTCGTCCACCACCTTCACGGATGTCCCACGAAAGGAGAAGTCGAACAGCCTTGCGCACGTCGACAGGTGGTCGGCGCGCGACTCCACGTACCCGGAGATCTCCGCCTGCGCCAGCGTCCCTGCGGTCAACCTGTCCTCGACTTCGGACTCGCCAAGGCTGAGCCTGAGCAAGGCCACGTTGTCGATGTCGACCTCAGGGGCCAGGGCGTGGCACTGGATGTCCGTGGTCATGTCGGTCCAGCAGATCTCCACGTCCGTCCCCGAGGCAGTCTCGACCGTCGGCAGGGAGAGTCGCCCGAACGCGTGGTAGTTGTTCTCATCGAGCAGAGCGACCGGCGGCGGCGTTCCACCACCGTCACCTCCACAGGCAAACGGGGACGCGCTCGCGACACACAACGCCGCCATCTGACGTACGATTGTGGAAAACCTCGTGCGCATTTCGGTTCTGCGAGTGTCCCTTGGCCCAGTGTTGTCCCGAGAACGATGAAGCGGAATGAGACGACTTACAACCCCGATTCGGTCTATCGCTTCTGGTTCAAGTACGTGGTGCCGGAACGCACAGCCGCGCGAGGCGCGAGGCGGACGATCAACGTGGTCAGCCAGTTCATGAAACCGGGCACGGCGACGACCTTGCCGGCCAACATGGCCCGGTACCCGTGCTTCGCCACGGAAACCGCGGCGGCGCCACCTGCGCGGAAGAGGTTGCTGCGATCGCTGTTGGCCACCGCGCCGAACTCGGTCGCGACCGGTCCAGGGCAAGACGCCGTCGCGGTGACGCCGGTACCGCGCAACTCGGCGGCCAGGGCTTCGGTGAAGCTGAGGACGAAGGCCTTGGTCGCGTAGTACGTCGCCATGTAGGGCCCGGGGACGAACCCGGCCAGCGACGCCACGTTCAGGATCCGCCCCGACCTCCGCGCGAGCATCCCGGGCAACAACCGATGGCAAAGCTCCATCAGCGCCCGGACGTTCACGTCGACCATCTCGGACTGACGCGCGAAGTCCGCCTCTGCGTATGGCCCGTGGCTGCCGAACCCGGCGTTGTTGATCAGGAAGTCCACGACAACACCCGCGGCATCGAGGTGCTCGACGATGGTCCGGGCTGCCGATCGATCGCCTAGATCGGCGTCGATGACCAGCGACCTGACCCCATGCGCGCGCTCCAGCTCCGCTGCGAGCTCCTGCAGGCGCTCCTTCCGTCGCGCGACCAAGACCACGTCGTGGCCGTCGCTCGCAGCAAGTCTGGCGAACTCCCGGCCGAGCCCCGCAGAGGCACCGGTGATGAGTGCTGTTCGACCAGATTTGCCCATGCGTTGCTCCTGAATGCTCCTGCTACTCTGTCTTGGCAGTAGCAATGGCGGTGCCGATCGCGGTGCCCGTCGGCTCGGCCTCGGAGCTACGACCGAAGCTTCCTGCATAGCACCGCGCTGCCGTCCTGCGCAACCGTCAGATCTCGCGAAGACTCCGGACCTACTGTCCCATCGCCTGCCTGCGCCGCGTCTCCACCCACGCCATCCACGCATCCAGCCCTCGCACGTTCGTGCACGAGGTCTCGACGATCTCCACGCCCGGGTGAACCTGTCGGGCGTTCGCAATCGCGTCCGCCAGCTTGAACGGCACATACGGCAACAAGTCGACCTTGTTGATCACACACAGCTCGGCGGCGGCGAAGATCGCGGGATACTTGAGCGGCTTGTCCTCGCCCTCGGTCACGCTGAGCAGCACCACCTTGGCGTGCTCGCCCAGATCGTAGCTGGTGGGGCAGACGAGGTTGCCCACATTCTCGACGAACAGAACGTCGATGTCGTCGAGGTTCCAGTCGGAGAGCGCCTTGATGATCATGCTGGCGTCGAGGTGACACGTGCCTCCCGTCGTGATCTGCTTGACCGGGAACCCAGCCCGCGCCAGTCGCCTCGCATCGTTCTCGGTCTGCAGGTCACCGGTCAGCACGGCGACCCGCGCCGACTTCGGCATGGCTTCGAGAGTCCGCTCGAGCAGCGCGGTCTTGCCCGAGCCAGGCGAGCTGATCAGGTTCAGGCAGAACACCTTGTGCTTGCGGTACCGCTCGCGAAGACCGATGGCCAGCTTGTCGTTCTCACTTAGGACCTTCTCTTCCACTTCTACGCGCATGGAGAGTCCTCCAGTTCGATGAACATGACGTCGAGCTCTTTGCCAGCGATGCAGACGCTGTCAACGCTGGCGCAGCGGGGGCAGGACATTGACAGAGCCATGGAGCCCCCATCGGGCTCGAACTCGGTGCCGCAGCCACCGCAGCGCTGCCGGCGCTTGCAGGGCTCGATCTCGAGCTCCGTGCCCTCCATGGCGCTGCCCTTGCAGAGGGCTTCGAAGCCAAACCTCAAGGCATCCTCCTCGACGCCCGAGATCTCGCCGATGCGTAGGCCGACCTTGGTCACCTTGGCGTCGCCGTTCTGCTCGGACACTGCCTTGGCACGATCGAGGATCGCGGACGCGATGGATAGCTCATGCATGGGTGGCCCGGGTTGGATTTGGCATCGGCCGCCATTTTAGCCCCGCATGGCAGATGGCGCCGGACGGAATCATCACGGTTCGACCAGACTCCTCGCTTCCGCTAGATTCCTCGCATGGACCTCGAGAATGACCAGCCCGCCGACGACCTCGTGGTCGTCTTCGTCACCGTTCCGAACCAGGACATGGCGGCCACCTTGGCCAAGGCGCTCGTGCAGGAAAAGCTCGTAGCCTGCGTCAACATCCTGCCCGGGGTGCGCTCCATCTACGCTTGGCAAGGGAAGCTCTGCGACGATGCCGAGCTTCTCTGCGTTCTCAAGACCCGCCTCGCGCTGTTCCCGGCGCTGCGCAAGCGCGTCGTCGCCATGCACCCCTACGAGGTACCCGAGGTCATCGCGGTACCTCTCAAGGCCGGGCACGGGCCCTATCTCGCGTGGTTGCGGGACGAGACCTGCGCCCCGGGCGCGGCAAAGTCCGAATAGCCCGGGGCCTTGCGGGCTACCGCGCTCGCTTGCCCACCGACGGACCGCAGCCGGCCGGGTCGCGGTACGCCCCTGCCAGAGTCGCGCCGTTGTCGAGCAGGACCCAGTCGTACTGCGCCCAGTACCCGCTGTTCTTGAACTCGGTCTTGATGACCATGCGCGCGCCTGGCTTGCACACTTGGACCGTGATCTCTTCGTTGCCGTTCTGATAGTCCGCGCCCATCTCGGCCACCTTGCACCCCTTCCAGTCGATGACGAAGTCGTGCGGGTTCTGCGTCTCACCGGTGTAGTTCACCATGAGGTAGTGCCTTCCGTTGACCTTGGGGGGACCAGGAGGAGGCGCTGGGGGCCCGAACGCGGCGGCGGTGCCGGGATTGCAGGTGTACATCTGCCCGGGGCTACTGCCGCCGGTGCACGCGCTGGTGGCGATGCTCTTGTACATACAGCCGTTGTTCCAGCAGACCGCGGTCTTGCCGGCGAAGGCTGCGTCGCACTTCGTGGCATCCGGGGTGGGACCGGCCGTGCCGCCCACATCGTGACCCAGGCAATCGCCGGTGCCCACGGCCTGCCAGCCGGTCGACGAGGCTGGGGCCCGGTTGTTGCGGACAGGGACCGGTGCCGAGGCAGCAGAAGGAACCGCACAGGTATAGAGCTGGCCAGGATTCGCCCCGCCCGTGCAGGCAGCCGTCGCGACGTTCTTGTACGCGCAGCCGGTGGTCCAGCAGACCGCCGTCTGTCCGGCGAACGCGGCATTGCACTTCGCCGGATCGGGGTTGCTACCCGCGCTGCCAGCTACGTCCCGCCCCGGACAGTCGCCCACGCCCATGGCCTGCCAGGCCGGCCCGGTTGGCTGGGGAGCCGCGGCCGGTGCCTGAGGGGCGGACGAGCCAGGCGCGCCACAGGTGTACATCTGGCCTGGGCTCGATCCGCCGGTGCACGCCGAAGTGGCAACCGTCTTGTAGGTGCATCCGGTGGTCCAACAGATCGCAGTCTGACCAGCGAAGCTCGCGTTGCACTTCGAGGCGTCCGGCGCGAGGCCGCTGCTGGCGCCGACGTCGCGACCGGGACAGTCGCCCAATCCGACCGGCTGCCAGCTTAGCGCCGTCTTGGGTGTGGGCGCGGGGCTCCCAACGCACGTGTACATCTGGCCGGGGCTCGTGCCGCCTTTGCAGGAGGAGGTCGCCACGTTCTTGTAGGTACAGCCGTTCGCCCAACAGACAGCCGTCTGGCCGTTGGAGTTGGCATCGCACTTGGTTGGGTCTGGCGTCGAGCCGCGCGATCCTCCGACGTCACGCCCGACACAATCGCCCACCCCAGCTGGCTGCCACACGCCGGCGCTGGCCGCGCCAGCCCAGAGCGAGACGGCAAGGATCGACGAACAGAAGATAGCCAATCGAACGCGACGAAAGACAGGCGTGGCCATGGTCATCACAGGCTCCCGGGTGGTTTGGGGGAATAGTAACCCAACCCAAGCGCCGTCGTCGGCAAAAGAGAGCGCCCCACCCTCCTCGGCCAGTCCTCGAGTGGCGAGGCCCTTCGAGCCAGGGCCGCGCTAGAAACGGGCGAGCAACTGCGCCGTGAACAGGTCGTTGTCAACCTTCCTCGCGCCCTGCTCCGTCGGGTGCTCATACACGAAGGTCGCCTTGAGGTTCGGCGAGACGTGGAACAACAGACCACCTCCGTAGGTGATCACGCGGTCGATTCCCGCCGTGATGTAAGGCCCGGCTTTGCCGTCGGCACCTACGCACGTGTCGTCGATCACGCTCTGAAGGATCGGATCGTACGCGTCCACGCGAACCACGGCACCGAGCATGCTTCCGATGTTCTGCGCGGCGATCGCGCTCCACCCCAGCCCGACCCGGTCCTGGCACTTGTCGGCAGCTACGCCGTTGTAGTCCTTGTTCTTGTCACGGCTGAATATGAGCTCACCGCGCAGCGACAGGTTGCCAAGCGAGGGGATCGCGATGTTCGCCTGCACATCGGCGCCGGCGCGCAGGCGCGCGTAGCGCTTGAGGTTGATCGGGTTCGTGTCGGTGCTGGAGCTCGGGTTGTAGACGGACGAGCCGCCGTAGTACCAGGAGAGTCCGCCCGAGAGCGTACTCGAGTCCACGCCCACGCGACCGACGAAGTCCAGCCATGCGTTGCTGTCCTTGCCCGACTTGAAGATCGGGTCTTGCACGCCGTTGCCGTTGACCAAGGCGAGTTGGAACCGCAGCATCTGATAGCGTCCCTGGATCTTGAGACCACGATCGCGCTCGCCCGGAAAGAATTGCTGGATCATCCGAGAGCGCTCGGGCATCTCGCGAGGCGGGTCGCCCTGCTGCAGCTCGTAGCCGAAGGCGTACTTGAACTGTCCGACCGAGACGCGAAGCTTGAGCGGCGTCCACGTGTCGACGAAGGCGGCCTCGGCATCGCGCACGCCGACGCTGTCCCCGGCGGCGTCGAGCTGCAAGACGAGCTCGGCATTCTTGCCTGCGTAGCTCGTGTCCAGTCGAGCACGCCTGACGTAGAAGGTGCTCTTGGTCGAGGAGGCAGGACCGCCAGACTTGGTGTCCCACCCGTTGACTGAATCGTCGTGCCACTCGTAGCGGCCTTGAACGAAGCCACTGACCTTCAAGTTGCTGGCCTTGTCGAGAATTCCCTTGTTCTCCGCCGCAGCCTTCTCCAGGCGCTCCACTCTCTCGGCGAGGACCGGGTCGGTCGTTGCCACCTCCGTCGCAGGCAGGGCATTCTTGGTGGCAGGCGCAGCCTCCTGCGCCAAGGCCGGGCCGCCGTACAGGCTGGCGATCATCCAGAGCACCTTGCCAATCTGTCTCATGGGTCCTCTCCTTGTTGGTGAACGTCAGCCGATGCTACGCCCCACGCGCTGGGGTCGGTGCACGATGAAGCTCCACGCGCTCGTTGCGGTAGCGGCCGGTCCGGGTCAGGTTGGGCGCCACGGGATCCTCCGAACCGCGTCCCGTGGCTATCAGCTGATCCTCGTTCGCGCCTTTGTCGACCAGCACCCGCTTGATGGTGTCGGCTCGTCGCTTGGACATCGTCATGTCCTTCTTCGCGTCGCCGCTGTCGGCCGTGTGCACGACGATGTCGAGCCGCGCCCCGGGCTCGTTCACGAGCGCCGCCGCGAGCTCGTCGAGGAAAGGCAACGAGGCGTCGAGCAGCTTGATCGTGCCGGGCTCGAACCTTATCTCGCGCCCTCGCTCGAGGAGGTCCCCCAGCGTGCGAAAGGCCGAGGCCAACGCACGAGTCTCGCTCGGCCGAGGGACTGCTTCACGAGTCTCGCGCGAAGCCAGCGTGGGGGCGAATCTGGCAGGACCGAATCTGGCAGGACCAGGACAACCATCGGCGGCCGTGCGAAGCTCGACGGCACCGGCTGACGCGGTGGAGCCGGCGAGCAAGAGGAGCCCGAATACCAAGGGAAGTGAGCGACGCATGCCTGTCTCGACGAGAGTGAAAGTATATCGCATCACACCAGTTTTCTTGCTTCCACGCCCACCCCTACCTAACGTGAAACAGTGAGCACGACTCAAACCTCGTTCTGGCAAGTTACCCTCGGTAACCTGTATCAAGTCGTACCTTCACCTTGGTGCCAGGCTACCTGCATCTTCATGGCCTTCGTCTGTGGGGCCATCGTGGGTTTCGAGCGCGAGCGTGGCAACAAGCCCGCGGGGCTGCGAACCCAGATCCTGATTTGCGTCGGCTCCGCGCTGTTCACCATCATCTCGATGTCGACGCCGCTCGGTGGGCGCGAGCCAGCGCGCATCGCCGCGCAGATCGTCACAGGGGTCGGATTCCTCGGCGCGGGCTCCATCATGCGCTCCGGCTACCAGATCACCGGGCTCACCACCGCGGCGACCATCTGGGCCGTGTCGGCCATCGGCATCGTCTCCGGCGCCGGGTATGTGATCCCAGCGCTCGTGCTTTCTCTGGCCGTCTATGTCGTCCTGACGAGCCTGCGCCAAGCCGAGGCCATGCTCGGCGGCCGCTGCGGCAACAAGAAGGTCGTCGTCGTCTACCGACCCGAGCGAGGCAAGACCCGCGCGCTGATCGTGCAAGCGTTGGACGAGTCGTCCAGTCCCGCGGTCATCACCGGCGAAGCGATCCGTCCCGACGGGCTATCCGAGCTCGGCTTGACCTACTGCGATCGCCACCGGGACCACCGGGCGTTCCTGGCCACGCTGGCAGGGATGGGGGCAGTCGAGGCGCTGGAAGAAAGCACGACGCCGGGCTGAGACAGGCCGAGACCCGGCGGGCTCTCGAGCTTGGGCACCTACCGCATGACGTACGAGCCGCCTGCGCTGCCGAGCTCCTCGGGCGAGACGTCCACGACCGCGCTGCTGCCATCGGTGAAGTGCGCCGTGACCGTGATCGTCGAGACGCTCGACTGCAGGAGCGCCGTCGGCACCTCGAAGGTGTTCTCGGGATCGCTCGCGTAGGGCAACGATCCTCCTGCCCCGAGGGAGTCGGTCCACTCCATCGAAAGGACGGCGCCCGGGGGATTCCGCACCTGGATGCGCGACCAGTAGGCGTTGGCGCCGCCACTGACCGCCAGTCTGGTGGGTCCGTCCGAAACCTCGGGGTGACCCACGCACGAGACGAACCGCCAGCTGCCGTCGTAGCGGCCCATGCCGTCGACCATGACCTTCGCGGGCGCTGCGCCCCCCAGGTCCATGCCGCAGTAACCGTCGGGGCACTTGTCCATGATGCGAACCACGACCGACAGTGGCCCCTGCGTGGTCAGCACCGTCACCTCGACGCATTGACCACAGACGCGGCCGCCTTGCCAGTGCCCCTGGCCATCGCCCGGGCTCATGTTCACGTTCGCCGCCACGAAGTACATCACACCGGTCGCGCCGTAGTTGCAGGCTCCACCGTTGCTCGCTTCGGTGGTGTACATGGTGACGTCTCCTTGGCCGAAGTCCGCGCCCACCGTGGGATACGAGGGTGTCACGGCGTTGCATATACCCGAGCAGCGAACATCCACGGGCGCGCTCGCGTCCACCGAGACGGCATCGCTCACGTCGGGGCCAGTCCAAGTGTCGTCGGGGCCAGTCCAAGCGTCCTCTGGGCCGGCGTCGCGCCA
>CAZYFU010000024.1:0-7144 GCA_964647025.1 uncultured Myxococcales bacterium | reverse complement strand
GGTTTGGGCTTTCGACGGGGACCATGGGATGCGTCCCGTCGCAGGACATGCCCCAGAGCAGTAGCGGCAAAGCGACGACCAGCCCCCGGGGGGAGGGGCTGGTCGTCGTTGCCATCGGAAAGCGGAGCTGAGCAGACACCCGATGAGGATAGAGGTTCGCTGCTCGCAAAGGAACCGGTGAACGCCGCGCCTTCCAATTCGCGCGGTCGCCGCGGCTAGTCGTTCAGCGGATCACGCCCGAGCTGGGCCGGCAATCCACGGTGCCTTCGCTCGTCAGGTAGGGTTCGGTTCCGGGCTCGCACGTCCCCGAAGGAACGCAAACCGACGAACCGCCCTCCGTCACCAGCGTTATCTCGTCCTCGGTGCACGGGTTGTCGGTAGGTGGATTGGTGACGGGCGGGTCGGTCGTGGGCGTGTCGGTGGTGGGCGGGTTGCCGGTCTTGGGCACGCAGGAGATCTCACCTTCGCTGGTCAGGATTTCTTCCTCGGTGGGCGCGCACGTGGGGGGCACGCTGTCGCTGGGCACGCAGGTCGCCGCGCCTTCGCTGGTCAGATACTCCACGTAGCCGGGCTCGCAGCCACCGGGAGGCGGGGGGCACGGGCCGGGAATCACGGTGATGGTGTTCGTGCTCTCCTTCGACGGGGACGCGTGCACGTACGACACGTTCACGCCGCCAAAGCCGGACGAGCCGAAGGCCGCGGCGTCGATCCACGTCTCGAAGCGAACCCGGAAGTCCCAGTTGGGGGCGGCGGCGTTGGAGGTCCACTGTTCATCGGTGGTGGGCGAGTTGACCCGGCAGTCGCCACCGCAGGCGACATTTTCGCAGTACCCGCAGCCCTCGAGGTTGCGCGCGAGCGACGACGTGGAACCTAGGACCCACTTGGAGTCTCCGATCAACATCTTGCCGTCTCCGCCGCTCACGCCCAGCGACGCATAGCCACAGCTCTCGGACGTCTTCACGTCGATGTAGTCGAGCTTCATCTGCATGACCATCGTGTGGTTGTTGTCGAAGAGCTCGAGCTCGGCGTGGTCGCTACCGAGCAGGTCCTTCCAGGTGTGCCCCTTGGTGCCCCACCCGACGGCCGAGCTGCCGTAGGTGTTGTCCACGAACGACGGATCGAAGGTGATGCGGAAGCGGTAGTAGGTCTGGCCGCCGGCCGTCTCACGCAGGTACTCGACGGTGGCCGCGGGCTTGCCCGAAGCGACGGTGAAGGGACCGCCGTAGGAGCAAAGGGTCCCCAAGACCACGCTGGTCGGATTGGAGGCGCTGCTGGTCGAGCAGGTCCCCGACGTCGTCGGGCACTCCAGCGCACTGGCCGGCGTGCACCCCGGCGCCAAGGGCGCAGCCCCCGCGCCCCCGCCACCCGCGAAGGTGACTGGCGACGGCCCCAGGACTGGGACGCCGATCATGGTGATGGTCGGTGTGTTCTTGTCTCCGGGTTTGCCCTTGTCGGCGGGACCAGGGTCGGCGGGACCAGGCCCAGCCGCACCGCCAGGGCCCTGCTTGCCAGCGTCGACGGCGGCGGGCGTCGCAGCCGTCCCGGCATCTGGCCCGATCGCGATACAGAATGGCGGTGCGCAGACCGTGGCCGCATCCGGCGAGCTCGCGAACTTGAGCCCGTCCTGGTCGGGGTCGCAGCCGGAGACCGACGCGCAGGTCGCGGCGACGACAAAAAGCATAGTGGCGCAATGGCGGATTGTTTTCACGGGTCACCTCTCGAGCAGATGGATCATGCGGGCTAGAAAATGAGTTGGGTTTGACAGCCGACCGACACCTTGAGCTGGCCGCCCGGGGCCGAGACCTGATTGCAGCTCGTGTCGCACAGCCGAATGGAGGTAGGACGGGACGGATCGTCGTAGTACCAGCCGCCGGCCTGTGGGCAGGCGGCGGCACTTTGGACCATGCCGATGGTGGTCATGGTGCAGCTCTCGTCGGCATAGACGAGGTTGACGGTATCGAGGTCGAGAGCGGCCGCGCCCGACTGCGGCAGCTGCAGCGCGCACGGGATCTGGGCATCGGTGCGGATGCGATTGAGCGCCTGCAAGACCTCGGCGCCACCTCCGCTCTCGACCAGGTAGGCTTGGCTCGTGCCACCGGCCGCAGCGATCTGATTCAGCTTCTGCAACGATGGGCCCACGCCGAGGACATAGGTTCGAATTCCCGTTCCGCCGCCCTGGCACTCGTTCGCCGCGGCAACCGCGTCCTCCAGCGTCGGGCTGCAGGTACCGTTGGCCGATGTGCGCGGCGCTTGCGGCTCGCCGTCGGTGACGAGCAGGACGACGACCTCGTGACCTGGCCGTTCTGCGGCCACCTGTTTGGCGTAGGTACACGCGCCACGAATGGCCGGCCCGGTCGGGGTCTCTCCCGTGGGCGCCGCCGCTGCCAGGGACGCGTTGAGCGACGCGCTCTGCTCGGGCAGGACGCCCACCGCGACGGCGGGCTTGGCGTAGTCGTCAGCCTTGCACGAAGTACAAGCGCAGGACAGTGGCTGGGTACCGAAGTAGCCGATCCCGACCCCCAGGCCCGCGCTCTCCGGCGCCGCGAGGAACTGCCCGACGGCAGTGCGGACCGCGTCCATGCGCATCGTCGTCCCGTCGTCCTTGCTGGCCATCGAACCCGATACGTCGAACATGACGAAGATGTCGAGCCCGACCGCCTGACCGCTGTAAAGGGATCCCACGCAGCCGCCGTCGATCGGAGTGGAGTCGCAATGGGTGAAACCTTGAACCACCGAGGCGCCTCCGGCACCGGAGGCGCCCCCGCCCGCGCCACCCGAACCGCCGGACTTGGGCCCCACGAACACGCTGGCATCGGAGACCAGCTGAGACGTCGCGGCATCGCCGTATCGCTGCTGCTGTGCCCCGACGCTACCGGGATCATCACAGCCGACGTGGAATGCGAGCCACGACAAGGTGACAAGGACTATGGAATTTCGATTCACTTGGCGCTCCTGTTTGGATAGAGGAGCCGCCGAGCAAAAAGGTTAGGTCCCGAGGTCGGGTCGAGGCAGACAACGCGCAGGGAAGCCGCCGCACATGGCCGAGCAGCAATCCGCCGCGGTCGTGCAAGGCGCGCCATCGGGTGCACAGGCGTCGCGACACGCGAGGCGGCCCGTCACGCTGGGAACGCACACGCCGGAACAGCAGTCGCGGGCCAGCTTGCACGAGCGGCCGGCTTTCCGACACGCATCACCGGCCGTGCACCGGCCGCTGACGTCGCAGGTGGCCGAGTCGTCGCAGCATTCGTCGCTCTTCTTGCACGATTCGCCGGTGGACTTGCAGCCCGGCTTGTCGTCGCAGCGAAGCACGCCTTGGGGGACGGTCCGGCACACGCCCGAGCAACAATCGTCGTTCGATTGGCAGCGCTCTTCCTTGCGAAAGCAACCGCCCGCCCCTTGGCACCGGCCGTCGCTTCCACAGACCCCCGAGCAACAAGCCTTCGAGTCGGGACACCGCTCGCCGACCACCTTGCAGCCGGGCAGAGCTTTGCAGGTCGCGGTGCCGGGCGGCCCCGGCTGGCATAGCCCCGTGCAGCAGTCGGTGCCATTGCTGCAGGTTTCGCCGGCTACCCTGCACCCGCCAAGCAGAACGCAGGCGAGCGTCCCCTCGCCGATCGCCGCGCACTGGCCCGCACAGCACTCCGGATCAGCGGCGCACGTCTCGCCGGCCACGCGGCACTCCGGGGCCGGGGCGGCGCATTTCCCGGCCTCGCACGCGCCAGAGCAGCAGTCGCTGGAGATGGTGCAGGCGCCCTTGGCCGCTATGCAGGGTCCTCCACCGCACAGGCCGTCGCCGGCGCAACCAAGGCCACAGCACGCTCCGGCGCGGCTGCAAGCGAGCCCGTCGCTCACGCAGCCCTGCACCGATGCGCAGGCGAGCTGGCCGCTGCCGTTCTGCTGACAAAGGAACGAGCAGCAGTCTGTGGGGCCCAGGCAGGCAGCGCCTTCACCCGCGCAGAGCGCGTGGGTACACACCCCGGCGGTACAGTCGCCGGAACAGCAGTCCTCGGGACGCTCACAAGCGACGCCCTCGCCGACACACAAGGTGAGCGCCGGCGAGCGAGACCACTCGACCTCGCGCACGCATCCCCCTGCGGCCAGCGCCACGACGAGAAGGCAAAGAGATGGGTACCAGGGCCCGGACATCGGTCAGCGCGTGTTCGGCGCTTCCGACAGAATACGCCGAGCCCGAGCCGACGCCATTCCGTGGGGGAAGCGGGCCAAGTACCGCTCTGCGGCCGCGCGCGCCTCGGGGCTCCCAGGCGGGGCCAGCTCCATGAGTCCCGCCAGCGCCTCCTCCGCGAGCCCACCGCCGGGATTCGCGGCCAGCGCGTGCTCGAAGCTCTGGCGCGCCTCGGAGATTCGCCCCAGCTTGCGTTCGAGCAGACCGGCCGCGTACAGCGCATTCTGGCGCATGGCCAGGGTGGCCCCGGGACGGTTGAGAGACCGGTAGGCGGCCACGGCGGCCTCGGTCCTACCAGCCTTGCTCAACGCCTCGGCCCGCAGGTAGCCGAGCTCGTCCAGACAACGCACCACGGGCGGACAGCCGACCGACTTGTCGAGGACGTCGTCCACCAGCTCGACGGCGCGTGCGGGATTGCCGCCGCGCATGGCCTTGCGAGCCTGCCGCGCGGCCCCGCTGCAATTGGGCGGCGAGCAGCGCAGGGGCTCGGTTGAGGCCGAGGTTGCCTGCTCAGACGCACCCGGCAGCTCGGGCGGCACCGCGAGCTCGAAGGTCTCGCCGGCCTTGACCGCGAAGGGCTGGGCCACCCCAACACGGAAAGCCGCCACTTCGCCCTGCTCCACATGTACGTAGGACCCGCGCGCCCCGTAGCCGACGACGAAGCGCGTGCCCCGCACCTCGATGTGCCCATGGGTGGTCGCGACCGCGAACGTCTCGTCGACCTGACGATGGGAGATCTCGACGCTCAGGCGACCGCCGTCGAGGCGCAGTCGAGGCTGCCTGGCGGTCCCGACCAGGCTCAATCGTCCGGGGCCGAACAGCCGTACTTGCGCCTGCCGCCCGACCACGAAGGACGCCTCGCCTTGGTCGGCGATTTCCAGCATGCCGCCCTCCGCGATGGCGGCGCCGCGGCTCATGGCAGCCCCCGACAGCGTCACATGCCCCCACAAGGTCTCGATCCTGGCCAGCGGTTGCGGAGCAGGACGCCGGAGCGCCATCGCACCCACCCCGACCGCGACGACCAAGCCCGCCGCCAAGGCAAAGTACGCCGGTCGCAGGTTTCGTCGCACTGGGGGCCGGGCCAACTGGCGCAACACCTCGTTCTCCATTCGCCGCACGGTGACCGCGGAAGGCTCCTCGATGGGAAGGCCGCGCAAGCGGGGCAAGCTGCCCGTCCATTTGGCAAAGACCTGCTTGCAGTGCGGGCAGGCCGTCAGGTGTGCATCCAACTCGGCTTGCACGATTGGCCCGGTCCGGCCGTCCGCGCTTTCGAACAGAAGCGCCTGCGCCTTCTTGCACGCGTTCATGGCGTCGACTCCCATTGCAGATAGTGGACGAGGTAGGGATCGAGACGGGCCAACCGTTCGATCTCGATGCGCGCGTCGTGCACGCGAACCTTCACGGCCCCCACGCGGACATCCAGCATGGAGGCCACCTCCTCGAGACTGTGCCCTTGCAGCACGTGCAGGACGAAGGCCGCACGGCGCTTCTCCGAAAGTGCACCCAGGATCGCGTCGAAGCGGCCGAGCGCTCGACGGGCGTCGGAGGATCTTTCGGGAGAGGAAGACTCCGGCGGATCGGGGGCCTGATCCAGGGGAATGGTCTGAAGCCGGGTCTGCCGGGCGTGTCGCAAGGTCGTGCGTACGGCGATGCGGCCAAGCCACGTGTAAAACGCCGAGTCGCCCCGGAAGCCAGGCAGCGACTGGAAGGCCTGGGTGAAGATGATTTGGACCAGGTCATCGACATCGCCCCCTGGGCCCACGAGTCTGCGCACCAGCCCGTGGATGCGGCGAACGTGCAGACGGAAGAGCTCTCGATAGCCGTCCGGATCGCCACTCTGGGCGCGCCGCACGCACGACGCGACCCAGTTCTCATCGCATCCGGTTGAAGGCACATCTGGCTCGGGCTCCACACTCAGTAATGTGGAGAAAACGGAGCACAAAGTTAGCTCGACCCGCACGAATCCCGGGACGCGTCGCATCACCACCCCCGATAGCCAAGACCAAGCTCGAGCATTCCGATCGCGCGGGCGGACGGCCAAATCTCCTGCCCGTCCACGTGGTAGCGACTGTCGGCCAGCACCGCCAGCATCGCCACCCGCGCCTGTAGGCGGAGCCCGCGCGCGATCGCGACTGCGAAGCCGGCCGCGATTCCCGCCCGGGGCGACAACGCGACGTCGGAATTCGACATCTCTTCCGGGGCTTGCGCCCAGATACGCCGCACGGCCACATGGCCAAGCAGATCCAGGGTTCCCGACCAGGTCCCCTGGTACCAGTCGACACCGACGTCCAGGAAGATTGGGATCTCCCACGCCGACACATCGATCTCGCTGACCCGCCTGGACTGCTGTGCTTCGAGGTAGGCCCCGGTGAGCAGATGCCACCGCGTCGTCAGCCGCAGGCCGACACCCAGGCGCAGTCCCTCCCGAACCGGTCCAGTCGATGGCACCAGCAAGGCCAACCCCGTGTCCAGCATCAGTCGCTCGCGCTGGTCCCGGCCCGCGACCCGTCGGTCGGCCAGCACCTCGGGCGGCACAACCGAAGCCAGCATGCGTCGCTGCAGCAGGGCGTGCACCTTCAAAGCCACGGTTCGGTAGAGATCCTCGATCCGGGTCCCGCCCGGCAGCCGATTCAAGATGGTCGTCTCACCATCGAGCAGAACCAGCTCCACGTCCTCGTCGGACGCGCCCTGGCGCCGCAGCGACACCTCCACCACCCCCGGCGCTGTCGGCACGCCATCGTGCCAGTCGGCACGCGCGGCAGCAGCCACCTCGACCTCGGCCCCATCGACATAGCTGCGAAGCGCGTCTGCCAGGCGCTCGACCGAGAGAGGCGCCTCGGCCGAGACCCGAAGCACGAAGGCCTGGGCAGAGCTCGCCATCAGCAAGCAGGCCGTCAAGGTGATGAGGCGAACGAGCATCGCAGGGGAAATCTTACACCCGCTCTCGCGGCGGGCTGCTAG
>CAZYFU010000023.1:0-66206 GCA_964647025.1 uncultured Myxococcales bacterium | reverse complement strand
TCTCCTTTCGGGCGGACTCTCACCGCCAAGACGACGTTCATGCTAGGCGCACAAATACCAAGGCCCCGCCATGCCGAAGCACGCGGGGCCTTGAGGTGAGCTCGCTGGGGAACGACTACTGGTACAGGAACACGACCTCCACCCGGAAGTTGCTTGCGCGGTTGCGGCCGTCGGCGATGGGCTCGGCCCCGCCCTGGCCGCTGGCCATCATCCGGCGAACGTCGACGGCGCGGGTCACCAGGGCGTTGAAGACCGACTGGGCACGCGCCCCGGACATGGCTAAAAGCGCCGACTGGGCCGCGCCACGGCTGTCCGTGTGACCGATGATCTGCACCGGGAAGTCCTGGTACTCCTTCTTCCTGATGAGGTCGGCGATGGGATTCAGGATGCTGTCCTTGCCGGGCGCGATGACGGTCTGCTTCTTGGTGAAGAGCATCTCGGCCGGGATGGAAATGATGAGCCTGTGCAGCGACCCGCGGATGTCGCGGCGGACCGTGACGCCCGGAATGCGAGCCGCCTCGGCGTACAGAGCGTCCGCCTTCTTGCGGTTCTCCTCGACCTGCGTGTCGCGAGTGTAGCTGGGCTTCGCGGCGGCGGCGGCGTTTTCGGCCGTCTTCTGGGCGATATTGGCGCTGACCTGCGCCTGCTGCATCTGGCCGGCCTGGAACTCGCTTTGCGCCTTGGCCAGGATCTCGCGCGCCTCTTTGTAGATCTCCGGGGCGTACTTGGCCGCGTTGACCGTCTCCGCGGTCTTGAGCGCGAGCTCTGCGTCGGCGACCTTCTCGGCGGTCTCCGAGCGAAGCTTCTCCTGCGACAGCTTCTCCTCGTTGGCCTTCTTGTCAGCCGCCATCTGGGCTTCGAGCGCCTTCATCGCCTCGTCCTTCTGCACTTGCTTCTGCAGGAGGCCGATCTTCTCGTTGGTGTCGTCCAGGTCCTTCTGGACCTTCTCTTGCTCCTCGGCGACCGAGGACAGGGCGTCCTCGGCGTTGGCGATCCGCGCATTCGAGCGATCCTGATCGGCCAGCGCGAGCGCGTGCCGGTAGTAGATCTGCCCCATGAGCGAGGCGTTCACCGAGTCGTTGAGGTCGTTGCTCTGCCACTTGTCGGTGGCGGTCTCGAGCGCCTTGTCTGCTTTCTTGCACAGGTCAGGCGCCTTCTTGCGCGCTGCCGGAAGCTGCGGATCAGCCCTCAGCTTCTCGAGAGCATCGAGCTCCCGGGGCTTGGGCGGCGTGGCGCACCCCAGCGAAAGCAGGGTGGTCGCGAAAATCGAAAGCACTGTCGCGCGGAACGTGGCGGCCATTGCGAATCTCCCTGAAATAGCGGACTTCATACCTTGCCCTCCATTCGCGCCTTTTGAAGCTTGGCGTTCTCGAGAGCCTGCTTGGTTCGTGCAAGCTGGTCCTTGGCCCGCTTGAGCTCGTCTTCCTTCGCCGCGGCCTGTGCTGCCAGCTTGGCCGCGGTCAGGCGCTGCCTGACCATGTTGGCCTGGGCCTCACAACGATCGAGTGCGATGCGAACCTCGTCGTACTTCTCCTGCGAGCGCAGGGTCCAGGCGGTGTCGAGCCACGAGCGCATCATCGTGATGTCGGTCGTGACTGACTTCTGATCGTCCTGCCGTTCGAGATCGTTGGTGGTCTGCTTCAGGTAGTCGATCTGCCTCTGCAGGTCGTCGGCCTCGCCGGCCCGTGCCAACGCTGGCACTGCCATGAAAGCCAGGAACAGGAACACTGTCGCGTATCTTGTCATGTTTTCCTCGGCTGGTTGCGCTGCAGGGGTATTTCACGGCTAGGTACTCGCCTCGTCAACCTCAAAAAGCCATCGCGGTGCACTTGTCATTGTTCCCTTGACTCGGAACCCGACCTCACGGCATATGTCTGTCCGTCTCTTCGGCCTCCTCGCAAGGGGATTCTGGTGGGCGTAGCTCAATGGTAGAGCATCGGATTGTGGATCCGAGGGTTGGGGGTTCGAAACCCCTCGCCCACCCCAGAAGTTCGATGATTCTCGTTCCGACCCTGGTTTCGACACGTGGCTAATTTCTTCGGCGTGACCCTTCCCGATGGGCTCGATGCCCGGAGAAGACCAGCCGTCTCCATCGAGGGGCTG
The DNA here is from genome assembly GCA_964647025.1 of uncultured Myxococcales bacterium. Lineage (GTDB taxonomy): Bacteria > Myxococcota_A > Polyangia > Fen-1088 > Fen-1088 > Fen-1118. The sequence goes on along the minus strand of CAZYFU010000023.1, from coordinate 64,103 downwards.
ACTTCGGCCTCGGGCTGCGAGGCTGGCCGGGCGGTGCGGCTCCTGGACCCCAAAGGAGAGCTGCTCGCCTGCGGCATCGCCGACCCCGAGAACGGTGTCATCCACGTGCTCAGCGACGAGCCCCTGGTGCGAGGCTTCGATCAGAAGTTCTTCGCGGAGCGGGTCCGGAGAAGCCTCGCGCTTCGCCGGATGCTGGGCCTCTGCGGAGGCGAGGCATCCTTCCGCTTGGTCAACGCCGAGGGCGATGGCTTGCCTGGTTTCTCCGTCGACCGCTTCGGGGACTACGCGGTGGTCTGCGCACCCAGCCGCCCTCTTCTGCCTTTCGCCCGATTGCTCGCCCAGGCCGTGCTGGCCGAGGCCAGCGAGCTGCGCGGCGCCGTCATCAAAGTCCGTGGCAAGGATCCGCAAGACCGGTCGAGCAAGGACGAGGTCATCGGAGAAAGGCCGAGCGACAAGTACGTCGTCACCGAGCTCGGCGCGCCCTACGAGGTTCACCTGCTGGGCGCGCTCAACGTCGGGTTGTTCCCGGACATGCGAGAGCAGCGACGGAACATCGGGCGCTTCGTGGCCGGCCGGCGCGTCTTGAACACCTTCGCGTATACCGGCGCCCTATCCATCGCGGCCGCGCGCGCCGGAGCGGCCAGCGTCACCAGCGTGGATCTCTCGTCCGGCGTGCTCGCCTGGGCGCGGGAGAACTTCAAGTTGTCGGGCTTTGCCCCGGATGATGCGCGGTTTCGGTTCGAGGTTTCGGACGTTCGCCGATTCATGCAGAAGGAAGTCGAGCGCGGCAGTATCTACGACACCGTCATCATGGACCCGCCCACGGTTTCGGCGGCCCGGGCGTCGCAGTGGTCGATGAAGCGCGACTATCCCCAGTTGATATCCCTGGCGACCAAGCTCCTGCCTGCTTCGGGCGGCATCCTTTGGGTTTCGGCAAACACGCGTCGCGGGCCCTCGGTCATGCGCCACATCGAAGAGGGCATCCGCCTGTCGGGGAGGAAGGCCTCGGTGTTGGAGACCGGCGGGCTTCCGCCAGACTTCCCCACCCCGCCCCACTGGCCAGAGTCGCGCTATCTGGAAATTTGCCAACTCTTCGTCGCGACCGAGTAACATTCGCGTCGAATGAAGCGCGTTCTGATCCTGGCCTTGTCGGGTCTTGCGTGTGGCAAGACCGTTGCGCCCGTCAGCGATGCTGCAGTCGAGCGCTTCGCGGTCGAGGTGTCCCCACCGATGGCCGACGTGCCGCCGACCCTGGCCGTGGACTTTTCCGTCGAGAACTGCCCGTCCTTCGACGCAGAAAAGCTGTCCTGCACGGGGCCTGCACCACTGACGCTCAGGTTCGTCCCCCTGGTCACCACGACCGTCAGCCAGTACATCTGGGACTTCGGGGAGAACCTGCCCGCCTACGAGAGCTCGCCGACGCCTACGCATTCCTACAGCACGCCAGGTCGGTACACGGTGAGGCTGGTGGTCAGCAGCATGAACGGCGTCGTGCTCAGCAAGGCCCGCGACGCTTTCGTGATCGTCACGGCCAACGAGATCGGCGATCGTTGTGACCTCGACGCGCAGTGCGCGGAGAATCTGACTTGCCTGTGTCCGACCTCCAATCCGTGCAGCTTCGGGCCGACCCACGGAAGCTGCACGTCCCCGTGCGAGACCGGCACCAGCGCCTGCGGTGAGGGGCAGGTGTGCGCAGGGCTGCTGACCCAGACCGCTCCACGCGCGCCGCGTGAGGTTTGGCAGGACTCCTTGTGCCTACGCGCATGCACCGACGACAGCGACTGCAGCGCGCCTTTGCGTTGTCGACGGTTGCCGCCAGGTCCCGGCCGTGAAGGCTGGGTGCGCGGTTGCTTTGGGGAGTGGCCGGTCGACCTCGGTCGACCTTGCATGGATCCCACGGGAGCTCTGCGTGACGACCTATGCGCCAGCGGCACGTGTGCCGACCTTGGCGCCAGGGGGCTTTGCACCATCGCGTGCTCGACCATCCCCTGCGCGGCGGGCTCGGAGTGCGCAGAGCTCGGCGACGGCCGACGACTGTGCCTGAAGCCCTGCTCCGAGGATGCCTCGTGCATGGACGATCCCCTGCTCGGTTGCGTCTTGCCCGGGACCGGCGATCTGGGGTACCGCCTACTGACGCCTCCGACGGCCACCCGGTACTGCGCTCCGAGGCCATGCGTCTCGGACGACGATTGCCTGCCGTCCGGCTTGTGCGACTCCGAGCGCAACGGGCACTGCGTCCCGCGCAAGTAACGTGGCTAGCAACAGCGCCCGGGGCTTCCCGGGTTGTCGTACTTGCGTTCCAGGGTTTCGGCCAGGGCTTCGTCGGGTGGCAGCGCCGAACGAGCGGCCGCTGCTTCACCGGACAGCTCACGCGCGAGCGATCCGAGCACGACGACCGCCGTGCCCAGCTTCCACCAAGGTCGGCGGGTCTCCGACTCGATGACGGTCGCCGGCAGCCAGACCGGCGCGGTTTCGCACAGGCCGGCCGGCTTGCGTCGCGTGAGAACCAGAATCCACTCCCGCACCGACACCAGCAGGATCGCCACGACCAACCCCAAGAACAACGCCGCCACCACGGCGTCGAGGCGGTTGTTGAAGATCAGGGTATGGGTCGCGGCGACCTTGCCCGCGGGAACCGTGCCGGCGGCGATGTCCTGGCCCAGCTTCTCGGCCATGGCGAGGAAGCCGATGCGTGGGTTCGGGTGCACGATCTTCTCGATGCCGGCGGTGAAGGTCACCGTGCCGAGGAACGCCAGCGGCGCCAACACCACCCACGCATAACGAGCACGACCAGCCTTGATCAGGATCGTCGTCGCCAGGCACAGCGCCACACAGGCCAGCAGCTGGTTGGCGATGCCGAACAGCGGCCACAGGGAGTTCACGCCACCCAACGGATCCTTGACGCCGGCATAGAGGAAATACCCCCAAGCGCCGGCGAACAGCAGGCTGGCCCCCACGTTCGCCGGGTAGAACTTGGTGTCGCCTGCTCGCGGCCAGACCCGCCCGGCCAGCTCTTGGATGAGAAACCGCCCGATACGCGTGGCCACGTCCACGGTGGTGAGGATGAACAGGGCCTCGAACATGAGCGCGAAGTGGTACCAGAGCTTCATCGCCGCATCGCCACCGATAATGCTGCGGAAGATGCTCGCCATTCCGATGGCCAAGGTGGGCGCCCCGCCCGTCCGCGCCAGGACACTCTTCTCGCCGATGGCGTCGGCCAGACTCGTCAGATCGCCGCCGGTCACGGAGAATCCCCAAGCAGAGACCGCGTGCGCGACCTCGTCGGGAGTCGTTCCGACGAGACCGGCGGGCGCGTTCACCGCGAAGTACACGCCGGGATCGAGCACGCAGGCGGCGATCATGGCCATCACGGCCACCAGACTCTCCAGGCACATGGCGCCGTACCCGATGGTGCGGATGTGTCGTTCGCGCGTGATCATCTTGGGCGTGGTGCCGCTCGAGACCAACGAATGGAAGCCGCTGATGGCACCACACGCGATGGTGATGAAGCAGAACGGGAACAAGCTGCCAGCCACCACCGGACGCATCCCGCCCGTGAAGCTGCCCGGGTCGGTGAGGTGCGGCATGCGAATCGGCGGCAACACCAGCACGATCCCCAGGGCCAGCAAGGCGACTACGCCGATCTTCAGGAAGGTCACCAGATAGTCCCTCGGCGCCAGGAGCAGCCACACCGGCAGCACGCTCGCCGCGAAGCCATAGACGATGAGGCCCAACGCCAGCTTCTCTTTGCTGAGCGTGAATATGGGGCCGAGGCTCGGGTGGTAGTTGACCGCATAGCCGGCCAACAGCGAGACGACCAGGAACACGGCGCCGATAGCGGTCATCTCCAGGACCTTCCCGACGCGCAGGAAGCGGACGTAAAGGCCCATGATCATCGCGAAGGGCATGGTTATGGCGGTGGTCACCACGCCCCAGGGGCTCTCGGCCAAGGCGTTGTCCACCACCAGCGCCAGATTGGCCACCAAGATGACCAGGATACCCAGGATGGCGAACATCGCGATGGTTCCGGCGACGCCGCTGACCTCTTCGCGCACCATCTCGGCCAGCGACTTTCCGTCTCGCCGAACCGACGCGAACAGAATCACGAAGTCCTGTACCGCGCCGCCGAGCAGCGCGCCGATGAGGATCCACAGCGTCCCCGGCAAGTAGCCGAACTGCGCCGCCAACACGGGGCCGACCAGCGGGCCCGGCCCGCTGATGGACGCGAAGTGATGGCCGAACAGGACCAGCTTGTTGGTCTTTACGAAGTCGCGTCCGTCGTCGTGAACCTCCGCGGGTGGAGCGCGCAGATCGTCGAGCATCAGCGCCTTGGCAGCGATCCACTTCGAATAGAAGCGAATCCCGATGGCATAAGTGCACAGAGCTGCCACCACGAACCAGGCCGCGTTCAGCGGTTCGTTTCGACGAAGCGCGATGACGGCGTAAGCGGAAGCGCCAATGAGTGAAACGACTACCCAGATAGCGACGCGCGCGAGGCTCTTCATGAAGTTCGTCCAGGCACGAAATGGCCTAGCGGGATACTAACCGCAAAAGGACGGACTGGCGCCGTTTTGCGTCGCTCCTATGGGGACTCGGTCTTGTTCGCCCCCATGGCCTTGGCCACAGCGGCGGAGAGATCCTCGCCGTCGAAGGGCTTCTGCAGGAAGTGCTCGGAAACGACCGACTGCTTTCGGCTGGCTAGCGTCGACCTGTCGTACCCCGACATGAAGAGCACGGGGAGCTTCGGCAGGATACCGTGAACCCGGTCTATCAACTCCTTGCCGCTCATCTCCGGCATGACCACGTCCGTGATCAGCAAGTCGAAGGGCACTGGCGCGCGCTTCACGGTCTCGATGCACTCGTCGCCGCTGGCGACGGACGACACCTGGTATCCCAAATTTCGCAGGGTCGCCTCTATCGATCGGCGCACCATCGCGTTGTCCTCCACCAAGAGGATGTTGGGCTTCGCGATGGGCGCCGCGACCGCGGATGGGGCCTTGCTTGCCGTCTCTTCGGCGGCGCCGGCACCCACGATGCCACGGCTCCGCAGGAATATGGAGGCCGTGGTCCCCTTTCCCGGCGTCGACGCCAAGTCCAGCAGTCCGTCATGCTGGCGCACGATGGTCGCCACCGTCGGAAGCCCGAGCCCGATCCCACAACTTGGCATCTTGGTGGACACGAACGGCTCGAGCACGTGCCCAAGCAACACCGCGTCCATCCCCCGACCGCTGTCGCGCACCTGCACCCTGACCCAGCGTCCAGGCGGCAGCGGCGCATTGTCGACCCTCCCCTCGAAAGCGGCCAGCGACAGCGTGAGCGAGCCGCCCGTGGGCATCGCCTCGTTGGCGTTGAGCACGAGTTGCAAGATGGCCTGGCCGAGCTGCCTACGATCGATCAAGACACTCTCGCAGATGGGAGCTATCTCGCTCGACAGCACGACGTTGCTGGGCAACGCCGCCTTGATTTCCGGCAGCATGTCGCGCACGGCCTGGGCGACGTCGCATGCGTGCAAAGACAGCTTACGTCGGCCGTCCAACGCCGACAGCCTTTGCGCGAAGCTCCGCGCCTCCTCGGTGGCCAGGCGGGCGGCGACCACGCGACGGGACAGGGCGTGGTGACCCGGGAGCTCTTCTTCGAGCAGCATCACGTTGCCGATCACCGGCGCAAGCAGTGCGCTGAAGTCGTGCGCGATGCGCGCCGCAAGGGTCCCGACCTGGTCCTTCGGACTCTCGGGGCCCTTGGGAGCAACGACGGCGTCAGCTTGCCGGGGCCAGACCAGATGCAGAAGCAATCGCTCGCCATTGCCCGCCTGCAACTCGACGACGAAGCGCGAAAGTGGTCGCGTCGCGCCCGTCCTCTGCCGAGCAAGCCAGGGCTGGACCGTTCCAACCGTCGTCGTGCGCGACGGATCTTGGTCGAGCAGCGTCGCCACAGTCTGTCCGATCGCCTCGGCCGCCGCGTACCCGAGCAACTGTTCGGCGGCCCTGCTCCAACCGCGGATGCTCCCTGCAGTGTCGCAGAAGAACGCCGCCAGCTCCTGCGTTGCGAGCAAGACGGAAGACTCCTCGGGTTCCTTCCCAGACTGAGACACGGCAGAGGGATGATATACCACCGTCCGCTTGCCGCATCACCAGCAGTGGTGGACAATTCCCACCTCCCCCAAAGCCCCTCCCAGGGCCCTCTCACAGCAGGTGACCTCGTGACGTCCGATTTCGACATTGCGGTTCTCGGCGCAGGAATCAGCGGCCTTGCGCTCGCCCAGCTGGCGGCGCGCGCCGGCCTGGAATGCATCGTCCTCGATCGGGCAGCCGAGCCCGGGGGATGCCTGCACACCGTGCGCACGCCCGAGGGGTTCTGGTTCGAGATGGGTGCGCACACCCTGTACAACTCCTACGGCGCCCTGCTCGACATCATCGATGCCGTGGGCCTCGGGGAGACGATCCAAAAGCGCCACAAGGCCCCCTATCGCCTCTGGGTCGACGGAAGAATCCGCAGTGTGCCGTCGCAGCTCTCCATGGGCGAGCTGTTCGCCTCTGCCTGGCGCGCTTTCACCGAGCAGAAGGCCGGGCGCACCGTCGAAGAGTACTACGGGAGACTGGTCGGCAAGGGCAACTGGAAGCGGGTCTTCGGCCCGCTTCTGTCCGCCGTTCCGTCCCAGCGAGCCGACGCGTTTCCGGCCGAGATGCTGTTCAAGCGCCGGGCGAGGCGCAAAGACATCCCGCGCACGTTCACGTTTCGGGGCGGATTGAGCTCGCTGGTCGACCGCCTGATCGAGGGCGAGCACATCACCCTGCGAACCAACGCCGAGGTGCAGTCCCTCACGCGCGAAGGCGAGCTGTTCGCAGTCCACACCACCGACGGCGCCACGACCGTGGCTCGAAAGCTGGTGTTGGCATTGCCACCGGTGGTCGCGGCGCGACTCGTCACCGAACAAGCTCCGCAAGCCGCGCGTGCGCTGGCCGCGATCCGTTGCGCCGAGGTCACCTCGACCGGCGTCGTGGTCGAGAAGTCGGCCTGCCGTTTCCCGCGCCTCGCCGGGCTCGTCCCGCTCGACGACGCGTTCTTTTCTGTGGTCACCCGTGACGTCGTCGACGACGAGCGCTTTCGAGGCTTCACCTTCCACTTCCGCGCCGGGATGGACCTGGACGCGCGCCTCGATCGTATCGCGACGGTGACCGGCTGCCCGCGTAAGGCCTTCGTTCACGTGGCCGAGCACGCCAGCACACTGCCCTCACCGGTGCGTGGCCACGGCGAGGTCGTCGCAGCCCTCGACACCGCCATCGCCGGCAGCGGGCTCTACGTCACGGGCAACTTCTTCGCCGGTCTCGCCATCGAAGACTGTGCCCTGCGCTCGCGCGCGGAGTGCGAACGGCTCCTCGCCGACCTTCAGAAGGCGTAGATCGCAATCTCGCGATTGCCGTCACGGGTCTTGTTGCCGACCGCGATCTTCCTGCCGCCGGCCGACCAGGGGTGAACCTGCCTGTCGGGCAAGGGAACCTCGCCCAGCGCCGTGACCTTTCCGCTGCCGGGATCGAGGCTGAAGAATCCCAGCGCGAAGCGAGTCTCTTCCTTCATGTCGCCTTTGCGACCTGGGCGATCGGCGACCAGCGAGAAGATCACCTTCCCTCCGAGCTGCCGCTGGTCGAGGGTGCTGCGATCGTAGTCCTGCAAGGGCACGGGCAGGCTCAGCGGGCGAACCTTCTCGCCAGGGCCCACGAGCTCGAAGCCCTGGTTGCCAGTGGCGAGCACCACCACCGCCGGTAGATCGGGCCGCTCTGCACGCTTGCGGACGTAGTCGAGGAAGTTGTCGAGGTTCGGGCGCGTCTTGCCCGGGCCGGTCTTGCCGGTCCTGACGTCGCGGATCGCAAACTGGGGCGGTAGCCGTGTGTCGGTCTTGCGGTTGTAGAGCCCGGGCTTCTCCACCATCGCCGAGAGGTGACTATCGGCAAACCCGAGAAACGTGTCGCCGTCTCCGCCCGCGATGGTGCCGTTGGACTCGACCACCACATCTTGCAGCATCAGCGTGGCACCATCGGGCTTGTACGCCTGGATCGCGTAGCGGCGAGACCCTCCCGGTTCCTGCCGCTCCGAGATCGCCACGAAGGCCTTGGGTGAAAACGACAGCTCGCAATCGTCGAAGTGCTGTGTCGTGCGCCTGAGGTGCCCCGCCGGGTCGATGATCGCGGCGCGCCTTTGTCCCTCGTTCGAGATTACGAACCAGTGTCCGCCCAGCCCGACCAGCTTCTCCGGCGTGGACGTGAAGCTGGAGATCTCGGTGATCTGGCCTTTGCCGCCCGGCGCCCCTACGGACAGGAGGACCTGGCCCCTGGGGGTGTACTGAATGGTGGCGAGCTTGCTTCCGCTCTCGTCGAAGGCGAACGCCTCGGCCAGGGTGTTGCCCTCGCTCGCGGTGACCTTGCCCGACGACACGAGCGCCTTGGGAGCCGCAACCGCCGACGCGCCCAGAAAGAGAATCACCGAGACCACGGACCCGGACGCCATCCTCGTCGTGTTTTGCCAGCGCCTATCCATGGCTGCGCATCTTACGTCCGGCCGACGCGCCTTGGTCAACCCATTCCGAGCAAGCCACGGATTTCTCCGTGCTCGGCCCAAGGACAGCTACAATGTCGCGAGTGCATGCCAGCTTGCTGCTAGCGACGGTCCACGCGGCCGCACTGACGGTGGCGCCGGGTCCCGGTGACGCCTGCCCGACCTCCGCGCAGGTCTCGGCGGCGATCGACTCGCGCGCCTCGGGCCTGGTGACGCCTCGTCTCGACGACGATCCGACCAAGCTGCTGACGCTGACCTTGATGCCAGCGTCACCATCCGGGGAAACCAGCTTCTCGCTCATGGACAGAGCCGGGTTGGTCAAGCTCTACCGGTCGCTGCCAGCCCCGACGGGCGATCGAGTGCGCGACTGCGCCGCCCTGGCCGACACGGTCGCTTTCATCGTGATCCGGTACTTCGAGGAGGTCGAGTTGCCGGCGCTGCCAGAACGCAAGCCGCCACCCCAGCCCGAGCGCCAGCCACTGCCCGAGCCACCGTCGGCGCCGAAGCCCGCGGCCCCCGAGGCGACGGCGAAGGTCGAGCCCGCCAGGCTGGCACTATCGATCAACGGCGGGCGCCGATTCCCGGGAGAAGCCACCGAGTTCGGGGGCTACGAGGCAAAGCTCGCCGCCGGGGTGATGCTGATGGATTTCGCAAAGCGCCGTGGCGATCTCTGGTTGGACCTCGCTGGGGGATTCGCGGGGCACGGCTCGCTGTCGGTCGTCGGCAGACCGAATGACTCGATCACCACGAATCGAGCGTCGGGGGAGCTTTCTTTGCTTGTCGGCTGGCGCTTTGGACAAAGCCGACTCTATGCAGGGCCGACAGCCAACCTCGACCTCATCTGGGTCGAGTCCAACCTGGGTGGTCGGAACCAACGAGAACAGCGCTTCGCCGCCGGCGCCGGAATGAAGATTGGTTACCAGCACTTCTGGCGGCGGGTGTTCGTCCGGTCGGACTTGACCACCGACGTCGCACTCGCCCGAGAAGAGGCTGCCGTCGTGTCCGCGAACGGCACGCGGAAGGTGGTAATCTCCGCACCGCGGATGTACGTAACCCTCGCCTTCGGATTGGGGGTTTGGTTCTGATGTCCGATGATGATCCCGAGGTCCGTGTGGCTCTAACGGAACAAGAACCAAACATGGGACAGAAACAAGGAACAACGACCCCATTGCCCGCCACGGCGCCCATCGCGGACGCTGAGTTGGTTCGGTCGTGCAGATCGGGCGACATGGCGGCCTGGCGCAGCCTCTACGATCGCTATGCGCCGCTCATCCACCGATTCTCGGCTGCCCTGGGCGTTCCGGCCGAGGAACGCGAGGATGCCGTGCAAGACATCTTGATCGCCGTCTTCCGCAGCCTGCGGCACTTCCGCGGCGAGGCTCAGCTTTCCACTTGGATCTACCGAATCGCAGCTCGGCACGCGATCCGCCTCGGCCGAAGACGGCGTGTGCGCGAAACGATGCGGGTAGTGATGCTCAAAGAACGCCCTCAACCCGAGATCGATCCCTCCGAGCGCTCGATGCAGCTCGCGACCTTGGATCGTCTGCTGGCGAAGCTGGCACCCAAGAAGAGAACCGTTCTGGTGCTCTTCGAGGTCGAGGGACTGTCGGCCAAAGAGATTTCCGACGTGGTCGGATGCCCCGAGAACACCGTCTGGTCGCGGCTGCATCACGCCCGGGCAGAGATGGTCAAGGCGGCAAGGAGGATGGTGTCATGAAGTGGCTCGAACAACCACAGAACGAAGCCGAGCGGCTTCTGCGCGACGGCCTGGACCAGGCCGCCCGGCGAACCGGTGACGAAATCACGCACCGTCGAGGCTGGGCGAAGGTTGCCGACGCGATCATCGAACCGGAGCCTCGGGTTTCCGGACGGCTCGTCCTTGCCTCGGTCAGCGTGGCGGTCGCGGTGCTCGCGGTTGCGGGGGTGCTCGTCTATCCGTACCTGGGCAGCAGGGTGTCGCCAGATCTGGCGGAGCGCAACACCACGCAGACGGCTCCGTCCGCTCCAGTGACCTCGCCCGAGAATTCGGGCCAAAGTGCCGATCAGGTCGCGCTCGAAGAATCGGAGCGCGCGCCAGGAAAGGTGGTCCGAACCCGCAAGGGCGAACGCGCAAGGGTTGCCCTGGGCGGTGGTGCCGTCGCGGAGTTGGCCGAAAACTCTGCAATCACCTGGGATGCTCAACACCGGCCCTCCGTCGAGCAGGGCGTCGCCACCTTGTCCGTCCCTCACCAGCCGCCAGGTTGGAGATTCTCGGTCACCGCCGGTCCCTACGTGGTCACCGTGGTGGGGACCAAGTTCAACGTGAACGTCGGCAGCCGCACCGTCGGTGTGGAGGTCAGCGAAGGCATCGTGGAAGTCTGGCGCGGCTCGCGCTCGACGCGCCTCGTAGCTGGCGACGCATGGCATGGGCCGCTTCATCCCGAAGAGGCGGCGACGTCTTCGTCTTCGGGTACATCGTCGGCAGCCCCCGTTGCACCGTCCGCCGCGAAGGCCGCGGCCCCCACCGAGCGTCCGCAGCCCGCGGCACCTTCGGCCCCTCTGGTCCCGAACAAGCCAGTGGCTTCGACCTCTCGTGGCTTGCAGGACGCGCAAGCGGCGCTGCAGGCCGGCGACCCCCATCGCGCCGCGGACATCCTGACGCAGGCCGCGCTGGGGGCGGGGCCCGCCGCCGAGAACGCCGCCTATGAGCTGGCCAGGATTACGCGCTACAATCTCGGCCGGCCGCGCCAGGCGGTCGTTCTATGGGACAAGTACCGCACCAGGTTCCCGTCGGGACTGCTTCGCACGGAGGCCGACCTATCCATCGTCGATACGCTGTCGCAGCTGGGCGACGTGCAGGCCGCGTTGTCCGAGGCGAAGACCTTCTTGTCGCGTCACCCGAACAGCGAGCGACGTGCCGAGGTTCAACGTCTGATCGAGCGCCTTCGCGCCGCGGAGTGAGCGCCATGCTTCGCCGCATCGCCTGCGTCGGCCTGCTGGTCACGCTCGGCGGGTGCAGAGACACTGTGCTGCTTCACGATGGGATGGATGCGGCGGTGGAGCCCATCATCGTTGTACCAGACGCTGGATCGCCGCCCGACGAGAAGGTGCCTTGGCAGGACCCGGGCTGCAGCGAGATCTGGAAGACACCGCGCTTCAGTCCCCAGTTGCACGAGATCATCATCGCCCTGGATCGGTCGTCCTCCATGCAGGCGAGCTTCCCGGGCTCGAGCAGCAGGCAGTCCGCCGTTCAGACCGCGCTCAATGAGTCCATCGGGACGTATCAGAGCCGCGTGAGGTTCGGCATCGCGTTGTTTCCGGGTGACGCCAACGGTGGATCGGGAGGCTGTTACCACAATAGCTGCTGTGCCGGTCAACCCTCTTGGCCCTCGATCAACGCTCAGAACTACATCAGCGGCTACCTGCTGTGCTCCGAGCAACAGGGATGTCTCACCGATTCCTCCGACTCGCCATCGCACAAGGCGCTCGACCAGATTCGCGACTTCATCGAGTATCGATTCGACCGAGGATGGATCGACCCCGGCATGCAGTCGGTGCTTCTGATTACCGCATCCGAGCCTTCGTGTGGCGGCGAAAACGGGAACGGAGATCCCTGCCCAGCCAAGACGGCAGCTGCCCAGCTAGCCAACCTGGACATTCCCATCGTGATCGTGACGGTGGGATACGACCCCCGCACGAAACAGGACTCGTGTCTCGTCCAGCTAAGCAAGATCGGCGCGCCCGGTCCGGACCGCCTCAACACCCCGTCTTCGGCGAGCGCCCTGAAGGACACGCTGGCTAGCCTGTTCAAGGCCGCGGCAAAGAAGAGTTGCACGTTCACCACCTACGAGGTCATTCCGGACTTCGCCACGCCCACGGTCACCTTGAACTCCTCGACCATCATCCCGAAGGACGGGCCGGAAGGTTGGTCTTTCGACGGCCCCGACCGGAGCCGAATCAAGCTGTCTGACAAGGCCTGCGACCAGTTCGCAGACTCGCCCACCGCCACGATCACGGTCTCCTACACCTGCTCCACCTGCGACGGCCCGAACGCCTGCCCGCCCAGTCGCAACTAGCCGGCTACCAGGTGTCGATCACGCCGATGGACGGGATCGCCGACGTCAGCGGAATCGTGTCGATCCCGCGCGCGCCCATGACCGCCAGGTCGTAGCGGATCTTCGCGAGTGGCAGCTTGCCACTGGCGGTGTCCACCTCGATGCTGTACTCGGTGTACGACTGACCGCTGGTCCGGCTGGGCTCGTCGGCGAAGAGGTTGTTGCGCTCGAGGTATGCCTCCACGTCGGGCGCGTTCTTCATGGGCACGTTGAAGAGCAACAGCACCTTGTTCTCGGCGTTGATGGCGCCGTACAGGTTGAGCAGGAACATGCGCAGGATGTCCAGCTTCTGGGGTTGGCTCTTGATCTTGGGATTGACCCAGATCGACGTGCCCGACTCCATCACCTCGTCGATGATGCGCAGGCCGTAGTTCCTGATGGCGCTGCCGCTCTGGGTGATCTCCAGGCCCAGATCCGCCCCGCCGTTCTTGACCTTCGCCTCGGTCTTGCCCCAGGTCTCGTAGATCAGGATGCCCTGGTCGATCTTCGGCGGCGTCGAGTACTTCTGCACGGAGAACTTCGCGTACGACTGCCCAAGGCCCGCTTCGCCCAGCCGGCGAGTAATCCACTCCAAGGCCAGATACGGCATCTCGGCCACCGCGGTGATCAGCGGCTTGCGGCTGGCCAGCTCCTTGAAGAACGCGACCGCATCGCTGGCCTCGCGCTCGGGCCTGGCGATGCCGACCAGACGCACGCCACCGCGGCCAAGCGACATCACCCGACGCAGCTCGATGTCCCGGGCGTACTCGAACTTCAGCTCGAGCACGCGCTCGCGGATCCAGTCGTCGCCGGCGATGGCCACGTCCAGCTCGCCGATGCCAAGCTGCGTGGCGAACTCCTGCGGGCGGCCGTCCCAACCGTACAGGAAGCCAACCGTGGTGAACTTGCTCGGCCCGCCCGACTGATAGCCCGACGTGCGGAATCCAGCCTGCTCGAGGAGCTGCACGAGGTTGCCGCCCCGGTTTGGGTCAGCGAGGGAGCCCGCGGGCATGCCAATGCGAAGAGTGTCGTCGGTCATGAGGGCGGGTATCCTGCCAGAAAATGCTCGTCTGTCATCCGGGTTTTGCTGCTCGCCGCCGCGGTAGAGAGTTTTACGCGGCACTGCTAAAGTAGGCCCGTGCGCTGCCCGATCCTGCCAAGCTTGGCCTTCGTGGTGCTCTGCCTCTCCGCTTGCGCGGACGACAGCGTTCAGTTCTTCCAGCCCGTGACGGCAGACCCCGGATTTCCCGGGACCCCAGGCGATCCTGCCAGCTACGCGAGTCTGCTTGCCTACCAGCCGAACCCGGCCTGCGCCCCGAATGTCCCCCGCAAGCTCGACCGAAGGACCGAGATCCGAATCTTTCGCGGCTACGGCATCGACATGGACATGACCGCGCGCTACGTGTCTGGCCTCAAGCGCTACTTCGACTACTACGGCGTCGAGATCTTCACCCGCCACGATGTCATCGAGGTGCCGATCGACCACGCCATGGTGCTGAACGGCTCGGCCATCTCCGATTGGATGCGAGCCAACACGGCGGAGGATCCGAGCTGCGTCTATTCGTACGGAGCCACCACGGCTTGCCAGCGTGCGATGGGCGCGGCCATGTTTCACAACGTCAAGCAGTTCCTCCGCGCCTATGCCAAGCCCGCGCAGGACGTGATCAACGTGGTGTTGATCAAGCGGGTGGTGGCCTTGCAGCCGGACCAGAACGACGAAGAGCTGGCCTGGGGCGTGGCGGGTCTCGGACTCTCCGAGGAGCTCGTCAACTCCGTGTCGGGCTCCGACGTGGGCTCACTCGCCAAGACTCTCGACGAGACGAACTTCTCTCCCACGGTCTTCCTCGCCGTCAATCTCGTCGATTTCGTGCTGCCCGAACCCGACATGGTCATCGCCCACGAGTTCGGCCACGCCTACGGCCTCGAACACCTCGAGGAGATCCCCCGCAACGAACCCAACCTGATGTACCCGGTCGTGAACGAATGCAACCAGTCGCTCGACTCTTCCCAACTCACCGCGATCGAGGAGGCGACGACAAAGTACGGCAACACCCTGCTCGCGGCGCACGACGACCCGCTCGGTTTCCTGTCCTTCGCGCATCGTGCCGACGAAATCCTGGACATCGTAAGCAGGCGCGTCGCCGCCACTGGAGCCCGACAGTGAAGTCAGCATCGTTCGTCATCGCGGTCTTGGTCGGGCTCATCCATGCGATGCCCGTCCTGGCCCAAGGCGCGGGTCCCAGCTCCACCGTGGCGCCCTCGCCCGTCCCGGCACCTTCCCCGCAGACGCCCCCGCCCTATGCGTACCCACCAGGCTACGCCTATCCTCCGCCGGCCTATGCTTACCCACCCCCGGGCGCCTACTTGCCCCCCGGATACGGCTATCCGCCGGCTCATGCGTACCCTCAGCCGTCCCCCTACCCTCAGCCTCAGCACGGCTACTACCAGGACCGCCCGGCCGCCGAGCAGGCGACACCGTTCGTCGGACCAACCGGAAAGCTTCGCATCGGCGCCAGCGTCGGACTCTTCCTGGCAGGCAGGCTGAGCTACAAGCTCCTCTTTCGCGGCGAGCCGCTGGTCTCGCACTCGCACTCTGCGAAGGTGACCCCTGGCCTCGCCATCTTCGCCGAGTACCAGCCCATACGGTTTCTCTTCCTCGGCTTCACGGTCCAGTACCTGACCACCGTCAAATGGACACAGGCCGCGGCGGTCGTTCCGGATTCGAGCACCAGTCCCTACCGCGGTAGCGGGTACGCAATCGACCTCCTGCCCCGCCTCGGCGTCAGTTACCCGCTGACACCGCGGGTCTGGTTGATCGCATCGGGGGCCCCCGGCTACTCCCGGATCGACGCATCGGACATGATCAAGGTCTACGCCAATCCCGGCACGGTCAGCGGATTCACGATCCAAGGCGACGCCGGGGCCCTGTTCTCGTTTTCGCAGAATGGTTTCCTGCAAGGGCGGCTCAGCTACCAGTCGAGCTTCCTCGAAAGCAGCACAGCCAGCGCCACCACGGGTGAGCCGGCGAAAGCCGAGCTGCGCGCGAGATACTGGTCCATCAACGCCGGCGTCGGCTACTGGTTCTAGAAAATTTCTCAAGCGCCCGCTGGCGGGGTAAAGATGAAGATGCTTCTGCCGTCTTCTAGATCTGCGTAACCCTGGGATGGCTTGGCCCAGCTTCTTTCGACCGTCGTCTTCTCCCCATGGCAAGCGTTCCGGACCAACTGCTGCACGATGGACTCGAGGCATTCGCCCAGGCACTGCCTCGCGGATACTCCGTGGCCCCGTCGAGCATGACGCCCCTCAAGGGCGATCCATGGATCGTGATCAGCAACAAGGCGCGCACGAACGCGCTTTGCCTGGTGCTTGCCCGCCGCCGCGTGGAACCGAGGGATCTGGGCACCATCGCCGCCCACGCAGCCCAGACGCCACACCGGGCGCTGCTGCTGTCGCCATATCTTTCGCCCGCGGTCCGGGAGCGGCTGCGCGGCTTCGGCATCGGTTACTGTGACTTGGCCGGCAACGCCCAGATCGCCATCGACGACATCGGCCTGTGCGTCGAGGTCGACGCCGGCACTGGCCCCGGCAAGTGCGGCGACCGCGGCACGCGCTCGCTGTGCGGGGAGATGGCGGGCCGCCTCGCCCGTGCGTTGGTCGATTTCCGCCCGCCGTATGCCCTGGCCGAGCTGGCCGATCGCGCGCGTGTGGAAAGCAGCTACGCATCCCGCGTGATGGCGTTCCTAGGCGATGCCGGCATCATCGAGCGCAAACCTCGGGGGAAAGTCGAAGCAGTGAACTGGCAGGAGCTCTTGCGCCGCTGGGCCCTCGATGCACCGTTGGCGTCCCGTGGAGAGACCTCGGCCTTCCTGGCCAGCCGCGGACTCGACGACCTGATGGCGCGTCTCGGGACGAGCGGCTTTCTGCATGCGCTGACCGGCGAGGCCGCCTTCGCGCAGATGGCGAACCGGCCGCGACCGAGCACGCTGGTGATGTACGTCGACGAGCCCGACCAAGCCGCGAGGCAGTTCGCGCTTCACCCCGGCGACGACGACGCGAGCGTCGTCTTGGTGAAGCCGGCAGACCGCAGCGTCTTCCAGCGCTCCTACGAACGCGCCGGATTCCGCTTCGTCTCTCCCAGCTTGATGGCCGCCGATCTGGACGACGAGCAGTCCTTCGAGCAGGCCCTGGCGTGGCTCGCCGAGCACGAAGCCGACTGGCGACGATGACAGCTGCCGCCAAGGCTCAGGTCTTGGCGAGGTTCGCGCAGGTTGCTATTCCAGCGAAGACAGCACAAACCAACGTCACGGCGACGAGGCCGAGCAGCGGAATGGCCACCAGCGAAGTGGTGAGCGCGGCTGCAGCGGAGCCCAACAGCTCCCAAGCGTAGACCCGGGCCCCGCTGTGATGCACGGAAGCCCGCAATGCGAGCGGGTAGATCGCCCCCGATGCAACGCCGACCACCAGCCAGAGAGGAACAATGGCAAGCGAAACCAGCGTCGGCGCCCTCGGCCCGAGCGCCAACACCGCCGCCGTCGCCAAGGTCACCCCCGTGAGCAGCGCCAAAGCGCGGGCAAGGCCGCGTCCGCGCGAAGACCGAGCCGCGACCTGTGCGCCGATCGCCAGCCCGGCCATGGCACCTGCCAGCATCAAACCGAGGGCGTGGTACAGGTGGCCGCGCAACCCCTGGTACGCGACGGCCAACACCAGTTGAAGGGACATGCCCACGCCTCCGGCGACCGCCGCCGCCAACGCCGGGGTCGCCTTCTTGCGCCGGATCGCCCACGCCATCGCAGCCAGCCCCAGCACGGCCGCGCCCACCCACCAAAGTCGGGACGCAGTCCGAAGCGACATCGCCGCTTTCGCGAGCCCCGGCGACAGCCGCTGCAGCGACTCGATCAGACCAAGCAGATACACCACGGGCCGGAAGTCTCGATTGGGGGACGCCGGGGACGTCGCCACCATGCGCTCGTAGCGCGCCACGTGCATGGGCAAGAGCCGATCGAAGAGCCAGGTGGCCCCAACCTGCACCGGTTGGATCCCGCGCTGGCGGAAGCGAGCCACGAGCAGCGACGGATGGGCTTCGACCCTCTGGTTCGACGACCAGAAGAAGGTCTGGGCTCCGGGCGCAACACCGACGAACGGGAAGACGCTCCTCAAGGACGCGAGGATGGCCGCGTGCCGCTGCCTGGCCGCCTCGCCGAGATGGGTGTCCGAGCCCGGGGTCACGACGACCATCACGCCGTCCGGCGCCAGCGCACGCCGGGCATCTTCGAAGCACTCGCGGGAGGAGTAGCGTGCCATGAGCGCGTTCTGCGGCACAGGTGCGTGGATCAGGATGACGTCGTAGGGCTGGCTGGGCTGCCGGAGCAAGCTTCGGCCATCTGCGGCCGCCACGCGCACACGAGGATCCGTCAGGGCAGCCCGGGTGTCGACGTCGCCGTGCTCGCCAACGAGGGCGAGCAAACCCGGATCCACCTCGGCGTAGTCGACGCGCACTGGGCCATGCTTGAGCACCTCGACCAATCCGCCACCCAGTCCCCCGCCCAGGAACAAGACCCGCCGCGGCGCCGGGTGCAGGAGCAAAGGCAAGTGGACCAACTCTTCGGCGGCGATCTGGTCTTCACTGGTGAACAGCAAGACACCGTCTTGCGTGAAGACCCGCTGGTCGCCCCGGCCCAAGACCGCGAGCTGCCCGTAACGCGACGGACGCAGGGATAGCACGTGCTCGCCCGGGAAATGCGCCCGATTGACGAGCTCGGCTGTCGGGTGGGCGAGGCCCAGCGACACGAGCAACGTGCCCACCGGCAGGAACGACGCTCTCCACCGGGACCGAGCCCACCCCAGGTCGATGGCGGCGCCCGCGCAAAGGCCACCGGCAATCAACAGAATCCACACGCCGTGGAGGCGCTCGCCAAACAGAGTGTGAAACACCAGCCCAGCCAAGGCCGCCGCGGCGGTCTCGGCCACGTACAAGGCGGTCGCGCGTAGATCGCCCGTTGCCTTGATCGCCCATGCGAACGAGGCGCCTCCAATCGCACACGCCGGCAGCAGCGCGGCGGCCGATACCACCACCATCCAATGCAACGCCACCGTATCCCCGAGCACGTCAGGGCGAGCGAGGGTCGTCAGCGCCAGTGCTGCCAGATAGCACAGCGGCGCCAAGCCGAGCGTGAAGCGCAACACCGCGTACGCACGGGCGGCGCTCCAGCGAGGCCGGGTTCCAAGAAAGCTGGCCGCGGCGGTCAGGCACAGCCACACACCGAGCGCGGCGCCCAGGACCAATTCGTTGCCTTGCGAGAACGCGAGCAGCTCGCGCAGCAACACCACCTGCGCCAGCAGAGACGCCGCCCCGGCAGCGGCCACTGCGCGGCGGACGTTGGCGACGTTGCCGGCTAGGTCCATACGCCGGGGATTTTAGCGCCACACAGCTCGCAGCGGCCGGCCTTGATGCGAATCCCGAGCAACTCGAACCCGCGACGCGAGACCACGGCCTTGTGGCAGCTCGGACAGAAGGTGTCCTCACCAGCCAAACCCGGGACGTTGCCCGTGTAGACGAAGCGAAGTCCCTCGGCCATCCCGATGTCCCGGCAACGCACCAGCGTCGCGTTGGGCGTGGGCGCCACGTTCTTCATCTGGTATTCCGGGTGAAAGCGCGTGAAATGAAGCGGAACGTCTGGTCCGAGGTGCTGCTTTATCCATCGGCACATATCGCGGATCTCGCCGTCGCTGTCGTTCTGGCCAGGGATGCACAGATGCACGAGCTCCAACCACACGCCGCTTGCCCGAATCACCTCCAGCGTCTTCAGCACGGGCTCCAGCTTGCCCTTGCACATCTTGCGGTAGTAGCTCTCGGTGAACCCCTTGAGGTCCACCTTCACCGCGTCGAGGACCTTGAGCGCCTCCTTCATGGGGGCCGCCTCACCCGACCCGCCCGTGACCATGGTGCTAGCAACGCCCGCCTTGCGCGCGGCCGTCGCCGTGTCGATGCAATACTCGAGGAAGACGATGGGCTCGGAATAGGTGAAGGTCACGCAGGCGTCGTACTCCTTCGCCATGCGCACCACCTCGCCCGGCGGCATGAACTGGAAGTCCACGTCCTCGGGCTTGGCCTGCGAGATGTCCCAGTTCTGGCAGCACTTGCATTCCAGGTTGCAGCCGGCGGTGGCGATGGAGAACGCGCGGCTGCCAGGCCGGAAGTGGAAGAGAGGCTTCTTCTCGATGGGGTCGAGGTGCACGGCGCACGGCTGCCCCCAGACCAGCGTGACGTACTCGCCGTCGCGGTTCTCGCGCACGCCGCAGAAGCCACGCTCGCGATCCTCGACCTTACAGCGCTTGGGGCACAGCTCGCACTCGACGGCCTTCTGCGGGAGTTTCTTCCAGAAGCGGGCGGGATACGCCCGGGGAGTGCTCTTCGCGAAGGCATGGCGCGGCGACAGCAGGCCGCCGCCCGCGCCCCCCGCGGCCAGCAGGCAACCTGCGCCACCGCAGGACAGGAAGAAATCGCGTCGCGACAACATGGCTAGACCTCGACCTCGACGACGTCGATGCGGGCACGTTCGCCTACGCCCAGCCCCATCCGGGCGGCCGTCGCCAGGTAGGTTGGCGTCTGGCCGACCTTGGCCAGCGTCGGCAGACCGCGCTTGGCGCGCAGCCTCTCCAAGATCTCCAGCGCCACTGTGTCGATGGCCACCAGATCCGTTGCGAACAGCAGCGCATTCGCCGGCTCGGCCATGCCCGGTTGGTAGCTCGGCCCATTGTCCAGCACGGGTCTCAGCGCGTCCATGATGACCAGCCGTTGCTTGTCGCGGATCGCAGGCACGGCGTTGACCTCGGCCACATAGGGATCGCAGTTGTCCACGTGCATCTTGTTGGGGTTGTGGATGCAACCGAAGTTGTTCTTCAGCGCGCCGGTCATACCAACCAGCATGTGTTGCTTGAGCACCGGCAGGTTCAGCACGCCATCCACTTGTCTGGTCAGGACCCGGGACAGTCGCGAGGCCGACGATGGCATCTGCACCGGCTCCGTCTCGTGTCCCGCGTCGTCGTTGCCCACCGCGCGGTAGCCACCGCTGCGCGATCTGTCCGAGATACGCGAGGCGGTCAGATCTCGCGTGAAGCGATCGAAAGCCACCTGACGCCGCCCCTCGATCCCGACCTCGAGCAGCATGTCTGAGATGGCGTCGACCATCTCCACGTGGGTGGCCGCGTTCCGGCCTGCCAGACCGTTGATCTTTAGCCCGACCCGATCGGTTGCCTTGAAGTACCGGGACAGCGCCGACGTGTGGTTCCTCTCGCCCGACAGCGCGACCAGTCCGGCGTCCAGCATCGCCCGCACGGCGCCAACATCGGCGTCATACCCATCGGCCAGCGCCTTCTTCGTCCGCACCACCACGACCCGGGGCCTGTCTTGCACGACGGGCACGCGCGCGGCTTCCACCTTCGCGACCACGGTGCTGATCTCGCCCTGCCCTGCGCGCGATCCACCGCACGAAGAGCCGCACCCCGCCGTCGCGAGGGTCGCGCCGACCAAGCCTTGCAGGAAGCGGCGACGGTCGGAAGTCTGCTCGTCCGAGGCCACGGCAGCAGTATAGCTACCGGTGCTCGTCTTCGCCGAAAACAATGGCTTCGTAGACCCGAAATTCCGCGCGCTTCCATGCGTCGGCTTCGAGCCCGGCCTTGTGCGCCAGATGTCGCAACGTGGTTGTCCGATCCCAGCCTTGCTCGGGCGCCACCTGCGGCAAGAACGTCGCCCGGCTCCACCCGACGCTGAGGATGATCCCGTGTTTGCCGATGACGATTTCCTCTGCCGATTTCACCGGCACGGGCGGCGTCAACACCGAGATCTCGATGGTGATGAAGGGCAGCTCGGGAATGTTCACCCTGTGCGGGAAACGCGTGTCCTCCAGCGCTGCGCTCGCGGCGCGCTGGGCAACCGTGTTGTAGACCGAGTCGGTGGGCTCGATGGTCCCGATACAGCCGCGCAGATCGTCGCCACGCCCGACGCAGCGGCCGTCGTCGCTCATCTTGCACTTGAGCGTGACGAAGGCGCCCGCCTTGCGCTCGAGTGACTTGATGATGGGTACGGTCTTCCTGACCTCGGGGTCGAAGGCGCCCTTGCGCACCGAGGCCTCCAAGGAGGCTCGGGCCAGCTTCGTCAGTGTTGCCTTGTCTTGGTCGTCGAGTGGAAACATTTTGTCACCCCCTGCCCGCGCCGACTCCAGCTTGGACGAGTTAGGCCATTGTCCGGTGAAGGCTACGTCGATATAGGACACGCTGCTCGACCAGTCACCGGTCACGTCTCCTGACGTGTACCGACTGACCACTTGGCCGCGCAGGCCTTGAAAGCGTCCGAGGAGCTCGAGGAGGAGCGCGATGGGATGAAGCCCGCAAATTGTCGTGCCGGTCTTGTCGGCGTGCCCGAGCAGGCCGCGTCGGCTGAGCTTGAGTATCTGGGCAACGGATCCGTCGTCGACGACCGCCAGCCGATCTTGGATGCTGCCCTTGCCCGGCGGCACCTCGTAGCCGTAGTTGTCGCCCCGGTGGGTGAAATCGCTCGATGCGACCACGACCGTCTCTTTGTCGACGATCTCCGCCAGGGCCGCTGCCAGCTCGGCATAGTCCGCGTCACGCATCTCACCCACGAGGATCGGCACCAAGGTAAAGCTCGGCAACACCCGCTGCAGCAACGGCAACTGAATCTCCAGCGAGTGTTCTTGGGTTTCTGCCTGCTCGACGGCATTCACCACCGACGTTCGTCGCAGTCGCGCGACGGCCGGCCCGTCGAGCGGAATCAGCCCGAGCGGCGTCTCGAAGTGGGTCACGTCGGGAATCGAAGCGCCCCGCAGCGGCAAGTGGTGCGAGACGGCCAACAGCACCACACGCTTGACCTTCTGGCCGCGCAGGAGCGCATACCCCGCAGCCGCCGCCTTGCCAGAAAATCGATACCCCGCGTGGGGTGAGATGAGCGCCGCGACCGGGCCATCGAGCTTGGGCGGCCTGACCTCGTCGAGCAGCTTATCGAGGTATGCTGCGAGACGCCGCGGCTCGTCCGGGTACCACGAGCCCGCGACTTGCGCGCGCCGAATGCGCTTGGTCTCCACCTTCGGAGATGCTTCAGCGCTCGTCGGGGCTGACACGGTAGTCGCAATCCGAGGCTCGGCAGCACCACGCGGCTGCTTCGCGCACGCTCCAACCAAGAAGGAGAGCACGACGACGAGCAGCCTCGGGCGGCAGGCTTCCATGCTGCGGATGCTGGCGCCGCCCGGGGCTGCTGTCAACGCCTACAGGTTGCCCGCGGCGCTGAGGTCGAGTCGGTACGTGCCGTAGTAGTCGGCGGGCACGTAGGCGCTGGTCCCGGCGAGCTCGATGCCCGAAGCCCAACCAAGCGTCCGGTA
Source organism: uncultured Myxococcales bacterium (assembly GCA_964647025.1). Lineage (GTDB taxonomy): Bacteria > Myxococcota_A > Polyangia > Fen-1088 > Fen-1088 > Fen-1118. Next base: position 41,086 of record CAZYFU010000023.1, on the reverse strand, counting down.
GAACGACATGGCCTCGGGGTACTCCGCGCTCGTCACGTCGATCACCAAGATGCCGTCACCCTGCAGGTTCACGAACAGCTTGTTCTGCTGCGCGGCCATCAGCTCCACGTTGGTCAGCAGGGTCGGCAACTCGTAGCTGCTCGCGAGCTTGCCCTGCGAGGTGTCGATGATGGTCAACCTGTCGGAGGTGTCGACGGCCGGCTGCGTGTCGGCGCCCGTGTCCGACGCCGCCGAACCACCTCTGACCGCTCCACCCGTGCTGGTGCCGACCGGGACGTCTCCGCCCACGTAGCCCCAGTAGTTGGACGCATTCGAAAGGACCATGTAGACGCGGTCGCCCTCGTACACGAGAGACCTCGGCGTGGTGTCCACGAAGGCGCGAGCGTCCAGCCGGACTGCGCGCGTGTTTCCGTCGCTGGCCACGGCCTCGAGGAGGTTGAGGGTGACCGTGTCGTTCCACTGCCAGCCTCCCCCATCGATCGGGCTGCTCGAGTAGACGTCGTCCCGGGTCAGGAAGAGCCGCTGCGCGCTGGCGTTGCCCCAAGTCCGCACGAGAGAGCCGGGGATGTTGACTGCTGACTCGCTGGCCCAGACGCCGCCCTTGCGCTGCCAGCGCTGGGCGTAGTTCGCGTAGCTGTAGAGCGTGGCCTTCGTCACCTCGTCAACGGTCTCGCCAATCTGCACGCGGTAGGAGATGTAGAAGGCGTCCTTTGCCATGCCGTCGACGACCAGGCTGGCAGACTCGGCGAGCCTGCCCGCCACGCCCGGCAACGCGAGCGGGATCTCGGATGCCTGTGGGTGCTCGGGATCGCGCAGATCGAGGAACGCCAGGTTCTGCTTGTAGGTCGTGACGTACTCGTTCGAGCCGGCTGCTTTCGGCTGGTAGTCCGAGGTCTGGACCAGGAAGGCGATGCCTTCGTCGATGACGGCCATGCCCTGGGTGTAGCCGAAGTAGTAGCCGCCGCCGTAGCCAAGCGGGCCGCAGTAGTAGCGATAGTAGCTACCATACGGGTTGACGTCCTCGGGAAGAATGACCGTCCCCACGGCCTTGGGGGCCAAGGGATTCGCGAGGTCATAGACGAGGGCGCGCGTGGTGTAGGCGACGTTGCCCGTGCCATCTTTCGTCTCCAGCGACTGCATCATGACCAATCGGTCGCCGTGCCGAATCACCTGGTAGACCTGCCCGACCGCGAATCTGGCCAACGTGGGGGCGCCATCGAGGTCGACGCCCGAGCTCTTCACCCGGAACTCGAACGCGGTCTGACGGTAGTCGTTGTTCGGCAAAGCCACCTGCTCGACCAGATAGTCGCCAAACCGGTAGATCGCCTGATCCGCGGCGGCGATCTCGACCACCGAGTCCATCGTCGGCGCATCCAGGCTTTGGATGTTGGCGAACGACAAGTGGCTGTCCGAGATGTTGATCATTTCCCGCTGCCCCGTGGCTTGCTTGTAGAGCACCGATCGCTTCACCTCGCCGTTCGGGTGAACGAAGCGACCGTGCGTGGCGATCACGTTCTGTTGCTCGGGCGGGAGCGCCTCACGGTACTGGCTCAGATCCCACGACACGATGCCGACGGCGGTCTCCCAGCGATACCAATACCATCCGTCTTCGCTGTCACTCTGCACGCCGTACGAGACCGGCACGGTCAGGACGTTGGTGTTGCCATCGCTCTGCAGGCCAATCAGCTTGTGCGCTTGGTCGAGGTTCCAGGTGACGCTGGAGCTGACCCAGCCGGCGTTCGCGATGTCGAGGCACTTGCGTTGGACCAAGCGGATGTTGGCCAGGTTCCGCACGTCGATCAGGCTGACGGCGATCTGGTTGTTCCACGTCTCGGTCTTGCCGCTGTCGCCGGTCGGCACGTAGCTCTTGCACGCCGCCCCCGTGTCTCGGCCGACCGCGAGGAGGTACTCGCCACCTTGCACCGGGCGGAAGAGATCCATGTCGCCCGACAGCCCGTCGATTGCGGAGAGAATCTGGAGATTCGATCGGTCTGCGAAGCTGATGGCGTACATGGGATCCGTGTTCTGCGCCGTGATGGCGAAGGCGACCTTGCGATCCACGTCGAAGTAGGACCCATGCACGGTCTCGTTGGGCTTGCCGAAGTCCAGCGCCGAAAGCTTGGTCGCGGTGCCGTCGCCGTTGAGGTTCCATGCCTCCATCGTGTTCTGGGTCTGCTGGTAGTAGTTGCAGCCGTCCCCCTTCCACTGGTTGCGCTTGAAGATGCCCAGGTAGGTCCCGGTCTTGGCCTGCGCATCGTAGACGTAGGTCTGCTTGAACTGATCGGACAGCGAGCCCGACGTGGCGAATGTCGCGGCTACGCGGATGACACCACTGGGATCGCTGACATCGACGATGGACACCACCGAGTCCTGGTCGTTCTTGTAGCTCCAGCACCCTGACCGGTCGGGGCTGCTCGTACTGGGAGAGCCGCCCGTGCCGGCGGAACCGCCCGTGCCACGCGAGGTGGTCGGTGGGACCGAGTCGTACGAGTACCAGCTCTGCACCACCATGATGGCGTTCGACGTAGCCGACAGCGCAACGCCGCTCGAGTGGCGACTGTGGCTCTCGCCCGTGCTCGGGTCATAGGACTCGGTCGCCCCTCCCTCGAAGACCTTCAGCTTGCCCACTTCCTTGAGATTCGACGGCACCGTGGCGTCGAACGAGTAGACCCAGGCTTGCTCGTTGGGTGGCACGACGGTCCGCGGTCCCCAGCCCCAGAACCAGTACCCCGAGGGCTGGTACGAGACGACATAGATGGTGTTCTCGATCTTGCGGGAGACGCCCTCGCGCAGTTGGCCAGGAAGGTCCTGCGCCTGCAACAGCTTGGGGTTGGCCACGTCGCTGATGTCGATGGTGACGATCTGCGAGCTGTTGCGCCGCTGGAACTTGAGCTGCCCCTCGACCTTCGAGAGGTAGAGCGCATCGCTCAGCAGCGCATAGACCGTGTTGTTCTCTACGAACATCTCGACTGGGTAGCCATACACGGGCAACCGCCCCAAGCGCACTGGGGCCTTGCTGTTGCTGATGTCGTAGATGAGGAATCCCTTGTACGTGTTGAGGAGGAATAGCTTGTCTCCGACGATCTTGTAGACATCGGCTTCTTGTACTTCCGCCAACCGGCCGCCGGGCACCTCCGTCCCCAGCGTCGTCGGCGTTGCCGCCGGAGGTGCTCCATTCGAACCGCCCTTGGTGGTCCCGACGCTGTCCACCGCACCGTGACCTCCATACGTGTCCGACGAATTGGGCGATTGGCTTACGTATTCGGGTGAGCTTCCCGCCGTTGGCGAGGAGGACGAATCGTCGCACGCGGCGACGAACGAGAAGGCGAGAGCGAGCAAGCAAAGGCGCTTCGAGGTTGGGTACATTGCGATTCCTCCGCCTCCCGCGTTGTGCAACCTGTGTGCCACGGCAGAGCTGGTCCGGTACGCATATCCGGGTCGATGCCTCGCGGGGAAATGGCCGAGGCCCACGGCCATTTCTCCGTACTTGCCTCAAAAATCCGAGACGGCACGGACTGGAGGTTCAGATTTTTGCCGACCCGCCCCGGCCTCAGCCAACAGGTTGCATGCGCTTGGCGCCCCGCGCCGCCGTCGCCTGGCGATAGGCCTCGAGCGCCGCCGGGAACGGCTGCAGAGCGCGCTCGAAGATCCCGAGGCTGTACGCGATGGCCATGCCGTAGTTCGTGATGGGCACGCCGGCCTTCTCGCAGGCGAAGATGCGCGACAGGACCTCGCGCCGATTCAGCATGCACGAACCGCAATGGATCACCAGCTTGAACTCGTGGGGATCGTCGAGGAAGTCGCGTCCCTGGACCTGCTGCACGCTAAGCGGCCCACCGACATACTGGCCAAGCCAACGCGGGATCTTCACGCGGCCGATGTCTTCTCCGATCGGGTGGTGGGAGCAAGCCTCGGCCATCGCGATCTTGTCGCCTGGCTTGAGTCCGTCGATGGCCAGGGCGCCCCGCGCGAACTGGAGCAGGTCGCCCTTCTGCCTCGCAAACAGGATCGAGAACGACGTCATGGGCACGTCGGGGGGCGTGTCCGCGGCGACCTTGAGGAATGCCTGCGAGTCCGTGACCACCAGCGCAGGCTTGCGCTTCAGGCGGTCCAGCGCGTCGCGCAGCTCACGCTCCTTGACCACCATCGCGTAGGCATCGTGGTCGAGCAGATCACGAATCGCCTGCGACTGCGGGAGGATGAGCCGTCCCTTGGGCGCCTCCTTGTCGACCGGGACCACCAGCACCGCCAGCTCGCCCGGCGGCACCAGGTCCGACAAGATGGTCGGCGAATTGAGAAACTCGTCCGGCGCCAGCTCGACCAGCGCTTCGCGGACCTCGCCGATTCCATCGCCGCGCTCGGCGCTGACCAAGACGGGCTTCAGGGTCCGGGAGGCAAGCCTATCCAGCGTTGCGTCCGACGGCTTGGCCACGTCGACCTTGTTGATCACCGGCAACACCGGGATCTTCCGCTGCTCGAAGGCGTCGAGGAGCCCGACCTCCAGGCTGCCCAGTCCGTCCTCGGCGAGCACGAGGATGGCAAGCTCGGTCCGGTCGAGGACCTTCATCGTACGCTCGACCCGCTGAGCGCCCAGCGCCCCCACGTCATCGATGCCCGCCGTGTCGATGAACAGCACCGGCCCGAGCGGCAGCATCTCCATCGGCTTTTCCACCGGGTCTGTCGTCGTACCCGGCTCGGGCGAGACGATGGATACTTGCTGCCTCGTCAAGGCGTTGAGCAAGGATGACTTGCCGACGTTACGCCGACCGAAGATCCCGATGTGCAGACGTACTCCTCTGGGTGCCGCGTTCATTCTGACTCCTTATGGCGATGGCCGAGCTGATTGACTCGGCCGGGCGATGTCAACTGGTTGAATTCTTCGAGCGAGAGCAGCCCTCGGCGGACGACGAGGTCGCGCAAGGTCCCTTCGCCTGCTCCGACGGCAAGGGCGAGATCGTTGCAGGCCCCGTGGCCGAGTCTCTCGACCAGCGCCGTCAGGGCTGCAGTCCCGTCGTACACGTGGGATTCGCATTTTTCGACCTGGGCAACGATGCCGGACACACACGCGCGCGCCAGCACCGTCACCGCGGCAGCGAGCAGGCTCAGGCTGCCAAGCAAGGCATCCGCGACCAGGGGCAAGAACGGGTTCAGTTCCAGGGATCCCGACGAAACCGCGAGGCTGACGGCCATGTCGTTGGCCATCACCTGCATGGCCGCCTGGGTGACGGCCTCGGGGATCACCGGATTCACCTTGCCAGGCATGATGGACGAGCCCGCCTGCCGCTCGGGCAGCCGAAGCTCGCCGAGCCCGGCGTGTGGTCCCGACGACAGCAACCGCAAATCCGACGACACCTTCCACAGGCTGCTCGCGCACGCCTTCAGGATGCCGCTCACCTCGACGAAGGCATCCGCGTTCTGCGTGGCATCCACCAGATTCTCGGCGCGTGCCACGCCGAAACCGCACAGCTCACGCAGGACGTCGACGACGCGGAAGATATACGCCCGCGGCGCGCCCAGCCCGGTGCCGATGGCAGTGCCGCCCAGGTTCACCACACGCAGCCTCTCCTCGCATTTGTAGATGCGCCAGCGGTCCCGCGTGAACGCCTCGGCATAGGCACCCATCTCACGGCCGAGGGTGATCAAGACGGCGTCCTGAAGCTCGGTCCGCCCGACCTTCACCACGCCGGCGAGCTCGCGCTCCTTGCCCTGAAAAGCCTCCTGCAGCTCGACCACCGCCTGCTCCAACGCTCGCAGTCCGGCGATGGCCGCCACCTTGAGCGCAGTCGGGTAAGTGTCGTTGGTCGACTGGTGCATGTTCACGTCGTCCAGCGGATCGACGACGTCGTAGTCGCCCAGCGGTCGTCCCAGCAACTGCAACGCCCGATTGGCCAAGACCTCGTTCACGTTCATGTTGAGCGACGTGCCCGCCCCGCCCTGGAGAGCGTCGACGATGACGTGCTGGTCGAGCTTGCCTTCGGCCATCTCGGCGGCAGCCGTCTCGATGGCCTGGGCCTTATCCCCTGGCAAGAGCCCCAGCTCGCGATTCGTGCGCGCGCAGGCCTGTTTCACGAGCCCATAGGCCCGTATCAGCGCGGGCGCCACCGGCCGGCCGGCCAACGGGAAATTCTCTACCGCGCGCAAGGTGTGGATCCCCCACATGACGTTCGCCGGCACGTCGCGTTCGCCGAGCAGGTCTCGTTCCTTGCGGGTGGAATCCGCCATGGCTCAACCCTACCCTGTCTTCACCGTCGATCAAGGCGTTGCACCGCGAGAACGTTGCACCTCCCACGAAGCGGCGTTAGGTCTTCGGGATGAAGAAGTACATCTGCAGCGCTTGCGACTACACGTATGACCCCGCCTTTGGCGACCCGGAGCACGGGATCGCGCCAGGGACCGCCTTCGAGGACATTCCCGACGACTGGCGTTGCCCGGTTTGTGGTATCTCCAAGGACGCTTTCATCCCGATGGATTGACGCTTTCGAGAAGATCCCCTAAGGAGCAAACAAGACCATGGCACCACGAAAAATTCGGCCCGGCGTGTACTCGGTGGGAGCGATCGACTGGGATCGCCGACTATTCGACTCCCTTATTCCCCTACCCCTCGGCACGAGCTACAACGCCTACGTGGTCCAGGGCGAGAGCAAGACCGCCCTCATCGACACGGTCGAGCCAGGACTCGTCAAGGACCTGTTCGGCAATCTGGAGGAGCTGGGTATCGAGAAGCTCGACTACATCGTCTGCCATCACGCGGAGCAGGACCACTCGGGTAGCATCCCCGCTGTCCTGGCCAGGTTCCCGGGCGCCAAGGTGGTCACCAACCAGAAGTGCATGGACCTCCTGTCCAGCCACTTGCACGTGTCCCCCAGCGATTGCGAGATCATCGCCGACGGCGCCGTGCTGGATCTCGGCGGCAAGAGCCTGCAGTTCATGTTCGCGCCTTGGGTGCACTGGCCCGAAACCATGTTCAGCTTCTTGCGCGAAGACAAGATCCTGTTCACCTGTGACTTCTTCGGCTCGCACTTCGCCACGGGCAACCTCTACGCCGACGACGAGCACCACGTGTACCTCTCGGCCAAGCGCTACTACGCCGAGATCATGATGCCCTTCCGGCAGAAGTACCCGGCATACCTGCAAAAGGTGGAGGCCTTGGGGCTTGAAATCATCGCTCCAAGCCACGGCCCCATCTACCGCCGCCCGGAGTTCATCCTGGATGCGTACAAGGACTGGACCTCCGACGAGGTGAAGAACGAGGCACTCATCGGCTACGTATCCATGCACGGCAGCACGAAGCTCATGGTCGATCGCTTGGTGGACAGGCTGGTCGCCGCCGGGGTGAACGTCAAACAGTTCGACCTCGCCACCGTCGATATCGGCGAGCTCGCCATGGCGCTCGTGGACGCTGCCACCCTGGTGCTGGCCACCCCGACCGTGCTTGGCGGGCCGCATCCCGCCGCCGTGTATGCGGCGTATCTGACCGGCGTCATCAGGCCCAAGCTCAAGCACGCCGTGATCATCGGCTCGCAGGCCTGGGGCGGAAAGACCGTGGACACGCTCAAGGGGATGCTCGGCGGCCTAAAGCTCGAGTTGTTCGAGCCCCTGATGAGCAAGGGGCTTCCCACCGACGGCGACCTTGCCGCGGTGGACAAGCTGGCCGAAGCCATAAAATCTCGGCACTCGACCCTGGGCTAGGACGCCCGGTCGGCCCGCGCCGCGGGTCTTGGTCGTGGTCGGGCGATCGAACCGGCCACGACCGGCGTCCCTTTCGGCCCCGCACGCTCGCGCGTCGCCATGTCTTGACAATCGAAGCTGGGGAATTCAAACTCGACCAGATTAGTCGGATTTTCGAGACAGCGACAAACATGGCAGTAACACAGAAGAGCAAGTACGCCCTACGCGCGATCTTGGAGTTGGCGGTCCGCTACGGTCACGGCCCGATATCGATTGGCGAGATAGCCAAAGCCCAGGCCATCCCCGCGCGGTTTCTCGAGGCCATCCTGGCCCAGCTCAAGCGCGCGAACCTGGTCGAATCCAGACGCGGCAACGAGGGGGGCTACGTGTTGGCGCGAGACCCGGGCCGAATCTCCGTCGGGGACGTGCTGCGCGTGGTTCAAGGAAACCTCGCAGAGCCCGAGGTCGGGCGAAGCTACGGCAATGGTTCTCACGCCTCGCAGACCATCTTCATGCCCATCTGGGAAGCCGCCGTACGGTCCGCCAGCTCGGTGTACGATGCAGCCAGCTTCGAGACCCTGGCGGACCGATACCGCACCATCCTGGGAAGCCACGCGCCCGACTACTCCATCTAGTCGCACGACCGTCGCGATACTTGCGTCGACCGCCCCGGTTGTGCGCTGATACGGCCGATGACCCGCGAAGAGAAGGATAGCGCCCGCGAAGCCGGACCGGAGGCTCTCGATTCGGTCGGCTGGACCGCAGCCAAGACCATTCGATTGGTCGATGCCGATTCCCCCATGGAGCTGGAGTTGGGTGGCCAGATCGGCCCGGTGGACGTGGAGTACGAGACCTACGGCACGCTCTCGCCCCGTAGAGACAATGTCATTTTCGTCGCGCACGCGCTCTCGGGCGACGCGCACGTGGCCGGCTGGGACAAAGAGACCGAGCGCAACGGTCGGGCCTGGCGCCAGCGCAAGCCCGGCTGGTGGGACACCATCGTCGGTCCAGGCAAGGCCATCGACACCCAGCGCTACTTCGTAATCTGTCCGAACGTGCTCGGCAGCTGCTACGGAACCACCGGACCATCATCCGTGGATCCGAAGACCGGGAAGCCTTATGGCCTGAGCTTCCCCATGGTCACCGTCGGGGACTGGGTGAAGCTCCACGCCAATCTCCTCGACTCTCTCGGCGTGGCGCGCGTGGCAGCCGTTGTGGGCGGCTCGCTCGGCGGCCAGCAGGCCCTCGAAATGGCGCTGGCCTACCCCGACCGCGTCGAGCGCACGGTCGTGCTTGCCGCGGCCGCGAGGCTCTCGGCCCAAGGCGTCGCCTTCAACGCCGTCGGCCGCTACTGCATTTTGAAGGACCCGAACTTCAACGGCGGCGACTACTATGGCGGAGCGGGGCCGAACGCCGGCCTAGCCGCCGCCCGAATGCTCGCGCACATCACGTACCTCTCCGACGAGGGCATGCACGAAAAGTTCGGCCGCCGCCTGCAGTCTGCCAGCGAGCAGAAGGCTGGCTTCGGCATCGAGTTCGCAGTGGAGAGCTACCTCGACCACCAGGGACGAGCCTTCGTGGAGCGCTTCGATGCCAACAGCTACCTCTACATCACCCGCGCGATGGACTACTACGATGCTGCCGCTTCCTGGGGCGACGGCAGTCTGGTCGAGGCGTGCCGGAGGGTCCGCTCGCGCGCCCTGGTCGTGTCGTTCGATTCGGACTGGCTGTATCCGCCCGGCGACTGCAAGGATCTCGCGCTGGCCCTGGCCAAGAACGGCGTAAAAGTCACGTATGCCGACGTACCATCTCGCTTCGGCCACGACTCGTTCCTGGTCGAGACGCAAAAAGTCGGACGTTTGCTGCGCGGCTTTCTTGCTCACTAGGATTTCCATATGACCCAACCACGAGCTGATCAGGATCTGGTTTCCGACCGCGGCCTCGCTCGCCTTCCCGAGGGCATCTTCGAGCGACGAGCGGCCGAGGTCGTCGCGCTGATGACGGCACGACAGAAGAAGAACATCCCCGAGGGCAGCGGAACGCGGTGGCAGGAGGAGATCATCTCCCGGGAGATCCCGCTCGGCGCCACGGTCCTCGATCTCGGCTGCGGGGATGGATTCTTGCTCGAACGGCTCATTCGCGAGCGCAACGTGCGCGGCCAGGGCGTCGAAATCGATCCCGACCAAGTCTTCTCTTGCGTCGACCGCGGCGTCCCCGTGATCCAGGCCGACCTGGGCACCGGCCTTGCCTGGTGCCCGGACAAGGCCTTCGACGTGGTGGTCCTCGAGGAGACGCTGCAGACCCTGCTAAAGCCGCGCGAGATTCTGGAAGAGATGCTGCGCGTCGGCCGACGCGGGATCGTGTCGTTCCCCAACTTCGCCCACTACCGGGTCGTCGTCGACCTGGTGGCGCGCAGCCGCATGCCGGTAACCGAGCGCTTGCCGTTCTACTGGTACGAGTCGGCCAACATCCACCTGCTCACGCTTCGTGACCTGCTAGACTGGGCATCGTCGAGTGGAGTCCACATCGTGTCCGGCTATGCCCTGGTTGACGGCGAGCCTCGGGAGCTGCGCCCAGACGACGACCTTCTGGCCGAGGAGGTGCTGGTCGTCGTGGAGAGGGGCTGAGTGAAGCAGGCGGTCGCCCCAGAGCTTCTGGCCCGCTACGACTCGGTCGGGCCACGCTACACGTCGTATCCCACCGCGGTCGACTTTCACGCCGGGTACGGCGACGCGGAGTATCGCCAGTCACTCGCCCGCGCCAATCAGCTCGGCGCTGCGCCGCTCTCGGTCTACACGCACATTCCTTTCTGCATCGAGCGGTGTTGGTTTTGCGGCTGCCACACCTACGCGACGAAGCGCCACGACGTGGTGGACGCGTACCTCGCGCATCTCGAGGTCGAGATGGAGAGGGTGGCGGCCCTCCTGCCCGATCGGCGCCAGGTGGCGCAGTACCACTTAGGTGGCGGCACGCCGACCTACTTGTTGCCAGAAGAGCTCCGGCGTCTGGTCGAGAGCTTCACGCGCCACTTCCAGTTCCTGCCGAACGCAGAGTTGGCCATCGAGGTCGATCCCCGCGTAACCACGGATGGGCACATCGAGACACTGGGCCAGCTCGGCTTCTCGCGCATCTCGATGGGGGTGCAGGACTTCGATCCCGTGGTACAGCAGGCCATCGGCCGCCAGCAACCCATCGAGTCCACCCAGCACCTGGTCGACAGTGCTCGCAAGAACGGTTTCGGCGGGGTGAACTTGGACCTCATCTACGGTCTGCCGAAGCAGACCCCGACCAGCTTCACCAAGACCGTGCAGCAAGCCATCGCCATGCGCCCCGACCGCGTGGCGGTCTACTCGTTCGCCTACCTGCCCAACCAGCGTGGTCACCAGCGCAACATCGAGCGCCCCGCCCTGCCCGGCCGTGACGACAAGTTCGCGCTACTGGCCATCGCCCGCGAGGCCTTCATCGACGCGGGCTACCAGGCCATCGGAATGGACCACTTTGCCCTGCCCACGGACGAGCTGTCCATTGCCCAGCGCGAAGGCAGGTTGAAGCGCAACTTCATGGGCTACACCGTGATGGCCGGTGCCGACATGGTGGGCTTCGGTGTGTCCGCTATCGGCGACGTGCGCGGCGCCCTGGTGCAGGTGGAGAAGAAGCTGGTGCACTACTACCGGATGCTCGACCAAGGTCAGTTGCCGATCGCTCGCGGCTACCAACGCACGACGGACGACGAGATTCGCCGGGATGTCATCCACACGCTGATGTGCAACTTCGTGGTCGACCGCAAGAGCATCGAGGCCAGACACGGAATTGTCTTCGCCGGCTACCTACGCGAGTCACTCGCCAAGCTCCGGCCCTTCGTGACCGACGGCATGTGCGAGATCGACGACGCTGGTGTCCGCGCCGTCGGTCTGGGACAGGTCTTTGTCCGCAATTTGGCCATGTGCTTCGACGCTCACCTGGAAGCCAAGCTGGGCGCGAACGAGCCGGTGTTTTCCCGGACTGTCTAGCAGTCGGTAGGACTGACAGCCGGATTCGTCCCAGCTCACGAACAGAGACGGAAAGTCGTCGACGGGCGGACTTCGCGCTTGCGTTTTCCTTCGCGCGTTCTGCACGTGACTATCGCACCTTGCCCACCCTCGACTTCGCCACCCAGGTGTTCTAGAAGTTATTCATTGGATGTGTGGGCGGGGTTGGGGTCGTGGGCCCCCTGATGTGAACCTCAAGAAAGGTAACCATGAAGACCTACGCGGCAAACGAGATCCGAAACATTGCGCTCATCGGCCACGGTGGCGCCGGTAAAACCACCCTCGGTGAAGCCATCCTCTTCTGCACGAAGACCAACCAGCGGCTAGGGCGGGTCGACGATGACACCTCGACCTTCGACTTCGAGCCCGAAGAGCAGAAGAGGAAGACCAGCATCTCAGCCGCGGTTGGCCACGTGGAATGGAAGAAGAACAAGGTCAACATCATCGACACCTCCGGTAACGGCAACTTTCTCGTCGAGACTCGCATCGCGCTCGACATCGCCGACTCTGCGGTTCTAGTCATCTCGGCGAACGAAGGCGTGCAGGTCTACACCGAGCGCACGTGGGACATGGCCGAAGAGGTCGGACTTCCCCGGTGCATCGTCGTGTCGCGCCTCGACCGCGACAATTCGGATTTTGACACGGCTCTGGAAAACATCCGCAATGGCCTCACCAACAAAGCCGTCGCGCTTCAGCTTCCCATCGGCAAGCAAGCAGACATGACGGGCGTCGTGGACCTGATGTCCATGAAGGCCTACCGGTTCTCCAACGAAGGGCGTGACGTCGCCGCAGGAGAGGTTCCCGCCGACATGGCCGACGCGGCCAAGAAGGCGCGAGAAGTCCTGCTCGAAGCCATCGCCTCCGCCGACGACGCCCTGCTCGAGAAGTACCTCGAGACAGGAACGCTGTCCGACGAAGAGGCGCGCAAGGGCTTGGCGTCCGGCGTACGTAACCGCGCCATCGTACCGGTGATGGCGACGTCGGCTGCGCTCGGCGTCGGCGTCCAGCCACTGCTCGACTTCGTGGTCGACTCGCTGCCGTCTCCGCTCGACCGTCCCGCGTGGAAGGGAACCCAGGGCGGAGCCGAGGCCGAGCGAACGCCCGACCCGACCGCACCGGTGGCAGCATACGTCTGGAAGACCGCGTCCTCCGACATCGGCCGGTTGTCCATCCTGCGGGTGCTGGCTGGAAAGCTCGAGAGCGATGCGACGCTGCTGTCTGTCAACCACGACTCGAAAGAGCGCTTTGGTCAGCTCTATGCGCTGCAGGGCAAGTCGCGCGAGGCGGTCTCCGAGGCGTTCCCCGGCGACATCGTCGCCGTCGCCAAGCTCAAGATGACCAAGACCGGCGACACCTTGGCCGACGAGAAGGCGCCCTTCGCCTTGCCCAGACCCACGATTCCCGCGCCGCTCATCACGTACGCCCTGCACCCGAAGAGCAAGGGCGACGAAGACAAGGTCGCGGTCAAGCTGAACGAAATCATCGACTCGGATGTCGCGGTCAAAGTCACCCACGATCCGCAATCGAAGGAGGTACTTCTGGGCGGGACCGGCCAGGTCCACGTGGAGGTCGTGGTCGACCGTTTGCACCGACAAGGCGTCGAGGTCGAGTTGCTGGCACCGAAGATCCCCTACCTCGAGACCATCAAGGGCAAGGCCACCAACATCGAAGGCAAGCACAAGAAGCAGACTGGCGGCCGCGGCCAGTTCGCGGTGGTCTACATCGACATGGAGCCCCTGCCCCACGGCGGCGGCTTCGAGTTCGTCGACGCCATCGTGGGCGGCGCGGTTCCACGCCAATTCATCCCCGCCGTCGAGAAGGGTATGCGCAACCGCATGACCAGAGGGGTCATCGCCGGCTACCGCGCGACCGACGTGAAGGTGCGCTTGTTCGACGGGAAGTTCCACGACGTGGACTCGGATGCGCGCTCGTTCGAGATCGCGGCGTCGAAGGGCTTCCAGGCAGCGTTCAAGCAGGCCAAGCCGTGCCTACTCGAGCCCATCATGAAGATTCAGGTCACCTGCCCGAGCGACAGCATGGGCGACGTCATCGGCGACCTGAACCATCGCCGTGGCCGCGTCGAGGGCATGGACTCCACGCCCAAGGGCGAGGAGATCATTCGCGCGACGGTTCCCATGTCCGAGGCACTCAAGTACTCGTCGGATCTGCGCTCCATCACCGGCGGACGCGGTTCGTTCTCCATCGAGTTCTCCCACTACGACGAGTTGCCAGCGAACCTGATGGACAAGGTGATCGCCGAGTCCAAGATGGCGGCTGACGAAGACGAGTAGCAGGAGGCGAGGACGGGGAGGACTTGAGCAACGGAGTCGGAACGAAGGAGAAGGGTTTCGGGTCGAGAGGTCCGAGCTCTTCTTCCGTTTCCCCATCGAGCGAGGACTTCGCATGAAGGTTCTATTCATCGGCGGCACGGGAATCATCAGTTCGGCCTGCTCGCGCGTGGCGGTCGAATCCGGCATCCAGCTCTTTCATCTCCGACGGGGCAAGACCACCTCACGCCCGGTCCCGCTGGCCATCAAGGTCCTGGAAGGCGACATCCGCAATCCGGCGTCGGCGCGCGCGGCGCTGGGCACCATGACCTTCGATGTGGTCGTGGACTTCATTGCGTTTTCGCCCGAGCACATCGCGCTGGACATCGAGCTGTTTCGCGGCCGCACGGGGCAGTTCGTCTTCATCAGCTCGGCCTCTGCGTACCAGACCCCGCCGCAGAGCCTGCCGGTCACCGAGTCCACGCCCCTCGACAACCCCGTCTGGCAATACTCGCGCGACAAAATCGCTTGCGAGGAGGCGCTGCTGTCGGCGTACCGGAAGGAGAAGTTCCCCTTCACCGTGGTGCGGCCTTCGCACACCTACGACAGGACGCTGTTCCCCTGCCATGGCGGATACACCGTCGTCCATCGCATGCGCCAGGGCAAGCCGGTGGTCGTCCATGGTGACGGCGCCTCTCTGTGGACGCTGACCCACCATGAAGACTTTGCGCGCGCGTTCGTCGGGCTGCTCGGCCATTCGCGCGCCGTCGGTGACTTCTTCCACATCACGTCCGACGAATGGCTGTCGTGGGACCAGATCCACTACATGCTCGCGGACGCCGCCAAGACCCAGGCCGACATCATTCACCTGCCCTCCGAGATCATCGCGAAGCACGACCCGGAATGGGGCGACAGCCTGCTCGGCGACAAGACCCACAGCATGATCTTCGACAACAGCAAGGTGAAGCGCCTGGTCCCGGGCTGGCAAGCCAAGATTCCGTTCTCTCGCGGCGCCGAGGAGATCATGGCCTATTACGACGCCGACCCGATTCGCCAGGTGGTCGATAAGAGCTTCGACGCCACCATGGACAGACTGGTGGAAGTGGCCCGCAGGCTGGAATAGCGGAGGACTCACAGCGGCGGGTCCGACCGAATTCGAACGCCACCCCGTCCCAGGTCCTTGCTACTCCTCACCGCCGACGGCGATTCTTATCTCGCTCTGCTCGACCGGGTCCACGGCGCGCAGCTTGCTTGCCACGTCGGCGTAGCGAGAGGGCTCCACGCGCATGAGCGGCAGACGGCTTTGGCGCCGCAGCAGCAGTCGAGCTTGGCCATCGGGAGGGGCCAGCGAAGTCCGCTCCTCCACGAACGTCGCCCCGCCCACTTTGACATCGCCGTTGCGACCCAAATCCACGACTTTGGCACCTGCTGGCAGCAGCACCTCGGCATCCAGGTCCACCGGCACGTCGTAGCCCAGGATCAGCGTCGTCTTGCGGTCGGGCTCCGTTCCGAATCGCCGGCCGGGTTGGCTCTGAAAGAACGACGGCCGCAGGTGCAGGATGCTACCGCGTCGCCTGGCCATGCCGGGCAGCTTGAATGCATAGACGACCTGCATTCCACTGCCGACGGCATCCACGGAGAGCTCGTCGAGCTGGGCGCCTGGAAACTGTTGACCGAGCCACCGTTGCTCGAATTCCTGACGCAGCTTCTCGCGGTCCTTCCCGACTCTATCGAGCAGCTCGGTCCACTCCACCGCCGGCCACCCGGTGACCTTCTCGGTGACTTTCACCTTGGCGGACCCGTCGGATTGCAGCGCGGCCCGCAACTTTACGTTCCGGCTGTCCTTCACCTTCGAGACCAGGCCCACGGTCTGTGTGTCACCCGCCACGATGGCCAAGGCGCCATCCAAAGCCGGGGGCAAATAGGCGAACGGCGCGCGCCTCAAGCGCGGATCCACGAAGTGATCACCGTGCGGGCTCGGGAAGCGAACGATCACCTCGCGAAAATCGTCCAGATCCTCGGGCCGGAGCGGCGTCTCGGCCTTCCCGATGAGCAGCGAGCGCGCCAACACCAAGTCGGCAGGCACGCCCAAGCTCCGTGCCATGGCCAAGATCAGCGCGCTTCGATTGCCACGCCCGCGGGCCAAGGTCGAGGTGGCCGATTCGGAGAGATCGGCCTCCGGCTCGATGTGCTCGCGCACCCAGGACACGATGGCCTGTGGCAAGCGCGTGCGATCGGCACCGACACGGCTGGCAATCGCAGCGGCGATCTTGTCGACCTCGGGCGAGCCTCGCGCGGCACGGGCGACACCGTCGGCGATGAAGCGCGACCACGCCTCCACGGACACCCCACTCGAAACCCGCACGGAGGGAATCCACTCTTGAGCCGGCACGGCCGACCGCTCGGCGAACACCTGCGGCATCTCCTGTGCGACAAATGTGAGGACGCGGGAACCATCCTGGTCGCGAGTCTCGACCGGCTCAGGGGCACCTGCGCGCGTGCCGATGTTGGGAGTCGCCCACTCTGGCGCAATCAGCACGTACTCGCTGCGGTCGAGCGGCGCATCGAACGACCGGAAGTAGAAGCGCTCGGCAATGAAGCCCGGCGCGATGGCCTCGCGTGGCTGCTTGAACTCCACTGTCTCGGACTCCACGAAGTCGCCCACTGCGAGGTTGGGGGCCGAGATGGTGGACTTGCCCGCGATCTCCTCCGCCTCGCGGACGGTCCCATCCGGCTTGTGCGTGCGCAGGGCCAGCACCTCGGCACCGTCTGGAACCGGGACCTCGCCCACGTGCTCGATCGCGTCCTTGCTGAGAACCTGCGTTATCGAGTGGGTGAGCATCACGCGACTGCCGTCGGACAAGGCTTTCTCCACCGCCCTGTCCAGCACCACGACCGCGGGCGCCCGGTACTGGCGGCCCGAGGCGAGGTAGTCGCGAATCACGGCTTTCCCGTCGAGTCGGTAGCCGTCGAGCGGCATCGCCAGCCCCCAGAGACGTGCCGCCTGACGGACATTCTCGCGCTGCGAAAACCGAGCCAGGCTCTCGGTAAGAACCCGCAAGCCTTCCGTCTGCGCCCCGGCCGCGATGTGGGCGTCCGCCAGCCGAATCCGAACGTTGGTGTCACGGGGAGCGAGCCGGGCGACGATGGCCAGCTCGTCTCGCGCTGCACGAGCGTCGCCCAAACCCAAGAGGACATCGGCGCGCTCGGAGCGCAACCACAGAGGCTCACTGGTGAACGCCAGGTTCCTGTCGAACCACTCCTTCACGCCCTTCAGATCACCGTGCCGCTGCAGCCACAACCGGGGCCCGTCGCTTTGGGCATCGCAACGAGCCAGGCGTTCCACGAGCTGGGCCGCCAGGGCCTCGTTGTCGCGATCCTCGGCCCGGGACAGCGCCTGGTCGATGAGCGAGCACCCTCCCCTGCCGCCATCGAGCAGCTTCATCCCCGCCTCCAGCGCACGCTCCGCTGGAGCGTCGAAGCCCTGGGCACGCAGCGCCGCAGCCAAAGCCGAGTGCCCCGGCCACCAGCGCGGCGCTGCGTCCACGGCGCGCTGGGCGCAGGTGGCAGCTTCACGAGGCCGACTCTTCTGCATCTCCAGGTTCGATAGGTCCATCCAAGCCCTCGCAAGCTTGGGATCGATGGCCAGCGCCCGCGACAGCAGGATGCGAGCCTTGTCCCGCGTGATGTCGGTCGGGCGAGTCGGGTCGGCCTGGCCTAGGCGGGCCGCGACGGAAAGGCCGACAGCGAAGCGCGACTCCGCTGCCAGCTTGTCGATCTGGCCAAGAAGCTCGTTGACGTCGCCGACCAGGTTCGCCACCAGCGCCGAGGCAAACGCCATCATGGCATGGTCCCCCCCCGCAGCACCTTCGCCCTGGGGCTGCCGAGCCTGAGCGCCCGGCATCACCAACAATGCGAACTCCGCGGACCCGCTGTACGAGCCGATCCGAATCTCGATGGTGTGCTTTCCGGAACCGAGGTCCATCGTGGTCGCGGACCAACGCGGACCGTACGCCAGCGGCCCGCCGTGCGCATGCCACTCGCCGCCGTCCACGCGCAGGCGGGCAGGGCCCGCGAAATCCAGAACGAACGAATGGGCTCCCTCGGGCAGGTTGACCTCGGCGCGCACGACGCGGATCCCCGCCCGGTTGTCCACCGTGTTCATCTGAAGCTGGCACGCGGCCGACACCAGCGGACGCGGGTCCTTCTCGGCAGTGAACCTGTCGTCGAGGAGGTCCTGGTAAGGAAGGCGACCGCCTCGCCCGATCAGCTCGAACCCGGTCACGCATCCACCGGCAGCGGCGACCTTCCTCAAGAGCTTGGCATCGCCGCGTTTGCGGGCGGCGTCCATCAGCACGAGCGTGAGCGCATACCGGGCCTGCCACGGCAAGCGACCGGCATCGAGCGCGATCAGGCGATCCTCGGCCGGCCCGCGGTCAGCGGCTTCCGTCAGAAGCCGCGAGACGCGCGAGATCGTCGCAGGCGACAAGATCTGCGCCACGCGATCGGTCCCCTTGGCGGCAGCCTCGAGCAACGCGAGCGAATGGCCCAAAGCCACATCGACATCGCCGCGCTCGTAGGCCAAGTTCGCGGCACCGAACAACGCGCGGGCATCCGATGGGTCCTTCTGCAAGGCGCGGACAAACTGCGCGTTCGCCCCCTGGACGTCGCCATCACGAAGGGCGAGCCAACCGGGGTTGCTGACCCTGGTCTCCGACCGGACGGACGGCCCCTGCAAAGGCGCCGCACAGCCCGCGGCCATGACAACGCACAACGCGACAAGTCCTCTCACGAGGCCGAGGCAGCGACCTTTCATGGCGCTCCTTTCGCTTCGACGAGCAGGCGCTCTGACAGAAGAGCGTCTACGTCGCGAAGGAACGCCCGAAATTCGGGATACTCCGCCGGCTCGATGCGGCTTTTGTGGACGACCAGCGCGGTCTTGATCTGCACGTCGGGGCTTCGGTCATCGAGGCTCATGGTGAACTCCCCGAATCTGCTCGAAATGGTGCGGGGCACGGGGGCGCGGACGATGCGCCCGCCCTCGGGCAGGCGGTAGGTCACGTCCTCCTCGTGGCGCCACGGGTAGCCGAGGACCAAAGGCCACTGCCGTTTGCCCAGCCGTGCATAGGTGCTCGTGAAGTCCGCTTCCCGCGAGCTTGGCGGCAGGGCGACCTCGTACGAGGATGCCCGCTCGGCGGGGACGCTGGACTGGCCGGCCTGCGCCTCGGACAGCACCCGACGCTCGCCCATGCGAGGGACATGCGCGACCGCACGAACGACGACGGGCTGGTTGCGATCGCTCACGTGCATCTCGACCTCGGCGAGAACAGCTCCGGCGTGGCGGCCATTCCAGACCTTCGCGTAGCGCTCGCGCCGCTCGCCCTCGGTCTGGTAGTGCTCTCGCCACTCGTGGGCCGCCTGGCCGGTGACGGTCAGATCCTCGGTGATTGTCGCCGAGCCGTCCCTTTGCAGCTCCACGATCCAGCGACGCTGTGCCTGGTTGCTGTCCGCGGGAAGCTCGGGGGTCCGTACCAAGGTCGCCCCTTGGGCGGTCACCCGCAACGCCATCACGTTCTGATCCTCCGACGGCAACTCGGCCAGGCCGGAGAACTCGGCGGTGCCGTCCAGGTACAGATCCAACGCCGGGACGTAGGCGATGGCGTGGTCGAACACGGCCAGCGACGCGGGCTTGTCGGAGATGCGTCCCCCGCGGCGGGTGCGCAGAAGGACGAGCTCCGCGTCGACGCCCACGGCTCGCAACAGGGTCACGAGCAGGGTCGCCTTGTCCTTGCAGTCCCCGAACCGCCTCTCGAAGACCTGCGTCGCCTTGTAGGGCTTGTAGCCGTGAATGCCAAACTCCAGTCCCACGTAGCGCGTGCTCTCGACGACCAGCCGATGGATGGCCTTGACCTTGTCCTCGGTCGAGATCAGACCTTCGGTTGCTCCGAGCGCGGCTCTCTTCAACGTGCCGTCGTCCTGCATCTGGTCCGCAATCAGGTTCCAGTACCAGCGCCCAACGTCTTGCCACCCCTCGTAGGTGCTGACGTGCAGGTACGGCGCGACTTCGGCGATGCCGGGCATCGCGGGCTCGCTCTCCACCCGCGCCACGCTTTCGGCGGAAAACTTGTAGACAGTCTCGTCGCCTCGGGTCTCTGTCTTCGACGATACGCCGGCTGCGAGCGGCGAGTTGAAATGGATCACGCGGCCCTTGGGCGCGATCAACGTGTAGTCCCAGTGGCGCGTCGGATAGCTGTCGGCGATGAGCTCGAAGTCGCCGAAGTAGTCGGACAGCTCGTTGCTGTACGCCACGTCGGCGAGGGAATACTGAACCTCGACCAGATCGCCGGCGCGCAGATTCTCGAACACGACGACCTCGGCTCTGGAATCGTAGTAAAGCCCATACCAGGGCTCGGACAGGTCCCGCTCGTCGCGCGCGGTGGCCTCGGAGATCTCCAGCGCTCCATCGCCGGCCCGGCGGAAGACCCGGGCCTTGCGCACCTCCACCTCCTGGCGGCCGGGCTCATAGCGAATCCACGTCTCCTGGCTGTCCTTGGCCGCGCGCTCGGTCCGCAGATGGACCAGCCGTTGGACAAAGCGTTCCGACAGCCCGTTGACGTGGACACGCACGACGGTGCGGTCCAGGATCACCTCCGCGGACGCGACATCTTGGCTCGGTTTCGCCGCGAAGAGCACCTCGCGGGCGAGCTTCTCGGCATTCGCCGCATTCGCGGCCACCAGCTCGTCGATGCTGCGACTCTCCTTCTGCTTCTTGGCCTGGGCGACCAGGGCTTCGAGGTAGCGGCGCAGGCCAGGGTTTTGCGGGCGGAGCTCGAGCGAGCGGCGCATGCTCGCCACAGCGTCCTGCAGGTGCCCCGTGCGCGCCTGCAGTCGCCCCAACTCCTCGGGCAGGCCTGGTTCGTCGGGCAAACGTTCCATCGCCCTGCGATACACGGCCACGGCCTCGGCATACTCCCCCTGACCGGCCAACATGGCCGCCTCGTCGAAGACCAGGCTGACGAGATCCGGTCGCCAGCGGGCGGCCTCGGCGTAGAGCTTGGCCGCAGCACCCAAGTCCCCACGCGCGCGAACCGCGGACGCCAGGTCTCGGATGGATGACGTGGAGGTGCGTTGCACGCCGTACACCGTTCGGAACAGCGCCTCCGAGTCCGGGCGCCGCCCAAGGCTTTGCAGCACGTCGGCCAGGGCCGATTGGACCAGTGGAAGGTCACGCAGCGCCTGCGGCAGCGAATCGAGACGCGCCTTCGCGGCCGCCAGCATGGAAGCGCGTTGCTGCTGTCGCGCGAGGGCCAGCTGTGCGGGCACGCAGCTCGGATCCAGGGCGGCAGCGGCGCGCCACTCGGCGACCGCAAGCTGCTCGCGTCGCTGCCGATACCAGAGCTGTGCGACGGAGGACATGGCCAGCGCCTGCTCGGCCGCCCCAGCCACATGGGGCAGCGCCCTTTGCAGCGCCGCCCGGCGGTCGTCATCCTCGCGCGCCACGTCGCCGAGGAACAAGAGCGCATCCACCGCGGCTGACCGCGCCCCCGGAACCGCGGCAGCCTGCTTCGCCGCTTCTTCGGCAGCACGCAGACCATCGTCAGCCGGCGAGACCAGCGACAGGAAGCGCGCGTAGTCGAGCCACGCCGAAGCGGCGGCGTCCCCTTTGAGGCGGCCTTGCGCCCGATCTCGAAGCAGCTTGCCCAGCTCCAGCACTGGCTTGGCGGTGGGCGGCGGCTCGCCTTCAGCCAGCTTGGCCGGCACCTCCGCGCTCGAGCTCACCCCCACGAGTGGTCGGCCATCGAGCTCGGTCAAACGAACCGACAGCCGCCAGGCACCCCGCGTGATCACGGTCTTGATCAGCAGTCGGTTGTCCCCTCGGCGGAGAAACACCGGAGCCGCGTCCTGATCGAAGTCCGCCGGGCGGACCACGTCCTTCGACAGGACCTCGTGCTGGCCCATCCAGACCTTGGTTGGTCCAGGGCTTCCAAGCCGCAGCGCGACCCATCGGTCGCGGTCGCTACGCAGGTAGGAGAGCACGTAGGCGACCGCATCGCTGTCCGGCCGAAGCATGCCATCGAGGAACAGCCGCCCCTGAACGAAGACCTCGCCGGGGGCTCGCCTCCAACGGACTTCGCGCTCCTTGCCCCGGAAGGCCGTGGTTTCGCGGGGATCGAGGCTGGCCAGGTCGCTCTCGGCGGCAAAGGCACGGTCGAGCGCGCTGCGCCCCTGCGCGTCGAAGGGACCCAGCACCCATGCCTCGCCGACGAACCCCAGGTCCTTGCGGTGCGCATTGGCGCGCTCCGCTTCGCCCATTTGATCCTCGAGCAACGACAGCCGATACGCCGCCTGGGCGTAGACGAGCGGATGAACCGCCTTTCTGGGCAGCTCGTCCACCACGGCTGCGAGCCCCTCCACGATCCGCTGGGGCGGCAGCAAGGCCTCCTTCTGCCGGAGCTCGGCCATGCGAGCGATTCCCTCAGGCCGGCCTGCCTGACTCCTGAGCGCGGCGGCAAGTCGCTCGACGGCAGGTGCGCCAGCATCCGTGGCAGCGGCTTTCGCAGATGCCGCCAGCGCACGCCCGGCGCCGACCGGCAAGGTCGCCGAGACGACAATCAACACAGCGGCCACCGCCCCCCGGCGGCCACGCAGGCAATTCCGCCGGACGTGCATGGCCGCGAGTATACCGGGAACTACTTCGAGAAGTAGCGTCCGATGGCCTCGCGCAGGGCCAGTCGTGCTCGGTGAAGCCGGGTCTTGACCGCCGGGACCGACAACGCCAGCAACTCGGCCGTGTCCTCGGTGGACAGCTCTTCGACATCGCGCAGGAGGAAGACCGTGCGCAGCCCTTCTGGCAACGTGTCCACGGCGGCCTGGATGTGCTTGCGCAGCTCCTCGGATTGAAGCTGGTCGTCGGGCCGTTGGGACCAGTCCGCGTTGGACCGCATCATTCGCCCGTTCTCGGCCACGGCGTCGTTTAGGGCGGTGGGCTCGACGTCGTCCACACCGACCTCGGGGTGGCGGTTGCGGCTGCGCAGGAGCATCAGGGCGGCGTTGACCGTCACCCGGTACATCCAGCTACCGAACTGGGCCCGCCCCTCGAAAGTCGGCAGGTTGCGCCAAGCTGAGAGAAACGCATCCTGCAGGATCTCCTGTGCGTCGGTCTCGTTGCGCACGAACCGCATGGCCAGCCGGTAAAGCTTGTCCTCGTAGCGGTTGACCAGCTCCTCGAAGGCGGCCTCGTCCTTGGTACGCGCACGCTCGACCAGAATCTCGTCGCTCAACTGCGCGGCGGCGTCGGCCGGGGCCGACGAAAGGTCGTTTTTCTCAGGGTCGCTCATAACAGCCAGTGAGCGGAATACCACAAGTTCGCGACAACGTCTCTACCCAGAGTAGACCTTGAATGAGTTTCGGATACACTCTCGCAACCCAAGGCCATGGTCGCAGCGATCCTGAAATCATCCCGGCCCCACCAGTGGGTCAAGAACGTCTTTTTCGTCGGGGCCCCGCTGGTCTTCGCGCGCCGGATCGACGACGTTGCTGGATTGTTACACACCGCGATCGTGGTCGCCGGATTTTGCCTGATCTCGAGCGCGGTCTACCTGTTCAACGACATCGTCGACGTGGAGAAGGACCGGGTCCACCCGCTCAAGCGCCTGCGTCCCATCGCCTCGGGCGCCCTGCCCATCCAAACCGCAAAGTTCGCGTCGGTGCTGTTCGCCCTGGTGGGCATTCTCGCTTGTTGGACGCGCGGGTCGATTCCGGCGCTCATCGCCACCGCCTACCTGCTGCAGAACCTGGCGTACTCGTTCAGCCTCAAGCACGTCCCTTTCATCGACGTGGCCAGCATCGCGGCCGGGTTCCTGCTGCGGGTGCTGGCCGGGGCCGCCGCGGTCCCGGTGTCCCCGTCATTCTGGTTGCTCACCTGCACGCTGCTTCTGGCATCGCTGCTCGGTTTCGGCAAGCGGGCCCACGAGCTTCGCATCAGCGGCAACAAAAGCGGCGGGCAACGCAAGGTCCTCGACCGGTACAACCCAGGCATCCTGCGCTTCCTCATCTACCTCCTGGCCGCGCTCACCGTGGCAGCCTACGTCGGTTACACCCAGTCGCACCACGCCTTGAGCTTCTTCGGTACACGGCGCCTCGTGCTAACGGTCCCCTTCGTCGCGTTCGGGGTATTCCGCTTCATCTGGATGACCCAGCGGAAGATCGACAGCGAAAGCCCCACCGACTCCATGCTGCGCGACGCGCCATTCATGATCAATCTGCTCGGGTACGCGGTCGCCATCGTGGCGATCATCTACGCGGGCTGGTAGCCAGCTAGCCGCAGTATCCGTACTGTTTCGAGTTGTAGATGGGGGTGCACGTAGCGCCGTTCGAGCACGGGGCCGACTGGTTGCATATGGTGCGACACTTGCCGCTGACGCACATCGCCCCGGGCTGGCAGTCGTCTGGAGAGGTCACGCATGCCTCGCCGACCTTCGCTTGGTGCAGGGTTGCGCAGTCGCAGACCGTGGCATCGGTCGTGGTTTCGACCCCGGTCAGGCCGGCCAGGAAGACGCAGTTGAATCCAGTCCTGGGATTCGCACAGGCCGCGCTCCCGACGGGGCTGCAGGATTCGGCGGGTGGCGAGCAGAAGTACACGCCTTCGACCAGCGTGTTTCCGAGGGCGTCGGTCAAGCCGGTCTTCGTGCAGCGTGAGGTCGCCGGACAGTCCGAATGGTCGCGGCAGGTCTTGTAGCAGAGGTTCGGACAAACTCGGTCCGCGATACACACCGACCCCGGCGCGCAGACGCTGGGGTCTCTGCACGTTCCCATGGGCGAGACGAACGAAGATGGCGCGGCCGTCGTCTCGCACACGAACGCGGTGGCATCCGACGATAGGACGCAGCGGCGACAGCCACAGCCGTCTTGGCAGACGGGATCGCATGCGCTGCCCAGAGGAACCTCGCTCGAGCAGCTGGCGACCGGTCCCAAGGGGGCCTTGCAAATCCCGGGATCGCCACCAGCCGAGCCCTTCCAGCAGCGACCACTTTGGCAGGCAAAGCCCTCGGGGCACTTGTTGTCGGTGCTGCAGGCGAGCCCGCCATTCTCCACCGACGACGTGTTGTAGCAGCCGAGCAGGCCTGCCAGCGGAAGGAGAAACACGGCCAGTTGCGCAAATCGGGTCATACGAGTCTCCGTCCCACCTAGAACGTCAGCACGGCCGAGCCGCCAGCAAAGGTCGGGCCCACGGCCGGGAGCACCGACGCCGTCGGTGCGTTCGCCGAACGACCGTGCCACAGCAAATAGCCGCCCACGCCACCGGCCGCGACACCGACGACCAGTCCCAGGTAGGCAAGCGCATTCGCGGCCTTGCCCCCCTTCTCGATGGTCGGGTCGAAGGCCTCGTGATTCCTCGAGGCGTCCCGCAACTCGTCAGCCTGTTGCTGCCCCGCCGCCGCCGCCAAGGCCGCCACGAGAAGGCACGTTCCACCGCCCGCGATGAACCCCCAGGCCAGCCAGTTCCGCTTCGCACGCGGAGCCTCGGGCGTGTCGGGCACCACGGCCGCAGGCTCGGGCGCGCCGGGAGGCGGTGGGGACTGAGGCTGTGCTTCCGGGAAGGCTTGGTACGGGGGTGGCTGGGGCTGCTCCGGGTCTGGGTAGCCCTCTCCAGTCGTCGGTGGCGCGACTGGCTGGGGCGGCGGCAAAGCCGGTTGAGCGCCGGTGCGCGAACGCTCGTCGATGATCCTCTCCAGATCGGCGATCTTGCGCTCCACGTCGGCGCGATTGCTCGCGTTGGGCCGCTTCCGAAGGTAGTTCTTGTACGACCGGATGGCGTCGTCCGGGCGGTTCCACAAGCGATAGGCTTGGCCAATGTTGAAAAGCAAGGCCGGGTCCTCTACGAGAAGGTAGGCCTGCTCGTAGTCGCCGATCGCCTCGGCGTACTTGCCCACGTCGTAGAAACGCGTCGCCCGCTCGTAGAGCTCCTTGGCCTGAGCCTTCGTCTCGGCGTCGGTTGCCGCGTGCGCGAACGAAGGCACCAGCAAGGACGCCACCAACACCACCAGCGCGAGGTAGCCGCGCCTTTGTTTCCCTGGGTTCATCGGCAGTTCCAATCGAAGACCACCCGCGAAGGGGGTGCCGGGTAGAGTAGCGCATGGGTTCCGGCCCGGTCAAAGGACTAACGGGGACCAAGCTCCGTCGGCGGATTACCCTCTCACGCAGTTGCGTCCGGCGGCCTTCGCTTCGTAGAGGTACTCGTCGGCGCGCTTGATGAGCGCCGCCGAGCTCGGCTCCTGCGGGTCCAAGGTCGCGACGCCCATGGAGATGGTCACCGGGATCAGGGTCCCCTCGAACCTGAACTCCGTGGTCTCCACGATGCGGCGGATCTTCTCGGCGAACTGGTGGGCGTTATGACAATCGATCTCCGGCAGGATGATGGCGAACTCCTCACCGCCGTAACGGGCGAAGATGTCCTCGCTGCGGATCTTCGCCTTGATGGTCAAAGACAGCGTTTTGAGGACCGCGTCGCCGGCCAGGTGGCCGTGGGTGTCGTTGACCTGCTTGAAGTGATCGAGGTCGAACATGACCATCGACAACTCGCGCCGGTAACGGGTCGCGCGTGCGATCTCGCGACCGAGCGCCTCCGAGAAGAAGCGCTTGTTGTAGATCTGGGTGAGCCCGTCCACCGTGGTCAATCGGTAGATCTCTTCGTGGTACGCGCGCTCGATGTTGCCACCCGAGAGGAACTTGAAGATGGTGCGACCGATCTTGATGAGATCGCCATCGACGAGAGTTCGTTCCTCGACGAGCTCGTCGTTCACGTACGTGCCGTTGGTCGATCCCAGGTCACGAATGCGCACCGACTTGCCGCCGTTCATGATCCTCGAGTGCGCGCGCGACACCGATTCCTGATCGATCTGGATGTCGCACTTGTTGGACCGCCCGAGCGTGAGAGAGGGCGCCTCCAGGTTGTGCTTGCGCCCGAGCTCCGGACCGTAGATCACGACCAGACAGGCCTCCTTGGTCGGAGGATGCTCGGTGATGCGGTTGATGCTGGTGACGACGGTCTTCGCCCGAACGCGATCCAGGTCAGGGGTGGTGTCGTCTCGTTTGGGTGGATTGCGTGCCAAGGGGTCACAACAGGTTAGGTCAGGTCAGGTGGTTGGTAAAGATGAAGGGCAATTAGCCACCGACCCCTACATGTGCGACCTTCGAATCACGTGGTTGCTCGTCGACTGTCTCCCCGACGCTGAGGTGACGGTTTCCCGACACCCGGCCGAGGAGATTTCCGCGAAATTCCAGCTCCTTTTCGTGTTTGGGCTGATACAATCCCCGAGCCCGTCGATGGAATAGAGAACGCAATGTCGCTGCTCTTCGAATGGCTGGAGAACGCAGTGAAGGGCCGAGCCGCCAGTGGCGGTTCGGGGCACGCGATCGTGTATCACGACACCTATCTGTCGTGGCGAGGGTTGCTCCATAGAGTCGAGCGCAGGGCCCGCGAGCTGGCTTCGATGGGGGTCGTGGCCGGGGATTGGGTCGGGTTGATGCTTGGCAACGATCCCGAGTTCGTCGTGCTGGCTTTGGCGCTGTCGAAACTGGACGCCGCCGTGGTGCCCATCGATCCGACGACGGGAGGGCGGGATCTGGATATGACTCTCGAGGCCGCACCGGTGCGCGCCATCGTGACCAGGCCCAACGCGATCGACCCCCTGGCTGCCCCTTCGGGGACCCTGCGGCTCGATCGGCAGGTCCACGTCCCGCGGCTCGCCGCCGAGTCTCGGCATCGCATTTCCGGAACGCTTCTGACCTGTTCGTTCTATCCCTGGGATCGACCGGCGCTGCCGCCGGGAGAGTCTCCCGAGGTCGTGCTGTTCACACTCGATTCCGGCGGCGATCCCAAGGCGGTGGTGCGGGCCAGAACGCAGTTGTGTGGGATCGCCGACACGCTGGCCGCCGCCTTCCACCTCGGATCGACGTCGAACGTGCTCGGGGCCGCGCCGCTCTTCGACAGCCAGGGCTTCGATTTCGGGTTGCTCGCGGCCCTGCCTCGGGGGGCTACGCTCTATCTCGACGATGGTACCGCTGGGGCGCGGATGGCAAAGGCCCTCGTCGATCAGGAGATCGACCTGTTCGCTAGCACGGCGCGGGAGTTTTCCATCCTCGCGCGTGCGAGCAACGCCAAGCCGATGCGCCCGCGGACGCGCCTGGTTTGCTCGGGCGTGGCGCTACCAGAGTCGGTCGCTCGCACCTTCCGCGAACGCTTCTCGCTTCCGATCCTGTCCTGCTACCACAGCTGCGAAACCGGCCCAGCGGCATTGGACATGGAGGGCGAGCATCCGGAGAGCATGGGCAAGGCGCTGCCCGGGGTCGCGATCAAGATCGCCACGGCCGACGGCGACGAGCTGGGGCCCGGGATCTCGGGCTCCGTCTGGGTTCGCAGCGCGGGCGCGGCCCTCACGTACTTGCCATCGTTGCCGGTCCGCCCGGGCAAGGTGCCCGTGGGGCGTGCCCAGCCCGACGGCTGGTTGCGCACGGGCGACGTCGGCTACTTCGACGGTGACGGGCGCTTGTCCCTGACCCACCGAGAGGACGACATCGTTCGCGTGGACCGTCGGCGCGTCGCTCTGGGAGAGATCGAGAGTTGCCTGGAAGCCCTGTCCGACGTGAAGGCGGCGCAGGCCCACGTCGAGTACGACGACTCGGGATCGAGTCACATCGTGGTTCGCATCACGCCCGGCGGTCGCTGCAAGTCCAGCGCCATGCTCGACCACTGCGCCAAGCAGCTTGCACCGCACAAGGTGCCCAAGCGCATCGAAATCGGCGAGTGAGCACCCGTTTCATCTGGTGGCAGCCGCGGCAAATCGCGGTAGCTTGCTCGGGCCCATGCTCCCCATCGTAGATTCGCATTGCCACCTGGACTTCGAGGACTTCCACGACGACTTCCCGGCCGTCCTGCAAAGAGCTCGCGGCGCTGGCATCATCGCCATGGTCTGCGTCGGCTCGGGGGGCGACGTGGCGACGGCGGAGCGCGCGGTTGCGTTGGCCAACCAGGAATCCGACATCTTCGCCGCCGTCGGCATCCACCCGCATGACGCAGCCAAGATCACGCCCGACTTCTGGCCGGCGCTGGAGAAGCTCGCGAAGGATCCGCGGGTCGTCGGCATCGGAGAGACGGGCCTCGACTACTTCTACGATCATTCCCCGAGGCAGGTGCAGCGCGAGGTCTTCGAGGCTTTCTTGAGACTCGCGACGTCGGTGAACCGACCGGTGATCTGTCACGTACGAGACGCCCACGAGGATTCGGCTCGCACCCTGCGGACGGGCCCCATTCCCGACGCGGGTGGAGTCATCCACTGCTTCACAGGCAACGTGGACGATGCACGCCGGTACCTCGACCTGGGCCTTTATCTATCCTTCTCGGGGGTGCTCACGTTCAAGAAGGCCGACGATGTGCGCAAGGCAGCCGCCTATGCGCCCGAGGATCGCATCATGGTCGAAACCGACGCGCCCTACCTGGCGCCCATCCCCCATCGGGGCAAGCGCAACGAGCCAGCCTTCGTGGTGAAGTCGCTCGAAGCCCTGGCGCAGGTTCGTGGGATGAGCCCGGCGCGCGCCGCGGAAGCCGCGACAGCCAACGCGTTTCGCTTGTTTCGACTGACGCCGCCGGGGTTGGCCAGCCTGGTGCCGCCGGGTTCTGGCCTGGTTTGACGGTTGACCGTCGCCCCTCCGCAATCGATACTCAAGCCGTGTCGACGCCAGACATGCCGATGGTCCGCATCCAGCTTCGCTACCCCGACGAGACGACCTTCATCCAGCGTTTCGCGCCCAACGTGACCCGAGGGGGGATCTTCCTTGCCAGTCGGTCGCCCCACCCCACCGGCACGGTCATCGCATTCGAGGTTGCGATCATGCAGGGCCCGCCGCTCCTCGCCGGCACCGGGAAAGTGACGTGGGTGCGCGATTTCAACCCCAAGGAGCCCCAGCGGGCGCACGGGATGGGTGTCCAGTTCCTGCAAGTCGATCCGAGCGCGAAGCCGATGCTGGACAAGCTGATCGCGCACAAGTCGCAGCCGCCCAAGCCGACCCCGGTGGCTGGTGTGCCTGCCACATCACCTCGTCCGGGCATCGGGACGACGCCGGTCCAAGCCTCCCTGGACGGCGATCCGAGCACCTGGATCGACGACCAGGCGGTCAAGCAAGCCGTCGACCGGGCACGCGTGCTGGCCAGCAGGATCGAGGACGTGGAGACGTTGCGCATCCGAGACAAGGAGGAAGAAGCCTCGCTCGAACAGGCGCTGGCGGACCTGCCCCGTCTACTCGGCTCCAAGCGTCAGCACCTGTCGTAGCTCGCCTAATCCGAGCCTAAATCGGATAAGCCAAGTAGGATATTGCACAGGCTTGCCGGCAGGCACGGCCTACCCTGCAAACGAGAGACGATGAACAAGCGCAAGATCTCCCCCCGCAGCGTCGAGCGGCTGAGCATTTACCGTCGGGCCCTTCAGCACGGCAAGCACGAGTTCGGCAGCAGCGTGTATTCCCATCAGCTGGCCCACGCATGTCAGTTGACTGCCGCCCAGGTGCGACGGGATCTGATGGCCATTGGATACAGTGGCAACCCCAACAGCGGCTACGACGTGAAACGTCTGCTCAGCTCGCTCGCGACCTTCCTCGACTCGGGGGACGGACGCAAGGCGGCGATCGTGGGAATGGGTTACCTCGGGCGCGCCATCGCGGCCTTCCTGTCGAGTCGGTCTCAGGAGATCCAGCTGGCGGCGGCCTTCGATGTCGATCTGGACAAGATTGGTATGACTTTCAGTGGCGTTCACTGCCACTCGGTCAGGCAGATGCAAGCGGTGCTCGAGGAGGGGGACATCGACATCGGTATCATCACCGTGCCCGCCGAGCAGGCCCAGCAAGCCGCGGAGCAGTTGGTCGCCGCGGGCGTCACCGGCATCCTGAACTTCGCGCCCACGGTATTGCGCCTGCACGACAGGATCTGCGTCGAGAACATGGACATGACGGTCGCGCTGGAAAAAGTGGCGTTCTTCGCCCGGCGCAACCAGCGACCGAAGCGCAGGTAAGCGGGGGTCGCTACGCCCGTCGCAGCTTCCTCAGGAACTTCTTGGGAAGCGCCCACAGTTCTTCCGCTCCCTTCACGCGGAAGAGCGCCAGGCAGCCCACGTACGCCAGGAACGAAACGCCGATGGTGGCGAAGAGAAGCAGGGCCTGGGCCAGTCGGAACGTTCCCCACGGCCACACCGACGGGGGCAGCGCCGCCAACAGCCGCCACACGCCCTCCCATGTCGCGAAAGCCACGAGGCCAAGCACGCCATTGGCCACAGTCATCAGGGCGATGTCCCGCCACCACCCTGGCTGGGTTCGCTGTCCGAGGACCCGCGCGAACCAAACCCGCAGGATGGCGAGGTTGACCAGTGCGCCGACGGTGGTGCCCAACGCGAGGCCCGCCGCCCCGAGGGTCCGATAGGTCAGGCTGTTGAACAGCAGGTTGGCCACCACCGAGGCGATCGATGCGATCATCGGGATGCGCGGGCGGTCCACCGCGAAGAACGCCGGGGCAAAGACCTTCACCAAGCTGTACGGCAAGACACCCAGCATGTAGGCCTGCACGACTGGCACCGTAGCGGCCGTGTGCGCGGGCAGGAACCTGCCGCCCTGGAACAACAACTGGACCACCGGCTTGGCCAGGATCACGAGCCCAACCGCCGAGGGGAGCGCCAAGAGCCAGACGCCCCGAACCCCGTCTGACACCCGCTCCGCCAGCGCAGCCCGGTCCCCCCGTGCCGCTTCGTTCGACGCGCGGGCGGTGGTCACGGTCGCCAGCGCGACGCCAAAGAGCCCGACGGGCAGATAGAACAGGCGGAACGCGTTCTGCAGATAGGTCAACGGTCCGCTGCCCAAGGTCGCGGCGTATTGGGTGTTGACGAACACGTTGATCTGGATGGCCGCCAGTCCCACGGTCGCCGGCCCCATCAGGCGCACGATGCGGCGGACGTCGATATCCTTGAGGAGCCCACGCAGGGTCGGCCGGACCCGGTACCCGAGCTTGTGCAGGCTGGGCAATTGCACCACGGCCTGCACGAGCCCCGCGGTGGCGGTGCCGGCGCTCCACACGATGATGCCGGTCCGTTCGCTGAGATGGAGGGCCAGCAGCGCGACGCCACACGCGATGCTGGTGACGTTGAACATCGCCGGCGCATACGCTGGCGCCAAGTAGCGCTGTTGGGCGTTCAGCATGCCCATCCACACCGCGCTGACGCTGACCAAAGTCAGGATCGGCATCATGATGCGCGCAAGCAGGCCCGCCGTCATCACCTGCGCCGCATCGCCACCAAACCCCCGCGTGATCAGCGAAACCAGCCCGTCCGCCCACACGAACCCGGCCAGGGTGCAAAGGCCCGTCACAAGGAGGATCCCGCCCAACACCAGATTGCCAAGACGGTAGGCCCGCTCGCGGCCGCCCTTCGCCATCGCGTCGCTGAAGGTGGGAACGAACGCGCTCGACAGAGCCCCCTCTGCGAAGAGATCGCGCAGGAGGTTGGGGATGCGGAAAGCCGCCACGTAGGCGTCGGTTAGACCGCTGACGCCGAAGATGCGGGCGAAGATCGAGTCACGCGCGACGCCCAAGATACGCGACGTGAGGATTGCCAGGCTGACGTTGGCGGACGAACGAATGGTGCTGGCCACTGCGCTGCCGAAGTTAGCCGCAGCAACCCGCGCCGTCCATTAACTTGCCCCCTTCGTTGAAGGCCCGGCCCAAGCTCTCTACGTGCCCGGCTTATAGGGGCGGCGCGGGAAGGGCTGAGGCTGGCGGACCTCGGGCGGGGTGGGCGCCACCTCGGCGGTGAGCCCGAGCTGTTCGCGCAGATCCATGAAGTCGGCGCTCACGCTCCAGCGGACCAGGTCCTTGACCGCGGCTTCGGGATCGCCTTGGCCGTCGCCGGCGCGCAGGATCTCGCGGACCGCCGCGACGGAGTCGCCGCAGAAGAGCAAGCCGGCCCGGTCGGCGCTCTGGTTGGCGCCCACCACCCAGGCGTCCAGGTTGACCCGGCTCGGGTCGGCCACGATTTGCTCGATGGCGGAACCGGCCGAGGCCAGGGTCAGCGGTTGCACCGTCTTCTGCAAGAACGCCGCGTACTGACGGACGGCGTTCGGCTCCGCGCCGGGCAGGTCGAACTCGGGATGCACCAGCTTGACCGCCGCGGCGATGATGACCCGCAGCTCGTCCAGCGAGGACACTGCCTCGGGCGACAGCAGGAACTGGTCGGCCCGCAGCCGGACCAGCCGGCGGGCCAGGAAGAACGCCAGATCCTTCTCCGAGCGTTCGGTCAGCAAGTCACGTCCCAGCAAGAAGGACGGCACCACCTGCTGGCCCTCCAGAACGATGCGCAGCTCGAGCTGGCCGGGCGCATCGGGCGCGACGTACACCGGCGGGACGGCCACGCTGAACAGGCGGCAAGCGTGGGCGATCATCTGCCCCACAGACGAACGATCGGTCGCCAAGTCGACCTTCTGCGCGGGATTGAGGCCAAGCGAAGCCGCGTCCCGGGCTCGCGCCATGGCCACGCCGGCGCTGACCACGGACAAGACGTGGGACACGCACCATTCTTGCCGCGGGCTCGCGATAAAACGCTGCCACATGGCCTCGGCGACGGGAATCCGGCTAAGCACGATCTCGGGCGCAGCCGTCCGCTCGTAGTACGCCTGTTCCTGCGGAATCGCCTGCCCCATGGCCATCAGCGCGGCGCTGGTGCAGTGAAGTCGGTCGTACATCTGATGCTTGCCGTACATCCGGGCCAGGGCGCGAATGTGCTTGGCCATGTCGTCGAACTCGGACGCGTTTTCCAGCAGGACCTCGCGGACCTTCACCGCTTCATTCAGCTTCGGCGCGCCGATCATCTCGTACATGTCCGCCAGGACCTCGCGGTAGCGCATGTCCTCCGGGGCCAGCTGCGCGCAAGCCTCGTACGCCGAGATCGCCGCGTCGCGCTCGTGCAAGCGCTTGCGGCA
Source organism: uncultured Myxococcales bacterium (assembly GCA_964647025.1). Taxonomy (GTDB): domain Bacteria; phylum Myxococcota_A; class Polyangia; order Fen-1088; family Fen-1088; genus Fen-1118. The sequence goes on along the minus strand of CAZYFU010000023.1, from coordinate 7,113 downwards.
GACGTCGCCCAACTTGCGCCAAATCGTGATGAGCTGCTCGCGCTTCTCGGCCGGCGGCGGGTTTCCCAGGCGCTTGATCATCCGCCGATAGTTGCGCGCCAGCTCGCGCCACGCGCTCTGCGCGGTCAGGATGCGCTCGATGCGACCGAAGGTCCGCTCGTCGTTGAGATCGTCGTCGAGGACGAGGTTGTAGACCTCGACGGCGCGCTCGGTGCTCTTGAGCTCGTAGTTGAGGATGTTGCCCATGGCCACCAGGTAGCGCGCCCGGGTCTTGCCGGTCTCGACCTTCACCAAGCGCTCGAGGATCTCCACCGCCCTCGCCCACTCGCGGGCCTGGGTGTAGATCTCGAAGACCTCGTGCAGGGTGACGGGGTCGTCGGGGCGCAGCCCCAGCATGTCGAAGTAGGTCTTCAGCGAGGCGTGCAGATCGCCAAGCGTCTCGCGCTCGGTCTTGGCGATGTTGGCCAGGATCTCGAATTGCTCGTCGGCCGACTTGGCGCTGGCCAGGAGCAAACGCTGCTGCTGAATCATCGCCTGTGCGCCAGCCGGCCCCTCGCTAGCAAGGCGGCCGTGCGCCTTTGCCAAGCCCTCGCGACAGCTCACGCTGTTGGGGGTGATGGCCAAGGCTCGCGTGAATGCTTCCGCCGCCGCATCGACCTTGCCGAGGACGAGCTGGGCGTTGCCCAACCCTTCCCAGTACTCCGCCTGTTCCTCCGCGGTCAGCTTCGCGTCGGGCCGCGCCATGATCGCCGGTACCGCGATGGCGACGTCGTCCCACCACTTCTCGGCCAACGCCAGGGAGGCCCAGCGAAGCAGCGCCGGCAGGTACGTCGGGTCATCGCCGTGAGCATTGCGGTAGTTCAGACGGGCTCGGTCGTTGTCACCAAGCATCTGGGCGGCCCAGCCGGCGCGCTGGAAGAAGCGTGCGGCCGTGGCGCCGCCCGACTCGGTCCCCGCGGCCAGGGTCTCGAACAGCGGCAACACGGTCGGCCAGTCCTTCTTCTCCCAGCCAATCTCGGCCAACGCTTCGGCTGCCGGACGGTTCGCCGGGTCCGCCTCCAACACCCTGCGGTACATCTCGCAAGCGCTCTCCACGTCGGAAAGCTGATTGCGATAGATGTCGGCCGCATCCAACGCGTAGCCCACCTTGCGCTCGACGTCGCGGGACGCACCCGACGCGGCCGTCAGACACGTGGCGGCTCGGCCGTGATCGCCGCGCAAACGATACAAATCCAGCAAGCTGCGCAGCGCCGTGGGATGGGTCGGATCCGCGGCCAACGCGGCCTCCAATGCCTGTTGCGCCGTCCCCGAATCGCCGAGCTGTTCCTGGTACCAGGTCGACAGCGCAACGTACATCGCGGCCTGCTTCTCCGCTGGCGTCACCTGCGCAGCCACGGCCATGCACTCCTGGAGGAGCTCTGGGAACCTGCCCTGCGCCGCCGTCACCCTGCCCAGCTCGGCCACCGCGTCTTCGTTGGTCGGGTCGTCCTGGAACGCCGCCATGAAGGTGATGTACGCCCGGTCGGCATCCTGCAAATTCTTGTCGAAGACCTGCGCGGCGTGCACGAGGTGACGCGCGCGGTTCGCCGCCGTGGTCGCCGACTCCGCCCGTTCGATGAAGAGCGCCGCCAAGTCCTCCCAGCGGCCCTCGCGCGCCAAGACCTTGGCGACCTGCCGGTACTCGTCGGCGGTCATCTGCTCTTGGTCGGCTTGGTCGGTCTGAATGTCCGGATTCTCGCTCGTCATCGTTTTCTCCGTGCTGGACACTGCTGGCGAAGATTGCCGGCCCCGACGCCCCCCTACCACAGCCGGTGACAATAGGTGCCGCGCTCTCGCTCGTCAACCGCGTCCAACGCATGCAAGGCGTGGAAGTTGCGATTTTTCGCCGCGTTGCCCTTGCTCGGCGACGCGCCCGGGACACCCAGGAGATCGCAACGGCGGTCGGCTCTGCCGCAGCTCCAGGTTTCGCTTGTACACGGCGGGCCTTTTCCGCATGATCCCCTCCGCCCATGGCCACCCCGGACAACGTTGCCGCGAAGAAGACGCCCCTTTTCGGGGAGCATCAGCGCCTCGGCGCCAAGCTCATCGATTTCGGCGGCTGGATGATGCCGGTGAACTACCCCGCCGGGATCCTCGAGGAGCACAAGGCGACGCGGACAGCCGTCGGTGTCTTCGACGTCTGCCACATGGGCGAGATCCACTTCCGCGGTGAAGGTGCCGGCAAGGCCGTACAGCGCCTGGTCACCAACAACGTGGCGGGCATGGCCGACGGCCGCGCCATGTATGCCGTTGCTTGCCACGAAGACGGCGGAATCGTCGACGACCTGATCGTCTACCGTGTGGCCGCCGACCACTTCCTCATCGTCGTCAACGCGTCGAACATCGAGAAAGACCACCACCACTTCGTGGCCAACGTCGGCGACTTCTGCGAGATCGAGAACGCCTCCGACGCCACCGCGCTCATCGCATTCCAGGGCCCGAAGGCCGCGTCCGCGCTCGCCCGGCTGACCCCGGCGGACCTCGGCTCGCCGCAGTACTTCCACTTCCTTGCGAACCAGCAGGTCGCCGGGCTGCCGGCCTGGATCGCCCGCACTGGCTACACCGGCGAGGATGGTTTCGAAATCTTCACGCCGGCCGAGCACGCGGTTGCCTTGTGGCAAGCCCTGGTCGACGCCGCGGCCGCGGTCGGGGGCAAGCCGGTGGGGCTGGGCGCGCGCGACACTCTCAGGCTCGAAGCCCGTTTGAGCCTCTACGGCAACGACCTCTCGGACACCACATCGCCGCTCGAGGCCGGACTTGGCTGGGTCGTCAAGATGGACGCAGGGGACTTCATCGGCAAGGCGGCGTTGCTGCGCCAGCGGGAAGCGGGCCTGGCCCGCAAGCTGGTCGGCTTCGAGATGCGCGAGCGCGGAATTCCCCGCCACGGCTACACCATCAAAGACCCGAAGACGGGCACCACGCTGGGGGAAGTCACCTCCGGCAGCGTCGGGCCCACCATTGGCAAGAACATCGGCATGGGCTACGTCCCCGCGACGTTCGCCGAGCCTGGCACGCACCTCTCGATCGATTGCCGTGGCAAGCCAGTCCTGGCTGAAGTCGTCAAGGGGCCCTTCTACCGCCGGGCAGGCGCCTGAACTTTCCGTTGCAAGGAGCAGCAGACCAATGAGCGACACGTATCCGAATGATCTCCTCTACACCGAAGACCACGAATGGGCGCGCCAGGAAGGCAACGTCGTCACCGTGGGCATCTCCCAGTTTGCCGTCGAGCAACTGGGTGACGTCACCCAGGTCGACCTGCCCCGGGAGGGCGAGGTGCTCAAGGCACATGACGCCTTCGGCTCGGTCGAGTCGGTGAAGGCCGTCTCCGACCTCTTCGCGCCGATCTCGGGCAAGGTGGTCAAGGTCAACACGACCTTGCAGGACTCACCCGAGTACGTGAACGAGGAGCCCTACGACGGCGGATGGATGATCCAGATCGAAGTGGCGAATCCCGACGAGCTGACGAAGCTCATGGACTCGACCGCGTACGAGACCTTCCTGAAGGAAAACGAGGACTGATAGCCGCGAAATGCCCGCACCCAAGCAGGACGAATTCCGTCACCGCCACATCGGCCCGCGACCAGCGGATCTGGCTGCCATGCTGCAAACGGTGCGGGCCGGCTCGCTCGACGAGCTGATCGAACAGACGGTTCCCGCGGCCATCCGCACCGCCCGGCCGCTGGCCCTGGCCCCCGCCCTCGGTGAAGCCGAGGCGCTGGCCGAGCTGCGGCGCCTGGGTGGCCGCAACCGCCAGGTGCGATCCTACATCGGCATGGGCTACGCCGAGGCGATCCTGCCACCGGTCATCCAGCGCAATATCCTCGAGAACCCCGGCTGGTACACCGCCTACACCCCGTACCAGGCCGAGATCTCACAGGGCCGCCTCGAAGCCCTGCTGAATTTCCAGACCATGATCATGGACCTCTGCGGGATGGACGTGGCCGGGGCATCGCTGCTCGACGAAGCCACCGCCGCCGCCGAGGCGATGCACATGTTCGCGGGGATCTGCGAGAACGAGGACGCCAAGGTCTTCTTCGTGTCCGAGCTCTGCCATCCGCAGACCATCGCCGTGGTCCGGACGCGCGCTTCCGGGCTCGGTGTCGAGGTCGTGGTGGGTGACCACACCAGCTTCGCGTTCGACAAGAACGTTTTCGGTGCCCTGGTTCAGTATCCGACCACCGACGGAAAGATCTTCGATTACAAGAGTTTCTGCGACAAAGCTCATGCATCGGGTGCACATGTGGCGGTGGCCGCCGACCTGCTCGCGCTGGCCTTGTTGGTTCCGCCCGGCGAGCTCGGCGCGGATGCAGCCCTGGGCAGTGTGCAGCGCTTTGGCTTGCCGCTCGGCTACGGCGGTCCCCACGCCGCGTTCTTCGCCACCCGCAAGGCCTACACCCGCAAGATGCCCGGACGCCTCATCGGCGTCTCCAAGGATTCGCACGGTCAGCCGGCGTTCCGGCTGGCGCTGCAGACCCGAGAGCAGCACATCCGCCGGGAGAAGGCCACGAGCAACATCTGCACATCGCAGGTCCTGCCTGCGGTCATGTCCAGCATGTTCGCCGTGTACCACGGCGCCGAGGGCATCCGTGCCATCGCCACCCGGGTCGCGAAGCTCGCGGCCAGCCTGGCCAAGGCGCTCGCCGCCGCCGGCCTGCGCGTGACCACCACCTCGCTCTTCGACACGGTTCGCGTGGATGCCACCGCGCCGGCCATCGCGGCCTGCCACGCGCGGGCCGAGGCCTCGGGCATCTGCCTACGGCAGCTCTCGTCGACCGCGCTCACGATTACCCTGGACCAGGCGAGCACCGAGTCGGACGTCGAGGCCCTGGTCCGCGTGATGGCGCCGGTCGCGCCGGCCGACACGAAGATCGAAGAAGCTGCGCCGGCCATTCCGCCGGGTTTGGTCCGCACCAGTGGCTACCTTCAGCACCCCATCTTCTCGGCCTACCGGTCCGAGACCGAGATGCTGCGCTACATGCACCGCCTGCAGGCCAAGGACATCTCGCTGGCCGACTCGATGATTCCGCTCGGGTCGTGCACCATGAAGCTGAACGCGACGGCCGAGATGCTGCCCCTCGCGTGGCCGGAATGGAGCAACGTCCACCCGTTCGTGCCCTGCAAGTACGCCGAGGGCTACGTGGCCGTGGTCACCGACCTGGAGATGATGCTGGCGGAGATCACCGGCTTCGAAGGCGTGTCGCTGCAGCCCAACGCCGGCTCGCAGGGCGAGTACACGGGCCTCCTCGTGATCCGCAAGTACCACGCGACGCGGGGCCAGGGGCAGCGCGACGTGTGCTTGATCCCCTCGTCGGCCCACGGGACCAACCCCGCATCGGCCGTGATGGCCGGATATCGCGTGGTGCTCGTGGCGTGCGACGCCGCGGGCAACGTCGACTTGAAGGACCTGACCGCCAAGGCGCAGGCCAACGCGGACGGTCTGGCGGCGCTGATGCTCACCTACCCGTCCACCCATGGGGTCTTCGAGGAAGACGTGCAGAAGATCTGCCAGGTGGTGCACGAGCACGGCGGCCAGGTGTACATGGACGGCGCCAACATGAACGGCCAGGTGGGGCTGTGCCGGCCCGCCGAGCTCGGCGCCGACGTGTGCCACATCAATCTGCACAAGACCTTCGCCAGCCCGCACGGCGGCGGCGGACCGGGTGCGGGCCCCATCGCGGTGGCCGCGCATCTGGCGCCTTTCCTGCCGGGGCACCCGGTCATCCAGGTCGGCTCCGATCAGGCCATCGGTGCCGTCTCGGCCGCCCCCTGGGGCAGCGCCAACATCCTGCTTGTCGCCTGGGCCTACATGCGGATGATGGGCGCCGACGGCCTCAAGCAGGCCACCCAGTACGCCATCCTGAACGCCAACTACGTGGCCGAGCGCTTAAACGAGCACTACCCGGTCGTGTATCGCGGCAAGCAGGGGCGCGTGGCGCACGAATGCATCGTGGACCTGCGACCGCTGAAGAAGAGCGCGGGGATAGAAGCCGAGGACGTGGCCAAGCGGCTCATGGACTACGGCTTCCACGCCCCCACGATGTCGTTCCCGATTCCGGGCACGCTGATGATCGAGCCCACGGAGAGCGAGTCGCGGGCCGAGCTCGACCGCTTCTGCGACGCCATGATCGCCATCCGGCAGGAGATTCGCGAGATCGAAAACGGCATGCAGCCGCGCGAGGCCAATCTGCTGAAAAACGCCCCGCACACCGCGGCATCGTTGCTGGTCACCGAGTGGCCGCATCCCTACCCGCGCGAGCGTGCCGCCTATCCCCTTCCCTACTTGCGCACGCACAAGTACTGGCCGCCCGTGGGTCGGCTCGACAACGTGCTCGGCGACCGCCAGTTCGTTTGCAGCTGCCCGCCGATGTCCGAGTACTGAGCCCGACGCCCGAGGAAGAAGAGAGCACAGAGGCACAATGGCAAGCACCAAGCTGAGCTTCGCATCGAAGGACGAGCACAGGGCCTGGGTCGCCACCCAGGCGATTCTGCCGGCCGGTTTCCGGGTCGGCCTGACCCGGTTCGAGTTCATGCCGGTCGAGGTCTCGAAGCCGGCAGCGATGAATCTGACCTTGATCGCGCTCGATCGACCGACGCCCGACTTCGCAGCCATGTTCACCCGCAACGCCTTTCCGGGCGCGCCGGTGATCCTGGGCCGCAAGCGGCTGGACGAGCCCACGGTGGGCGCGGTGGTGGTGAACAACAAGATCTCGAACGTATGCGCGCCGGGGGGTGTCGCGGCCGCGGAGCGCGTGTGCGCCGGGGTCGCTGCGCCCCTGGGCATCACGGCGAATCAAGTGATCCCCAGCTCCACCGGTGTCATCGGCTGGCAGATCCCCGTGGACGCGATGCTCGCGGCCATTCCGGCGGCGGTCCAGAAGCTCGGCAGCGCAACGCTGTTCGACGCCGCCCAAGGCATCATGACCACGGACCTGTACCCCAAGGCCAGGCGCGTTGCCATCGGCGGCGGCAGCATCGTGGGCATCGCCAAGGGCGCGGGCATGATCGAGCCCAACATGGCCACCATGCTGGTCTACCTTCTGACCGACCTCGCCGTTCCCCGCGCGACGCTGCGGC
>CAZYFU010000022.1:0-71472 GCA_964647025.1 uncultured Myxococcales bacterium | reverse complement strand
GCTGGTGGTCCCGGTGAGGCCGTAGATGTACGACAGGCCGAACAGCATGATGCCGGAGGCGACGCCGCCGTAGATGACGTACTTCAGCGAGGCCTCGGCGGCGCGTCGGTCGCCTGGCTTGTAGCCGGCGAGGGCGTAGCTGGGCAGCGACACCATCTCGACCGCCAGGTAGAGCATGAGCAGATCGAAGGAGCTCGCCATGAGGAACATGCCGAGCACGACGCAGGTCAGGAGCGCGTAGAACACGCCGATGCGGGGCGAGCCGAAGTCGGTGGCGCGCGCGGAGATGAGCACGGTCAGAATGCCGGCGCCCAGGAACAGCCACTTGAAGAAGGTGGCGAACGGATCGCTGACGATCATTCCGTTGAACATCGCCGACCGCTCGACGGGTTGGTAGGCGAGGCAGCCAGCGGCGATGCCAAAGCACAGCAGCGAGACCACGGTGAGGATGGCCACGCGGTAGGGGCTCTTCTTCCAACCGAGGTCCAAGAGGAAGAGCAGCAGGATCCCGGCGGTCAGGACGAGCTCGGGCCTGAACCAGGCCGCGCTCCAGATGTTGATGTAAAGCGACTTGTCCATGTTTCCCTTCGGCGGGAACCGGTTACAGAATCTTCATTCCCTTGATCAGGGCCTCGAGCGCCGGATTGATGACGCCCAAGATGGCGTGCGGATAGAACCCGAGCACGATGGCGATGGCGCCCAGCGGATAGAGCACGATGCGCTCGCGCCAGTTGAGGTCGGGGTAGTCCTTGTACACGGGGTTCAGCTTGCCGAGGAAGGCGCGGTGGATGGCCCACAGGTAGTAGGCGGCGGTGAGGATGATCGCGGTGGCCGAGATCGCCGTGAAGAGCGTCAGGGTCGAGAACGAGCCCGACAGCACCAGGAACTCGGAGATGAAACCGCACATCCCGGGCAAGCCCAACGACGCGAAGAAGGCCAGGCCGGTTATCGCGGCGTACTCGGGCAGCGCGACGGCCAGGCCGCCGAAGCGTGCGATCTCGCGATGGTGGGCGCGATCGTAGATCACGCCGACGATGAGGAAGAGCATCGGGGAGATGATGCCGTGGGAGAACATGTTGAAGACCGCGCCGGAGATGCCGGTCGGGGTCATGGCGGCCATGCCGAGCAAGGTGAAGCCCATGTGGCTGACCGACGAGTAGGCGATGAGCTTCTTGAGGTCGCCCTGGGCCAGACAGACGAACGCGGCGTACACGATGTTGATCACGCCGAAGAGCCCGATGGTCCAGGCCGCCCACTGGGTGGCGTCAGGCAAGAGCGGGTAGTTGAAGCGCAGGATGCCGTAGGGGCCCATCTTCAGAAGAACGCCGGCCAGGATCACGGACACGGGCGTGGGCGCCTCGACGTGGGCGTCGGGCAACCAGGTGTGGAACGGGAACATCGGGATCTTGATGGCGAACCCGATGAACAGCGCGATGAACGCGATCTTGCTGAAGGCGAAGCCCAGCACCGCGGGCGAACGCGCGAACACGCCCTCCGCCCCCTGCTTGGCCAGCTCGATCAGGTTGAAGGTGTGGCCGCTCGACATGGTGCCGTCGGCCAGCACGGCCGGGTGGCTGTTGTAGTAGATGCCGATGATGGCGAGCAGCATCAGCACCGAGCCCACCAAGGTGTAGAGGAAGAACTTGATGGCGGCGTATTCCTTGCGCGGGCCGCCCCAGATGCCGATGAGGAAGTACATCGGCAGGAGCATCACCTCCCAGAACACGTAGAACAGGAACATGTCGAGGGCGACGAAGGTGCCCATCATGCCGGTCTGCAGAAGCAGCAGCATGCACATGTAGCCAGGGACCATGCGCACGGAGAAGTGCTTGGGGTGATGTCCAGCGCCGTCGCCTTCTTGGTGCCCGTGATCGACCATGCCGGCCATCTCGGCGTACTTGGCGCCGCTCCACCAGGGCATGGAGGCGATGAACGCGACGAACGAGATGAGGCCGGTGAGCAGCACCATCGAGATGGACAGGCCGTCGACGCCCATCAGGTACTCGATGTTGAAGGCCTTGATCCAGGTGAAGTGGTGGACCAGCTGAACGCCGCCCTTGGATGGGTCGAACCACACCCAGGCCAGGATCGAGCAAATGAAGGACAGGCCGCTCGCCGCCAGACCGACGACTCGCGAGAGCTGGTCCAGCATGTGGCGCGACAACCCGAGGAAGTAGCGGGCCGCCGTGAGGAGGAGGATTACCGCCAACCCGATGAGCGGGAAGAACGTGGCCCAGGAGAGGACGTTGTTTTGACTGATCATGAGCGCATTACCCCGGTCGTCGTCATCGAATGAGGAAGTTGAAGAGCACGAGGGCGATGGCGCCCACGAGAGCCCCGTAAAGGTAGGTTTGGATACGGCCGGTCTGCATCCTGCGCATGACCCGGCCCGCGGACAGGGTGGCGCCGGCCACCAGGTTGACCGCGCCGTCGACCAGGTACCGGTCGATGACGCCATCGATGTTGGCGAGCACGCGCGTGACCGCGCCCACCAGGTTCACCAGCCCGTCGATGAGGTGCTTGTCGAGCCACGACAGCCCGCGCGCCAGGCCGACCGCTCCGCGCAGGACGGTGGCCTGGTACAGCTCGTCGACGAAGTACTTGTTGTAGACCACGTTCCAGGCACCCTTCCAGCGCGCCAGTAGCTGCGCCGGAACCTGGCTCTTGTTGTCCTTGTAAAGCGCCCGGGCGAACACCCAGCCCACGACACCGGCGGAGACACCGATGGCCTGGAACAGGAACTCGGTGCTGTGCGCGTACTCGGCGAAGTGAACCACGGCGGGCAGCGCCGGCTCCAGCCAGTGCTCCAAGAGCGGCGCGTGGCCAGTCCACGCCATCGGGATGCCGATGACCGCCGCCAGCACGGCCCCCGTCGCCAGCGTGACCAACACCAACGTCATCGACAGCGGCGACTCGTGCGGCGTGTGCACATGGCCGTGGTCTTCCCCGTGGCCGTGCCCGTGCCCGCCCCGGTACTCGCCGGTGAACGTCATGTAGTAGCTGCGGAACATGTAGAACGACGTGCCGGTCGCCGCGATGATGCCCATGAAGTAGATGATCTGCCCGAGGTGCGGCGCCGCGATGCCCAGGAACTTCATGTTCTCCTGGGTGAACGCCTTCCACAGGATCTCGTCCTTGGAATAGAAGCCGCTGGCCCACGGGAAGCCCGCGATGGCCCAGCATGCGATGAGGTAGGTCCACTTGGTGACCGGCATCAGCTTGCCGAGACCGCCCATCTTGCGCATGTCCTGCTCGTGGTGGCGGCCGAGGATCACCGAGCCCGACCCGAGGAACAGGGTGGCCTTGAAGAACGCGTGGGTGAGCAGGTGGTACGCGCCGGCCCAGTAGGCGCCGACGCCCACGCCGATGAACATGAAGCCGAGCTGCGAGACCGTGGAGTAGGCCAGCACCTTCTTGATGTCGTACTGGAAGAAGCCGATCGACGCCGCGAACAGCGCGGTGAGCGCGCCGACGAAGGCGACCCAGCCCATGGCGGTGGGCGACAGGGCGAAGATGAAGTTGAGCCTGGCCACCATGTACACGCCGGCGGTGACCATGGTCGCGGCGTGGATGAGGGCCGACACCGGCGTGGGGCCGGCCATTGCGTCGGGCAACCACACGTGCAGCGGAAGCTGGGCGCTCTTGCCCATGGCACCCACGAACAGCAGGATGCCGACCACGGCCAGAAGCCCGAAGCCGAAGATCGTCTGTGACGTGAGCTTCTCGGCCATGCCGGTGCTCTTGATGACCACCTGATCGCGCAGCTCGCGGAAGTTGAGCGTCGGGCCGACCTTCACGTGCTCGGCGCCGTGCCCCTCGCCCCTGGCGGCGGCGATGTAGGCCTCGGCGTGAGGATCGGTCTCCACGTAGGCCAACTTGCCCTCGGGCGTCTTCTGCCACGCACCACCCAGCGCCCAGAACAGCAGGAACAGACCGAGGAGAAAGCCGAAGTCGCCAAACCGGTTGGTGATGAACGCCTTCATGCCGGCCGCGGCCTTCTGCGGATCCGTGTACCAGAAGGCAATCAGCAGGTAGCTGCAGAGGCCGACGCCCTCCCAGCCGAAGAACATCAGGATGAAGTTGTCCCCCATCACGAGGAGCAACATCGAGAACACGAACAGGTTCATGTAGGCGAAGAAGCGCCAGTACGACGGCTCGTCGGCCATGTACCCGGTCGAGAACACGTGAATCAACGTGCCGATGAACGTGATGAAGAGGGTCATCATCATGCTCAGCGGATCGAGGGAGAAACCGAGGTCCACCGACACCTTGCCGGCGCTGAACGCGTGCCAGACCGTGTCCTGCAGGAAGCGATGCTCGCTGTCGAGCCCGAGCATCTGCACGAAGGCGACGCAGGCGACGGCGAACGACATCGCCATGGCGCCGATGCCGATGGCGTGAACCAGGCCCTTGCCGAACTTGCGCTGCAGGGGCACGCCCATGGTGGCGTTGATGACCGCGCCCACCAGCGGGAAGAGCGGAATCAGCCCGAGGTAGCTGACGGCGTGGGTGACGAGCGGGCGAAGCTCGGAGGCGGCGTGAGCGGCTGCGTGTTCCATGGTGTGTCCGCCCTACTCTTTCAGCGTCGTCGCCCGCGACGTGTCGATGTTGCGCGCCATCTGGTAGATGGCGAGGATGATGGCGAGACCGACCGCGGCCTCCGCCGCAGCCAGCACGATCCCGAACAAGCTGAAGATCTGGCCCGAGATGCTGCCGGCCACGTAGCGGCCGAAGGCCACCAGGTTGAGGTTCGCGGCGTTGAGGATGAGCTCGATGCCCATGAGCACAGCCACGGCATTGCGGCGGGTGACCACCGCCAATATGCCGAAGCCGAAAAGCAGGGCGCCAATGACGAGAAAATGATTGAGCGTGAGTGCCATGTTCATTCTCACCACTACTCGGACTTGACTTCCTTGCGCGCCACCACGATGGCACCGACCATGGTCGCGATCAGCACGACCGACGCGATCTCGAAGGGGAGCAGCCACTTGCCAAGCAACCCATTGCCGATGGCGACGGTGGTGTTGTCCACAGGCGGCACGGCCGTGGTCTTCCAGGGGGTCCAGATGGCCACGAAGCACAGCAAGGTCGCGACCACCCAGAACACCAGAAAACCGCCCACGATGCCCATGCTCCGGTTCGAGACGTTGATGTCGCTGATTTGGCTGGTGAGCATGACGGCGAAGATGATCAGCACCAGCACACCCCCGATGTAGACCAGGAGCTGGGTGATGGCGATGAAGTCGGCCGAGAGCAGGACGTACATCCCGCCCACGCCAACCAAGCACGACAAAAGGCCCATCGCGCTCCAAAAAATGTTGCGCGAAAGGGACACCGAGGCCGCACCGACCAGCGTGGCCAAAGCGAGGAAGATGAAGATCACGAATTGGGTCTGCATGACCTAGCCCTTCTTGGGATCCTTGGAGTCCTTGGCGGCGCCCGCCGGAAAGATGTGGCCCGGCGCGTTCCACACCGCAGCCGCCAGCCGCTTGCGCATGAGCTCGCCCACGGGAGCCCGGGGCGGGTCCTGTCCCTTCACCGGGCGGTAGAGCGGTACCGGCTTCTCCGGATCGGGAACCCAGCGGTACACCAGGTTGTCGACGGACTTCACGGTCGACTCGAACTCGCGCGTGTGCTGAATGGCGGCGGTCGGGCAAGGCTCGACGCACAGGCCGCAGAACATGCACTTGGCTTCGTCGATGTCGAACTGGGTGAGCAGGCGCTGCTTCGGGTTCGTGGGATCCTTGTCGGTGGCGATCTTGATGACGCCGATGGGACAGGCGCGCTCGCACGCCATGCAGCCGGTGCACACCGACGTGTCGACCTCCAGAAGGCCCCGGTAACGCGCCGGCAGAGTGTCGGCCACGCGCTGCTCGGTACGATCCGGGTACTGCACCGTGATCGGTCGACGGATCATGTACGACAGCGTGACCGTCATGCCTTCCCAGAAGGTCTTCACGACGTCCGTGATGCGACCGAAATACTCGCGAATTGCTTCAGCCATGGGACATCACCAGTTGCCGAGATCGAGGCGATCACCACGCACACGACCGATGTTGCGGTAGGTGGCCAGGATGAACTTCACCAACACGACGAACGCGAAGGCAAAGAGCACGATGCCGGTGACCGTGCTGCCCATGGGGGGAACCAGCAGCTGCCAGAGCAGGGTCACGATGAAGCACGCGAACGCGCCCGGAACCAGGTACTTCCAGCACAGGCTCATCATCTGATCCACGCGAACGCGGGGAAGCGTCCAGCGCAGCCAAATGAACAAGAACACGAAGGCCCAGGTCTTGACGCTGAAGACGAGCATCGACAGCGCCTGGTAGAGGAACCAGATCGGCGACGGCACCAGCCCCGTGCCGAGGGCGGCCTTGTACATCTCGTCGGTGATGAAGGGGACTTGCCAGCCGCCCAAGAACAGCGTCACGGCGAGTCCCGCCATGATCCACATGTTCGCCCACTCGACCATCAGGAAGATGGCGAGACGGAAGCCCGAGTACTCGGCGTGGTAGCCGGCCACCAGCTCGGACTCTGCCTCGGGCAGGTCGAACGGCGTCCGGTTGCCCTCGGCCAGCGAGCTGGTCACCGAGATGAAGAAGGCGATGAACGCCGCGGGATTGCGGAACACGAACCATTCCCAGGGCAGGCCACCTTGCGCGCGAACGATCCCCTGCATCGACAAGGTGCCCGCCATGAGCACCGGCACCATCAACGCGATGCCGGCCGGAATCTCGTACGAGATGACCTGCGCGGCCCCGCGCACGCCGCCGAAGAGCGCCCACTTCGAGTTCGACGCCCAACCCGACACCAGGATGCCGACGACGACGAACGCCGTCACCGCGGTCACGTAGAAGACGCCGACGTTCATGTCGGTGACCACCGCGGCCTCGCCGAACGGCAGCACGACGAACGGCAAGAGCAGGCCGATCATCGAGAAGTACGGCGCGGCCCGGAAGAGCAGGTTGTCCGCCGAGGCCGGGATGGTGTCCTCTTTGAGGATCATCTTCACCGCGTCGGCGACCCACGCCAGGAAGCCGGCGGCGCTGGTGCGGTTGGGGCCGATGCGGCTCTGCATGCGGCCCGCGATACGGCGCTCGACCCAGGTGGAGACGCCGCCGAACACGGCCGCGAAGTTCACCGCGACGAACGCCACCAGGAGCAGGAAGAGCGCGTAGACGAGATTGCGATACGGCGAGCCGGCCAGGTCGTAGCCCAGCCACTGCTGCGACATCGCGTTGAGCCGCTCGGGCGTGTTGAGTGGAAAGACCGCCAACGCCGCGGTGTAGAGCCCCAAAGGCGCCGCGAACGCCATGAACAAGGTCGCCAGCACCGCCAGCTTGGGGTAGCGCCGGGTCAGCGACGTGGAGTCGAGTCCGAGGGTAATTCTCACCGGTCAACCTCCGGGGCAACGACGTCTAGCGAGGCGATGACGGCGATCAGATCCGCCACCATGATTCCGCGCGAAAGCTCTTCGATGATCGCCATCGCCATGAAGCTGCCGGTGCGCGCGTGCAACCGGTACGCCTTCTCGGAGCCGTCGGAGACCACGTAGTAGAGCATCTCGCCGCGCGCGGATTCGACCCGGCCGACCGCCTCGCCAGCCTCGGGCTTGAGCTTGCGCGCCACCTTGGCCTGGATGTCGCCCTCGGGCAGCTTGGCCAGGGCTTGACGAACGATCTTCGAGGATTCGACCATCTCGAGCACGCGCACCTGGAACCGATCCCAGCAGTCTCCGACCTTGCCGCACTTTCCGGTTCCGACGGGGATCTCGAACTGGAGGTCGGGATAAGCGCCGTAGGGCATGTCACGCCGGATGTCCCACTTCACGCCCGAGCCGCGCAGGTTGGGGCCGACCAGACCGTAGTTGATGGCCATCGCGGCCGGGATCACGCCGACGTTGGCCAGACGCTCGACGAAGACCTCGTTGTAGGTGATGAGGCGATCCCACTCCTGAAAGTAACTGTCCAGGTGGTCTAGGTAGCGTAGCGCCTTGTCGGACCAGCCCGTGGGCAGGTCGAAGGCCACGCCGCCGACGCGATGGTAGTTGAAGGTCAGACGGGCGCCGCACAGCTCCTCGAACAGGTTGTTGATCGACTCTCGCTCGCGCAGCGCATGCGTGAAGGGCGTGGTCGCGCCGATGTCTTGCGCCATCGTGCCGACCGAGATGAAGTGGTTGGAGATGCGGCACAGCTCGCCCACGATGGCGCGGATGTATTTCGCGCGCGGGGGCACCTCGATCCCGAGCAACCGCTCGACCGCCATCGCATAGCCCTCGTTGGCGAACATCGCCGCCAAATAGTCGATGCGATCCGTGAACGGCATGTAGCCGGCGTACGGGACCAACTCGGCGATCTTCTCCAGCCCGCGGTGCAGATAACCCACGTCCGGCACCGAGCGGCGAATGATCTCGCCGTTCGTTTGAGTCACGAAGTTGATGACGCCGTGGGTGGAAGGGTGCTGCGGTCCGAAGTTGACGACGATCTCCTCGTCGGTGGTCGCGGTTCGCCGCAGGACATGGCGCTCGAGGTTCATGTCGATCGCCATGACTACCCTTTCCTCTCGGTCGTGGCCGTGTCCGGAACCGGCACCGGCACCGCAGCCGCATTCGCAGCCACCGGCGCCGCTGCTCCTGGCGCCGCTGCTGCCGGCGCCACTGCTCCCGCCGCCTCCGCTGCTGGCGCCGCAGCAACCGCCGCTGCCGCCGCTGCGATCGCCTTTCGCTTTTCGTCGGTGATCTTCGACAGCTGCACGAGCGGCTCCGGTCTCGCGTTGCCGATCCCGTGAAAACCGCCTGCCTCCTGATAGTCCTTCCTCAGTGGGTGCCCCACCCAGTCGTCCGGCAGCATGATCCGACGCAAATCCGAATGCCCGACGAACTTCACGCCGAACAGGTCGTAGACCTCGCGCTCGAGCCAGTTGGCCGCCTTCCACACGCCTTCCACCGTGGGAAGCGATGGGTCCTCGCGACGGGTCTCCACTTTCAGCACGATGCCGTGCCTGTGCACGAGCGAATACAGGTGAAACACCACCTCGATCACGTTGCGCGTCGGCCAATCGACAGCCGTGATGTCCTGGCAATAGTCGAATTCCAGCCCCGTGGTGTCTCGCAGGAACCGGCAGACGTCGACGATCTTGTCGCCCGTCACGACAACGAACCTGTCGCCTCGGGTCTCGGACAGCCCCGAGACCGCATCGCCGAAATCAGCCTTGAGCCGGGCAGAGACCTCCTCTTCCGTCATGCTCATCCAACCTTCTTCGCGGGAATCATCATCGGGGCCGACGGATCGACTCGCCCGGGCCGCATCTTGGTCTTCCAACGCTCGCACATGATGATGTCCTGAATGCGCAAAAGCCCCTCGGTCAGCGCCTCCGGACGCGGTGGACAGCCTGGCACGTAGACATCGACGGGAATGACCTTGTCGACGCCCTTGCAGACCGAGTACGACATCTGAAAAAGCCCGCCGCAGTTCGAACACGAGCCCATCGACAGCACGTACTTGGGCTCGGCCATCTGGTCGTAGAGCAGCTTGGTTCGCACCGCCATCTTGTAGGTCAAGGTGCCGGCGACGATCATCAGATCCGCCTGGCGCGGGCTGGCGCGCGGGATGGCGGCAAATCGGTCGAGATCCGCGCGGGGGCCGCCGGTCTGCATCAACTCGATTCCGCAGCAAGCCAATCCGAAGAGCAGGTAGTGGATCGAGTTCTTGCGAGCCAGATTGATGACATCGTCGATCATGCTGGTGTTGGTGAGCAGGACCCCGCTGCCAAGTTCAGCTTGAAACAGATCGTTTTCGCTCATGAACAACCTTATGCGCCAAGCGACACGGGCGGCTTGTCCGCCTTGTTTGCATCAGCGTCTGCGGTCGTCGGCGAGGTCGACCGTGACAGCTTCTTGATCCACTCCAAATCCCCGTGCGCCCAGGCCCACACCAGGCCGACCAGCAGCACGACGGTAAACAGGATCAACTCGACAAAAGCGACCCAACCAGTCCCTTTTTCAATCCACGACGCGTAGACCACCACCACGGGAAAGGTGAGCGCGATATCGACCTCGAACACGATGAAGGCGAGCGCGATGAGGTAGAAGCGCGGGTTGAAGTTGTACCAGGCCGAGCCGATGGGGCGCTCGCCGCACTCGTAGATGGAGAGCTTGTCGTCGGTCGGAAAACGCGGCCGGAGAAATCTGCCCAGGATCAGCACCACCAGCGCGAACAAGATAGCCATGATCGCGAACGCGAGCACTGCGCCGAATTGGTAGCCCATATGCACCTTCCGTCCCACGGCCAATCAGGTCCCGTGCCGTGCGGACGCCCTTATCTAGTCGTTACCACCCGGAACGTCAAGTAGCGCGCCAGCCTCGGACCGCTCGCGGCAAAACAGGAGTCCCCGGTGTCATTTTTCGTCGGCTCCACGGCGATCGAGGGTCGAAGCCGCACTTCGAACGCTCCAGGCGACGAAACAGGCAAACCCGCGGTATGGTACGCGGCCATGGACGAGCGAAAACGCGGAGGGATTGCCGAGCCCCAATCCCAACCGAACGGCACCGCCGACTCCGGGGCGGTCAAGACGCGTTTTGGCAACGAGGCCATCGCTCCCTATTTCTTCGTCGCCCTCCTCCTGCTTGCGCTCTTCGCGGTGGGATACGTCCTGCTGCCCTTCCTGGGCGACATGGTGATGGCCTTCCTCTTCGTCGTCCTGCTCACGCCGATTCACGCCAGGCTGACCCGCGCGCTGGGAGATCGCGCCGTGCTGGCGTCGGGCCTGGTGGTCGTGGGGCTGGTCGTGGTGAGCGCAGTCCCCCTGTTCCTCATCGCATCGGCGCTGCTGCGCGACATCAGCGAGTCGGCCACCGCCTGGAGCTCGGCGGATCGTTCGCTGACCTTGCGAACCATCGCCGGGCGCAACGGCGTGCTGATGACCCACGTCAACGGCGCGGCGACACGCCTGGGCATCAACCTTCGTCCCGAGTGGGTCGAGCAGGCCATGGTGGACACCGGCCGAAGCATCACGCGCTACCTGGCGACGCGGGCCAACGCCTTCCTGTCCAGCATCCTGTCGACCGTGCTGCACGTGGTGATCACCCTGTTCTCGACCTTCTATCTGTTCATCCACGGCGAGAAGCTGCGGACCTTCCTCTATGGCCTTTCGCCGCTGACCCACGACGAGGACCAGATCTTCATGAACAAGCTGGGCGAGGTCGGCCGCGCCATCCTGGTCGGCGCCGGCAGCGCAAGCGCGATGCAGGGGCTGGTGGCGGCCATCGCCTGGGTCGTCGTCGGTCTGCCGTCGCCCGTGCTGTGGGGGATCCTGATGGCGGTGGCGGCCTTCCTGCCGCTGGTGGGAATCGCCGCGGTGATCGTCCCCGCCACCATCTATCTGTGGATCGAGGGGCGACCACTGGCCGCCGTGCTGTTCCTGGTGTTCTGCATGGGCCAGTCGTTCTTCTTCGAATACTCGGTGAAGCCGCGCCTCATGGGCTCGTCGATGCGCATGAACAACCTGCTCGTGTTCTTGAGCCTGCTCGGCGGAATCATGGGCTTCGGGATGGCCGGCTTGGTCTACGGGCCGCTCATCATGACCCTGTTCCTCACGCTGGTGCAGCTCTACCGCACCCGTTACCAGCAACGCATCGCCCACCGTCTGGCGCCCAAGCGGTAGCAGCGACGCGAGCCGGCTTCTCGAGACCACTCCTGGCCCCCGCGCGCCAAGCGGCCGGCGATGTTACAATCGCCGACGAAAGGGTGTGCCGTGTCCTCCCTCAAGGTCATCTGCCCAAAGTGCTACAAGGGTCAGCAAGTGGTCGGCGACGTTCCGCCCACGGGTCTCGACCACCTCTGCGTGTTCTGCAAGACAACCTTCCGGGTGAGGCCCCCCGCCCACCCGTCTTCCCCTGATCTGCCGGTCTCCCGCGAGCTGGCCGGGAAGCCGAGCGATCTACCCGCGGCGCGCGAGGCGGTGCCCAAGCCAGGGGATCTGCCCGCGCCCCGGGAGGCGGTGCCGAAGCCGAGCGATCTGCCGGTTGCTCGCGAAGCAGCACCCAGACCAGGCGACCTGCCCGTACCGCGCGAGGCCCTGCCCAAACCAGGCGACCTGCCGGTCTCGCGTGACGCCTCCCCGAGGCCGGGTGACCTGCCAGTGTCGCGGGACGCTGCCCCCAGGCCTGGTGATTTGCCGATCCCCCGCGACGCCATGCCCAGGCCAGGCGACTTGCCCGTGCACCGGGACGCCATGCCAAGGCCGGGCGACCTGCCCGTGCACCGGGACGCCATGCCAAAGCCGGGCGACCTGCCGATCCATCGGGATGCCATGCCAAAGCCGGGCGACTTGCCCGTGGATAGGCCCCCCGTGCCCGGGATCCCCATGGCCAACGCTGCGCCGGCCATGCCAGGCACCTCGGCGGGGCAGCCGGAGCGAAGCAAGACGCCGCCGCTCGGGCTGTCTCTCGATCTCTCTTTCGTCCCCCCGCCCCCGGACGCCAGCACCCCTTTGAACCTGGAGTTCCCGGCCTTTGCGCCGCAACCAGCGTCGGCGTTCGAGCCGCCACCCGAGCCAGAGCCCAGGCCCGCCGCGGACAAAAGGCCGGCAGGTCCCTCGCACAGGCCTCCGCCCGTGCCCCGTGCGTCCGGAACCACGACGCCGCCGGTTCCGCCAAGCCGAGGCGGCACCATGCCGCTGTCGCCAGCCGGAGCCGAGAGGCCGCCTGCACCGACGCTCACGCCTCTCGCACCGAAGCCCGAAAGTGCTCCATCGCCTTCGCTGCTCGAGTCGCTCGACCTCGACATCGGGGCGCCGCCCCCCGGGCCGCTCCCCTCGCGAATCAAGGGAGGGCCCGAGCCGCAACGGAAGAACCCGAAGACCCTCGACCTCGGGTTCAGCCTCGAGCTCGAAGGCAAGGGCGGCCCGCGCGCCAGCATGAGCCCGGCCGCCATCCCCTTCCCCGGCGCGCGCGTGGCGAACGAGGGCGTCGCAGAGGCTGCGGCCGCCGTCGGAAACGAGCTGCCCAGCCTGGCGCCGCCCACGAGCCGTGGCGCTTCCGCGGCGCGGGCCCTTCGGCCGGTCGCGAAGAAGGCGCGCGTTCCTCGATGGGTCTTCTTCGTCGCTGGCGGCGTCGCGGTCGCGGCGCTGGTCGCTGTGCTGGTCATGCCCATGCTGCGCACGGCTCCGGGCCCGGAGGTCGTCCTCAAGCCGATGGCTACGGAGCTGGCCCAAGACCACCTGCCCACGTATCAAAGAGCTGCCGATCAGCTGGTCGCCGCCGCGGGGGATCTGAAGGACCGTGGCGCCAAGCTGCGCCTGCGCGCGGCGGAGCTGCTGTTGGCAGGGTACACGGTGCACGGGGGAAACCCGACCGAGCTCACCAAGATCGATCAGCTCATCGAGGGCGCGGCCGAGCAACCCAAGCTGGCTCCGGCGCTCGGACGGGTGCGGGCGCTGTTGGCCATCGCCAAGGGCAGGCCTCGGGACGCCGACGGGCTTCTCGTCGATCGGGCTGCGCCCGAGGCCCAGTGGATTGTGGGCATCGCACGCCTCGCCGAGGACAAACCGGCGGCCGCGGCGGATGCGCTCCGCAAGCACCTGGCTCTCAAGCCCTCCGATGTGTCCGCACAGTACCTGCTCGGCAAGGCGCTCTTGGGCCTGGGCGCGCCCGACGCGCGCAAGAGCTTCGAGGCCGTGCTGGCGCAGAATCCGCGTCACCTGGGCGCCAGGATCGGTCTCGCGCGCCTGGAAGAAACGCCGGAGAAGCGGCTCGCGACCGGGCGTGAGCTCGTCGAGCAGAAGCTGCCGGGTGGCGGTTCGGTAGAGCAAGCCGAGCTACAACTCCTGATTGGCCAAGCCGCCCAAGCCCTGGGACGCACAGCCGAGGCCATGGACGCTTACCAGCGGGCCATCACCTTCAACAGACATCTGCTCCCGGCCTCTCTATCGCTGGGAGAGTGCCTGCTCTACGAAGGCAAGTACAAGGAGGCACTCGATCGATTGCGAGCGGCCGGTCCGGGCCTCGTAGCA
This sequence comes from uncultured Myxococcales bacterium, assembly GCA_964647025.1. Classification (GTDB taxonomy): domain Bacteria; phylum Myxococcota_A; class Polyangia; order Fen-1088; family Fen-1088; genus Fen-1118. Next base: position 57,462 of record CAZYFU010000022.1, on the reverse strand, counting down.
ACGGCCGCAGGCAAGTTCAGCCTGGGTGGGGCACAAATCGCCAACGGCCAGATCGACGAGGGATTGGCCATGATCGCCGTCGCCGCGAAGGAGAAGCCCGACGATCCGCGTGGCCCCTTCTGGCAAGGCTTCGCGGCTTCGCAGAAGAAGCCCGCGGACGCGACGGCCACCGAGCAAGGGTTCCGCGACGCCATCAAGCGGGATCCCAAGTTCTTGCCGGCGTCGCTGAAGCTGGCCGCCTTCCTTCAGCAGCAGGACAAGGCGGAAGATTCGCTCGCTGTCCTGCGGGCTGCCGAAGAGGCGGGCGCGCCGCCGGCGGTGCTGCAACTGGCCTGGGGCGAAGCTCTGATCGTCGCGAAGGAGCCGGCCAAGGCGCTGGCGGTGTTCGAGAAGGCCCTCGAGGCCGATCCGAAATCGATGGCGGCCCGGCTTGGCATCGCGTCCGCCCTCGAGGCGCAGAACAAGTTCGCCGAGGCCAAGGCCTCGCTGGAGAACACGCTCAGCCAGTCCCCGACGACGCTGGGTCTGCGCCAGCGTCTCGCGCTGGTTGCGCTCAAGCTCGGCGACAAGGCCGAAGCGCTAACGCGCTACCAGGAGGAGATCAAGGCCGGCCAACCCACGGTCGCGTTGCGACTGGCCTTGGCTGGCTTGGCCCTCGACCTCGGCAAGATCGAGCTGGCGCAAAGCGAGGCCAAGCTGGTGCTCGACGAATCACCGCACGAAGCCGAGGCGGCGTACATCATGGCCCGCGTGCACGAAGCGCACGGCGAAACGGGGCCGGCCTTGACGGAGTATCGACACGCGACCTCCTGGGGAAACACACCACAGATCTCGCTCAGCTATGCCCGCTTACTCGACAAGCTGGGCAAGGTCAATGAGGCCCTGGCCGCGTATGCACACGCCGTCTCCCTTCCCGACGGACGAATGGAGCGTGGACGGATCAGCTTCCGCGCGGGTGACCTCGAAGGTGCGTTGGCGGACTTCCAGGCGGCCAGCAAGATGAGGCCGTCCGACGCCGAGCCGCTGTTGTTCCAAGGGCTTTGCCTCGACAAGATGGGGCAGCCGACCAGGGCCGAGGAAGCATGGCGGGCGGCCATCAAGGTCGACGCGGACTGTCCCGAGCCACACTACCGACTGGGACGCATGGAGCTGGATCGCGGGAAGCCCTCGGCGGCCATCGAGCACTTCCGGAAGGCAGCGGCCAAGGCACCCGAGGATTCCCCCTGGATAGTCGATCTGGTCTTCCAGCTCGCCCAGGCCGAGCTGCTGACCGGATCGAAGACGGCGGCGCTGGCGGAGTTCAAAAAGTACCTGGAGATCGCCCCGCCGGACGCGCCCGCGCGCCCCGAGGCCACCGAGCAGGTGGCCCGGCTCAGCGGTAGCGGCAAGAAGAAGCTGAGCCAGACCCCGTAGTGTCAGCCGATCGCCGCCAGTGCCTGCTCGACCTGCGGGACGTATGCCCCGCCGAACAGGTTCACGTGCACCATCAGGAAGTAGAGCTGGTAGAGCGGCACACGTGACCGGTGCCCGTCGGCGAGCGGGAACGCCTCTTCATAGGCCGCGAACACGCGTGCGCGGAAGCCGCCAAAGAGCTTCATCATGGCGAGATCGATCTCGCGGTGCCCGCCGTAGACCGCTGGATCGATGAGGCACGGCATGCCACGCTCGTCGACGATGGCGTTGCCGCCCCACAGATCGCCATGAAGCCGCGCCGGCGGCTCCGTGGGGCCGACCAGCTCTTCGAGGCGAGACAGGATACGCTCGAACCCGCGGCGCGTGCTCGGGCCCCAAAGCCCCCGCTCGACGGCCATGCGCAGCTGCGGCTGCAAGCGCCGCGCGCGGTAGAACTCCGCCCACGTCGGCATCGGCGCGTTCTCTTGATCCAGGCGACCGATGAAGTTGTCGTGATCGAGCCCGAAGCCGGGCGCGCCGAACGCGTGCAACTTGGCGAGCCCGCGCCCCAGCGCCTCGTCGTGGTCGCGGCACGGCTCACCGACGTCGATGCTCTCGAGCACCAGGAAGTCCGGGCCTTCGGCCAAAACCTCAGGGATGCGCAACGCGCGCGCTTCACTCAACCACGCGAGGCCGCGAGCTTCGGCGGCGAACATACCCGCGGGCGCGCGCTCGTTGCTCTTGACGAAGACGGTTCTGCCGTCGGCGAGCTCGGCCTGGTGGGCCTGGTTGATGTCGCCACCCGAGACCCGGCGCCAGCGCTCGACTCGACTGCCCAGCGCAGCTTCGACGGCGTGGACGACCGGGTCGGTGCTCATGCCAGCTGATACGTCCGTCGCAAGTAGTCGAGCAGGCCGCGGCAGGCCGACAAGCAGATGTCGAAGACCTCGTCGAACCCTTCGGGGCCGCCGTAGTAGGGATCGGGGACGCTCCCGCCGGCGGGGGCGGCCGGGTCAAACTCGCGCAGCAGGTGGACCTTCTTGCGGTCTTGGTCGCTCGCGGCCAACCGACGCAGGTCACGCGCGTTTTCCTCGTCGAGCGCAAGGATGAGATCGAAGCGGTCGAAGTCTTCGCGCTGGAATTGTCGGGCAAGCCCCTCGATGGGCATGCCTCGCCGCTTGGCGACGGCGCGGCTGCGACGATCGCGATCCTCGCCCACGTGCCAAGAGCCCGTGCCCGCGCTATCGATCTCGATCTCGTTCTCCAGGCCCGCCTCGCGAACCAAGTGCCGCATGATCGCCTCCGCGGTGGGCGAGCGACAGATGTTACCCATACAGACGAAGCTGATGCCGATGCGTATGCGGTCTTTCATGGTTGATCCGTGCTTGAAAGGCGACCATACAGCGTGCCGGGACCAGCGCGATGGATCTCGACCTCGACCAGCGCGCCTGGGCCGAGGCCTTGCGCGGTGACGATGACCGGGCGGAAAGCGTCGGTGCGGCCGAGCAGCTCGGCCTGAGAGCGTCGGGAGAGCGATTCGCACAACACACGCTCGCGCCGGCCGACCTGCGCCGCGTAGATCTGCGCCGTGATCGCGCGTTGCTGCTCGATGATGCGGGCCAGCCGTTGCTGCTTCACCTCCGCGGGGACGTCGTCGGCAAGCTTGCGGGCAGCCAAGGTTCCCTTGCGCACCGAGTACGCGAACATGAAGGCGTTGTCGAAGCGGAGTTGTCTTTGCGCCTCGAAGGTCGCCTCGAAGTCGGCGTCGCTTTCGCCACAGAAGCCGACCAGGAAGTCCGTGGTGATGGCGATCTCGGGCATGGCTTGCCGCAAGGCCGTGACCAGGGCCTGGTACTCGGCGAAGGTGTAGCCGCGACGCATGCGTTCCAGCACCGGATCCGATGCCGACTGTAGCGGCAGGTGGACGTGCCTGCAGATCTTGGGCAGCTCGGCCATGGTCGCGATGACCTCGGCGGAGAAACCGAGTGGGTAAGGCGACACGAACCGGATACGCTCGATGCCCTCCACGGCCGCGACCTGGCGCAGAAGCGCCGCGAACCCGACCTCGCGCTCGCCTTGGCGAAACCGGTACGAGTTCACGGTTTGGCCCACCAGCTGAACCTCGCGGAAGCCGGCGTCCGCCAAGGCGCGCACCTGGCGCACCACTTCTTCCGGTGAAGTCTCGCGCTCCCGGCCGCGCGTGAACGGAACCACGCAAAAAGTGCAGAATCTGTCGCACCCGCGCTGGATGGCCACGTGGCCGGTCACGCCGCCGGTCATGGTGCGCGCCGGGTCCAAGCCCTCGTAGGTCTCGTGTGGATCGAGCACGGTGTCCTGCACCACTTCGCCGGCCCGGGCCCGCTCGATGTGCTCGGGCAGGCGCCGGTAGCTGTCGGGCCCCACCACCAAGTCGACGTAGGGCGCCTTCTCGTGCAACTCCCCGCGCAGATGCTCGGCCATGCAACCGGTGATTCCCAGCACCACGCGCCGGCTGCCGGTCTTGTGTTGGGCCAGCGTGCTCGCTCGGCCGCGCACGCGCTCCACGGCGCGCTCACGCACGGCGCAGGTGTTGATCAAGATCACATCTGCGGCCGAGGGATCGAGTGTGCGCTCGTAGCCTGACTGCCGCAACAGGCCAAGCACCATCTCGGTGTCGGCCACGTTCATTTGGCAGCCGTAGGTTTCGACGTAAACGGTCGGCATCGGGTTTTCTTATAGCACCCGAAGTGCAGATGGCCTGTAACGAGAGCCCCCGCGCAACCGTCCTATGGGGCGATGGCCGCAGGCCCCAGCCCGCCGTGTTCGGACGCACACGAGCGGTTGCAGGGAATCTCCGCGCGGGCGCCCGATCCGTGGTACTAATCCGCCTGATCGAGATCGGGTCGCGCTGGTCAGTCGCCGCCCAGGGTTGCATGATAGGCAGCGCGGCTCGAGTAGGTCGCCTTTATCGCCACTCGTATGCTAGATTACACCGTCTTAGGGTAAAAACTATTCCGTCTGGTCAGGCAGGAGTCCTTCATGTCGAATATCGGATTGTGTCGGTCGCGTACCGTTCTTTTCTCTGCAGCCTTGTTCCTGACAGCTTCGCTCGCTGCCGGCTGCCAAAGTGATTCGCCCTCCGCGGTCGGGCAGATCAGAAACGATGCCGCGATCGTCGACAACCCCGATTCACCGATCATCGTGCTTCCGCCCGGCATGGACGCCGGAACCACGCCTCCGACGGGGTTCGACGGACTGCCGGTGTTCCCCTACGACGGCGGCGGTTTCGCAGATGTCCCCGCGTTCTGCGGCAACGGCCTCATCGAAGCCACCGAGCTGTGCGATGACGGAAACCCCGTTCCCGGAGACGGCTGTTCCGGTATCTGCACCATCGAGCCTGGCTACGTCTGCGAGAAGCCAGGAACGCCGTGCACGCTGTACCAGGCCTGCGGCAACGGCGTCGTCGAGGGCACCGAAGCCTGCGATGACGGCGCCGTGGCGCCGGGTGACGGTTGCTCGGCGGTGTGCTCGGTCGAGCCGGGATGGTCGTGCTCCCTGTCGGGATGCAGGCCCACCGTGACGCCCATCGTCTGCGGGAACGGCGCCGTGGAGACCGGCGAACAATGCGACGATGGCAACGCGTTGCCAAGCGACGGCTGCAGCGCCACCTGCCAGGTCGAGCCACACTGGAACTGTCCGCTACCGAACACCCCCTGCGTGCCCGTCGCCTATTGTGGCGATGGCGTGCTGCAGGCCGAACGAAACGAGGTGTGCGACGACGGCAACGGCACGCCGGGTGATGGTTGCTCCGGCTTGTGCACGATCGAACCTGGTTACGCCTGCCCGACCCCTGGGCACGCCTGTGTGCCAATCTGGGTGTGCGGCAACGGTGTCATCGATCCCGCCGAGGTGTGCGACGATGGCAACGCAGCGCCGGGCGACGGTTGCACCGCCGACTGCAGCGCGGTCGAGGTCGGTTGGACCTGTCCCGCCAAAGGACTCAACAACGCCGGCGGGCCGTGCACCAAGTTGCCGGCCAACGTGTGCGGCGACGGAATCCTCGGCGGCAGCGAGACCTGCGACGACGGCGACAAAGAACCGAGCGACGGATGCTCGGCCACCTGTACGACCGAACCCGGTTGGACGTGCCCCATCCCGGGGCAGCCGTGCAAGTTGGTCGCATTCTGCGGCGACAAGAGCGTGGACCTCGACATCGGCGAGCAGTGCGACGACGGTGACGCCGACGGTGGCGACGGCTGCAGCCCGCAGTGCAGCGTCGAGCCGGACTGGGTGTGTCCGGCTCCGGGCCTGCCGTGCGTGTCGACCGTCAAGTGCGGCGACGGCAAGATCACCGGCACCGAGCAATGCGACGACGGCCACACCGATGCCAACGATGGCTGCAATGCGACCTGCCAGCTTGAACCGGGATGGATCTGTCCCATCGTCGCGGTCCCGTGCTCGGCCAAGCAGTGCGGCGATGGCATCCTCGCGGGCAGCGAGCAGTGCGATGACGGCAATGGCGACTCCACCGATGGCTGCAGCGCCACCTGCCAGGTGGAGGAAGGCTGGGCCTGCGGCCCCAACACGTGGCACCCCACGCTGCTCGCGACCCAGTGTTACCGGACCACCTGCGGTGACGGCCGCAAGGAAGGCACCGAGCAGTGCGACGACGGCAACCTGCGCCCGTTCGACGGCTGCTCACCGTCGTGCACCAACGAACCCAAGTGTGGCTACCCGGCCAACGACACCTCCCAGCCTTACCAGTGCTTCTCGGTCTGCGGCGATGGACTGAAGATGCCCGACGAGGCCTGCGACGACGGCAACACCCGCAACGGCGACGGCTGCTCGGCGCTGTGCGCGATAGAGCCCGGCTACACCTGCAACGCGTCCTCGGCCGCGCTCGGGACTTCTTTGACCATCCCCATCGTGTACCGCGACTTCAACTGGAAGCACCCGCACTTCGAGATCGACCCCGTCTACGACCAGCGCCAAGTGGGAATCGCCAACAGCGCCATCGGCGTGAACGGCAAGCCGGTCTACAACAGCGCGTACGTGGGCAACAACTCCGGCACCTCGCTGTCGCGCGCCTTCACCATGGACGGCCCGGCGGTCAGCACGTCGAGCACCCTCATGAGCGACGCCACGGGAGCGACCTTCCGCTCCAAGGTCTCGAGCAACGCGGCCTCGCTCAGCGCCGCGGACATCGCGACCTACTACGCCGAGTGGTACACGGACGATTCCGACGCCACCGGCAACGCGGCTGCGGACGCGGCCAACCCGGCGGTCAGCCGCATCACGATCCAAAGCACGCTGACCCTCGATCCGGTCGGGACCGGGGTCTACCAGTACTACAGAGATAGGTTCTTCCCGATCGACGGGCAGGGCTTCGGCAACATCAACTATCCGGCGTCGAACCCGTCGGAGATTCGCAATTTCTGCTTCACCAGCGAGGCCCACTACTGGTTCCAGTATCAGGGCGGCGAGCAGTTCAACTTCCGCGGCGACGACGACGTCTGGGTCTTCATCAACGGCAGGCTCGCCGTCGACCTGGGCGGCATCCACTCGGAGTTGCGCGGCATCGCGACCTTGAACGGATCCAGCACGCAGGTTTGCGTGGACGAGAGGCCGGTCAACTGCCCGGATCCCGCCAACTGCCCGGCGCCGACCTCTTGCACCACCGTGAGCAACGGCTTCGGCATGGTGCCCGGCAACATCTACGAGATCATCATCTTCCAGGCCGAGCGCCACGTGACCAAGTCGAACTACCAGCTCACCTTGAGCGGCTTCAACGCGCCGAGGAGCGTGTGTACCCCGTTCTGCGGCGACGGCATCGTCACCCGCGGCGAGGCCTGCGACCTCGGACCGGGCAAGAACACCGGCGCCTACGGAACCTGCAACGGCGATTGCACCCTGCCTCCCGGCTGCGGCGACGCCGTCGTGCAGAACCCCTACGAGGATTGCGATGACGGCGTCAACCTGGCCACCTACGGCGGAACGCTCAAGCGGTGCGGTGCGAACTGCAAGTGGGCGCCGTACTGTGGCGACGGCGTCGTGTCGAACGGCGAGTCCTGCGACGAAGGCGCCGCCAACGGTACCGGGTACGGCCACTGCACGGCTGCCTGCACCCAGGGGCCACGCTGCGGCGACGGCACCAAGAACGGCACCGAGCAGTGCGATGACGGGACCTTGAATGGGACCACGGGCAGTGGCTGCACCGCCGCGTGCACCTTGAAGTGCGGCAACGGCGTCATCGAAGCCGGCGAGCAGTGCGACGACGGCGTCGCGAACAACACCGGTGGCTACGGCAAGTGCTCGCCCACCTGCACCCTCGGCCCGCGCTGCGGCGACGGCATCAAGACCGCCCCCGAGCAGTGCGACGACGGCAAGAACGACGGCTCGTATGGCACGTGCAGCCCCGGCTGCGTGCTCGCCGCCTACTGTGGCGACGGCCTGGTCAACGGCGCGAGCGAGATCTGCGACCTCGGCACCGCGCTGAACCTCGCGACGGTTTACGGACGCGGCACCTGCAACGACCGTTGCCAGCCCGGCCCCTACTGCGGCGACAAGGAGGTCGACGGTCAGTTCGGCGAGGTGTGCGACGATGGCGTGAACAGCGGCTTGCCAGGATCGTGCATGATCGACTGCACGGGCTTCGTGCCCTTGCCGTCATGCGGTGATGGCGTCACCGTCGCACCCGAGCAGTGCGACGATGGTCCGTCCAATGGCCTCGCCACCAGCAAGTGCGACATCCACTGCCGCTTCAGGTGCGGCAACGGCGTCAAGGAGCCCGGCGAACAGTGTGACGACGGCGTGAACAACGGGCTCTACGGAACCTGCAACTACAACTGCACGCTGGCTGGTTACTGCGGCGACAGCCTGAAGAACGGCACCGAGCAGTGCGACTTCGGCCCCTCCAACGTCTCTCCCGTGACAGCCTACGGCGCCGGACTGTGCACCTCCTACTGTGCCTGGGCACCATACTGCGGCGACGGACGTGTGCAGCCCCAGTTCGGCGAGCAGTGCGACGGCGGAGCCACGTGCGACAGCCTGTGCCAGTTCACGGGCCCGATTCCGATCTACTAGCGGCGCCCGGCAAGCCATCCGGCGTATCTCGGACTCCCCACGCGGTCGCTCGACCGCGCGGGGGGACGAGGAGCCCCCGCCTGCGTTACCATGGGGGCATGCTTCGGTTGCGGCTCTCCTTCTCGGCATGCCTTTGGCTGTTCCCCGTCGGGCTTTTGCCCATCGCCTGTAGCGTCCAGACAAGCACCGGCGGGGACGGAGGCAGCGCGAACGGTGGACGAGCTTCGCCGAGCGGCGGAGCCGGCGGGACCGTGACCTCGGGTGGGGCGACGGGGACCGGTGGGCGTAGCGCCGCTGGCGGCCAGTCGGGCGGCGCTGGCGGAAGCTCGGACGCGGGCGGAAGTGGCGGGCGAGCGACCGGTGGCGCAAGCGGAAGCGGCGGAACAGCCGGCTCGAGCGGACGCTCGGGCTCAGGCGGGAGCACCGGCAGCGGCGGCTCGTTGGGCTCCGGTGGAAAATCGGCCGTCGGAGGTGCAACGGGTGGTGGCGGGGGAGGTGGCGCAGCCGGAAGAGGCGGAGCCGGTGGCGCGGCCGGTGCCGCGGCCGGCGGGGGCGGGGCTCCCGCGACCGGAGGGGCGACCGGAAGGGGAGGCTCGAGCGCCGTTGGCGTCGACCGTTTCGGGATAACCGAGCTCTATCCTTCACTGGCGGACGGCAAGGTCTGGCTTTCCTCATGGGACAACGGCACGTCACGCACGTTCACGGGCATCGACCCCAAAGATCCGTGGTTCGACGCAGACCACGGCTCGGCTACCTACGCCACCGACGGTGCCGGAACCTTGAAGATCTCGGGCAGCACGCCGCGCATGTACGTTCACGACCCGGACAAGCTCGACCAGTGGCGGGACGTGGAGATCACCATGTACTTCATGCGCACGCCCGCCTTCACCTGCTCGGCCGCGTATGCGGGCATGGCGGCGCTCGCGCGAACGAACCACGGCACCACCGGGCGCGAGACGGTCGACCTTTGTGATACCCGTGGCATCAACGCCCGCATGCGCTGCGACGGATACATCGACTTCGAGAAGGAAACCCGGCACACCGACTCGACGGCGATCTCGAGAAAGAGCCAGTGGAGCAGCGGCACCTTGCCGACCAACCAATGGATCGGTTACAAGCACGCCGTCTACGACCTGGCCGATGGTGGCGTAAAGCAGGAGCTGTGGCTCGACGAAACCGACGGGGCAAACGGCGGCAGTTGGCGGAAGCTCAACGAGCACGTGGACTACGGCAAGGACTTCGGCGTGAACGCCACCCCTTGTGCATCCGGCATCGATCCCGCGATGCCCCTCACCCGAGAGCCCACCCGGGCGGGCTCGGAGAGCGGCAAGCCGAACATCACGGTCTACTTCCGAAGCGACAACGTTGGCTCGGAAGGGCTGCTGTTCAAGAAGGGCAGCGTACGCGAGATCAGCGTCCCGTAAAATGAGCGGCACAGGGAAGCGACCACTCGGTCGTTCCCTGCGCCGAGGCACATTTGTCCACCAAAGGCATCCGCTAGCGCGGACACCAAACCATGTCTAGGTTAGCCGCGCCTCTGATGCCCAAGGGCCAAATCACCACGCGCCCGCCCTGTGAGACTTGTCCATTCGCGACCCCCATCGCCTGTTGGGTCCCGGCACGGTTGTTTATGAAGACGTAGCAACCAGGGTAGTTCTGTCCATGGCTAGTCGCCGGATCGATCCTCCACTCTTGATCGGGTTGTCCCTCGCACGGCCAAACGACGAGGACCGTGCCGGGGGCACTGGAGCCGCCAGCCACGCCAAGACAGAGATTCCTGCCAATCTGGTCGCGGTAGTTGTTCACGACTGTGCCCGTTGCGTTGACCGAGCTGTACCAGTGCTGATCAGGAGTGAGGCTGCCGCCGGTATTCCATACGATGATATTCTGTCCGTCGTTCAGCCAGCAACCTCCGTGCCCAATGGGACACGAGATACCGCCGGCGACTGAGAGGTACATGGATGGATTTTTGGCATTGTACCACGCGGTCGTCTCGGCCGTTGCTGGCCTAGCGAGGGCAAGCGCGCCCGCAATGATGGCGAGCCCAAGCATTGTGCTGGTCATGGTTCTGTTCATCGTTTCGTCTCCATTTCTGCAGTTGCTGTAGCTGGTAGAGGAGAGAATGTGGAGGGCTACGTATATCGCCGACTCAAAGGATCACGGCTCAGGTGCGCGCCCCGACTGACAGGTGCACTCTGTCTCAATGAATGGAAGTGAGCTTTCCAGACCCCGATACGCCATACAGCGCTCTTGAACCCGCGGTTCGTTCGCGTCGAATCGCCCCATTCGGCGACTCGTGATAGTTCCCGGAATCTATGCCGTGGTCACGTAGTCGTATCTACGACGTTGGTTCGCCGCGGTTGAGGATCGTCGTCGCATGAGCAGTCCTTGGGGCCCTCTCTCAGGCGGCTGAAAACTCTTCGAGCTAGGGCGGCTACGAGTCTGGCGATGGCGAGCTGCCGGTTGTTCACACCGATCTTCAGGCAGATGCGGAACCAGTACGACTTGACCGTCGTGTAAGCCAGATTCAAGCGTGCGGCGATCTCCTTATCGGCGAGGCCGTGAGCGGCTAGGACAAGTATCTCCTGCTCCCGATAGCTCAATCGGGCGCTAGAAAGAAGGGACGCCACGGCCCGTGCGATGCAGAGGTGGGCGAAGGGGTCATCCCCCGGCCTCGCACTGACAGGCGCTGAAACGCCCTCCACTCCAACTTTCGAATCCGAGGCTACCCGATCAGCTACCACGGTCGGGTAGTATGGCCGCCAGAGCGCATCGTGTCTATAGAGAAGTCGTAGCGCGGCGCTAGCCTGCGTTTGTGTGCAGCACGTCCGGTGGTGTTGCCACAGCAGATCGGCCAGGCGCGGCCTCCGATGCCCTCTGCCACTGTCCAGCGACTTGGCCAGGTCGCCCTCGACCAGGGCGTGCGCGCACTGCAGGCGGCGAACGACACAGTCTCAAGGGTCTCAAGAAGACACGCGACCTCGCCGACATCCTTGGCGGCCTCAACAACGCCAGAACCGAGTCATCAACGGCAAGATCAGAACCATCACCCGCAGAGCCTACGGCTTCCACCACGCCTCCAGTCTCATCGGCCTCACGTCAGGAGAGTGCTTCGGGGCACGGGAAGCGTCTTGGATCGAAAAGGGGTCCCGGATCCAAGATCCGGAACCCCTTTGGCTCTCTCTTCTGTCTCGCGGCGAAGCGGCTAGAAGTACAAGGCCAGACGCAAGCGAACGCTGTACATCTCGTCGTCGTAGCTGCGGGGATCGGTGACATCCCAGTGAGCGCGGGCATAGCCGCCGACCAACTTGATGTAGAGCTGTTGGAATGCGACGTACTGAACAGCGACGAAGTTCTGCAGGTGCCAGTACTCGTTGACGTTACCGTCGCGGAGGAACTGATCCTCGTACGACGAGTAGACGGAGCCCAAGCCGAAGACCAGCGGGTACTTGGCGCTCGCGTTGGTGACGTTCACGAATCCGCCAAAGCTGGTCCGGGTCAAGCTGCCCTTCTCGTTGAAGTTGCCGTTGCTCTGCACACTCCAGATGGTGCCTTGCGCGCCGTTGAGGCCGAACTCGACGTACGGAGCGAGCACGAACTGGATCGAGCCGCCGACGCCCTTGCGGGTCTCGCGCCCAGGATCGTTGATCTGCTGCGCGGTCAGCTTCTGGTACTCGGTACCGGCCTTCAACTTCAGCCAGCCGATGTCGAAGATGGCGACGGGACGGACTGACACGGAAGGGTACGCGCCCACGCTGCCCAGGCCGCTTAGCAGCTCGAAGCGCAGGTAGCGGGTCGGATAGTAGTGGAACGCCACGTTTCCAACGGCACCCGCGGGGCGGTACTGGTTGTCGGTCAGACCATAGAAGGTTGGGTTGTAGAGGTCGCCCTGGCCGTAGGCGCCGATGCGCTCGAAGGTGTTCAGGTCGAGGCCCATGCCGAGGTGAAAGACCTCCCAGCCTTCATAGCGGCCCACCTGGAAGTCCCACTTGTTCCACTGGCCGATGCGCAGCCACAAGTCGTCGGTGTCGGCGCCGCCGGTCTGTCCGCGCTGGATGGTCTGGTCCTCGGTGGCGACGAACTCGGCCTGTCCTTGGACGAACCACCCGCTGCCGAGGGAATACGTCGGGGTGAACCGGGTCACCAAGCGTGCTTGCTGGACCCAATAACGAATTCGGCTCGCGTCGATCTGCGTGTTGTCCCCCCACGGCGAAAACTTCTGGTAGGAGGTGTCGACCCAGCCCCACCCGGAAACGCCCAGCACGAAGCGGGGTCCGCCCTTGCTCGGCATGAAGGGCCACTGCAGGCCGTGGAAGGTCAGCGCCATGGAGCCGAACCTGATGCCTCGGTTCTCCGTGTCCGGATAGGCATCGGGGCCCAGCCGTTGGATACCGATCTGCGCCACGGACGGAGGATCGCCCGCCGGGGTCACCTCTGCTGGCGTGGGTGCGGCTGGCGGCGGAGCCAAGGTCTCCGCCGCAGGCGTGGTCTGCGCAGCCGCTTCGGCCGCCGGCTGCGCGTGGAACGCGGCGCCCTCGGACTTCGTCTCCGAATGCGAGGCCGCAGGATGCGCGGCCCCGCCGTTCGTGTGGTTGTCCGCGAAGGCGATCGCGGGCGCCCCGAGGACGGCCAGAGAGGCCGCGGCACCGAGGAGGTTGAGGGACTTGGACTTGGCGAGGAAACCGGGTTTTGTCATGGAATTGTTCCGATAGACGTTCATTGCATCGCCCGCGGTTAGTAGTTGCTGCTGTCCTTGATGTAACCCTGAACGTTCACGGTCCCCGTCATGTCGGGCGCGAAATTCGTCGGGTTGCCACCAACCATGAAAGTGACGGGGCCATCTTCCACGACCCACTTGTTCGTGGTTTGGTCGAAGTAGTCGAGGTCCTTGAGTCGGACTGGGATCATCACCTGCTTCTTTTCACCCGGATTGAGGCTGACGCGCGTGAAGCCCTTCAGCTCTTTGATGGTGGTTCGTCGCGAGGCTTTGCTGTTCGGGAACGATGCGAAGAGGAAGACGATCTCGTCACCAGCCATGGTGCCGGTGTTCGTCACGTCCACGTAGACTGGAATCACGGCGCCTTCGCTCGCACCCGAGCAGCCAATCTGCAGGTTGCTGTACGCGAAAGTGGTGTAGCTGAGGCCGTGGCCGAAGGGCAGGACGGGGGTGATGCCGAACTTGTCGAAGTAGCGATAGCCCAGGAAGTAGTCGGCGGTGGTGGCACCCTTCGGCGCCTTGAAAACCGGATAATCCGAGTATCGGCCCCAGCTGATGGGCAGCTTGCCCCCGAAGTTGGCCTGGCCCCACAGGAGCTGGCCCAAGGCCTCGCCGACCCGCATGCCGCCGTACCATGCCATGACCACGGCCGGAACCCGGTCGAGCCACGGCATGTCGATGACGCTTCCACCTTCCAGGACGACGACCATCGGCTTGCCAGTTGCGATGACGGCCTCGATCAGCTTGGTTTGGATGCCGGCGTACTCGGTGCCGTCCCGCTTGTAGTCGAGGGCGAAGCTCTTCCGATCACCTGCCAGGGTGTACTCTTCACCTTCGTCCTCCGGCGTGAGGCCGGCGACGACCACGAAGAAGTCCGCGTCCTTGACGTTGTCGGCGTCCGCCCTGTCGGCGGTCTCGACCACGATGTCCTGGCTGGGACGGGTCAGCTTGATGCCGTCGTAGGGACCGACGCTGTCCTTCGGATCCGAGAACACGCGGCTCGAGCCCTTGTCACCGGTGTGGACCTCGGTGGCGAAGTTCATCGTTGCCACGGTTGGCCGGCCATCGTTGGTGGTGGCGTAGGGGACCGTGGCACCCAGCACCGCGACCTTCTTGACGGCGGGGCTGATGGGCAGGGTGTTGCTGGCGTTCTTCATGAGCACCATGCTCTTGACCGCGGCATTGCGCGAGAGCTCCACGTGTCCGTCGCAGCCGCTGTAGACGATCCTGCCCTTCTTGTAGGTGGTCTTCGGCCGACCGAGACCCCACATGCTCTTGCTCATGTCCCAGCTGTCGAAGCGGACCTTCTGCAGAAGCACCCGGCCGGCCGCGTCGTCGAGCTGCTGTTGGCTGACGGAGTTGGTCCGCACCAGCTCCTCGAGGAAGGCGTAGTTGAGCTTCCAGGGCAGCTCGACATCCATGCCGGCGTTCATGGAGTTGATGGCGTAGCGCTTCAGCGTCGTGACGTCGGTGCCGACGTTCACGCCCGGGAACATGGCCCACCAGTCGCTCAGGACGAAGCCCTTGAAGCCGAAGTCGTCGCGCAGGACCGTTTTTAGAATGTGGGTGTGCTCGATGGCCTTGATGCCGTTGACCATGTTGTAAGAGGCCATGACCGAGCCCACGCCGCCGTCCTGGACCACCATGCGGAAATGGCGACCATAGGCCTCGCGGATGGTCTGCTCGTCGAGGCTCATGTCATTCGAGTCGCGGTACTCCTCGATGTTGTAGGCCATCCAGTGCTTGGCGTTGGACAGGATGTGCTGCTGGATGCCGATGGTCATCGCGGAGGCGAGGCGGCCCGTGTGGTACGAGTCCTCGCTGTAGGATTCCTGGGTGCGGCCCCAAGCGGGATGGCGAATGATGTTCATGCAGGGGGCCAGAAGCACCGTCTGACCGGCCGCCATCATCTCGTCGCTGATGGCCTCGCCGATGGCGTACTCGAGATCGAGATCGAAGGCAGCGCCGCGCGCGATGCTGGCTGGGAAGGTCGTGGAGTAGCCGACCTTGGTCCCGAACCACGTCCCGGCATTCGGCTTCACGCCCTCCATGTCCTGGGCGAGGTTCATGCCGCGGGAGGCATCCCGGTAGCGATAGCCACGGATGCCCGCGGTGTCGTCGCTGCGCTGGGTGTCGTTCATCTGCGTCTTCCCGGCCGACCCGTAGGGCCTGCCGCGAAGCTGATCCGCCTTCTGCTCGTTCGTCAGCTGGGTGATCATCCTCTGGACCGTGGCGAGGTGCTCGGCGGCCGGGGTGTACCCGTCGGTGTACTTCAGCTTCACGGCGGCGTTGGCGCCGCTACACTGGATGGGCGTGACGACGACCGGCACTTGCTCGACCGGGACACCGGCATCGATACCGGTGCTCGTGCAGATCGCGGTCTCCGTGTCCGTTCCAGTGTTAGATGCTGATGAGGTCGGCCGGTCGAGCTTGCAGGCGGAGATGGCCAGGACGCCGACTGCGAACGACAGCAAAGGGGTGAGCGACTTCGTCTTCTGCATTGGGGACTCCTGTGTCGGGTCAGATTCTGCACGGAGCGCAGGTTCGCATGGGCGTCCCAGTCGGTCCGGTGGGGCTTGCGGGGAACCGCGAGCCCCTATCGACAGTGCTTGAATCAAGCACGGCTTCGCGCCGATCGTTAAGAGATGTTGTTGGGGAGGCGATCAAGTTAGGTACGTCGTGGACCATGTCGGCCGAGGGGGCGTTAGAGCCTGATTCCCCCGCCGAGGACCACGCGAATGAAACGCGTCGAAGTGTCGTAGGTAAGGCTGCCCTCGGTCCACTTCTGGAAGCCGAGCTGGTAACCGGCCCCGACGTTCAGGAAGTAGCGGTCCGCGATGTCCATCGCCACGCCCAAACCACCGGCCAGGATGAAACCCTTCGAGCCCGCGGTGTTGCGGATCATCGAGTAGCCCGGCAGCACCTCGGCATACACGCGGATGGTCTCGACCACCGGGTACTCGTACGCGAGCCTGGCGAGGATATCGATCTGCTTGACCGCCGTGTCCTCCTCGCTCCTGATTTCGGGCTCCTTCTCCTTGACGTTGAGGAGCAGCTGCGGCGCGATGCCGACCACGAAGTTGGGAAGCACCTCGTACCCCACGGACAGCGAAAGGCCGTACGCAAAAGCGGCGTCGGATTCGACCGTCTTGGTGGGATCCGGTTGGTACTTGTACGTGCCCATGCCTGCGGCCACGAAACCAATGCCGACCTGAAGCTTGCTATTCGCCGGCGTCTCCTCGGCTGGAGCGGCAACGGCGGCCGTGCTCTCCGCGGCAGGCGCGGCGGGCGTGCTCTCCGCGGCGGGCGTGGTCTCCGCGGCGGGCGCGGCGGGGGCCGCCTGAGTCTCGGCGGCTGGAGCAGTCGTGGCCGCTGCGCTGTCAGAGGGAGCATCCGCGAATGCGGCGGTGGGGAGGCCAGCCGAAGTGGCCAGCGCGAAGGCGGTCAGACCAACGAGTGTGCTTACTTTGCGCATCTGTTCTCTTTCGTCCTTTGGGTGGAGTTCCGTCAAGGAGCAGAGGGAATGTATATCTGATAGCGGACGTACCAGGCTAAAAAAAGGAATCGCGCCGACGCTCTCGAAAAGGCCGCGCGATACTACTCCGTACGAATTGCTTTGCTTCGCATAACTTGTCAACCCGCGACTAGATCTGGCGCTGTCCCGCTGGTGCTCTGCATGGCAGCACGCTGCCGGACGCCGGCAATCGCTGGATTGCAGCTCATCGCGGTTCTTGTTTCAAGACGTAGAAGAAGCCGTCGCTGCTCTCGTAGTTCGTCTTCACGAAGTGCAGAAACCTGATTCCCAGGGCAATCAGATTGTCGTCGAGCGCGATGAGCTTCGGGCGAACCTTGCCACTGACGAGCTCGTTCACGTAGACGTCCAATTGCTCGCGCGTGAGCATCTCCAATGATTCGGCGTGCAGGAAGAAGAAGTAGATGGCGTGCGGTCGAAACAGCCCCATCCCCTCGATGCCATCCATGACGACGTCGCTTGGCCCCGTCTTTTCCATGACGAAGCGTATCTTCGCCAGTTGGTCGTCGTTGGGCTGTCCGTACGCTTCCGCCAACGCCATCGCGGGCAGGACCGCCAAGGGCAAGATGGCCACGCCGAGCAGCCACGGGCGTCGTGCCAGCTCAATGAGGAACACGAGCCCTCGAGCCGCAAACAGACAGACGATTGGGAAGAGCATCAAGTAGTACTGTCTGTGCGCGCCGGGGACGACGAGGATTCCGACAATCAAGCCGAACAAGGTCGCCAGCAGCACGACGCTGCCCCAGCGGCGCTGCTCGCTGCGAATGAAGCGATACAATGCGACCGAGGCGCCCAGTAGACACAAAATGAGAACTGGCCAGCTCGTTTCGAGCACTTTTAGAAGCTGCTCGTGAGAAACGTGCGTCCACTTGGAATTGAGCAGGAAGTTGTTGCCGATGAACGCATAGCCACCGTGTCCGACGGCGAACGCGGCCCACGTCAGGACGCCGGGAACGACAATGGCGACTCCGCACAGCGTGGCCGCGACGGTGCGATGGACAATCCCGCCCGTCGAATCGGCCCGTCGCCCGGCGAGCAGCGCCCACAGGCCGAGCCCGACCGCCAACCCGGGGATGACGAACAGCATCTTCTGCGTGCACATGATGGCGCCCCCCAGGCACAGGCCTGCCCACACGAGACGGCGAAGCTGCGCGGCCTTCGAGATCCCGGGACTGTCGAGGCCCCAGACCACGAAGCCGAGGCACGCCACGAAGAACGGGAGCGCCGGAACGTCGGGGCGCATCTCGACCGTCTTCTGGAAGACGACCGGTTGGCTGACGAGCAGGAAGGCGGCCAAGAGCCCCACGCTGGTCCTCGCCCACGCGCGGCCAATCAGAATGACGATGACGGCCGCGAGCACGGTCAGAAGCGACGACAGCGCTCGCCCGAAGACCAGGAAGTGCCTGGCACTTTCGAAAGAACCGTCGACGTCGAACCAGCGGAAGAACGGGCTCAGGAGGTAGTAGTACCAAGGCGTGTGGTGCTCGAAGAAGTCGCGGTAAGGCACGAGCCCCTTGAACACGCTCCAGGCCCCATGCACGTGCTCGAGCTCGTCGACGTCGAAAAACCGATGGACCAGCACGGGAATGCGTGCGACGAGGACGGCCAGGGTGGCGGCGACGATGAAGTAGAGCGAAAACTTCTCGCCTCGGCCCATGCCATCGCGGGCATCGGCGGGCGTTGCGGTTGCCATCGCGGGCTTGTCGTCGGCTGTCTGCATTGCGAGTTCCGGTGGCCGGCAGGCTATATCAGATCCGGCTCGTAGTGAACGAGAGCAGTACCCACCTTGCCGCTAGACGTTGCCCGTGAATCGAGGTACCTGTACTAGCCCTGGAGCCACGCACCATGTTGGTCACCGTCGTCATCCCCTGCTTCAATGAGAAGGCCACCATCCTCGCCCTGGTCGAACGGGTAAAGGCCGCCGCCTTCGACAAGGAAATCATCGTCGTCGACGACGGATCGACCGACGGGACGCGCGAGGTCCTGGAGCGAGACGTCGCCCCGTTGGCCGGTGTCCGCGTGCTGATGCAGGACCAAAACCGCGGCAAGGGCGCGGCCTTGCGACGCGGCTTCGCCGAGGCCAAGGGCGACGTGGTGATCGTGCAGGACGCGGACTTGGAGTACGACCCGGCGCAGATCCCCGCGGTCGTGGCGCCCATCGCCGACGGACACGCCGACGTGGTCTACGGCTCGCGCTTCCTCGGCGGGCCGCACCGCGTGCTCTACTTCTGGCACTACGCGGGCAACAGCCTGCTCACCCTGCTCTCCAATATGGTGAGCGACCTCAACCTGACCGACATGGAGACCTGCTACAAGGCCTTCCGCCGCGAGGTCATCCAGTCGCTCGAGCTCGAGGAGGATCGGTTCGGCTTCGAGCCCGAGGTCACCATCAAGCTCGCCCGACAGAAGGGCATTCGCGTCTACGAAGTGCCGATCTCGTACCACGGCCGTACCTATGCCGATGGCAAGAAGATCGGGGTCAAGGACGGGATACGCGCGCTCTATTGCTTGGCCAAGTACGCGCTCAAGAGGTAGTCAGGCTGCCCCGGCCAGCCGTCGCAACCTAGCCGCGAGCTGGGCGAGTCCCTCGCGGCTCTCCACGATTGCGAGCGGCGCCAGCGTGTGTTCGAGGTACGTGGCTTGTTCGTTGTCGTCGAGATCGGCAAAGAGCAGGGCCGGCACCAGGACGCCTTGGTTGCGCAGGTACTGGAGCAGCAGGATGCCTTGTCTGGCCGCCCAGCGCGACTTCTCCTCGGGCGAGGGCGCCCGTCCAGGCGGCCCCTGTTCGCCGAGCAGGTCGGCGGCGGGCGTCCGTCGGAAGTCCAGGTCCACTAGTAACGCGGCTGGGAGCTCCGCGCGCAACGCCGCTTGGACCGAGCGCCAGTCCGCCGCGCGCACGAAGCGAAACTGGCGGTGCAGGAACCGCTCGAAGCGCTCGGTGTACTCGTGGCCGTCCTCGCACACCACGAACAAGGGCAGGCTCACGTGCTTGGCTCCGGCGGGGCTGGAAACCTCACGCCCACGGACTTGCGGAAGGGAGACGGCTCATCTCGCACGACGACCTCGCCGCCCCACGCCCGCGCGGCGTCGCGGACGATACCGAGGCCGCGGTCTGCCGGTCGGCGTTCGATGCTCTCGGCGTCGAGGCTGTTCGGCGCGGCGTCGGCCACGAGCAGGCTGACCGTGCGCCGTCCCGTGCCGTCTCGACCTTGCTCGGCGCGCACCTCGACCGCCGAGGCCGCGAGGTCGGCCGTGGCAGCCATCGCGTTGCGCAGGAGGTTGCTGACGATCGATCCCAACGTCGCCTTGGGCAGTGGGAACGGGATGGGCGCACCTTGCAGGTACAGACCCGGCGCCACCGCGGACAGACGCTGGCCGCACACGCCATCGATCCACTGCGAAAGCAGGCCGGCGCTCAGTGTTGTGCGCGGCCCGGAACGAAGCAGCGCTTGCAGGCGCACGGCGTGCACCCCGCGGAGGCGCTCATCGATCTCGCGCAGCACGGGCGACGGATCGCCAGCGCGCTGAATCAGCAGCTCCGCCCTCTTCAGATCGGCATGGAGCGGCCCCAGCACCGGCTCGCGCGCGAGAGGGCAGAGGATGACGCCCAGGGCGCGCACCTCTTGCGAAAGCTGATCGTAGATGCTCACCACCTCCGACGATGCGGGCGTCGGCTCCAGCAACGCGTGCGCCACGTCCTCGCGAGGCGTCGTGGGATCGGAGAGCAACTCGAGCGCGCTCGTCCGATGCTTGAGCACGTCGTGCCGGACCCTGCCGATGGACTTCACCAGCGTCGGAAACAGCAACGGTTGCGTTTGCAGAGCGCGCGCGAGCGTCTTGTGGCGCCAGCGGCGCATGCCCAGGACCGCCGCGACCGCGGCCAGCACGAGCGCGCCCGCGAGCTGCAGGCGCTCCACGCGAAGGTTGCGCGCCTCGGCCTCCTTGTCGAGCACGCTCTTCATGCGCGCCTCTAGTGTGCGAGCGTTGGACAGGCGAGGATCGTCGCTGTCCGCGTGATCGATGAAGCGACGCACGTGCGCGGCGGCGACGTTCCACTGCCTCCGCGCTTCTGCCAGCCGAGCTAAGGAGAGCTCGGCCAGCGTGACCTTCGCCCCGGCCGCCGCTTCGAGGTGCGCCTCGAACGGGCCGAGCTCCGACGGCGCCAGCGCGCTGGTCGCGCCGGCGAGGCGCTCCCACGCGCGCTGCCTGGACTCGAGCGGTGGCGCGCTCTTCGCATCCAAGACGTGGCGGTAGCAGGCGAGCGCGGTCCTCGCGTCTCCGGTGAACTCGTAGGTCTTGCCGAGCGCGAGCAGGTTGTCGACGGGCAAGCCAGGTCGGCACGGACCACCGAGCGCGACCAGGGCCTCGGCGGGACGGTCTTGCGCGAGCTTGAGGTGCGCGAGTCGCTCGGGCGAGCCGGGCGAGGGCACCTCGACCAGAGTCATGCGTAACGCGCGGGCCTCCTCCAAGCGGGGCGGTGCCGCCCCGGCCGCAACGTAGTCGCGCAGATCAGCGAGCGCGGCCTGACGAGCACCCGAGGCGGCTCGCAGCGAGGCGCGCCCAAAACGGGCCTCCTCGACGCCAAGCTCGACGGCGCGGTCAATCCACGGGATGGCCACCGCGTCGTGCGAGCGGAGCACACCCACCGCCACGGCCAGCTGCCACAAGCCTTGGCCATCGTTCCAAAGCGTCTTGACCGTGGCCTCGGGCACCGTGTGCTCGATGGCGTAGAGCGCCGCCGCGGCCTCCACGAACCCGGGGGATTCCGCGAGCGCCTGTCGTAACAGCGGGGGCGCCATCTCGGGCGCGTCCATGCCCATCCAGCTCTGCGCGTCCTGAAACAGTTGGCGCGCCTTCGCGGTGGGCTCGGCCACTCGTCGACCGGAGGTCTTGCGAACGCCTCGTGCCCGTCTGGCGGCCACCTGCCGCCGCAGCTCGCGCAGATCGGACCAGGACGGCTCCAGGGCCAGCGCGTGCCGCAAGGCCTCGTCGGCCCGCTCGGCTTCGAAGCCGCCGCCGTGCTCTGCCAAGATGATGCCGAGCCGCCGCCAGGCGCGCGCGTGGGAAGGAGAAAGCTGCACCACCACGGTCAAGTCGGCGCCCGCCTCGTCGAGCTGGCCAAGGCGCTCGAGGATCTGCGCACGTTGCCAGCGAGCTTGGGTCCAGCCGGGCTGACGGGCGACGAGCTCGTCGAGCAGGGCGAGCCCCGTTCGATCGTCGCTGGCCCGGGCCTTGTCCAGGCGCTCGCGGTCGGCGGCCGGGATCTCCTCGGGCGCGGGCCAGTCTTCGAGCGCGCGCGTGTGCGCCTCGGCGTCCACGGCGCTGATGAGCTCGGTCGCGCGTCGGCGAACCTGCGCGGGCACGGTCGCCGCGGTCAGGCGCTGCAGCCGCTTGCGCGCGTCCGACACGCGGCCCAGGCTGCGCAGAAGCTCGGCCAACCTGAGCTCCACGTGGGCGTGCGCGCGCGCGTCGTCCACGAACGCGGCCAGCGCCTTTTCGAGGAACGCAACCGTCTCGTCGCGCCGCTGCCAGCGCAAGGGATCGCCGGCCCACAGCTCGGCCAGGTTCGCGTAGGCGTAGAAGCGCCCAGGGTCCTGCTCGATGGCCAAGCGGTAGAGCCGCTCGGCCTCTTGCACGTGGCCCAGGCGGGCCAAGGTGAAGCCCAGGTCGGTGGAGATGGCGGCGCTCGTCGGGTCCTTCTCGTGCGCGCGCCGCAGGAGATCGGCGGCTTCCTCCCACGCGCCGTCCTTGATGCGCGCCAGTGCCTTGCTGGACAGGCGCCCCGCGCTGGCGCGATCGACGGCCTCCTTGACGTTCGCGGCGCCGCCGTCGGGCGTGTCGCCGGGCCCTGCGAACGCCGGCGCTGCGAGCGACGCCGCCAGCATGGCCAGCACGGTCGGCTTCATACGAGCTCCTCGCGCAGCTCGCGCAGCTTGAGGCCGAGCTGGTTGAGACGAAGGTGCACCTGTCGGGCGGCGCCACGCGGTCCCAAAAGCTCTCGGGCCATGCGTTCGAGATCGCCCGAGCAGCGCCGGAACATCGCGCGCAGATACTGCCGCTCCACGTCCCCGCTGATGCGCGCGAAGGTCGGCGCCGCCACCAGCTCGACCTCGACCTTTCGTCCGCGCATGTCGGCCGCCATTCTCGGCGCAGCGAGGCGTGCCGTGTCCCTGACCAAGGTCTCCACCAACTGATCCGAGACCGTCAGCAGGGCCGGGCTTCGCTCGTTGCTCTTGGGCTCGACGTCGAGCAGGCGGGTCAGCGCGTGCACCAGCACGTTGCCCGCCAGCAAGCGCAGCTCGCGGTGGTTGCCCGGCCAGTCGTGGGCCTGCAGGCGATCCATGGCATCGCGGCTCAAGAACACCGTGAAGGCGTCGCGCCTGGCCTGGCGCGCCGAGGGCCTGCCGAAGACCACCTGGTTCGCGTCGTCGTGAAAGTCGTCCGGCGTCGGGAACTTGGTCAGGTACGCGCGGACCAGCGGGCGCAAGCCGTCGCTGCGCAGGGCTTCGAGCAGGGCGAAGCGCATCAAGTCGGGCAGGTCTTCCGTGCGCTCGCGCAAGGGCGGCACGCGCAACCGCGTGGCCGGGTTGAGCCGCATGTAGAGGTCGGCGCGAAAGCGACCGGCCGTGACCAACTCGGCGAGCGACTGGTTGGTGGCGGCAACCAGCCTCGGGGCCGCGGGACGCGGTCGCGAATCGCCGAGCCTGGTCACGCTGCCACGCTCGAGCACCAGCAGCAGTTGTTTCTGAAGCTCCAAATCCAGATTCGCGATCTCGTCGAGAAACAAGGTTCCGCCGTGGGCTTGCTCGAACACGCCGGCGTGGTCGTCGGTGGCACCGGTGTAGGCGCCCCGGCGGGCTCCGAACAGATGTGCCGGCAGGAGCGCGGCGGGAATGGTCGAGAGGTCGGTGACCACCAGCGCGCCCTTCGCGCCCGAGCGAGGATGAATGACGTGCTCGGCGAGGAAGCTCTTGCCGGTGCCGGTTTCGCCCTCGACCAGGATGGGCAACGGCGATCGTGCGAGCATGACGATCGAGCGTCGCAGCTCACGCATGACCCGGCCGTTGCCCCAGAACACGCCGCCCTCTTGCGCGGCCTCGCTGGTCGCGAGCGCGTGCTTGATCTCGGCGGCCAGGCTGCGGCTATCGAGGACCTCGTTCGCGCAGAAGTGCAGCAACGGATCCGCGGGCCGTGCCGCTCCGAGGTCGGCGCCGGTGGTGGTCAGCATGATCACCGGCAACGTCGGGTAGTCCTTGCGCAGGCGTTCGAGGATGAGGAGCCCCTGGCGCCGGCGCAGATCATCCACGGCCTGCTTGCGGGCGCGGCCCTCGGTGGGCAGCCCGCTCTTGTCTTCGGGCAGCAGGCGCTCCTCGGGCAGGGCGAAGTGCAGGTCGAGCACGACCATGTCGGGCAGGTCGGGCAGCCGCGCGAGCACCTCGGCGGCCTCGCGGTAGTCGTGTGCGCACTTGAAAGCGCAGCTCCGCTCGCGTTCCTCGCACACTTGGCACGGGATTTCGCGCTCGCAGCGCGCAACCGTATCGAGCTCCGGCAGGTGCCGGTGGCACATCTCGATGGTTTGGTCACGGTCATCAATCACCAGCAGCCGAGGCATGGTCAGCGTCCCTTCCTTGCAAGAACCTGGACCAGTCCATCGAAAGCGTCGTCCAGCGCCAGGACGCCGTGGACATCGCCTCGCTTGGCCGCCGCCAGACTCGCAGCAAGAGCGGTCTCGAACTCGGCAAGCGCCCCATGGTGCGGCTCGGGCGCATCAGCCCTGAGGGCGCTCCAAAGTGCCTCTGGCGTCGTGGGCCTGCCTTCGTCGTCGACCAGCTTGCAAGACAGCTCCCCCGGCGCAGGCGTCCCCCCCATGTCGCGGCGGTCGCGGGCTGGCCAGACCAGCCTCTTCACCAAGTCGTGGCGCAGACGGCGCAGCCAGGGTTCCCAGAGCATGTCGGCATTCTATAGATGAAAATCTACGAAAGATAGATGAAGCCGATGCGGCAGCGGGCGCATGCCGGGAAAGGCACGATCTCCGCCCCGGCACGACGGCTGCAGTGCGGGGAAACCGCCGCGCGAGACGAACCGCCCCGCGGCCTCTCACCCCAAACGGAAAGGACACACCATGCTGTTCGCCATCGCCTCTCTCACCTTCGCCGCCGCCGTCACCGCGCCCAGCGCCGCCGCCGACCAATCCGAGCTCGTGCAACAGGCGGATCTCAAGCTGGGCTCGGCCGTCGTCAACCGTCAGGCCCAGCCCCTGCCCGAGAAGATCGTCGCCGGTCAGACCATCTACGCGGTCACCGAGATCACCGGCCCGGGTGGCGGATTCGTCGAGCACGTGTGGACCTGCAACGGCAAGGAGGTCGCCCGCCATTACCTGCCCATCGGACAAAGCAAGCGATGGCGCACCTGGAGTCGCCACAAGGTGGCGGCCGGTCAGTACCACCTGCAGATCCTGGCCCAGAATGGAACCCAGCTGCGCGAGGCGGACTTCGAAGTGGCTCTGCCTGCCGAGGAAGCGGACGCCCATTGAGCTTCGCGGAGTCATGAGCGACGCAGGCGTGCCCCGCCCTCGGGCGCCGTCTCGATCGAGCCGACGGAGCGAGATTTGCGGCCGGCGTGTATGATCGCGCTTCGCCCGTGACCCGAACGCCCACGCATGCCCAGCCGTCCGCGAGCCGCACCTCCGTGCGCCGGGCGGCACTCGGGTTCCTGGCCATCTTGGCGGCGCTCTACCTGCCTCTCTTCTGGGGGCGCATCATCTTCACGCGGGACATCGCGCACTGGATCTTTCCCGCGCGCTGGTTCGTTCGGGAGTCGATACTCTCGGGTGAGCTGCCGCTGTGGAACCCGTACCAGGGACTGGGGTTTCCAGTGCTCGGCGACCCGCTTTACGGCGTGTTCTATCCGCCCAACTGGCTGGTGCTGCTGGTCGGGCCGGGTTGGGTCGCCAACGCGGTCAGCGCGCTCGACTTTCTGCACATGGCCATGGGGGGGCTGGGCGCGTTCCTGCTTGCGCGACGGCTGCGGGCGGCACCGCTGGCGGCGACGATCGCCGGGCTTGCGTGGGCGCTGTCCGGCTACATGACGGCCCAGTGGACCGCCGGCCTCCGCTTGCACGCCGGCGCTTGGATCCCGTGGATCGCGGTGGGCCACCTCTCGCTCCTCGCCAGCCTGCGCGCCGGCAGCCGCCGATCGATGGCGTTCGTGAAAGCCGTGCTGCCGACGGGCATGGCGCTGCTCATGGGCGAGATGTTCCTCGCCGTGATGGGCGTCGGGCTGGCGATCGTCATGGTCCTCTTGGTGGACACGTCGGAGCGACGAGACGATCCGACGCTGCCGCGCATGCGACCACGCTGGCTGGCGCTGCACGCGCTCGCGGTGGCTGTGGCTGTGGCGATGGGCGCGGCAGTGCTGGTTCCGGCCCGGGCGGTGATGGCGGGCTCGCCGCGCGCGAACGCGCTCTCGCTCGACGAGGCGGAAGCGTCTTCCTTGCACCCACTGCGCATGATCGAGCTCATCGCGCCTGGTTGCATGGGCGACGTGTACGGCGACTACCCGGCCGCGAAGGTGGTGGGCGAACCGCGGCTCGACGGGCTGCCCCTCTCGTACAGCGTCTATCTCGGGGCGAGCGTGCTCGGGCTCGCGCTCATCGCCATGCGCCGGCGACTTCTCGTCGGCGGGCTCGCTGCCTCGAGTTGCTTCGCGCTGCTGGTCGCGTTCGGCAAGCACTTGCCGGCGCACCGCGTGCTCCGATCGCTCGTGCCACCGCTTTCGTACATGCGGTTCCCGGAGAAGTACCTCACGCTGGTCGTGGTCGGAGTCGCGCTGCTGGCGGCACTCGGGGCCGGACGCGTGCTCGCTTCCGACAGGCAACCCTGGCGACGCACGCTGGTCCTGCTGCTCCTGGTGATCGGCATGGCCGGGGCGGCGCCGTTCCTGTTTCCGTATCCGTGGTCGGGCTTCATGTTCGTCGGGCTTCGCCACGCAGCCGTCGCCGTGGCGGCGCTGCTCGGCGTGCAGGCGCTGGCGGCGCGAGGATCGCGGTTGGCTGCGCCGCTGCTCGTGGTCACGGTGACCCTCGATCTCGCCGTGTCCGCCTGGAGCTTGCAGACCTTCGTACCGCGCAGCGTGGCCACCGACACGCCACCTGCCGTCCACCTGGTGAGATCCGCCCATGCCGGCCGTGTCGAGCCACCGCGCATCTACCGCTCGCCGGCCACCGACGGCGTGCTCAACCGGCGCGCGACCCGCAACGCCGCCGATGGAGAGCGGCGCCTGCTCGCGACGCTCGTCCCGAACACCGTCAACGTCTGGAACGTGGCCAGCGTTCCTGGCTACGACGCCGCCATCCCGGCCCGCCTGAACGCGCTGTGGGATGCCGGCTGGCGATCGCCGTCGACCCGATTGGCGACGCTTCGGATGCTGGGCGCCGACTACGTGATCGCGCCGGCGGGCCCCACGCCGCAGTCGCTGCCTGGAATGGAACAGATCGGCGAGCCCATGCCGGGCGCCGGCCTCTTTCGCGTGATGCAAAGCTTGCCGACGGTGTTCCTGGCCGGGCGTGGCGAGCCCTGCTCCGACGAAGAAGCGGTCGAAAGGCTGTTCGATCCCGCCGTGGCCGACGGCGGGCTGGCGTTGCTAGCCCCGGGCACGGCCGCGCTGGACGGAGTCGCCAAACCCGCGGGGAGTTGCGCGCTGACGAGCTATTCGCCGCGCCGTCTGCAGGCGCGCTGCCAAGCCACGCAGGACGCGCTGGCGGTCTTCGTCGAGCAGTTCGAGGCCGGCTGGCGAGCCACTATGGACGGCAAGTCGGTGGAGGTTACACGGGTGAACCTCGTGATGCGTGGGGTTCGGGTGACATCCGGCGATCACACGATCACGCTCGAGTACCACGCGCCTGGACTCCGGCTCGGGCTCGGCATCACCCTGCTTGCGCTCGCGGGTTTGCTCGCCCTCGTGCTGGTCGGGCGGCGAGCTGCGGGCTGAGCGCGACCGCGACTGGCCCGCAGTGTGCTTCTCCCGTGAGCAAGGAGGAACCATGCCAACAGTGGACGAGATGATGAACGCGACGCCCGAAGAGGCGTTCGCAAACAAGAAGGCGCTGTCGGATTGCGTGAAGACCTGTCTGGCCTGCGGATTCGCTTGCAGCTCGTGCGCGGACGCGTGCCTCGGCGAGAAGGACCTGGACGAGCTTCGCCGCTGCATTCGTCTCGACCTCGACTGCGCAGATCTCTGTATGACCACGGCGCGCGTCCTGTCGCGCGTGCTCAGCGCCGACATGGCTCTGATCCGGCCGCTGGTCTCTGCGTGCAGGCGAGCTTGCGAGACCTGCGCCGAAGAATGCGAGAAGCACGCGCATCACCACGAGCACTGCAAGGTGTGCGCAGAAGAGTGCCGTCGCTGTCAGCAGAGCTGTGAGGCGCTGCTTGCGAGCTGAAACAGGTCCGTTTCGCGGCCCCTGCGCGGTGATGAATCGCCCCTGGATCCTCGTACGGGACTTGTCAAGGCAGACCTTCGCTGGCGGATGACGTCATCGGTGCTCGTCAGCACTTTTTCGTAACCCAACACACGACTGCCGTTGACAGCGTCATTGGCCGGCGATATCACCTCTCTATGGCTAGTAGGTGGCTGCCTTCCGATCTAGAAGCCTTGCAACGCAGATGCAGCTCCGCCGGATCCGATGGCCTGTCCAAGATCGGCCGCTCGGAAACCGCGTGGTTCCTGCAGGAAGCCCTGAAGGAAGAACAGACGTTCATTCCGCCGAACGCCGAGCGTATCCAGAAGATCAAGGCGCTGATCGAGCTGGTCGATCGGTAGCGCTAAAGGCCCAACCGTCGTACCAACCGGTGGAAGTTGCCCCGGTCCATGCCGAGTGATCGCGCGGCAGCGGCGAGATTTCCTTCGTGTTCGGCGAGCGCACGCGCGACGCGGTCGCGCTGGTGGGCCCGGGCCGACTCCCGTAGCGTCGCGCGTTCGTCCCGTTGCGTGGCCACCGCCGGTGTCGCATCGGTAGGCGCGCGTGAGGGCCCCCGCCCCACGTCCGCCTCCAGTTGCTCGGCGGAGATCACGATGGCTTGACCACGTGCGGTCGTCGAAGCGCGCCGCAAGACTGCCCGCGAGATGACGTTCTCCAGCTCGCGGACGTTGCCCGGCCACGCGTAGCCCGTCAACGCAAGCGCGGCGCTGGCGTCGAGGCGCACCGGCCCCACGCCCATCCTCCGGCGGGCGGTATCGCAGAAGTAGCCGGCCAGCAGTGCGATGTCTTCTCCGCGATCGCGCAGGGGCGGCACCGCGAGCGGAAACACGTTCAAGCGATGGAAGAGGTCGGCGCGGAAACGGCCTGCACTCACCTCGGCGGCGAGATCCCGGTTGGTGGCGGCGAGCAGGCGAACGTCGACCTTGACCGGCCGGTCGGCACCCACACGTTGGATCTCGCCCTCTTGCAGGGCCCGCAGGAGCTTGGGCTGCACGGTCAGCGGCAGCTCGCCGATCTCGTCGAGGAACAGGGTTCCCCCGTCGGCCACTTCGAACTTTCCCGGACGATCGGCGGACGCTCCGGTGAACGAGCCGCGCACGTGCCCGAACAGCTCGGCCTCGGCGAGGGTCTCGGGCAAGGCGGCACAGTTCACATAGATGATGGGCTCGTTGCGCCTCGCGGACGCCGCATGGACCGCGCGCGCCACCAGCTCCTTGCCGGTGCCGGTCTCGCCGTGGATGAGCACGGAGAAGTCGCTGCCGGCGACGATCTCGATCTCGCGCCGAAGCCGACGAATCACCGGGCTGGTTCCGATGATCTCGCTCCCCTGCATCATCGCCTCGCGCATGAGGTCCTGCACCACACGGCCTTGGCGTTCGGCCGAGCGTTCGAGCGCGGCGATGAGCTGGGTGGTGCGCAGCTCGGCCGCGGCCAGCGCGGCCACGGCGGTGAGGAAGCGAAGGTCGATGCCGTCGAAGGCCTTGGGGTCGAGCGCATCGGCGGTGAGCGCGCCCACCAACTCGCCATGGACGCGCAGCGGACAACCGAGACAAGCGTGAATCGGGTGGACCGCGCCCGCGTCGTGCTCGAGTTGCCCGTCGAACGGATCCGGCAAGCGCGTGTCCGAGGGGAAGAACACCGGCTCTTGCGATCGGCAGATGATCTCGAGCCGGGGATGGTCGCGCAGAAGGTAGGGTTTGCCACTGGCTGACTTGGCCAGCCCTGCCGTCACCACGGGCGACAGCGCCTCCCCTTCCAGGCGCATCACCGTCGCGGCGTCGTACGGAATCACCCGCTTGAGCGATTCGAGCAGCCGTCGGTTGCGGTCGGCCGAGGTCAACCCGGTCGCCAGGTCGACGGAGATCTTCACCAAAGCATCGATCTGATCCACGTAGTCACTATGACATCATCGTTGTCACTGTGACATCGAAAGTAGCGATGTCATTGTCACAACAGCACGACATAAGCATTTGAAATTACACCATCTTTGCGATGGCATGCCGGTTGCGTTGCATGGGGACCGAGAGGCAACCCATGGACACAGCAACCAACCCAAGCAGCAGCGGCGCCGACGGCCAATCGGCGTGGCAATCACAGCCACCCGCCGCGATCATCGAGTTCATCCTGACTCGCTACCACGATCCCTTGCGCAGGGACCTGCCGGAGCTGGCCGAGCGAGCACGTGCGTTGGAGGCCGCGGAACAGGCGAGCCCCCTTTGCCCGAAGGGCTTGGCTTCCCACCTCGAGCAGGTGCGGCTGGACGTGGAGAGCCACCTGGCGAAGGAGGAGAAGATCCTGTTTCCCTTGATCCTGGCCGGGCGCGGCTCGCTCGCGCTGATGCCCATCCGGGTGATGATGAGCGAGCACGACGATCACCTGCAAAGCCTGTCAGGGACCCGCGCGCTCACCCACGACTTCACGCTGCCAGAAGCAGCGTCTCCGACGTGGGGCGAGCTGTATCGCGATCTGCAGCGGCTCGAAGGCGAGCTGGGCGCGCACATCGATCTGGAGAACAACGTCCTGTTCACCCGCGTGCTGGGTGGCGACGCCCGCTGAAACGGAGGCCCCCATGGAAATCTCTGCCCGCACCAAGATCAACGACCTGCTCACCTTTCACCCGTTCCTCGAAGACTTCCTCATCGCCTACAACCCCCACTTCCAGCTGTTGCGCAACAAGCTCACGCGAGCCACGGTGGGGCGCTTGGCCACGCTGGGTACGGCGGCTCGCATCGCGGCCGTCGACGTGAAGACGCTGCTGCGCGACGTGGCCTCGGCCATCGAGAGACAGACCAACGACAAACCCAGCATCGTCGAGGGCGACACCGCCGAGCGCGAACAGCGCATCGCCATGCTGGGCCAGATCGTCGCGCACCTGCACGACGGCGGCGACGTCGAGACGGCCCGCAAGAAGTTCGCCGAGGCGGTCGGCGACGCCGAGGCAGAAGAGATCGCGGCCATGGAGGAGGAGATGATCCGTGGCGGCCTGCCGGTTGGCGAAGTGCAGCGCCTGTGCGACGTACACGTGGGAGCCTTCCGGGGCGCGCTCGACCAGAAGCCGGACTTGACCCCGCCCGCGGGCCACCCGGTCGCCACGTATCTGGCCGACAACCGGATCATCGGCGCGCTGGCAAACACGCTCTCGGAGAACGCGCGCAGGCTTCCCGACGAAGGTGCGCTTTCGGCGATGGCCGGGACGCTGGCCAAGTACGACGGACTCGACAACCACTACCAGCGCAAGGAGCTGCAGCTGTTCCCGCTGCTCGAACGGCACGGCATCACGGGGCCCACGCAGGTCATGTGGGGCGTGCACGACCAGATACGCAAAGAGTGGAAGGACCTCCGCGCAGCCGTGTCCACCCGAGACGTGGCCGCCGCCCAGGAGCTCACGCCTGCCCTCGCCCGCGACTTGGTCGAGATGGTCTACAAGGAGGAGAAGATCCTCTTCCCGATGGCCATGGAGAAGCTGACGGCGGACGAGTGGGCCGAGGAGAAGCACGGCGAGAACGAGCTTGGCTACAGGCTCGCGCAGCCCAAGGTCGAGCTGCCGCTGCTGCACGGCCGGCCGCCCGCGCCCGCGACGGTGCCGTCCACCACGGGCCTTGTCGACCTCCGCACCGGCGCGCTGTCGCTGGAGGTCGTCGACCTGCTCTTGCGCCACCTTCCCATCGACATCTCCTTCGTCGACGAAAACGACGTGGTCCGCTACTACTCCGACGGAAAGGAGCGCATCTTCCCGCGCAGCCCTGGTGCCATCGGCCGCACGGTCCAGAACTGCCACCCCCCGAAGAGTGTGGCCACGGTCAACCGCATCCTGGAGTCGTTCCGCCAAGGCAAGGAAGACGTGGCCGAGTTCTGGATCGAGATGGGCGAGCGCTTC
Organism: uncultured Myxococcales bacterium; assembly: GCA_964647025.1. Classification (GTDB taxonomy): domain Bacteria; phylum Myxococcota_A; class Polyangia; order Fen-1088; family Fen-1088; genus Fen-1118. The sequence goes on along the minus strand of CAZYFU010000022.1, from coordinate 25,403 downwards.
GTCCACATCCGATACTTCGCGGTCCGCGACGACGGCGGAAAATACCGAGGCTGCCTGGAGGTCACGCAAGACGTGCGCGCGATCCGCGCGCTCGTGGGCCAGCGGCGCCTGCTCGACTGGAAGGACTAGCCGGGTCCGTGGCCCGCACCCTGGTTCAGATTCGCCCGAAGAAGCTAGCGCCCGAGCTGCGCAAGCCGAGGCCACGGTACCGCGACGAGAAGCGGTGGGCTCGGCGCTGGCTGCTTCGCCTGCACGAGGATCCACGATCCGCCCGGCTTGCCGTGCAAGTCGGCTTCGCCGGGCTCTGCGTCTGGATCGGGGTCGAGTTCCATCGCTTCTTCCAATGGGGCATCTCGCAGGGGGCGCTGCCCTACGCCGAGAGGCCACCGGGGGTCGAGGGGTTTCTTCCCATCAGCGCGCTCATCGGCGCGAAGCACTGGCTGACCACCGGAACCATCGATCGGGTGCACCCCGCGGCGCTGTTCATCCTGCTCGCCATCGTCCTCTTGAGCCTCGCCGTGAAGAAGGCGTTCTGCAGCTTCCTGTGCCCCATCGGCACCCTCAGCGAGTACCTGTGGCGCCTCGGCCGCCTCGCCTACCGCAAGAGCCTCAGCTTGCCCCGCTGGCTCGACTATCCCCTGCGCTCGCTCAAGTACGCCCTGCTGCTGTTCTTCGTCGTATCCATCGCGCGCATGGATCTGCCGACTCTCGACGCGTTCATCGGCAGCCCCTACAACAAGGTCGCGGATATCAAGATGTATCTTTTCTTCGCCGACCTCTCGGGGCTCGCATTGAAGGTCATCGTGGTTCTCGCGGTGCTGTCAGTCTTCATCAAGAACCCGTGGTGCCGCTACCTGTGCCCCTACGGCGCGCTCCTGGGCGTGGTCGGCCTCTTCAGCCCAAGCAAGGTCACACGCGATGCGGGCCGCTGCATCAGCTGCCAGCGCTGCACGCGAGCGTGCCCCGCGAACATTCGCGTACACGACTCGCGGCGGGTCTCGAGCGACGAGTGTACGAGCTGCATGGAGTGCGTCGCCGCTTGTCCGGTCCGAAACGCCTTGGCGATCCGCGCGCACCGCGCGACGCTCACGGCACCGCGAATCGCTGCGGTGGTGCTCGGCATCTTCTTGGGCGTAACCGGCCTGGCCATGGCCTCGGGACACTGGAAGAATGCCATCTCGCAGGATGAGTACCGCTTCCGGTTCGACCGGCTCGATCACCCCACCTACCAACATGCCCGCGGCAGCGTCCCCGCGTACGGCCCTAACGACTGATCCACCCCAACACCCCAAGGAGCCCCATGACCGACCAGAGCCAAGACACCTTCAATCTGCCACCCGCCACTGCCCTCAGCCTTCCTGCGCTGATCGCGTATCAGGACGGCGCGGTGGTCAGCCGCACCTTGGTCAAGAAGAAGACCTGCACCCTGACCTTGTTCGCCTTCGATGCGGGGCAGGCCCTGTCCGAGCACACCGCGCCCTTCGACGCCATCGTGCAGGTGCTCGACGGGACGGTCGAGCTGACCATCGGCGGCGCGAACGTCCCGGCGCACGCGGGCGAGACCGTGCGCTTGCCGGCCAACGTGCCGCACGCCGTGCTGGCCACGAGCAAGTTCAAGATGCTCTTGCTGATGGTGCGCGAGTAGCCGATCGCATAGCGGCGCTTGACGATCGCTGGATGCGTCCCCGCGGTTTCGCGCTATGGTGCCGCTCCACGGATCGTCGCCTTGAGCAGCAAATCGCGCCGCACCCACGCATTCGTCTACAGAGCCGGCATCGGCTTGGCCGGCACGCACATCACGTGTGACGCCACCGGCTTCCCGAGCGATCTGATCTTCATCTCGCACGCCCACGCGCTCGGCAAAGCTGGCCCGTCCAAGCTGGCGGGCAAGCGCGCCGGGCGACGCCAGGTCGTGGCCACGGACCAGACCCTGCGGCTGCTCGGCGAGCCTGGCGACAAGCTGCGCGCGCGCGCCCTGCCCGCCGCGTTCGGTCGCCCGTTCAACCTGGGCGCCCAACGCATCGAGATCGTTCCCACGGGTCATCTGCCGGGCGCGGCCGGCTTGCTGTGCCAGCTGAACCGCAAGCGCGTCCTCTACCTCGGCGCCTTCTCGCCGGAGGTACTCGTGCCTGGGATCGAGGCCTCGGAGGTGCGCCGGGCCGACGCCATCTGCATCGATTCGACGTTCGGACATCCGAACGCGACCTTTCCTCCCCGCAAGGAGGTGCTGGCCGACCTCCACGGCTTCGTGACGGCCACCTTCGTGGAGCGGCGGACGCCGGTCCTCCTGGTCGCGCCGAGCGCGCTGCCAGCCGTGGCGCATTCCCTCGCGCACGCGAAGATCGCGCTACGAGCACACCCTCGGCTGTCCGTCGAGCTCGGGCGATTGCACGAGGTGTGCAGCGCCATTCCGGCGGTGCCCAGGGTCGGACGCAAGCCCGGCATCGACGAGGCGTGGATATGGCCCGTCGACGCACGCAACTCGGCCACGCTGCGCGCGCTGGCAGGGAAGCGCCTGGCCCTGGTCTCGGGATCGGTGGCGATCTCCGATGGGCCCGCGCGAACCGACGCGGACTGTGTCTTCCCGCTCACCAGCCTCCCGAACCACGACGAAATCGTCTCGGTCATCAAAGCGTCGTCCGCGCGCGAGGTGGCGCTCTTCCAAGCGGGCTCCGAGGACTTGGCCGCCGAGCTGCGCGCCCGCGGTTTCGATGCGTACACCCTCGGGCCTCCCCGACAGATGACACTCGTCGCCTAGGCAAGCGCGATTCGCACTGTCAAGGTGGAACTCCTGCCTTTTTGGTATAGAAATGACTCGTGTTCAATCTCGGTGCTAGCGAGATAGCCGTCATCCTCGTGGTCGCGTTGCTGTTCCTCGGGCCCAAGATGCTTCCCGAGATCGCCACGGTGCTCGGCAAGATCATTCGGGAATTCCGCAAGGCCACCGCGGACATCCGCCAGGACATCGAGCTCGACGATGTCATCCGCAAGCCGCTGCAGGATCTACGCGACGCCGCGACCTTGCCTCCCGAGGAGCTCAAGCGACGCGATGAAGCCAAGGCGGCGCTGCGCAAGGCCGAGCAGGCCTCGAAAGCAGAGGCCGAGCGCAAGCAGCGGGAGACCGAGGAGGCCGAGCGCAAGCAGCGGGAAGCCAAGCAGGCCGCGCTGGCCGAGGCGAAGCGCCAGCAAGACATGGAGAAGGCCGCGGCCGCCGTGGCTGCGCTGCTCCCGCCCCGGCCCGCCGACGCGATCTCGGCCAAGGGGACCATGCTGGCCAGCCCGCCTCCCCCGGATGACATGAGCACGCTGACGCCGCTGCCGGATCTGCAGTCTCCGCCGCCGGTGGTGGGCGGACCTTTCCGCTTGCCGCCGCCGCTGCCCAAGCCGCCACGCCCCAGCGTGGCCATGGATTCGATGTCCGATGCCACGGTGATTGACCTGCACGCGCAACTGAAAGCCTCGGCCGATGCGCAAGCCACCGTGCTGGGCCGTCCAGGCCCCGCAATACCGCAGGCCACCACGGCCCCCGGGAAGAGTGTCCCGGTTGGCAAGGTCGCAAAAGACGAAAGCAAGAAAGGCTAGGCCATGGCGGAGTCAGAGCTCGAACCGACACCCACCGTGACCAACGGCGATGCCTATCTGGCCGCACCCGCGGCGGCTCCACAGCTGTCCCCGACAGCCGGCCAAGAGCCGACCGCCGGCAAGCCCGAGGAGAAGCGCATGTCGTTCCTGGAGCACCTGTCGGAGTTGCGCATTCGCCTGCGCAACTCCGTGCTCGCGTTCCTGGTGGCGATGCTGGCGTCGTTCGTGTTCGTCCAGCACTACTTCGACTGGCTGACGCGTCCGGTGCGCCGCGGGTTGCGCGAGGCCGGACACGAGATGAACTTCTACGCCAAGAGCCTGACCGAGCCGTTCTGGGTCTACATGAAGCTGGCCATCGTGGGCGGGTTCCTGATCTCCGCGCCCTTCATCTTCTGGGAGCTCTGGCGCTTCATCGCGCCCGGCCTCTACAAGAAAGAGCGCCGCATCGGCGTGCTCATCGCCGGCTCCATCGCCGTGTGCTTCGTGGGCGGCGCGATCTTTTCCTACACCGTGATGTGCGAACCGGCGGCGTACTACCTGACCAAGCTGTGCACGAGCTTCGCGGGCGACCTGCCGTTCAAGCTCGACACGATGTTGATGATGGACGAGGTCGCCAGCTTCCAGATGATGACCCTGGCGGGATGCGGGATGGCGTTCGAGCTGCCGGTGGCGATCTCCATCCTGGGATGGATGGGCATCGTCTCGAGCCGCGCCCTGCTCAAGTTCAACAAGTACGCCATCGTCTTGTCGTTCCTCGTCGGCGCGGTGCTCACCCCCAGCACGGATCCGTTCACACAGTCGCTGCTGGCGCTCCCGATGTTCGGCCTTTACAACCTGTCCATCCTGGTGGTTTGGCTGCTGGAACGGGCCCGTCGCAAGCGCGACGCTGCGTTGGCGTCGGGATAGCGGCCGATGCTCAGGTGATCTTGTACCACCCGAGCATCGCCAGCCCCGTGACGGAGAGCCACACCACGGCGGTGTTCCGGGTGGCTCGCTCGTGCGAGGCCTTCACCTGTAGATCGAGGTCGTCGAACACGCGCAGGTTGTCCTCCGTTCCGGTCTGTCGAGACAGAACCTCCTGCTCGAGCCGCAGATGGTGAGCCTCGGTACCGCCGGGCCCAAAGCAGTAGTACGCCGCGGGCAGGAACCCCAGGACCAGGGCGAACGAGAGCCCCATGAAAGCGCGCTTGGCGGGCTTGCCAGTGAAGTCGGCGAGGCGGAACACCTTGTCTCGCTGCTCGATCTTGGCGATGTAATCGCGGGCGCCGGCCAGGCACTTGCGACAACCAGAGGCCTTGGTCTTGTCGTAGTAGAGCCCGTGCTGAACGCAGCGGATGAGATTGAGGTTCTTGGGGTCTTCGTCCATCGCCACGCCCGAGACGCCCCCCGCGTCCATCTCGCGCAGCGATGAGGCGGACATCGCCGTGCGCGTCCGAGGGCCCGCCACGTCTTCGTCCTCGTCGTGTAGAGCACGAGCGCCACGAGCGAGCTCGAGCTTGGCCGGCGCCGCATTGACGTCGAGGGCGAGGCCAGAGCTCGAAGGTGGCGACTGGTGCTGCGGCGGCGGTGGTGTGCGAATCTTGGCGGTGCTGATCGTCGGAGTCGCCACCTGGCGCGGCTGGAAAGGATCACGCCCGCCGCCGGCCATGGCTGGAGCCGAAGAGGCTGCGAGCGGCGCGAAGGGATCTCCCGGAGCGCTTGCCACGGGCGGCATGCCGAAGCCCGAAGCCCCCGCCATCGAGATCGGCGCCGGCGTCGGGGCAGGCAGCGGCGCCGCCACACCCCAGCCCGTCGAGGATGGCATGGGCTGACGGGTCGGCACCGGGGACGGGGTCGGAGAGGCCACCGGCTGGACGCCCGAGATCTTCGCGACTGGCATCGTCCCCGTGGCACGGCCGGTCTGCGCCGCCGAGCGCCCTGCCGCGGGACGAATCACCGTGACCGCGCCCATGGCCTGCAGCTGCTTCACCAGCGCTTGCGCCTGCGCCTGTTCGAGCCCCTGGCCGGCACGCAGGTTCTTGGCTGCGATGGCCTTGGCCACGGTAGGCAAGGGAACCCCGTGCTTGGTCGACAGGGCGGCCGCCAGGCGGGTCTCCCCGGCCGCGCTCGGATCCGACGAACCCACGACGAACACGTCAAACAGATTGGCCGCCATGATGACTAGTATATCGGGCTTCTGGCTCGCCCGAAGTCGCGAGTGCGACGCGAATGCCATGGCGAGTCGCGGGGGCGGCGGCGAAAAGATGGCGAAAAACTTGACCGCAGGACCGTTGACCGCAGGATGAAACGATGGAGTGCCTCGCCTGTCAGGAAGTGACGGCAAGCCCGGCCCAAGAGCCGGAGTGCCCGGCTGCGCCCCCGCGCAAGCTGGCGGTGGGTTTCAGGTTCGACAACCTCAGGCAGCCCGACACCCCTGCCCGCATTCCAGCTCGCACAGCCGTGGCGGTGCCGCCCTACAGTCGAATCGTCTACCGCGCAGGCTCGGTCTCGGTGCGCTGAGCGCGCGCAGAGGAGAACGCGGATCCGGAGGCCAACGCTCGGATCCGCGGCCAGAAGCTCGGAAGCCGGCTAGCCGCGGCTAGCGGCGCTCAGCGCCGGTTGCGGTTCCTGCGCGACAGGACGAGCAGGCTGCCGAGGAGGAGAGCGAAGGCGAGGCCCGATTGCGTCCGCCCGCTGCCGAATGAGCAATTGCAGCCAGAGCTGGCCTCGGCCTTGGTCCCTGGGGCGCTGTCGGCCTTACCGGCAGCATCGGGCAACGCGGCGGCATCGGTCGGGGCGTCGGGCTTGCTGGCCAGGGGGCTATCGGACTTGGTCGCGAGACCGTCGGAACCCGCCACCTTCGCGTCGCCCGCAGCGACGGAGGCGTCGGCCCTGCCGGATCCCGCATCGGGGTGGACACCGTCGCCTGCGAGGTCTGGCGTCGCGCCCCCCGCGTCGCCCGCCTTGCCTGGACCGTCGGACGGCACGCCGGCATCGGCGTCCGGCGTGGTTCCCGAGCCGGTAGCGAGAAAGCCGGCCAACGCGTAGACCAGCGGCGCATTCCAATTGATGGCCACCTCGTTCAGCTCGTAGGCGTCCACGTCGTCAATCCAGTTGGTGGCGCCGTTCTTGTTGCCCGCCGCTTGCGTCGACGTGCTGTTGCCACCGCCCACCAGGAGTCCCGGCCAAGGCTGCTCGATGCCGTCTGCCTTGGACGGACGGTGGTGCGGGTTCATGGGCGGATCGATGCCAATCCCGGTGACCTGCGAGCGGTTGTAGTAGTTGCGCCCGAAAATCCAGGCGATCTGGTCCACACAGGTGTCGAGGTAGTCGGCCTTGGGCGACAGCCGATTGGCGACCTGAAGCAACATGCAGGTGCGCGCCACCGCGCCGCTCGATCCCCAGTAGTAGTTGCCCGACTTGCCCGACAACGCGCGTCCGTAGCCGCTGTTGTTGTGGGCGGTGACCAGGCTGTCGGCCGCCGAGACCATGCTTTGCTGGATGGCGGAGACCAACGTCTGGTTGCGGCCTGTTCTCTTCGACTGAAGGTAGACATACATGCCGAGGTTCTTGATGTTGCCCCAGTCGAAGTCGGCGTCCACGTAGTTGGTCGTGCCGGTCTTGAAGGCCGCGGCGCGGGTCTCGAAGTCGGACAGCGCGGCCGCGTCGCCGGTGGATTCCCACATCTCGGCCGCAGCCCACAGTCGATCGTCTGCGTCGGTGGTGGTGTAGGCGCCCGTCGAGGTCGGGTCGGTGAAGGTTTGGTTCGCCGTGTTCGCCTGCAAGTAGGCATACGAGACCTTCGCGGCGGCCAGGCACTTGTCTGCGAAGGCTTGGTCGTAGGTCTTGTAGATGCGCGCGGCCTTGGCCAACATGGCCACGAAGTCGGCGATGGCGGCCGAGCCCGACGGCACGAAGTAGCGCGTCTGCGTGTCGTTCTCGGGCATCACCCAACCGTCGACTCCGTTCGCGGCGTCGCTCGGGGCATCGAACTTGAGCGAGGTCAGCTTGTGCGAGACCCGTCCGTCGGTGGCCGAGTACTGCATCTTGAGCACCCACTCCAGCTCCCAGCGGACCTCGTCGAGGAAGTCGGGCGTGGTGCCGCCGGTCTCGGGAATGGGCCACGCGTAGGTCGCGAGCACGCCACCGTACTCCTCCCACGCGGCCAAGAGCGATCCCACGGTGATGCCCGCGTTCACCGTGTACTTCCCGTAGTCGCCAGCGTCGTGCCAGCCCTTGCTGCCGTCGCGCTTGCCTGCGCTGCCGATGTAGTCGGTGTGGGCGTCGTCCATGTGACAGGCCTTGTGCGAGAAGCTCTGGCCAGCCCAGGTGAGCGCGACGTCGGTGTTGCAGCGCAAGCCGTAGAAGCCGAGCATCGACGCGACGAACGCGTCTCGGTACACGTCGTCGCCGATCGGAAATGTGACCGAGCGCCCGACCCCGGGAACGTCGACATAGTAGGTGCCCGGAAGGGTCAGCTCGCCGAAGTCGGCGATGGCGACGTTCTGGCCGGTATCGGGATCCTTGATCGCGGCAGCCAACGTTCCGGAGAACGCCACCGCATCGTCGTCGGCACGCTTGACCTGAAACGTGCTGCCCGACGCGGTGATCGACGCACGCTTCGCTCGGCCAGGCAGATAGCCAACAGAGCTGACCTTGACGTCGGAATCGGCCGCCTCGACGGCCATGGGAGCCAAGAGGACGAAGAGCAACCCGGACACGGACAAACGAAAACGCATGCGAGCCTCCTGCGTCGGAATGTTCGGGGGGTGCGCGGAGATTACCCCGGCCCTGGGGAAGAACGCGAGAGGATGCGCACAACGGAGCGCGGCGGTCGTGGCCCCGGGGTGTCGGCGCCCGGCGCCGCGGCTACTCCACGCGCTCGGTCCAGGTGGTTCGAGCGAAGCGTCCGAGCTTGCTCGCGCTCAGCACCTGCTGCGTGGTGCTGAAGGTCTGACCGAGGGTGATCGCCGTGGGGATCTGGTCCGAGGTGACCCCGATGCCGTCGACCACGAACGAGGTGCCGACGAAGGTGCCGCCGGTCAAGACGGCGTTGTTCAGGGTGAGCCCCTTGAGCTGGTAGAACGACCCGTCGGCCCTGAACTCGTGCACCGTGATGTAGCTCGTGCCCTTGTTGAAGCCGTTGGGGTCGCCACCGGCGCACGCGTTCGTGATGGCACTGGCATCGTACCAGCCCGTGATGAGCTGGAATCCCAGGCCATCCGAACGCAGGATGCCCATGGGGGTACCGATCGGTCGCGCGCCTTCGGGCAGGTTCGCGCCGCCCGCGGCAGCACATCCCTGGGTGGACAGCTTCGCGCTGCCGTTGAAGTCGCTCACCACGCCGGCGGTGGTGGTCTGAATGCAGATGCAATCCGTACTGGTGCTGCCAGAGGCGCACGCCGACAGCGTGATGCTTCCGCTGGAGTTGAAGGCGGTGTCGACGATGGGGGAGTTGGTGGTTGCGTTGATGCGCGTCACCATCAACTTGGAGCCTGGGTAGGTGGAAGACACCGGCCGGGTCACAGGATCGAGGTTCGAGTTCGTCACCTGCGCGAGGTAGATCTTGTCCTTCGCGGTCGGATCCGATTTGGGCAGGCGATCGAGCTGCACCACGGCCGGCGAGAAGTGGATGGGCTGGCCGCAACCGAGCTTCGCGATGGTCGTCAGCGCGGAGGCCGACTGCGTGTATTGGTAGACGTTGCCCCAGGTATCGCCGGTGTAGGCCGCCTTCATGCTCTGCGAGGTGGAGAGCGACGAGTAGTCGCGTGCGACCGCGACGTCAGCCATCACCGTGTGCGTCTGCGTGTGCGGGGACGAGCAGCTGGTCGGAGACGGAGTCGCCAGCGTGACCTTCTGTGAACGGACGATCGCCCCCGTTCCCGCGTTCGCGTCCACGATGTAGAGACCTTGCGTGGCCGGTGTCGTGGTCGGATAGCCCGATGCGAAGAGCACGCGATTGTCGGCGGCACCGCTGGAGTAGCCCGCGAAGTAGAACGCTGGTACCGACAGCGTCTCGCCGAGCTGCGCATCCCAAGTCGTCTTGTCGGAGACCTGGCCGGCGCTCCACAGCAGGAGGGGGTTGCTCGGCAAAAGGCCCAAGCTCGCATCGACGACATTGGTGATGTCGAGCGCAAACGGCTTGTTGCCGCCCGGTCCTTCGGTCATCACCAGGACCGTGCGCCATCCAGCGCCGGTGGCGTCCGACTCGCAGGTCGCGCCAATGCACATGTCTTTGACCTTCGGCGATCCCGCGAGGCCGAAGATGTGTTCCCCCTTCTCCGGTGCCATGGGCTGGCCGCCCTGCGCATACAGCCTCGTGATCACGGGAAGCATATCCTTGGGAATGAAGGCGAAGGCCTCTTCACCGCCCTGGTACGTCTGTCCGCCCATGGACTTGCTGCCCGAATGGGCGAAGAAGGCGTGCAGCATGCCATCGTCGGAACCCACGTAGACGAGCGGGGGCCGCGTCCAGGTCGCCGCCGAGTAGGCCTTGGCACCCTTGAGCCCGTTGTCCGCGGCCTGACCGACCACGATGGGCGTAGAGCCGCTGACCGGCCCCATCAGGGGCGAACGGTTGCCCAAGCCAGGCTTGCCGAGCAGCCATTGCATGATCCTCTCGGCCTCGTCGGCCGTGGCGCCGAGGCCAGCGGCGTAGAGGTCGCTCTTGTTGGTGATGCCGCCTCCCGCGGTGATGGCGACCTTGCTGACGCCACTTCCGTTGCCGAAGAAGATCCTGCGCTTCGTCCAATCGGCGGGGTGCCCGTTGGCCGCGACGGTCACGGCGTCCCACAGAAGCTGGACGCCCGACGCGGCGTCGTACCCACGCACGGTGCCCTTCCAGGACGGATAACTGCTGGCCGTGTCGTAGAGGTACGTGCTGGGCGTGACGACCAGCGTGCTCGGGTCCTGGACGCTCGCGCCGGGCACGGGAGCCGTCGTCGTGTACGAAGGAATGCTGTACGCGGCCAGCGCGACTTTTTGCGAGATCCCCCTGTAGAGCTCGTCCTCCGTGATGCCGAAGGTGGGTGTGCCGTCGAACTTCGGGCTGCCGGCCACGGCCAGGTTCCAGAGGAACGCGTAGGTGTAGGGATAGCGGACGCTCCATCGGTTCCCTGGGACGGCGACCACGACGTGGGTCTGGATGGGCGCGCCGGATCCCGGGTGTGCCAGGGCATAGGCCTTGGTGATGGCGCCGCACTGGCAACCGGTGAGGTTCGGGTTCGAGGTGGCGTCGTACGCGCAAGCGGCGGAAGCGCAGTTGGCAGCGGGCCCGATGTCGCCGGGGCCGTCCGACTTGCCATCGACGACCAGCACGATGTTGTTGCTCCAACACGGGGGCTGACCGCCATTGTTGGTGGTATCGCTGGCTCGCACCGCCGACAGGTAGCCGGCGGCGCCGTGGTAGCTGTCGGCGGCGCCGTCGTTCTGGAGCGAACAGGCGATGGGCGACGGCTCGCCGGTCGCGGTGACGCCGCCAAAGGACGCCTTCTCGAGCCGGGCCGTGGTCATGAAGGCTCGCTGTGTCCTGCTGATCGCCTTGGCCGTGATGCCCGGCCCGCCGAACGCGGTGGCGTTCAGGGCCGGAACGGCCTTGTGGTTCCAGAGCGCGCCCGTGGTCGGCCCGCACGAGCCCGCCTCGGTCGCACCTGCCCAAGGCGGAGGGACCGTGGTTTCCTTCGCCGGATCGGGCGCCAACACCGAGACCGTGGTGACGCCGGTGCTGGTGCCGGTCGAAGTGACGATGGACCGGGTGACCATGGTGTAGGGCGTGGCGAGCGCGAGGTTGGTCGGAGCGTACGCAGGGCGGCCGTAGATTCCGTCATTGATGAAGTCGGTCCGCTCGGCATCGATGGCGTTGTAGAGCACGCCTCCGATGGTGGGCGACTTGCCCTTGTAGACCTCGAAGTACACGGGCTGCCCCATGCTCCCGGCGCCTGACAGCACGGCGGCGCCCTTGGTGTACTGGAAGGTGTAGTAGCTGCCCTCGTACACGCCGGTGCCCTGTCCCGCGAACGGACAGAACGGCAGGATCCCAGACGACGCGCAAGAGCTCCACGACGCCGTGATCTGCTTGGACTTGCCGACGGCATCCACACGCGGAATGTTCCAAACGCTGTCGCTGCCGCCGACCTTGGTGTACGTGATCTTGTTCAACAAAGCGTCGGTGTTGAGCGCGCCATTGCCACCGTAGTCGATCGTGCAAGGCGACACCGGTCCCCCGGTCGGTGTGAAGCAGCCCGCAAGCTCGAGCTCGCCGCGGCTGAGCAGCTTGGTCTCTGTCGCGGTCGATGTGGGACCGGTGACCTTCACGTAGGGGAAGACCGCCGTGCTGACGTCCGAGCCGGTGGACGGAATGTTGCGCCCCTGGTACGTCGACATGAACCCGAAATTCACCTCGTCCGAGAGCTGGGTGATCGCTCGGCGCAGAGCACGCTTGACGATCATCATGCGGGACGAGGCCGGCACGCACGGCTCGGCGACCGGGTGGTACACGCAAGCCTCGCCCACGGCGCAATCGGCGGCGTCGGTGCACAGGTCACCACTGCCGCTGCACCTGTAGGTCAAGCAGTCGGAGTCGGTGGAACACCAGATTCCGCTCTCGGCACACATCTTCGCCGGCTTTCCCTCGGCGCAGAAGTCGCCGTACAGGGCGTTGGGACACGTGCCACTGCTGTAGCCGCACCCCATGTTCTGGCTGGTGATGCCGCGCTTGCAGGTGCCCCAGTCCGTGCTGGTCGAGGTGGCCGTGCTCGTGACGCTCCCGATGCACTTCTCGCCACGGGCGCGCCCCGAGTAGTCGAGCTCGGAGATGTAGCGACAGAAGTCGCCCTTCACGTAGATGTTGCAGATCTCCTCCGACGAGCAGGGAACATGGGCCGTGGGCAGCGTCGCGGTGTTCGTGCTCGTGGAGGTGTTCGCGACGGTCGCGTAGTTGCAGTAACCGCGGTTGGTGGAGTCGCTGCCGCTGGCCTGGCAGTCGCCGGGATCGGGCGCGCCGGGGAACGCGCAGGTTCCGTCGGTCTGGGTGCCGGTTGCCGTGAAGGTCTCGGTGTCTTCGAACGACTGGGTATCGACCAGGGTCCCGGTCTGGGTGAAGGTGTCGGTGCCGTGAGAGGTCGAGGACGCCGTCCCCGTGCCGGTCGCGGTCGTTGTGGAGGTCGTCGTGCCATACGCGGTCGAGGTGTTCGTGCTGTAGGCCGTGAACGTCGATGTCCCGAAGGCAGTCGTGGAGTTCGTCACGGTGTTGGAGTTGGTAATGGTGTTCGAGTTCGTCACCGTGTTCGAGTTCGTCACCGTGTTCGAGCTCGTCACCGTGTTCGAGCTCGTCACCGTGTTCGAGTTCGTCACCGTGTTCGAGTTCGTCACCGTGTTCGAGCTCGTCACCGTGTTCGAGCTGGTGAGCACGTTCGAGCTGGTCACCGTGTTCGAGTTCGTCACCGTGTTCGACTGCGTGACCGTCCCGTAAGCCGTCAACGTATTGTGCCAGGTCACCGACAGGCCGTTCACCCACGCATTGCTGAGGGTCCCCGTCCCCGTCGCGGTGCTACTTGTCGCGGCGCCCTGACACCACCATGGGTTCGAGCCCCAGCCGCCCGTCTTGGTGGCGGTCAAGGGAATCGTGCCCACCTGCGTGCCCGGGACGACCGTGGTCGCCGTCACCGTACTGGTCTCGGTGCTGACCGGGCTGGTGACGGTCGTGGTCATGACCGCAGTGCCATTGTTGTCCCAGCGCTGGCTGGAAACCGTCCCGGTGTTGATGGAGGACGCGCTGACCGTCCACTGCGGGCTATCGTTCCATGCGGTGCTGGTCACCGTCGCGATCCCGGTGAACATCACGTTTACGACTTGCTGGAACGTACTGGTCGCCAGATAGCTCGCGGTCGACGTCCCGAGCGCAGTCGTCGTATTCGTCCCATACGCCGTGAACGTGCTGGTCCCATACGCCGTCGAGGTGTTGGTCCCGTAGCTGGTCGTGGAGCTCGTGCCCAGCGCGGTGGTGGTCACGGTTCCGTACGCGGTGGCGGTCACGGTTCCGGGCGAGGTCCAAGTGGTCGTCCCGAGCGCGGTGGTGGTACTGGTTCCGTATGCCGTCGTGGTGATGGTCCCCAGCGCGGTCGTGGTGGCTGTTCCGTGCGCCGTCGCCGTGTCGGTTCCGAGGGCGGTGGTCGTCACCGTGCCATAGCCGGTCGAGGTGCTGGTCAGCGTGTTCGAGCTGGTGATCGTATTCGACTTCGTGATGGTGTTCGAATTCGTGACCGTGTTGGTGGTGCTCACGGTGTTCGTGCTCGTCACCGTGTTCGAGCTGGTGACGGTAGCGCTGGGATTGATCCAGGTCTGCGTGTTCGAGATCGTCTGAGTCGCGCTGAGGGTGTCGGTGAAGGTGTTGGTGCAGCTGCTTGCGGCGGTCCCGAAGTACATGCCCTGCGAGCCCATGCCCGAGTGAACCCATCGACCGCGCTGCCCGACCAGGCGGCAGCTCGTGTTGCCATCCTCGCAGTCGGCGCCGACGGCGTTGTACCGGGCCACGTTCTCGCCGGGCAACCCCTGCATCGACTCGGCGGTCTCGAGAACGACGAGCACGTTCGGCTTCAACGTGCTCGTGATGTTCGCCAGCTCTTGCAGCGGATACGCATCCGCATGGGTCCTGCCTGGGAGCGCCCAGGTCGAAGCCAAGAGGGCCAAGGCCAGGCACTGACGTCGGAATGTAGGAGACGGGACAGTCCTCATGGTGTGGATTTCCCGATAGCGGGTGTAGCAAGCCCGCTGCCAGGTTCGCGGGAGAATGAATGGCGAGGGATTTCCACGGAACAGCGGCCGAATCGTGGTGTGAACATGTCGGTGGTTATGCGGCGAGGCCCCACCTAGATCTCCGCAGGCATTGCAGACCCCGCAACTTTTTCCGTCCGTCCGACCCGACGACGGCACCGGATTTCGCCGACGATGAGGGCAACCAGCGCCACCATCCCGACGACGAACAGCGCGAGCCCCGTCGGGAAACTGGACGGCTGGTAGGTCATCTTCAGGATCCACGACCCCTGCGGAACCACCACCCCACGCAAGGCATGGTTGGCGATCAAGATGGGGACCGGCGCTCCGCCAAGCTGGGCCCGCCATCCCTTGTCCCAGGTGTCGGTCAGGACGACGAGACCGGGCGTCTCCATGGAGACCGAGAGGGTCACCTCCGACGGAGTCTCCGCGACGATGGTGACACGTCCGCGAGCGGCCTCGGGCAGGTCCACCGCGGTCTCGACGTAGGCCACCGCCTTGGGATTGAAATCCGGGGCAGCCAGCTTCGCCAGTCGCGCCTTCTCGTCGGGGATGCTCTCCACGCGGGCGGGGACGAAGGCACGGGGCAGCGCCGATGGGTTGCGCAGGGCCCAGTAGTCAGGCTCGACGAAGGCGGGCTTGAACGCGCCTTGGACCGGCCCGCGGATGATCATGTACTCCACGCCGAGCAGGTCGAGGATGGGCGAGAACTTCACGGAATCCAAGGTCGGGTAGCTGACCTTCGGCTTGAGCCACTCGGTCCGGCCATAGACGAAATCGTTCTCGTTCGGCTCGCCAGCGAGCAGTAGGAGTTGCACGTAGCGACGGGGGTCGACGCCGTCGTATCCGCGAACATCCCGCAAGCCAGCCACCTGCGCGAGGGTGGCGGGCAGGCACTGAAACGCGATGACCCTGCCGTTGGAGCTCTTTGCGATTCTGTCGAGGAGCGGGACGCGCGGATAGTAGAGCGACGGGTCGGGCTGGACGCTACGGTCGTGCGCGAACCACACCATGTCGACGAACATGATCGCCGCGAGCAGCGCGGTGGACCACGGGCGCCAAGCGCGAACGCGTGCGAAGGCGAGCCACGCTCCGCACACGGCCAAGCCGAGCAGGCCGCCTATCAGGTACACGCGCGCGAAGTGCGACTGAATCCGCCCGACGCCGCCCGCGTCGTGGATCCACCGCGCCGCCTTGCCCTCCGTGAACAGCTTACCGATCTCCGTGGCGATGGGCTCGGGCAGGTGGCTTGCGCGATAGAAGAACCACAGCGCCATCGCCGCCGAGAGCCCGGCGAACAGGTACGGCCAGCGTCGGTCCCGCCTTTGCTCCGGCTCGCCGAGCGAGTCGAGCCCCAACGCCGCCATCGCGAGGATGGCGAACGAAGCGGCGAACACCATCCGGTTGTGCGACAGCATGTTGAGCCAGGGCAGCCTCAGGATCATCACGAGGCCACCGATGCCGAGGCACCAGGCGAGCCCCAGCAAGGAGACCCCGGAGAGAAACATCGCCGTGGAGCGATTGCGCGGGTTGCGCCAAGCCAGGGGTACCAGAAAGAGGAGCGCGACCATCCCCGAATAGCCGGCGGCCAGGCTCTCGATCTGGAACGGGCCAGGCAGCGGGTACGTATCCCTGCGGGTGCCCCCGTTCACGTCGGGCAGCACGAGCAAGGGCAGCGCGGACAGTTGACCGGGCTCGCGCTCTTCGAATCCGCTGGCCCGTTCGGCCGCTCGAGCTCCGGTCCGCACGTACTCCGATGTGGGCATCACGTAAGGCGCGGCCAGCGCGGCGCCGAGGAGCCAACCCGAAAGCACGAACAGTCCTGCCTTGCGCGCCGGCCGCGCCAAGCTCTGCGTGCCGTGCAAGTTGACCATCCGCCACAGCGCATACAGTCCGGCGACGATGAGGACCTGCGTGGCGATGTCCAGCTGCCGGCTGCAGAGCACGATGCAGGTGGCAAGTCCCAGGCAAGCCAACCGGCCCCAACCGGGTTTGCGAATCACTCCGTCGACGGCGAGCATGAGCCACGGCATCCAATAGACCGGGGCGCTCGTGGGATAGCCCAGCCAAAACACGAAGAAGCCGGTCATCGGATAGCTCCACGCCACGATGGCCGCAGCCCAGAAGCGCACGCCCAAGGCGCGACGACAGAACAGGTAGAAGCCGACGCCGGCGATGAGCGCGGCGAAGAGCTGGTGCCACGCCAGGACCACCGGCGACCGAATCGCGGACAACAGGATCGACAGCGGTGATAGCCACGGCCACTGCAGGACCGGCTTGCCCGCGTACTGCCCCGGCACCCACCAAGGCCACCTGCCCGCCTGCAGCTCCGCGGCGACGAACATGCGCTCGGGCTCGATCACGTACGGCAGGTCCGACCTGATGGAGTCGTGAGGAACCAGGTTCGCCGTCGCCGGCGTGACCGGGATGTACACGTCCGATTGGGCGAGCAGGTCTATTGGGAGCAGGCCCCTCGCCCCGATGAGCGACGGCCCGTAGAGAATGACCTGCGACAGCAGGAGTCCCGCGAGCAGGATGGCCAACCGCACGGCTCTCGACCTTTCGACGCTGGCGCGCAGCTTATCTGCGATCGTCGACAACTTGGATGCTCCCCATCGGACGGCATCCTACCATCATCCGTCCATCATCGTCGGCACGCTCACCCGTCGGGACCAAGCCACGGCGGTGTCTTGGAAGCCATCTCGAGAGTCGTTCTGGTGCCCATGGTAAAGTCCGTCGCGATGAAGCCGGCCCCGCCCGAGGAGACGACGTTCTGGACCCCGCAGAACACGTTTCTCGTTGTCCTGCCCGTGCTCTCGCTCGCGCTGCTCCTGGGCAACGGCAAACACGTCGAACCGCTGTTTGTCCACGGGACCTACTACTTGCTGATGGCGCTGGTGGTTGCTTGGGTGATGGTCTACGTGATCGCCGCGCACGGCGTGAGCAAAACCCGGGCCTGGGCTTGGGTCAGGGAGAACCGATACGGACTCATCGTCGCGGCCATGGTCACCGTGATCGCCGCGCTCGCGGTGCCTCCGTCGCTGCGGATCCTCGCCGACGAAACCAACCTGCTCGGAACGTCGAAGAGCTTCTTCGATCACAAGACGGCGACCTTCACCATCGGGGGCAAGTTCTACTACGACACCTTCTGGGACGCGGGCACGGTGATCGACCGACGGCCCTCCCTGTTCCCGTTCCTGGTCAGCCTGGTCCACGCCGCGCGCGGTTACTCGCCCACGAACGTGTTCGTCTTCAACCTGCTCGTGCTGCCCTTCTTCGTGCTCACCTCGTACCGATTGGCCAAGATGCTCGGCGGCGAGACGGTCGGCGTGGCGGCTGCCCTGCTGGTTTCCGCGCATCCCATCACCGTCATCTGCGCCCGTTCGGGGGGCTTCGACTTCTTCACCGCGTTCTTCTCCGTGTTGGTGCTCAAGAGCTTCCTCGATCACTGCCGGACGCCGTCTGCGGATCGGCTGGCGGTGCTGTGGATGAACCTGTGCATGTTCGCAGAGCTCCGCTACGAGACCGGGCTCTTCATCGCACCGGTGGTGTTCTTCCTGCTGATCTTCCGTCTGGCGAGGCTGGAGTATCTCCGGCCCTACCGGTGGCTGTACGCGCTCACGCCCATCTTCCTCATGCCGCGGATCTGGCAGGCCATCCTGCGCGGCAACGTGCCCGAGCAGGATCCAGGGGCCATCACCTTCAGCGTGGGCAACCTGCTCACCAACACCCTCGCGTACTTCAAGCCCCTCACCACGCCCTTCGACAGTCGCGTCTCGCACGCCGCGCTGGTCGTCGGCCTGGGGCTCGTCGGGCTGGTCGTGGCCGCTCGCTGGATCTGGAGGCAGCTCGAAAGGAACGAGCGCTGGACGCCCGAGCTGCGCTTCTCGGCGATGGTGGCAGGCTGGATGGCCCTGCAGCTCATCATTGTCTTCACCTACGTGTGGGGCAGGCCCGAGCACCCGGCGTCGGCGCGCCTCATCATCTCCATCGACACCTTCTTCTCGTTCCTCGCGGCCTGGGCGGTCGCCGCTGGGCTCGGACGTATCAGACCCATGCTCTCGGCAGTAGTCTGCGTCGCGCTCTTCGCCATGTATTTGCCGGCCGCGGCGCATGGGCGACTGATCAACGAGCTGATGCTGACCCGGGAGGCGTCGGAGACGTGGAGATTCTTCGCGTCCCTGCGCGAGAAGCGCATCCTCATCGTGTGCGAACGGCCAGGGCTCTTCACGGTCATGAACTACGGCGCGATCGACTTCGCGCAGGCAAGGCAGGATCCGGGGCTCCTCGAAGGGCTGTCCCGCCGCCTCTTCTACGATATCTACCTGGTCCAGCAGGTCGACCTCGCCACCAACCGTCCCCGTCCCACGCACGAGGTTTGGCCCGAGCGTGCGCGGGTCACCATGCTCGAATTCCAGAACGACGTGAACGGCACCGTCCGCATCTCGCGGCTCGTGCATTGAGCGCGGAGCTCGCCTGCGCTGCTCCGTCGGTCACATCGGGTGATTGACCGCCAACCAGGCGATGACGTTCTCCCAGAACTCGGCGGCCTGGTAAGGCGGCGACGTGGGACAGGGGGTGAGCGGCGGATCCGCATAGACGTCGTGCTTCCACGCGCCCCACAAAGTGTTGTAGGTCAGCCACTCGTCACCCCACGCGACCACACGGCCACCACCAGCGCCGATGTTCTCCGCGGTGTACCCGACGTCCTGCCAGCCGCTCGGTTGCGTGGCAGCGGACCAGCTGTCGCACGACGCCGGCGGGTTGGCGTTGCATCGGTCGTTGGTCGCGATCTGCCGCACGCACTGCACCTTCGCCGCGAGCTTCAAGGTCGCTGGGATGGGCGGACTGGGCAGAGTGATGATCGGGACCGCGCCACGGATCTGGAGCCGATTGACCGAATTCTTGAACTCGAACGGAGCTCTGCCCGGCGTCGTGCCGTCCGACCTGAGG
The DNA here is from genome assembly GCA_964647025.1 of uncultured Myxococcales bacterium. GTDB lineage: Bacteria > Myxococcota_A > Polyangia > Fen-1088 > Fen-1088 > Fen-1118. The sequence goes on along the minus strand of CAZYFU010000022.1, from coordinate 6,119 downwards.
AAATCGCCCCCACCCGGACAAGCGGGGTCCGCGCACAGGTCGACGCCGTTGGCCGACTCGAGCGCCTTGGGCACGGTACCGTCGCCGTTGGTCTTATAGGAGAGGCCGATCTGGTTGAGGATCTTGTTGGCATTTTCCGTCTGGGGAGCCGTGTAGTAGTAGCCCATGGTCGTCACCAGGCCGTTGCCTGCCGCGAGCCAATCGGTGATGACCTTCACCTCGCCTGTCGTGAGGATCGGCTGCGTGCCGACCATGTACGAGGTGCTCCCGGGCGGGCACGTGTTGCAGAGGATGTTCGGACAGAGCCTCGGGAAGCCGGCCACCGGGCCATAGCAGTAGTTGCGCCCATCGAAGTACGAGGATTGGCAGCCGTTGTTCCATTGGCTAAGACAGTTCCAGCGATCGATGTTCGAGTGGAACAGGTCCAAGGCGATGATGACGTTGTAGGGCTCGAGATGTTCCTTCCTCAGTCGACCGCCGCCGAACTGACGCCCGTCGATCTTTCCTATCGGCTGGCAGGTGCCGAAGTTCTCATCGAGCCATTGCCGGAACAGGGCCGAACCGCTGTCGTTCCTCGCGTTGGTGACATAGGCGTTCCAAAGCCCCCACTCGCCGATGATGGCGACCCGTGCACGATGCTTCGGTACGCACCCGGTGCTGCCACCTGCCCCGCCGCCGCCTGCGCCGCCTGCGCCAGGCATACCGGATACACCGCCGCCGCCTGCGCCACCCGCACCGGGCATGACACCGGTGGACCCACCGACGGCTCCGCCGATACCACCAGCGCCTCCTCCGCCACCGCCAATGCCACCCGCGCCACTGCCCGATGCCCCGCCAAGCGATGGTCCACCACTCGTGACCACGATGCCGCTTTGGACCGATGCATTGTCGTCGCAGCCATTGGCGCCCGAAGCACACAAGGCGGCCAGTGGATTGCCCGGTCCCATGCTCATGCCGAGGCTCGGCGACATGGTCACCTCCAAGACGACGCGCGTCTTGCCGTCCGATGCGACGCCCTCAGAACGGACCACGACCACGCCGTTCGGAGGCACGCCCACCGGCGGGGGCGTCGTACACACCTCGATGCCAGCGTCCATCGACGGCGACAGGTCGCAGGCGTAGTTGCCCATTCGGCAGTCACGCGTATCCTGCCGCACGTAGACCGTGTATCTGCCCATGGACGCGGCCAGCACCGCGGCCGCGCCGCTGGTGCCACCGGCGGCCGGCAGATCGCCTGTGCGACTCACCGGCTGGTAGACGATGTCGACGAGGGGCATGCCGGCCTCTCGAAGGACGGCGCCCCGTCGTTCACCTTGGCATTGGTTCGCGTTCTGAATGGGCTCATCCGCCGGATTGCTGACCGTCGGGGCGAGCAGGGCCGGCAAGTTGGGCGCCACGAACGGGTTGTTCAGAATCGCTTGCGCCCGTTCGATGCCGGCCTCGGCAACCACCAAGGCCTGGTTGCGCATGTTGATGTTCGAGTTCATCTGGATGCTGCCGCTGGTGAGGAAGAGCCCGGTCATGCCGAGCCCGAGCAGGGCAACCATGACGATGAGGACGACCATGAGGACTGCGCCTCGATCCGCGTTGCGCCGGTCTCGACAGCTGTCTGCGACTGCGGTTTTCATGATGGTTCTCCTCGAGTCCGAACTGGATCACTGAGGCTTGTTGTTGCGCGGATAGACGGTGGTGGTGAGGACGCGTCGGCGAAAGCTATCGGGCGGCGCGGCTGACTGGCGGTGGTCTTCGATGTCGGGCGGTCGATTGCCCGCGCTCGATGGGATCAGGTCGTCGGGTGCCAGCGAGCGAGAAACCATCGTGATGCGAATCGCGGTCGGCATGTTGCAGTAGCCATCGGTGTTGATGGCCGGCAGCGTGTCGTCGGGGACGTTGTTCCACCATTCGTCCGTCTTGCGGGCAGCGTCGTTGGTGTGTCCCGGGTCGTCGGGCGCCTCGTAGAGCAGGCCGTCCATGTTCGCCAGGTTGCGTGGAGACGCGATCGAGCCGGTATCACAGGCGAAGGACACTTGAAGATCCTCGATGCCCTCGGCGAGCACCTGGGGTACGGCGGTACTGCCGAGATGCCGTTGCAGCATCATGAGCTGCGGGATGCTGTCGGCGTTGACCTGCTGAATGAAGAACGTGATCCAGATGAACTCACCGAAGTTCCTCACGCCCGCGACGCCCGCGCCGTAGGCACTGGGCTCGTAAAGGCCGGTCGCCGGGTCGGTGGGATAAAGGCCCGTGACGTTGCCGGTCGCGTTCCAGACACTGCCACCGGTCCCGATCCCGTGCGACAAGGACGCGGTCAGCACGGGGGTCGTGACCTGGAACATCGCGCACCCCCGGTCGCCGGCGATAGGGTCGCCACCAAACCCCCAGTCCGGGATCTTGAGCAGCAACACGAACTCGCCAACCCTGAACATGCTGGCCGTGGTGCCGCCGGACAGCGGGATGGGGATGGATGGGTCCGTCGTGATCACCCCCGGGATATCGACCGTGATGTCGTAGTCGGTCCCCGAGCTGCGGTTGCCGAGCGCGACCGTGAGTACGTCGGTGCCGGGCATGACATGTAAAGCAGCGTCGGTGGTCGACGTGCCGGCGTCGTTGTTGACGATCCACAGCGGCGGCACCCACTGCATGCCGCCCGAAACCGGGTTGAAGGCGCGGATGCCGGTCTGCGGTCGAGTGTCCAGGTTCTGCGCGGTCACGGGCAGGGTCAAAGGACCAGGGCTCGGGTAGGTGCTGCGAATCCTGGTTCCGTCCGCCGCCGGGTTGGAGTAACTCGCGGGCTTCACACACCCGTACATCCCGGTCCCCGCCCCCCGCGTGTAGCGGGCCACGACCTCCATCGCAGCCCACAGGTTCTGCTGAATGTTCAAGATCTTGGTCTGGGTCTCGTAGATGCGCTGCTGCCCCGCGAAGAACATGAAGGTCGACGCGCCGATGATCGAGGCGAGGATCATGGTGACCATGATCTCCACCAACGTCATGCCGCCCTCGCGTGATCTCCTGGTCACCACGTCTTTCTCCGCTCGAGATCCAGGCGCACGGTCTTGGTGTCGCCGACGTCGTTGTTGTAGCTCACGATGACGGAAATGACGTAGGGCGCGCCGATGCCAAGGTTGACGACCTTCCATTGTCGACGCCAGCGGTAGGTGACGAGCTCGGCGGACGAGGGGACCTTGGGTACGCCGCTGGCTTCGCAAAGACAGACGCCCTCGACGTTGACGTGCTCGGGTGCCGGCGCCGTGCCCGCGGCATCTTTGGGCCACCAGTTGTTCCACTGCGAGAGCGGCCGCAGTCCGAACCCCATGGGGTTGGTGTCGGCCGCCGCGTTGTCGGTGTTGCGACTGCCGATCTCGTCCAGCTTCTGCGAGGCCAAGCGCATGGCGATCGCGGCGTCGTTGGCGTTCCTTGCGGCGCTGGTGATGGACTGCTGGACTGCGAGCGTGCCGAGCAGGCCGATGGTGCCGATGAGCATGGCGACCATGATCTCGACCAGCGTGAACCCCGAATCTCGCTTCACGTGGACGGTGGTTTTGCGGACGGTGGCCATGCTTCTCCGGAATGTGCGCTAGCAAAGGTGCGGCCAGTCGGAATCTCTGGCATTTCTGCGATCATTTTAGACCATGCATCGGCGGCGCTAAGAAAACATTTCAAGGAGTGCAAACAGGTGCGTGCGCCGAGGTGGGAGAGCGCGTACAAGGTGCGCCCGCCCCGACCGCGGTCCACTTCTCATTCGCGGCGCGGCGCCCTAGCCTCTCCCGCTGCTCACTTCGCGTACTTCCCGAAGCCCGAGAGGAAATCCTTCACGAAACCGGTGCCCACGTCGAGCGCCACGCCCGAGGCGCAGCCCATAACCCCGGCGCACGACTCCGCCTTGCCGGTGCAGGTCGCGAAGTCGGACACGGCGGCGGCGTTCGAGTGCTTGACGGCATCCAGGGTGTCGAGACAACGCTGACTCTCCTCGCCCGCGGTGGAAAAGCCGCACAGGTCGGCCAGACGGGCGCAGGCCCGCTTTTCCGGTGAGCGAAGGACGAAGACATAGCTGGCGTACGCGGCAGCCAGCAGCGCCAGAATCGCGATCGACTTCTTCATGTGCGGGCGCCAGCATACCGCATGCGCCCTGTTCACCTGCGTGGTTCGTCCGGATCTTTCACCCCCGCGGGGCGATTCGGATCTCTTTGATCGCCTCGCGGAAGCGCAGCTCTTGCTCTTTGCTCTGCAAGTCCAGCTCGATGAGGCGCTTCATCACCACGTCGAGTCGCGTGGAGGACTTGGCCAGGCGAGAGGTCAGGGTCTTGCGCAGATCTTCCGCCGCCTTGTTCTTCTCGATGGCCTTGAGATTGTCGCGAGTCTCCTCGGTCGCCCGCTCGAGCTCTTGCTGTTCGCCGCGCAGCCTGGTCGCCTCGTCCATGGCCTTCTTCCACTCGTCGCGCAAACCGAACGCGGACTTCAAGGCTTTCGCTGCGTCGGGGTTCGCGTCCGCGGCGGCCAGATACTCCTTCACCGCTTCCTCGGCGAGCGACGACAGCCAGTCGGTGACTTGCTGCTGAGGCGAGCGCTCGTTGATCTCGATGACGAGGCTCTGCTTACCGTCCACCCGCACCGGGACCAGCGCGCTACCGGTCCCCACGTTGTCCTCGGTGCCCTTCGGCGGCGAAAGCAGCTTGCTGCCAGGCTGGCGGCGATGCTTGAGCCACAGCTTCGACGGACGCTCCGCGCCGCTCTTGGCCGTGTATTTGGTGCGCGGCCCGACCTCACGCGAAACCACCAGCCTGCCGCCATCCACCTGATATAGACGAGAGCCCTCCTGGACGTACTCCGAGCTCGATTCGACGGCCAGGCTGTGCTCCAGCGCGAACGGCACCGTCGCACTGGCACCCTGGGGAAGATTCTCGATCACGCCCTGCCCCAGGAAGCCCCCTTCGCCGAAGAACGCGAGCGGGCCCCGTTCCAGGAGGCCACCCGTCTGGTTGGTGAACCGAGCGACGCGGAATGGATGGCTGCTGGAATCCGGCACGCCGGGATCGGGCGCGAACAGGAACGAGGATTCGCCTGGCACTTCCTTGTCGAGGAGCAGCAGCATGGTGGCGCTGCCGTTCGGCACCGTGACGGGATTGGGCAGCTCATAGCGGGTGGCGCCGCCGGTGACCGCCACGGCGGCCAGCGCAGCCAGGTTGCGGGTGCGCGACGGCGCGGCAGCCGCGGCGCTCGAGCTCTGCATGGGCATGGAGCGGGGCTTGGGCATCGCCGCGCGGCGACCCTTGGCGCTCTCCCTCTTCGCGAACCTCTGCGGGGCTGCATCCTCCTTCATCCGAGCATCGTCGAGCTCCATCTCCGACGCAGCCATCGCCGACGGAGCCGGTGGTGGCGGCGGCGCGCTGTCCAGGCTGGTCTCCGACTGTGGGACCACGGCGATGACCTCGTTGCCCTCCGCGAGTATGGGCCGGCTGGGAATCAGCGGGGTTTCGAGCTGCGTACGCAGCGACAACGGCGCGTCCGCCACCACGGTCAACCGCGTGTTCTTCCAGTCCTCGCCTGACAGGTTCTGCACGATCCCCCACACCTGCAGGTGCACCTTCTCGTTCTGCAGCACCAGGCGGTACGACGGTCGCCACACCGGCGCCTCCGCGATGTAGCCCACGGCCAGGTCGTGGTCGCGGCCGTCGAGCTCCATGACCACGGTCTCCAGCCGCTTCTTGGGATCCTTGGTCTTGGCGCCCTCGGTCTTCTTGTCGGGCTCGGGCGCGGGCTCGTCTTCCTTGTGCAATGGGAAGGAAGCCGCGCGCACCGAGCTGCCATCCTTCTCCATCACGGCGAAGCTGGCCAGGAAGTCACCCACCTCGTCGCCGCGCACGCGGAAGGTCACGCGGTCCTCGGAGACGTGACCTTCGCGCTCGAAGTAGGCCACCCCGTTTCGGTAGATCACCACGCGCTTGAGCGCCAGGTCGTCGGATTGGACCGGAGGCGACGTCGCGCACGAGAGGGATAGCCCCAGACCCAAGCCGAGCAGCAGGCGTGTCTTCATGGGCGAATCATCGGGCAGGATGCTCGAGCCCGCAAGGGCCTGGTGCCCGACGGAAAGCGCGGGATCTCGACGGTCGGTTGCTCTA
>CAZYFU010000021.1:0-71834 GCA_964647025.1 uncultured Myxococcales bacterium | reverse complement strand
CGCGGCGTAGACACCAAGCCGCTGGTGGGCCACCTGGCGGCATGGAACTACTTCATGTCTGTCGACACCCCCGAGAACGCAGCCTTCATCCAGAAGTGGAAAGCCTACGTGAAGAAGAACAGCCTGCCCGGAGGTGAAAAGCGCGTGACCAACGATCCGATGGAGGCGACCTATATCGGCATTCGCATGTGGGCCCAGGCAGTCGAGCAAGCAAGGAGCACCCAGGTCGACGCCGTTCGCCAAGCAATGGGTTACCAGGTCGTGAAGGCGCCGTCCGGCTTCGAGATCTCGATGGACGCCAAGAACCACCACTTGCACAAGCCGGTGTTCATCGGCGAGGTCAAAGCGGACGGTCAGTTCCACGTGGTCTGGAGGACTGAAGGCCCCATTCGGGCGCAGGCCTGGAGCCCATTCATCCCCGATAGCGCCAAGAAGGTGGCTGACTGGACCTACCCGTGGGTGTGCGGCAACTGTACGGAGCCCAAATATGGCGCCACTGCTTCGAACTGAAGGAGGTGGAAGACACGGGCTGGCGCGGAGGTCGAGGGGGCATGAGATGACAGGTAGGAGGCGAGGCAAATGATACGCTCGCTCCATCGCACGTCGATTGGGAAGGCATGGGTCATGCTTGCGTTCTTGGTTGTCTGGGCCATCCCGGCACGGCAGGGACGCGCAGAGGGATCGTTGGAGGAGGCAGTGCGGGGGTTGGGAGCCGCGGAGGACGATGCGGTGGAGCGAGCGCTGATCGGGCTTGGAGGCCGCGGTGATCCCGCGGCCATCCCGGCCATCGAGGCGCTGTGTGACGACAGGCTGCTGGTCGCCTCGGACGGCGACGTCTACCTGCGTGCATCAGGCGACAGGGCATTCCGCGATCCCATTACCGGACAGATCGCGTCGCCGCAACCGACACACACCAAGCCCGTAGAGGTCAACAACCAACTTCGCCGGGTGGCGTTGCCGGTGCTGGCACAACTGAAGCTGCGCTCCTCCTTGGAATCGGTACGCCTGGCGGCTGCCCGAGAGCTGGCGGAGCGGGGCAACGACGATACCGTGGCACTGCTGCGTGCTGCCTTGGAGCAGGAGAAGAGCACAAAGGTGCGCAACGCCATGGCCTTGGCGCTAGCCCGCTTCGATCTGCAGAGCACGGAGCCCGCGCGACAACTGTCCGGGCTCCAGGTTGCGACCTCACTCGGCAACGCCACGTTCAAGGACGAGATCGCGCGCCTGCTGTCGTCCACGACGGCCGATGCACGCGTGCGCAAGGAAGCCGAACGCGCGCTAGGCGCCATCGCAAACCGACAGCGCATCGTTGACGTGGTCGGCGCGCTCTTTCATGGTCTCAGTCTCGGCAGCATCTTGCTGCTGGTGGCGCTGGGGTTGGCCGTCACCTTCGGCCTTTTGGGCGTCATCAACATGGCCCACGGCGAGATGCTGATGCTTGGAGCCTACACGACGTACGCCGTACAGGTGGCCTTCGAGCGCTGGTTACCCGGCTGGTTTTCCTGTTACCTGCTGGCCGCGATCCCGCTCGGGTTTCTCGTGGCCATGCTCGCCGGCGTCGCGCTCGAGCGGACGGTGATCCGGTTTCTCTACGGGCGTCCACTCGAGACCCTGCTGGCGACCTGGGGCATCAGCCTCGGGCTCATCCAGACCATTCGACTCATCTTCGGCGCGCAGAACGTGGCCGTGGCGAATCCCCAGTGGCTGGGCGGCGGGCTCGACCTGGCGCACGGGCTGGTACTGCCCTACAACCGTATCGCGGTGATCGCCTTTGCCGTGGCGGTGGCCGCGGCTGTCTGGCTGCTGCTGCAAAGGACTCGGCTAGGCCTGCAGGTGCGAGCGGTGACCCAGAATCGCGCGATGGCGTCGTGCCTCGGCATCGCCACGGCCCGCGTGGACACTTGGATGTTTGGGCTCGGCTCGGGCATCGCGGGGCTGGGCGGTGTCGCTCTTTCGCAGCTCGGGAACGTCGGACCGGAGCTGGGGCAAGCCTACATCATCGATTCCTTCATGGTGGTCGTCGTCGGTGGCGTCGGACGGCTTGCCGGAGCCATCGTGGCTTCGCTGGGCCTGGGCTTGACCAACAAGCTTCTGGAACCCTTCGCGGGCGCGGTGCTGGGCAAGATCGCCGTGCTGGTGCTGATCATCCTCTTCATTCAGCGACGACCGCAGGGACTCTTCAGCCTGCGCGGTCGTAGTGAGGCATGACCATGGTCGCAAGGATTCGTCAGCGACTCTTGCAGATGCACAGTCCTCGAGCATGGCTCGTGCTGCTCGGCGTGGCCATGGTGCTGCTCGTGCTCATTCCGCTGTCGAGCGGCGTGCTGCCCCAAAGCTCGGCCTTGCACCTCCCCGACTATCTCGTCCCGCTGCTCGGCAAGTTTCTTTGTTTCGGACTTGCAGCGCTGGCGGTCGACCTGATTTGGGGCTTCGCCGGAATCCTCAGCCTAGGCCACGGCCTTTTCTTCGCGCTCGGAGGCTACGCGATGGGCATGTACCTCATGCGATCGATCGCCGGCGAGGGCGTGTATAGAAGCGCCCTTCCCGACTTCATGGTCTTCCTCGATTGGAAGGCCCTGCCCTGGTATTGGCGAGGCTTCGACAACTTCGCGTATGCGGCGACCGCCGCCGTGGTGGGGCCGGGGCTGCTCGCCTTCCTGTTCGGCTATTTCGCGTTTCGGTCGCGGATCAAGGGCGTCTACTTCTCCATCGTGACCCAAGCGCTGACCTACGCGGCGATGCTGCTCTTCTTCCAGAACGCCGCGGGTTTCGGCGGCAACAACGGACTGACCGACTTCAAGCGCATCTTGGGCTACGCCCTCCAAGCGCCGTCCACACGGCTAGCGCTCTATGCCGCTTCCGGCTTGGCGCTCTTGCTCGGCTACCTCGCCTGCCGATACTTGGTGACCAGCAAGTTTGGCCGAGTGCTGGCCGCGATTCGCGATGCAGAGACCAAAGCGCGCTTCTGCGGCTACGAATCGACGCACTACAAGCTCTTCGTTTGGACGTTCTCGGCGATGCTCTGCGCGCTCGCGGGGGCACTATACGTACCGCAGGTGGGCATCATCAATCCGAGCGAGATGCAGCCCTCCAACTCCATCGAGATGGCCATCTGGGTTGCCGTCGGTGGACGGGGAAGCCTCTCCGGCGCGGTACTGGGCGCGTGGCTGATCAACGGCAGCAAGAGCTGGCTGACGGCAGCTTTTCCGTCCGCGTGGCTTTATGTCCTCGGTGCGGTGTTCATCATCGTCACCTTGATTCTACCGAAGGGAGTCGCAGGCGCATGGTCGACCATCATGCAAAAGAGGAATCGCTGATGCGTGACGGAGGACAGGGAATGCCAGCAGCGAGGCTCGCCGGAGGCATGCTGGCGCGAAAGCCGACCACGCAGCGAGAGCCGGACGACAAGTCGCCCGGCCCGCGGCCGATTCCGTCCAGCAAACCGTCCATCGCGCCGGTCGCGGGCGAGGCGAAGTCGCCGGAGACGCGCCACCACCCGAGTAAGCTCATCATGTGGGTCGAGGAAGTGACGGTGAGCTTCGACGGGTTCAAGGCGTTGAACGATCTCACGCTGGTCCTGGAACAGGGTGAGCTCCGCTGCATCATCGGCCCGAACGGCGCGGGCAAGACCACGCTCATGGATGTCATGACGGGAAAGACTCGGCCGGACAGTGGATCGGTCTATCTGGAGAACCGGCTGGTCGACCTCACGACCCTGTCGGAATGCGAGATCAGCCGCATGGGAATCGGACGCAAATTCCAGCGGCCGACCGTCTTCGGCGGCCATACCGTGTTCGAGAACTGCGAGCTCGCGCTCAAGGGCAAGAAGACGGTATTCCGAAGTTTGTTCGGACGAAGGTCGAAGGAAGACAGTGACCGCATCGACGAGGTGCTCGAGACCGTGGGGCTGTCCGACCGTCGACACGAGCAGGCCGGCCTGCTCTCACACGGTCACAAGCAGTGGCTCGAGATCGGCATGTTGCTGGCGCAAGATCCCAAGGTGCTCCTGGTCGACGAGCCGGTCGCCGGGATGAACCACGCGGAGATGGAACGGACGGCGGCGCTGCTCAATCGCCTCGCCGGAAACCGGACCGTCGTCGTCGTGGAGCACGACATGGAGTTCGTCAGGCAGATCGCCCGCAAGGTCACGGTGCTCCACGAAGGCAGCGTCCTTGCCGAGGGCCCCATGGACAAGATCCAGAACGATCCACGCGTAATCGAGGTCTACCTGGGGGCGTAGCATGCTTGAAGTGAAGCGCGTCAATCAGTACTACGGCGAGAGCCACACGCTGTGGGACCTACACCTCACGGTCCCGGATAGTGGCTGCATGTGCTTGATGGGCCGCAACGGAGTCGGCAAGACGACCCTGCTCAAGGCGGTGATGGGCCTTGTGCCAGTGCGTAGCGGGACGATTCGGCTCGGCAATGATGACCTGTCCGGGCGCAAGCCCGAGCTGCGTGCGCGCCTGGGCGTCGGGTACGTGCCCCAGGGACGGGAGATCTTTCCGCAGATGACGGTCGAGGAGAACCTGCGCGTGGGTCTGCCTGCACGTTCTGGCCGGATCGCGGCGCGCGATCGTCCAGGCAACGAGCGCGTCTTCGCTCGCGTCTTCGACCTCTTTCCGGTGCTCAAGAAAATGCTTGGCCGACGGGGAGGAGACCTGTCGGGAGGTCAGCAACAACAGTTGGCCATCGGCCGCGCGTTGATGATCGAGCCCAAGCTGCTCATCCTCGACGAGCCGACGGAGGGCATCCAGCCCAATGTGGTCCACGAGATCGGCGAGGTGATCCTTCGCCTCAGTCGGGAAGACGGCATCGCGGTGCTGCTGGTGGAACAGAAGCTGCCATTCGCGCGACGTGTCGCGCACGACTTCTGCATCATGGACCGAGGCCACACTGTTGCCGGTGGGAAGATGGACGAGCTCAACGGCGAGCTCGTCCGCAAACACCTGAGCGTCTAGCCGAACGTCGACTGGCAGGCAGGCCGGCTCGCGGAATACCCTGGGTCCCGGAAGCAAGCCCGGGCGAACCTGTTCAAGCTGATGGAACCGGCGGCCGACTCCTACGAGCCCATCCAGATCAACGGACGCCATCGTAGCTCGGTGTTGATCAGCGAAGAGGACTGGCGCGCCATGCAAGAAACGCTGTACCTGCTGTCCATCCGCGGCATGCGAGAATCGATCCGCAAAGGGCTCAGGACGCCGCTCTCCAAGACTAGCAAGACCCTGAAATGGAGAGCTGGGCTGTCGTCTTCGTCAACAGGCCCAGAGAGACGCCCAAGGAACTCGCGACCGCCGGTTTGCCCAAGGCCGAGGTGTTGCTGGCCTTGCTCGCGAAGGATCCTTTCCGAACGCCTCCGCCCTACGAGAAGCTCATCGGCGACTTGGCGCCGGGCGCGGACCTCGTCATGGGTGATGCCGAACAGCCATGTGTCCATCGAGGACCGTTACGGAATCCGAAGCCGGAATTGGAGGTGCGCTTCCGGTCCGAGTTCTGCGTCGACAAACCCACGGTCTTCGGGGGCCCTGGGACCGTCGAGACCGGGACAAAGCGCTCGATATCACGGCGATTCCGTCGGATCCAGTCTCGGCACAAGACGGGGGACGCAAAAAAGCCCCGGTACCCTTGCGAGCACCGAGGCTTCTTCTTCAGGCTGTCAGCTGACTACCAGCGACCGCCGCCGCCACCGCCACGGCCACCACGGCCGCCGCCGCCGCCGCCACGACCACCGCCGCCACCCGAGCGCTCCTGCGCCTCGTTGACGGTGAGGGCGCGGCCCTGGAACTCCTGGCCGTTGAGCGAGCCGATTGCCGCGGTAGCTTCCGCGTCAGTCGACATCTCGACGAAGCCGAAGCCGCGAGGACGGCCCGTGTCACGGTCGGTGACGAGCTTTGCGTCAGCGACGGTGCCGAACTTCGCGAACAGGTCGCGGAGGTCGAGCTCGGTGCTGTTGTACGACAGGTTGCCTACGTAGAGTCTTTTTCCCATTGTCCGTTCTTTCTGCGGATCGCGCGGTACCATGCATTCTTCGTTTCACTCAGGTCGCCGGGCGGCGCGCAGATCCAAGCAGAGGCACCCGATTCCCAACCATTCCCTTGCGGTAGCCAAGGGAATCGAAAAACATCGCCGCCTTTCGACGGCGAGGCTTTTCTTTGTAGCGGGGCCAAGATTTGAACTTGGGACCTTCGGGTTATGAGCCCGACGAGCTACCAGGCTGCTCCACCCCGCATCACGAGTGAGAGGCAAAGAAGGTGCAGCATTGCCGTCGAATCGTCAAGAGCGATCACAGAGAAATCTAGAGCGCGACGCGCAGTCCCACCCCCAGGGTGAAGATGGTGGGCTGTCGGCTGAGCCGCTCGGCCATCTCCGCGGCGAGGCCGTCCCCAGAGAATCGGCTACCGTCGACACCGAAGCGAAACTCGCCGTTCCGCTGGCCCCAGTGGACCGCGCCATAGGCCTCGAATCGGAGATGGGTCAGCACGACGAGCGAGTAGTCGAGGCGCGTGATGCCCGACTTGTCCGTCAGGTTGGCCAAGGTAGACAGCGTGAAGGTCGTGAGATCCCAGGAGTACGGCGCTGGCAGCGTGGCGTAGACCCCCAGGTACTGTCGGCCGAGATAGAAGAAGCTCGCCGGGTTCTGCAGGGGGCTACCGTGCGGCAGCAGCAGGCCGAGGTAGGCCTTCGGATCGTCGTATCCGAGCCCGTTGTAGAAGTACTCAGCACCAATGGTGAGGGTGTCCTTGTCGGCATACTTGTGCGTGTACGAGACGCCGCCCGTGGCCTGCGCCTTCCAGCCCGAGCCGCGGCTCGCCGGGAAGTACGCGTCGGCGATCGCTTCACGGGTGGCCTCCCCGACCAGCATCGCGTCCTGATTGAAGGACACGAAGTCCACGTCCCCCGCGTGCCGAACCGCCACTTCGCCGTAGCAGTCGAGATCCCACAGGCCGAACGAAAGGTCACCAGCGAACTTGGCCTTGTTGTGGCGCTGCTTGAATGCACCCAGCCCGAGCTCGAGCGTGCCGAGGACGATTTCGGCGCGGCCGGCGACCGTGACGTCGCTGATCCTGAAGGGTTGACCCGACGCTGGCGCGACGTCCGGTCCGTTCGGCAACACATAACCGTACAGGTTCCAACCGAGGGCCTCCCACGGCAGGTGGAGCTTGAGCATGGTGGTGCCGGTGCGTGCGTCGAACGGCAGCAACGGGTTGCGCGGGGTCATGTGGAGGTAGTCCGTAGGCGTCCAGAATCGGGCCGTCCCCCAGCGCACGTGCTGCTTGCCGGCGGTCACGAACACGGTGCGCGCGATGTCCGCCCGAAGCCAAAGCTGGTCGAGCCGCACGGTTGGCCCCTGCGTGGCAGTCGTGGATCCGAGAGAGTCACTGCTCTGGACCGCCGTCCCACTGGTCCCTGCGCTACCGCTTGCGCTCGCCGGCAAGGTGGGGTCGTAGGACATGCGTCCGAGCACGAAGCCCCGTACCCGATCGTTCGGTCGCGCGTCCATGTAGACGTCGACCAGCGCGGGCGCGGACATGCTCCAGTCCTCCGGCTTGCTCTCCTGCAGGAGTGTGCTCGCCACACGCCAATAGATCTGCCCGCCGATCTTCAATGGATCCGACGGCGCCAACTCTGTGGAGAAGCGCGTGGCCGCCTCCGGATTCCCCAGGTTCAGCTCGTCCCTCGCGTCGGTCCGCGAGCCCTCCCCCGCATCCGCCTTCGTCGTCGTGGCCGGGACTCCCGTGGCCGTACTCGTGCCAGTGGCCGTACTCGTAACGGTGGCCGTGCTGGTCAACGTTGCCGTCGCGGAGCTCTCCCCCGCGCTACTCGCCTCGCCTCCCCCACCGAAGATCTCGTCGTCACTCGGCCGCTGCGCCCACGCCGTGCCCGCCAACAACCATACGCACGCGGCCGCCGCAAGGGCCGCGGCTCTCATCGGCTCTTGCTCTCCAGCCAGGCCTTCGTGAACAGATTCGCCTCCAGCGGCTTGGTGTCGACGCTCTTCACCACGATCAGCGTCGAGTTCGCCTTCTCTACCTCGTCATAGAAACGCATTTCGCCAGGGTACCAGGTATCGCCGCCTTTGGACTCGCTGTAGATCTTCCTCCACTTGGAATAGAACGACGTGCGCAGCAGCCGCCCCGACAGCGCGTACTCCTCACGCTTGAGGATGTTCTTGGTGTCTTTGTCGACCCACAGCTTGATGGTCGGGAACGCGAGGTCGATGTTCTCTTTTCCGCGCAAGGTCATCACCTGGGCCGTGTAGTTGCCCAGCTTCGCCTCGCCGTTGTCCTCCGGGTCGTACTCCTCCGCCAGCCGTGACTCGTCGAAGTCCGAGCGCCGCGAGTTCGTGCCGCCGATGCGTTCGCGCTCGGTGCGACGTTCCCACTTGCCGACCGAGGGGTCGTAGAACCACAGGTTCTTGTCGATGCGCAGATAGCCCTGCCCCTGCGAGGCCTTGGGCTGGGTGAACAGGATGATGAACTTCTGATCCTGGCTACGACGAAACACGATGGACTCGTAGGCGACGTCGACCTTGCCCTTCTCTTTCTGCTCCATGTAGACCATCGAGCGCCAGTCGCCCTGGTTCTTCTGTCGCTCGTCGACCTGCTTGAGGAAGTCCACCAGCTCGGACTTGGTCATGGCGCGCGCCGCGTGCGGCAAGACGATGGACGCCAGCAATGCGACGGCGAATGAGATGCGAATTCTAGACATGCATGACTCCTGGAATTTCTAACTAGCCGAAGTGGGACATGGCGGAGACCGGTGGCAAGCGGGCGGCCCGATACGCGGGGTAGAGCGCCGCCAGCGTGGTAATCAACGTGATGGAGAACCCTGCTTCGAGCAGCGTGGACAAGTGGACTGCCAGATGCAGCTTGTCCGACATCAGGAACAGCTGGACCGAGAGCGGAACGTCGATCTTGGCCGCGTTGATGAGCGCCGCGACCGCTGCCCCCCCCAATGCCCCCGCGATGGTGCCGAACAGTCCCAGCTGGAAGCTCTCGAAGAGGAACATGCGCAGCACGCCCCCGCGTTGCATTCCGATGGCACGCAAGGTCCCGATCTCGCGCGTGCGCTCGCGGATGGCGATCCACATCGTGTTCATGATGCCGGTGATGACGATGGCGAGCAGGATGACCAGCAGCACCACACGCAGCCCATCCACGATCATCAGCGTCTTGGTGAGGAACGAGGACTCGTCCTCCCAGGTGGTCACGTCGAGCTTCTGCCCCGTCCAATCCTCGCGGTTGACCGCCTGGAACTTCATCCAGAAGGGATTCGCGTCGGGGTCCATCACGCGGTAGCCGGCCTCTTCCAGGATCTTGCGCAAGCGGCCGGCCACGGCACCGACCTCCGGTACGTACTGCGGCTTGAGGTAGATCTGAATCGCGCCGGTGGTGTCCGCGCGAAGCTGGTAGAGAGCGCGGGTCGTGTCCACCGGCACGAACGTCCCGAACTTGCTGAGCAGGCCCATGTCCTTCGCGATGGCGACGATGCGGCAGTCGATGGTGTTGGCGGTGCCCCGGTTGGTCTGTGCGGACAGGGTCACGGCGTCGCCGACCTTGACCTTCAGTCGCTCGACCTGCGACTCGAACACCAGCATGGTGTTGGGCTGCGCGAGGTCGTCGATGTTGCCGCTCACGATCTGAACGATGCTCTTGAAGTCGGGCTCGTTCGAGATGTCGATGCCGGTCACCCCGGCCTGGACCGAGCCCGAGTCCGAGATCAGCTTGGCCCAGCCGCGTCCGCGATGCACCCAGTGCTGCATCTCGGGGACGTTCTTGGTGACCACGTCGAGGACCTTCGCGTATTCGGTCACCACGGGGCCGCACTGGTTCGACGTGAGCTTGTAGAAGCCGCCGACGTTGACGTGTCCGCTCGACAGCGTGGTGGCGGTGCGAACGATGGTCTCGCTGATGCCGGTGGAGAGGGCATTGAGCAAGACCATGAGCCCGGTCACGCCGGCGATCGCGGTCATGAGGAAGATGGTGCGCCGACGATGTTGAAACAGGCTGCGAAGCGCAATGCGGAAGTCGAGGAAGATATTGGCCATGGCGGTTACTCGTCGGATTGCATGGCTTGGCGGGGACTCACCCGCATAGCCAAAAGTCCCGGGTAGATGCTAGAGAGGGTGCTGACCACCATCACGATGAAGAGCGCGATGGCGATGTTCGCCGGTGACAGCCCCGGGAAGAGGCGGGGCCCCGAGAACAAGAAGTAGAGCGTGTCGTTGGTGGCCGGGATCCCCGACATGCGCATCAGCATGATGATGCCGACGCCCAGCAGGGAGCCTATGCCGCCGAACAGCGCGCCGACGGCGAGCGTCTCGACCACCAGCATGCCCAGCAAGAAGCGCCGCTGCGCCCCCACGGCGCGCAGGGTTCCGATCTCCGCCATGCGTTCCAGCGTCGCCATCACCAGCGCGTTGTTGATGATCACCAGCGCCACCGCGAAGATGATGAGCACCGACACGTAGAGCACGGCACGGATCATGGTCACGAACTGACCGATCAGCCCCGAGGCCTTCTGCCAGTCGATCGCCTTGAGGGTGTACCCCGCCTTGCTGCCGGCGGCCTCGATGTCGCGCATGGTCTGCGGGATGCGGCTCGGATCCTTCACGATCACGGCTGCGTTCACGATCACGCCTTGTTCGAGCTCGGCCGGATCGTAGCTCTGCTCTTCCAGTCTGCGTTTGCTCTTGCCGGCCAGCCCACGCAGCACGTCGTCCGCGTCCGCGGCCGCGCTGCCCACCGCGGTCGCGGCCGCAGCGTCTTCGGCCTCACCGCCACCGAACAGCTCGGCCTCGATCTTGTCGCGGTCGATGTCCTTGAATCCAGCGTTGGCCTTGAGGGCCGCGAGCTCTTTGGCGCGCTCAGGGGTCGAGAAACCGTACAGCTCCCGGAACGACACCATGTCCATCAAGTTGAGCGAACCAGCGAGCTGCGAGTCTTCCAGGCCTTCGAAGGCGAAGGTCCCGTACACCTTGAGGTTCACGGACTGCACGTAGCCATTCTTGGTGAAGCTCTTGATGGTCAAGGTGTCGCCCACCCGCACGCGGTACAGCGTCAGCGAAGGCGCCAGCTCGTCGTAGAAGAACTTGTACCTCTGCATGACGTTGCCGTCGTCGACCCGGAAGAAGCTCGCGAGCAAGGACGCGACGTCGGGCTCTTGCGAGGCGAGCTCCTTCTGCAGCTTGGCGCGGAAGGCGTTCTTCTGCTGGCTGTCCAGTTGGAGCAAGATCTCCTTCACCTCGCTGGCGTTCTGCTTGACCATGCGCTGCAGGTCGAGGTCCGTGGCGATCGTCTTGCCCCGCTTGAGGATGCCGTCGCGGATCAGGTCGAGCCTGTGCGCGGTCTTGAGCTTCACCTGCTCTTCATAGGTCCACTTGGCGAACAGAAATCCGCGCTTGCCAGGCGGCACCGTCGTACCGTCGATGATCTTCATTCGGTCGAACGACTTCGCGAACGCGCCCAGATCGGTCCCGATGTAGCGCAGGAACAGCATGTCGGCGTCGGTGGCGATGGGCGCGATCCGGTTCTCCAGGAACTCGAGCGTGCCCAGCGGATCCTTGTCGAACTCGGCCCAAAAACCGGGGGCCGATGCCCGCTCGATGGCCGCAACCTCCTCGGGCAACACGGCCTTGTCGGTGAGGATCTTGCCGACGTTGGTCATCTCGGCGGCCAGGACGTCGACGATCTGCTTGACGTGGTCCTTTTGGGAGGCGATCGACGTTTTCACGTCTTCGCCGGCCTCCTGGCGGCGGATGAGGTCGCGCAGCTTCTCCAGCATCACGTCCACGGTGTTGCCCGCCGGCACCATGGCGCCCGACAGTCCCATCGGTACTACCGCCTTCACGTTGGGGACCGACAAGAGCGTCTCGCGTAACTTGCTGAAGTCGTCGATCTGCTCCAGATCGGCGGAGTCCATCTGGAAGCCCCCCATCACCGCCAGCTCGTCTTTCGACTTGGCGTTGTAGACCTGGATGTGCCCGGCCACCGATCCGATGATGCTCTTGCTCATCGACGCGTTCACGCTGTCGACCATGGCCGTACCGACCACCACCAGCGTCGATCCGAACAGGATGATGCCGCCGACGATCAGCGTCTTGAGCCAGCTGGCAAAGAGATTTCGGAAGGCGATGACGATGATCACCTTCAAGGTGTCGAGGTAGCCGAACATCTATGTCGTCCTCATGCCCGAGCCCGAGCTCTTGGGAAGACCGCCGACACCACCGACGCGAACCGCTTCTTCGGCGCTCAGCCGGTCGATCAGCTGTCCGTCGGCCAGCCGAACCACCGAGCTGGCGTAGGACCACACGCGAGCGTCGTGGGTCGAGAAGATGAACGTGGTCTTCTCGGTGCGGTTCAGCTCTTTCATCAGATCGAGGATGTTCGTGCCGGTGACCGAGTCGAGGTTCGCCGTCGGCTCGTCCGCCAGCACCAGTTGCGGACGCGTGACCAACGCGCGGGCGATGGCGACGCGCTGGCGCTGACCACCCGACAGCTCGCTCGGCCGATGGTTCTGGTACTCCCGAATACCCACGCGATCGAGCAAGGCCTCCACCCGCGACCGACGCTCCTTGGTGCTGGCCGACCGCTGCAACAGCAGGGGCAGCTCGATGTTCTGGAACACGCTCAGGACCGACACCAGGTTGAAGCTCTGGAAGATGAAGCCGATGGTGTGCAAGCGCAGGCGCGTGAGCTGCCGCTCGGACATGACGTTGGTGGAGCTGCCGGCGATGTGCACGGTGCCTTCGGTGGGCGTATCGACGCAGCCGATCAGGTTGAGCAAGGTCGTCTTTCCGCTGCCGGACGGGCCTGCGATGGCGAGGAACTCGCCTTCTGCCACGTCGAGCGAAACGCCTCGCAGCGCGGGCACCACGAAAGTGCCGAGGGTGTAGTTCTTGAAGACCTTTTTGACCGATACGATGTTCTTCATGGCTTCTCGGGGGATGATGGTGGATGCCTAGTCGGCCTCGTCGTCGGGATCGTCGGCAAGCAGCCGGTACAGCGACCGGCGGGTTTGGTTGAGTATCTTCTGCGCCTCGCGGGTTTGGATGCTAGATCCCGCGTGCACGACCTGAAGGGTGGCGGTGGCAATGTGCTTGAGCTCGGAAAAAAGGCCAAGAACGTTGTCGTCACAAGCCGGGTGGTTGCTGTTTTCCCAAGGTGCCCCCAGCTCGTCGGCGTGCTCGCGAACGTAGGTGCGCCCCGCGTCGGTCAGGCTGTAGATGCGGCCGCCACTCGAGCTCTCGGCTCGTACCAGCGCCTCGTCCTCGAGTTGCTGCAGCGCCGGATACACCGCGCCCGGGCTCGGCCGCCAGGATCCGCGGCTACGCTGTTCGAGCTCTTGCATGATCTGGTAACCGTTCAGCGACTTCTCCGAGAGCAGCGACAGGATCGCCGCTCGTACGTCACCCCGCTTCGCCCGCGCCCGCCGAAAGAAGTTCCAGGGGAAGCTGCCCCATGGGCCAAAGGGCGGATACGGCGGATACGGCGGGAATCCACCGCCGCCTCCAGCCCCTCCTGCGCCGCCCCCGCTTGCGGAGCCACCGCCCTTGCCACTCTTGCCCTGCCCCATGGCCCAAAGCCCCTCATCGAAGGCACACTGGGCAGCCCATCGGGCCGTACCATCTTTGGTCAATTGGCGGATCTGGTCTTCCAACATGTCGCACCGGCCTCACTATCGCGACTGCTCGCGACCGGTCTAGATATATCGTTATATTCCTCTATGTCAATCGTCGGGTTCGTGGGGAAACACCGTCCCATGGCGAAAGTGTCACCGCCGCGAGAAAAAGTCTCCACTTCGCGCAATTCGAGCGAATCAGTCGACGGCAAGCCTGGCTTCCAGTAGAAAACCGCCATGTCTGAGTTCCTCAAGGATCTGAAGCGTACCCATGACTGCGGTGCCCTACGCGGCGCCGACGTTGGCTCGACCGTGGTTCTGTTCGGTTGGGTTTCTTCCCGTCGCGATCACGGTGGATGCGTGTTCATCGACCTGCGCGATCGCGGTGGCATCACCCAGGTGGTGTTCGAGCCGCAGACCAGCGAGCAGGCGCACGCCCTGGCCAGCGAGCTGCGCAGCGAGTTCTGCGTCGGCCTGCGCGGCATGGTGCGAGACCGCGGCGAGCGCAAGAACCCCAACATGCCCACGGGTGAGATCGAAGTGCACTGCACCGATCTGACCATCTTCTCCCGCGCCGAGACACCGCCCTTCGAGATCAGCGACGAATCCACGGCCAACGAGTCCATTCGCCTCAAGAACCGGCCACTCGACCTGCGCCGGCCGTCGCTGCAGAAGAACTTCCTCTTGCGCTCGCAGATCTACCAGACCGCTCGCCGCGTGCTGACCGAAAACAAATTCCTCGAGATCGAGACGCCATATCTCGTGAAGTACACGCCGGGAGGCGCGCGCAACTTCCTCGTGCCGTCGCGCCTGTCGCCGGGACAGTTCTACGCGCTGGCCGAGTCGCCGCAGCTCTTCAAGCAGCTCTTCATGGTGGCGGGCTTCGACCGCTACTTCCAGATCACCCGCTGCTTCCGTGACGAGGACTTGCGCCAGGATCGCCAGCCCGAGTTCACCCAGATCGACGCCGAGATGAGCTTCGTCGTCGAAGAGGACGTGCAGAACGTCTTCGAAGCGCTGATGAAGGGTCTCTGGAAGGACATTCTCGGCCAAGACATCGTCACGCCGTTTCCGCGCCTGTCCTATGCCGAGGCCATGAGCCTTTACGGTTCGGACAAGCCCGATCTGCGCTTCGGGCTGCCCCTTTGCGACATCACCGAGGTGGTGCGCAAACACGACGGCGGCAACGTGGAGATGCTCCGCCAGACGTTGTCGGCCAAGGTCGCGGGTGAGCCTGCGGTCATCAAGGGCTGGCGCCTGCCCGCGGAGTACGCATCCAAGATGTCGAACGCCGACGTGGACAAGCTGGAAGAGTTCGTCAAGGGCTTGGGCGCCAAGGGACTGGCCCGGGCGCGTATCGGAGCCGGCGGGGCATGGACCCGCTCGCCCATGAAGACCATGAGCGAGGCCATGCGCAACGACATCAACGCCGCGGTCGGGCTGCAAGAGGGCGACGTCTTCTTCATACAGTTCGGCGGTCGAAAGCTGGTGCATACCGTGCTGGGCGCGCTTCGCCTGCACGTGGCGAACAAGGTGGGCGCGATTCCATCGGGCCAGTGGAAGTTCTGCTGGGTCACCGAATTCCCGCTGCTCGAGCGCACCGACGACGGCAAGCTGGCCGCCTCACACCACCCGTTCACCTCGCCCATGGCCGAGGATCTGGAGAAGTTGGAATCCGACCCGGCGACGGTCCGAGCTCGAGCGTACGACTTGGTGCTAAATGGCAACGAGATCGCCGGCGGGTCCATTCGTATCCATCGCGGCGATGTTCAGTCGCGTGTGTTCCGCGCCCTCGGCCTCAGCGACGAGGACGCCCGCACGAAGTTCGGATTCCTCCTCGATGCGTTCAAGTACGGTCCCCCACCGCACGGTGGAATCGCGGCGGGACTCGACCGACTCGCCATGCTCTTGTGTGGCGCGGATTCGCTTCGCGATGTCATCGCGTTCCCCAAGACGCAGAAGGGGACCGACCTGTGCACCGATGCGCCGTCCGCCGTGAGCAACAAGCAGCTCGACGAGCTGCACATCGCGCTCACCAAGCTGGCCTAACCGTCAGCCACCGGCAGAGCGAATTACCTGGTCCACCACCTTGGCGGGTGCGTGGACCATTGGGGCTTGGTGTAGGTTCTCAACGTCCAGCGCATCACGTTGGCGCGTGCATTCGGCACACATATTTGGATAACCGGAGCTTCAACTCCAAAACCCTGTCATGGATATGACCCTGCTGCTGCGCACCTGCGAACCTGGCTACGCACTTTCGCCCATACTGGAAGCGACTATCGCGCTCCTGGTGGAGGGGCCGGAGCTCAAGCCGCGTAGCCGTCTTCGCGCCCCCCAAGACACGCCGCAGCCACAAAACGAGAAATTACAGCCAGTTACGATTGCGTGTCTGCTGTGACATTCGTGGCACACCTCCTGCTATGGCCAGGGGCAACCTCTTGGGAGGAGGAGAAATGTCACAAGCTCTGGCAACCATGCAAACCGAAACGCCAGTCATCAACCGCGAGCGCGCCTTGCGGATCCTGTCCAAATCGCTCTATCGCGACCTTCGGCAGAATGGCTACGAACCCAAACAAATCGTGGCGCTGGCAAGCGAGCTCATTGCGCAAGTCACAACGGACATCTCGGACGAGAGCACACTGGCCTAGAGCCGATATTCTCTTTCCGCACGACAAGGGGGCCCACGGGTCCCCTTGTTGCGTTATGGGCCCCCTCCTTCCTTTAGCCCTGGAAAAACCAGCTTCTTCCGTGTAGAAGCGGGCGCTCTCATGGCGGCAAAAACCATTGCCGATTTGGATCTTCAAGGCAGGCGGGTGTTCATCCGCGTGGACTTCAATGTCCCGCTCACCCCGGCCGGAGGCGTGTCCGATGCCACCCGCATCCGTGAAAGCCTCCCTACCATCACGCATGCCATCGAGCGCGGAGCCCGCGTGGTCTTGGCCTCGCACCTCGGCCGTCCCCGAGGAACCCCGCGCTCCGAGCTATCGCTGTTGCCGGTGGCAGCGTACCTGGCCGAAGCCTTGGGTCGCGATGTCTTCTTGACCGACGAGCCCGCGGGCGACGGCGCAAAGAAGGTCATCTACGATTTGCGCGACGGTGGCGTCGCCATGCTGGAGAACCTGCGCTTTTGCCCCGGCGAAGAAGCGAACGACGAAGTCTTCGCACGCGCTCTCGCCACCTACGCGGACGTGTACGTCAACGAGGCCTTCACCACCGCGCACAGACTGCACGCTTCCACCGCCGGCATGGTGAAATACGTCTCGTCCAGCAAGGGGCTCGGCCTGCATGCAGATCGCGAGGTCAAGATGCTGGGCAAGCTTCTGGGCGAGGTGGAGCGGCCCTTCGTCGCCATCGTGGGCGGCACGCGCGTGGCGGAGAAGATCGGTTTGCTCGAAAGCCTGCTCAGCCGGGTCAACGTCCTCTGTCTGGGCGGCGTGATGGCAAATACTTTCCTCGCCGCCAAGGGCTTGTCCATGGGGCGTTCGTTGGTCGAGCCCAGCAAGATGCCCATCGTGCGAGCCTTCCTCGCCAAGGCCGAGGCCAGCGGCGTGCAAATCATCCTGCCACGAGACCTGATCGTCGCTGACGACGCGAAGACCGACGCAGGCATCACAATCTCCGCAACCACCGTCCCGGACGATCGCGCCGTGTTCGACATCGGCCCGGAGTCGGCTGCCGAGATCGCCGCCGCGCTGGCCCGGGCTCGCACGGTGTTCTGGAATGGCCCGATGGGGGTGTCCGAATCGCCGGCTTTCGCGGCGGGCACCCTGGCCGTGGCCAAGGCCGTCGCGCTGGGCGTGCTGGGTGGAACGACCGTCGTGGCGGGTGGCGAGACCGCCGCCGCCGTCCAGCGGGCCGGCGTCTCCAGCAGCATTGGTCACATCTCGACCGGTGGCGCGGCTTCACTCGAGTTCATACAAGGTAAGAAACTGCCAGGGCTTGCTGCCCTGGAATCTTGAAGTAGAAAGGAGTCCCCGACCATGTCCAACGCTCGTGTTCCCCGTCCCTTCTTCTGTGGCAACTGGAAACTCTGGGGCACCATCTCCGATTCAGTCGCCCTCTCGACCGGGGTGCGCGACGCGGTTGCGTCCGTGACCGACGCTGACGTGGCTGTGGGCCCGGGCTTCGTTGCACTCGCCACCGTGGCAGACAAGCTCAAGGGCAGCGCTGTCGGGGTCGCTTCGCAAGATGGCTACTGGGAGACCAAGGGTGCCTTCACCGGTGAGGTGGCCATGGCCCAGATTGCCGACGCCGGCGCCAAGTACGCCATCGTCGGACACTCCGAGCGCCGCCAGTATTTCGGCGAGACCGACGAGACCGTCGCGCGCAAGGCGAAGGCCGCCATTTCCAACAATCTGCTTCCCATCATCTGCATCGGCGAGACGCTCGCCGAGCGCGATGGCGGCCAGGCCGTGGCCGTGGTGACCAAGCAGCTCGAGGGCGGCACCAAGACGCTGACCGACGACGAGTTGGTCAAGTCGGTGATCGCCTACGAGCCCGTGTGGGCCATCGGCACCGGTCGGGTGGCGACGCCCGAGCAGGCGCAGGAGATCCACGCCGCGATCCGTGCGAAGTTGGTTGCGCGCCTCGGAACCCGGGCTCAGCAGATTCGTATCCTCTACGGCGGCAGCGTGAAGCCCGACAACGTCGCCGACCTCATGAAGCAGAAAGACATCGACGGCGCTCTGGTGGGCGGGGCGTCACTCACCGTAGACTCGTTTGCCAAGCTCGTGAAAGAAGGGGTTGCCGCGTGTACACGTTCCTAACCGTCCTCCACGTTTTCGTCTCCATCTTCCTCGTCCTCGTCGTGCTTCTGCAGGCGGGTCGAGGCGGTGGCATTGGCCTCGCGTTCGGCGGCAGCGGGGGAAGTCAGAGCGTCTTCGGCTCATCAGGCGGGGCGACCTTCATGACCAAGCTGACCGCGGTCTGCGCCTTCGTCTTCTTCACGAACTCGATGGTGTTGGCCTACATGTCCAGCCAATCGGATTCCCGGCGTTTGCAGCGCATCGCCGAGAAGAAGGCCGAGGAGAAGAAGGCCGAGGAGGCCGCCAACAGCAAGATCCTGACGGACATCGAGAAGCAGCGCGCAGCCCAGGAGCAAGCGGCCGCGCAGAAGAGCGAAGCCGAGCAAGCTCCGGCCGAGGGTGCTACCGAGGAGAAGGCGGATGAGAAGGCGGACGAGAAGCCAGCCACGGCGCCTGCCGGCGACAAGGCCGCGCCCGCGCTGAAGCTCAGCGTCCCTGGCGAAGCTGGCAAGCCGGCGAAGCCAGCACCGGCAGCCGAGAAGGCGACCAAGCCAACGGCTGACAAGCCAGCGGCCGAGAAGGCGACCAAGCCAGCGGCCGACAAGCCCGCCAAGCCCGAGAAGCCGGCCGCCGAGTCCGGCGAGGCCGCCGACAAGCCCGCCCCTGCGCCGAAGAAGAAGGCGGCCGCCGAGGCCACCCCGGAGGGCGAAGGTGCGGCTGCCGACAAGCCGGCCGCCGCCAAGAAACCGGCCGCCGAGAAGAAAGAGAAGGCTGAAGAAAAGCCGGCCGCCGAGAGTCCGGCCGCAGAGTAGCTGTGCTAGGTTTGGCGAATGGCTCTTCTGCCGTTCGTCAAAGCTGAAGGACTCGGAAACGACTTTCTCGTCGTCGACTTGCGCGCGGGCAAGCCTGCTTGCGCGCTCGCCGACGAGGTGACCCGGCCCGCCACCGTTCGAGCGCTGTGCGATCGCAATTTCGGTGTGGGCGGCGATGGCGTTCTGGCCATCTTGCCGGGCGACAAGGGCGATGCACGCATGCGCGTGCTCAACGCCGATGGCAGCGAAGCAGAGATGTGCGGCAACGGCATCCGCTGCGTGGCCAAGGTGCTTTTCGATCGCGATCCATTGATGCGGCGGGAGGTTCTGCGCATCGACACGGGCGCGGGCCTTCTGGCCTGCAAGATCGACGAAGAGGGCGGCGAGGCCAGGACTGTCACCGTGGACATGGGCGCCCCCCAGCTTCTGCCCAAGTTGATCCCGGTGGCCGGCGATGCGCCCAGGCTGGTGCGCGCACCGCTGGCGGCCCTCGACCGCCAGTTCGCGTTCACCGCGGTATCGATGGGCAACCCGCATGCGGTGATCTTCGTCGATGACCCCGCAACCAGGCTGCGCGACCTGGCCGCGGCGTTCGGCCCCGGCATCGAGAAGGACCCTCGTTTTCCGCGCCGGACCAACGTGGAGTTCGCGCTCGCGCGCAAGACGAACCCCGACAAGCCCGAGATCGACCTCGTGGTCTGGGAACGCGGGTGCGGCATCACATTGGCGTGCGGCACCGGCGCCTGCGCAACCGTGGTGGCAGGTTGCCTCGAGGGCCGCGTGCCCGCTGATCGCGAGATCGCCGTCCACCTCCCCGGAGGCACCCTGTTCATCACGGTGAAGAGCGCCACGACAGGCGGCGATGGCCCAAACTTCGCGTCGGTCGCCATGCGGGGTCCGGCAAACATCGTGTTCGAGGCCGCGATCGACCCGAGCGCAATCAGGCTGCCCGCTCGGCGGGCATAGGGAGCGCCCCCGTCAGAACAGGCTTCCCTGTCCGCTGGTGGCCCGCTTGGCCATGGGCACGTTCAGGTGCTCGAAGGCTTGCGCGGTGGCCACGCGTCCCCGTGGCGTGCGGATGAGAAAGCCTTCCTGGATGAGGTAGGGCTCGTGTACGTATTCCAGCGTGTCGCGATCCTCGGCGAGCGCGGCGGCGAGCGATTCGATGCCCACCGGTCCGCCATCGAAGCGCTCGACGATGGCACGCAGGAACCGACGGTCGCCATCATCGAGGCCGTGGCTGTCGACGCCGAGACGGCGAAGCGCGTAGTCGGCGGCCTCGCGGGTGACACGTCCATCGCCACGAACCAAGGCGAAGTCGTGCACCCGACGCAGCAGTCGGTTCGCTATGCGTGGGGTGCCGCGCGCACGACGTCCCAGCTCTTCCGCACCGTCATCGGTGCACACGATGTCGAGCAACCTGGCCGAACGCTTGACGATGGTGGCGAGCTCGGCCGGGGCATAGAAGTCGAGCCGCTCGACGATACCGAACCGAGACAGCAACGGTGAGGTCAGCTGGCCCGTGCGGGTGGTCGCGCCCACCAGCGTGAAGCGCTCGATGGGCACCCGGATCGCGCTCGCGCCCGCGCCCATGCCGGTGACGATCTCGATGTGGTAGTCCTCCATCGCGGGATAGAGGCTCTCTTCGATGATGGGCTGTAGGCGGTGAATCTCGTCGATGAAGAGCACATCGCCCCGACCGAGCGAGGTGAGGATGCCGGCCAGATCGCCCTTGCGCTCGAGCGCAGGCCCCGAGGTCACGCGCGCCGTGGTGCCCATCTCGTGCGCGATGACATGCGCGAGCGTGGTCTTGCCGAGGCCAGGAGGTCCGGACAGGAGAACGTGATCCAACGCGCCCCCGCGCTTCTTCGCCGCGGCCACGTAGACTTCGAGGTTCTCGGCCACTTTGCGCTGACCGATGAATTCGGCGAACGACCGCGGCCTCAGCGCGGCTTCCTCGTCGAGCGCCGTGGGCTCTTCGAGCTTCTCCGCGGACACCACCCGATCGAGGGGCGGTGATGCGTCTCCGTCGTCGTGCTTCCTGCGCGCCACTACTTTCTCCTCAACAGACCGAGCGCCTGCTTGATGAGATCCGTCACCGGGTGCGTGTCATCGAGCTTGGCCAGGATCGTGTCGAACTCCGAGGGCTTGTATCCGAGCGCCGTCAGCGCCGCGTGGACCTCGCCCATGCGTCCGGCAGGCACCGAGCCCGGCAGACTGACGGCTACGGCGTCGGTGCCGGAGACACCAATCTTGTCACGCAGCTCGATCGCGATTCTCTCGGCGGTCTTGCGGCCCACGCCGCGGATCTTCACCAACGTGGCGATGTCGGCAGCGGCAATCGCTGAGATCAGCTCGCCCAAGGCCATCGCCGACAGAATCGCCAGCGCGACCTTGGGGCCCACGCCCTGAACCGAGAGTAAGGTCTCGAAGATGCGCCGCTCTTCCGCGTCTGCGAAGCCGTAGAGCTGCGCGGGGCCGTCTTTCACCACGTGGGTGTGGACCAGCAAGAACGTGGTCGCCCCCAACGGCGGCAATGCGCGCTGGGCGGCGGCGGTCAGCGTGACGGCATAACCTACGCCGCCCGCCTCGATAACGGCGAAGTCAGGTCCACTTTCGAGAAGAGCTCCACGCAGCGATGCAATCATGGTCGTGCATCATCGCACAGGGCCCGCTGGCCGACATCGCGTTTCCGCCTTGGACGAGACCAAGGTGCGGTGCCGGGCATGGCAGATCGCGATAGCCAGCGCGTCGGCAGCATCGGGCTCGGGTACCCGCTTCAGACAAAGGAGAGCGCGCACCAAATAGCCGATCTGCTGCTTGGTGGCAGCCCCGTGACCGACGATGGTGCGCTTGACCCGCGCGGGCGCATAACCGGACACCTGCAAGCCAGCGTCACAAACGATGAAGGAAGCCACGCCGCGAGCCTCGCCCAAGGCCAAGGTCGACTGCACGTTCTTGCCGTAGAACGCCTGCTCCATCGCCACTTCGTCGGGGCGCAGCTCTTCCACCAGCTCTCGCAGTCCTCGGCCAATGGTCACGAGGCGCCCGGCACGGTCCATCTTGGCCGGCGCAGAGACCACGCCGCATTCGACATAGCGGACTTGCGCTGGGCCGACGAGGTCCACGACGCCGTAACCGAGCCGCAGCGACCCCGGGTCCACGCCCAGAATGCGCACGCGCCTCGATGCCGGCATGATCGGTGGGGCGCCCTACTCCGCGTTCTCCAGCGCGGACTCGTCTACGTCGAGGTTCGAATAGACGTTCTGCACGTCGTCGTTGTCTTCGAGAGCATCGAGGAGCTTGAGCGCCACTTCCGCGTCGCGCCCCATGAGGTGGACCTTGTTCTGCGGCACCATGGAGACCTCGGCGGTCGCCGGCTCCGGCATCCCACCGGCCTTGAGTCCGTCGCGAATGCGCTCGAACTCCTTCGGCTCGGTGATGACGGTGAGCATGTCGTCCTCGGTCTTCACGTCGTCGGCGCCGAGCTCGATGGCCAGGTCGGTCACCTTGTTCTCGTCGACAGCGTCCTTGTCGTAGGCGACGATGCCAAGCTTCTTGAACATGTACGCCACCGAGCCCGAGCTACCGAGGTTGCCGTTGCCCTTGGTGAGAATGTTCCGAATCTCGCCCGTGGTCCGGTTGCGATTGTCGGTCATGATCTCCATCAAGATGGCCGTTCCGCCAGGCCCGTACGCCTCGAAGTTGAACTCCTCGTAGGTCACGCCCCCGAGCTCGCCGGTGCCCTTCTTGATGGCGCGATCGATCGTGTCGTTTGGCATGTTCTGCGCGCGCGCCTTGTCGATGGCCGTGCGCAGTCGGGGATTACCGTTGGGATCGCCGCCCGAACGCGCGGAAACGGTGATCTCCTTGATGAGCTTCGTCCAGACCTTGGACTTCTTGGCGTCGGAGGCGCCCTTCTTGTGCTTGATTTTGGACCATCTATTGTGACCGGACATGGGCCCCTATCTATCATTTTTCTTTGGGGAAAATAGACTAATCCACTCGCAAAAACGTCGACAACCTCCCGCGTCACCAGCCAGGGGTGGGTGAGCTTGGCGTCTTGCTCCATGCATCGACCGCGTCACAAGCGTCAGGGGAACCGCGTTTCGTGGTCTTGCCGGACCATGCGGTGGCACTGACGTCGACCCAGCCCCCGTACCGACTGACGATTTGGCCTTGCGGACTCACCAGTTGGACCGGCTCGCCGGAATTCGATAGACCGTCGCTGCCGATACGCCCGCCGACTCGCACGAGCACGGTCCCTTGGGCCGGCGCTGGGTCCTTCCCGTCCGCCGGGTTGTAGGCCTCGGGGACCACCAGCGCAAAGGCGCCCGGCATCAGCATCGCCTCGGGCAGCACGTCCTTGCCGGTCTTGTCCTCGATGACCCAGCCAGCCAGCCCGACTGCGCTGTCGCCAGCGTTGAATAGCTCCACGAACTCTTGCGTCGTCTCCGACCCGGCGGGGTTGGCGAGCACCTCGGTGATGACCACATTCGGGGCGGGCGCCGGCCAATCGACCGGAAGCGGCGCGGACAGCCCCCGGTTCCCCGCACGGTCGAAGACCTGGGCGACGGCGCTTGCGTGCGTGGCGCCGGCCAACGCGGGCAGCCGCTGGGAGAAGTCGACGACCAAGCCGACACTCGGAGATGCGAGCGTGGCATCGCCCGCGCCCGAGCTGACGACGATCTCCGAGCGCACGTGCTCGTCGGCAGCGACGTGGACGGCAGCGCACCCGGCCATGATTTGCAGCGTGAAGGCCTCGATCCGCGGGGCGAAGGAATCGGGTCCGGGCGCTGTGGTGAAGGCACCTGCATCGCCTGCGGGGACGGGTTTGCCATCGAGGAATTGCAGTCCGCCAACGGGCACCTGCACCGTGTACGCGGACGTCGGCGCCAGCTGAGCGTCGGGGATGAATGCGTAGCACTTTGCGGAGCAGGAAATCTCGGTGGCCAGCCTCAGCGCGACGGCCTCCCCCCCTCCTGCCGGCTGCAGCGAGAGGGCCGGCCCCTCACCCGCGGCAACGACGGTCTCGGGAAAGCGCACGACCACGTTGGCCAGGTTGGTGGCGATGTCGGTCGTCCCGGTCGGAGGTTCGAGCAGCTGGCCAGATTGCGGATTGCTCGCGGCTCCTGAAAGCTGGCCGGCTTCCCCCTCGGTCCCGGCCGCGGCGGTCTGCTCCTTCTGCAGATCGGTTTCGGGGTTGCACGCCGCCAGCAGCCAAACCAAGCCCAACGATGTCCGTGAGTCGAGAGTGCGCATCGCGAGGGTTATCGGCAAGAGGCGAAAAGTGTTGCGTGACGACCCTTGCGACCACGCATTGGCGAGGGCGCTCGGGATGCCCTTGCTCTATTCTTGCCACGCATGGGCAGCGCCTCGAACGCCGCAGACAGCACGCAAATCATCGACCCGGCACGGAAGCTCGGCGTCTACGTCCACTTTCCTTTCTGCGGGGCGCGCTGCCCCTATTGCGATTTCGCCGTTGCTATCAGGGCGACGATTCCCCACGACGCCTATGCCGACGCGGTGATCGCCGAGCTGCGCGCGCGGGCGAAGGATTTCCGCGAGCTCCCGCTGACCTCGGTGTACTTCGGCGGGGGGACGCCGGGGCTCTGGCGAGCCGACGCCCTGGGGCGCGTTCTGCACCAGATAAAGCAGCAGTTCTCGGGCGTGCCCGAGGAGATCACCGTCGAGGCCAACCCGGGCGACCTGGAGTTGGTCCAGCTCGCCCAATTGCGCGACCTGGGCGTGAACAGAATCTCTTTCGGCGCACAGGCGTTCCAGAACGACCTGCTCGGCCGCATCGGGCGAAAACACTCCGCCGCGGCGGTGCCGGCCGCGTTCGAAGCGGCCCGCGAGGCGGGGTTCGACAAGCTCTGCGCGGATCTGATGTTCGGCCTGCCCGGGCAGAGCATGGACGACTGGGATGCTTCCCTCCAGGCTTTGTGCGCCTTGGCGCCGGAGCACATCACCGCCTACGCCCTCAGCGTCGAACCCAACACCCGCTTCGGTGCCCTCGATCGAGCCGGCAAGCTGGAACGGCCCGGCGACGACGCGGTCGCCGTGATGTATTCACGCTGCCACGAAATGCTCGTGGGCGCCGGATACGAGCACTACGAGATCTCCTCCTATGCCCGCCCTGGGCGGCGCGCGATCCACAACGCGCTCTATTGGACCCTTGACGCGTACCTCGGGGTGGGCATGTCGGCGTCCTCCTTCCGACCGCTCGCCGACGGCAGCGGGGTGAGGTGGACCAACCCGCGGTCGCTGGCCACGTATCTCGACGAGGTGACGAGGTCTCCCGACTCGCTCCCTTCGGCCGAAGTGGACCGCCGAACGCCGGCCCAGATCGAGGACGAGGCGCTCTGGCTGGGGCTTCGAATGTCGGATGGCGTCGATCGCTTGGCGCACGCGCGCCGGTACGGCCAGGACCCACTCGCCGTCCAAGGACGCAAGGCGGCCGCCGCAAGGTGCCTGGCGGCTGGATGGCTGGACGTTACCGAAGACCGAATCCACCTCACCCGCGAAGGACTGCTCTTTGCGGACGAGGTGGCGGTTCGACTGAGCCGCCGGCCGTGATGCTCAGTTGTCGGGTGCGCCGGAGGTGACCCAGGCCTGGAACAGTTGCTTGTTCGCCGACGACAGCGCGCCGGTCGGCGGCATGACGCCGGCCTGAATCTCGGAGTTGGCCCGGTTGGCATTCCTCTTCACGTTCGTGTAGTTGGTCAGGTCGACGCCCCCGCTGGGGCCTGGCGAGCTGTGACATGAAGTGCAGTTCGCTTCGAGCAGGGGCTGGATGTCCTTCGAATAGCTGACCCCGGCCGCGGTCCCGGCGTCTCGGGATCCGCCGACGCCCCCCGTCGCTCCGGCGTCGCGACGAATGGCGCTTCCCCCCTGGCCGCTCGAGCCGGAGTCGGGGCCGCCGGAGGTGCCGCCTTGTCCGCTCCCCGCGGCGCCCCCCGTGCTGGGCTGTCCGGCTCCGCCGTTCCCGAGCGAGCCGCCGGAAGCATCCACACCGCCAGCGCCGCCAGCCGGCGCCCCACCACTCGATGGCATCCCTCCGCTACGGTCCCCTCCCGTGCCCGCGGCACCACCGCTCCCAGGACGCCCACCCGTGACCGTGCTGCCGCCCGCGCCGATCTCGCCGCCCGAGGAAGCCGAGCCGCCGCCTTGACCGCCCCCTGCGCCCACCGCCGTGCCCCCTGCGCCGCTGTCGCCTCCCCCCCCGGTGGGAGAATCGGAGATCGCATTGATCGAACACGCCGCCATCACCAAGAGACCGAGGCCTAAGAGGACACGTCCAAACATCATCATCCTTCTCCTTGGGCGGCGCTCGCGAACAGTCGAACTGCCTGCTTTTCGTTTGATGTCCAAGTCGAGCCGCGGGATGCAGACAGCGACATGCCAGGCCGACGAGCCCACGCGCGAAAGGCTACGTGAAGCCTTCGCCCACAGGCTGCCAGAGCCGCATCGCATCCACGGGTCCGACGCGGGGCCGAGGTTGCAAGGGAAGGACGGCGGAGCCTACGCCGGCCGTCTTGGCGAGGGCGGGGTTTTGAGGTTAGATCATGGTCGTGAGCGACATTGGCATCCGAGCAAAGAAGGTCTTGCACGCGGTCGTGTGCGAGTACCTCGCCACAGGCGAGGCCGTCGGGTCCCAGACCGTGGTGCGCCGGTACGCAATGGATATCTCCCCTGCCACGGTCCGTTCGGTCATGGGTGAGCTGGAGGAGATGGGGCTACTGCATCATCTGCATACCTCCGCGGGGCGAATTCCCACGGACCGCGGGCTGCGGCTCTACGTCGATTCGCTGTTGCGCATCCGCAGCCTGTCGGCTTCGGAGAAGGAACAGATTCGTGGACGGCTGGGTCCGCCCACGGAAACCAAGGAGGTCATGGAGCGGGTGGCGCGGCTCCTTCGAGAGCTGTCTCACCTGGCGGTCGTGGTACAGACGCCACGCCTGGAGTCCGACCCGATTTCGCACATCGAGTTCGTGCGACTGCGCGACGGCCAGCTCCTGGCCGTCATCGCCACCACGAGCGGTCAGATTCAGAACAAGCTGGTTCACAGCGAGGTCCCCCTCTCGCACGGCGATTTGGACCGCATCAACAACTACCTCAACAGCCTGGTGGCTGGGCTGACGCTCGAGAAGATGCGTGCGAGGGTCCTGCTCGAGATCGAGCGCGAGAGGGCGCTGTCGGCGCGCGACCCCGTGCTGGCGCAGGCGCTCGGCTTGGCGGCGGCAGCCGTGCCAGAGACCGACAGCGTGGGAAAGATCCTCCTCGATGGGCAGGCCAACCTGGTAGCTGAGGCAGCTGATTTGGAGCGGGCACGCTCGGTCCTGCGCACGCTCGAGGAGAAGGACCAAATCGCGAGGCTCCTCGACCGCACCCTCAGCGCGCCTGGCATCTGCGTGTTCATCGGGTCGGAAGCCAGCCTTTCGAACCTCGACGACATCTCGGTGGTGGCCGCGAGCTATGGCGGCGAAGACAGGCCGCTCGGCACGATCGGGGTGATCGGTCCTTCGCGAATGAATTATTCGAAGGTGATCCCTCTGGTAGACTTCACCGCCGATGTGATTACGGAGATGCTCCCGAGGATTTAGGCCGAACGGATCATCCGCCCCTCGAACTGGAGCCGTGACATTCATGAGCGATAGCCAAGACAAAAACGACAAGAACTTCCAAGACAAGACGACCAGCAACGAAGAGTGCGACTCCGCGCCCAAGACCGACGCGCCGGCCCCCGAGCTACCGCCGCCCACGCCCGAAGAACGGGTGGCGAGCCTCGAAGCCGAGAAGGCCGAGCTACACGACCGCATGCTTCGCATCGCCGCCGAGTTCGACAACTGGAAAAAGCGCTCTCGCAAGGAGCTGAGCGACGCCGAGGCCCGCGCGAAAGAGCAAGTCCTGCGCGATTTGCTCGAGGTCATCGACAACCTGGAGCGTGCCAGCACCGCGTGGAATGACGCCAAGGAGCAAGGCAAAGACATCGACGCCAAGGCCATCGGAGACGGCGTGGATCTGGTGCTGCGTCAGTTCCGTACCAAGCTCGATCGCTATCAGGTCAAGGCCCTGGAGTCCAAGGGGGTCCCCTTCGATCCCCGCTTCCACGAGGCGATCTCGCAGATGCCCTCGCCGGACGTCAAGCCGGGCTCCGTCGTGCATGAGTTGCAGAAGGGCTATATGATCGGCGACCGACTCCTTCGTCCGGCCATGGTCGTCGTCGCAGCCGCACCGCCAGCGACCGCCGAGAAGGGCCCGGGCGAGGCACCGTCGGACAAACCCAAAGGCGAAGAATAAAACACCGTGTCGCGAATCATCGGCATCGACCTGGGCACGACGAACTCGTGCGTAGCCGTGGTCGAGGGGCTGGAGCCCCTGGTGATTCCCAACGCCGAGGGTTCGCGAACCACGCCGTCCGTGGTGGCCTTCACCGGTGAAGGCGAGCCGCTGGTCGGACAGATCGCGAAACGGCAGGCCGTGACCAACGCCGAGAGCACGGTGTCCGCGGTCAAGCGCCTGATGGGGCGAAAATTCGCCGATCCCGAGGTCGAGCGACACATCAAGAACTCGACCTACGAGGTCGCCCCGTCGGGCAACGCCGATGCTTGGGTGCAGGTCCAAGGGCAGCCCTACGCGCCGGCGCAGATCTCGGCGTACATCCTCGACCGTATGAAGCGCACCGCCGAGGACTACCTGGGCGAGCCCGTGACCGACGCCGTGGTCACCGTGCCCGCCTACTTCGGCGACAGCCAGCGCCAGGCCACCAAGGACGCCGGACGCATCGCCGGCCTCAACGTGAGGCGCATCATCAACGAGCCCACGGCCGCGGCCCTGGCTTACGGCCGGCTGTCGGTCGCGCCCGAGGCGAAGATCGCGGTCTATGACCTGGGCGGTGGCACCTTCGACATATCTCTCTTGCACCTGCACGAGGGCGTGTACCAGGTCAAGGCCACGAGCGGCGACGGCTTCCTCGGCGGCGAGGACATCGACGCCCGCATCATCGGCCACTTGGCCGACGCGTTCCAGAACCAGTACGGCGTGGACCTGCGCACCGACCGCATGGCCCTGCAACGTCTCCGCGAAGCTGCGGAGCGGGCCAAGCACGAGCTGTCCTCCAGCCTGGAGACCGAGATCAACCTGCCGTTCATCGCGGCCACCGCCGACGGCCCCAAGCACCTCGTGATGTCGCTCACGCGCGGCAAGCTGGAGACGCTCTCCGATGACATCATCGGCCGCACGATTCCGCTGTGCGAGAAGGTCCTCACCGACGCCGGCTGGAAGACCAGCGACATCGACGAGGTGATCCTCGTCGGCGGCCAGACTCGCATGCCACGCATTCAAGAGATGGTGGCCGACTTCTTCGGGAAGAAGGGCTCGCGGGCCATCAACCCCGACGAGGCGGTCGCGGTGGGCGCGGCCCTGCAGGGCGCGGTGCTCACCGGCGAGCAGCAGGACGTGCTGCTGCTCGACGTGACGCCGCTGTCCTTGGGCGTGGAGACGGCGGGCGGCGTCTTCACCCGAATCATCCCGTACAACACGACCATTCCCGTCAGGCGCGCCAGCGTCTTCTCCACCGCGGTGGACAACCAGCCCTACGTCAACGTGCACGTCCTGCAGGGCGAGCGCGAGATGGCCGCGGACAATCGCAGCCTGGCCCACTTCCAGCTCACCGGGATCCCCCCCGCCCCGCGAGGCGCGCCGCAGATCGAGGTATCGTTCGACATCGACTCGAACGGCATCGTCAGCGTGTCGGCCAAGGACCTCGGAACCGGCAAGGCACAGACCGTGGTCGTGCAGCCCACTTCGGGCCTCACCGAGACGGAGATCAAGCAATTCATCGCGGACGCGGACAGCAACCGCATGGCCGACCAGGCGAAGAAAGAGCTGGCGGACTTGCGCAACAACGCCGAGACGCTGATCTATGGCACGGAGAACACCCTGACCGAGTTCGGCGAAAAGCTGGACCCGCTGGCCCGCGAGCGCATCCAGCTGGCCCTCGACGAGTGCAAGTACGTGGTCGACTCGGATCCAGACAACGTCAACCGTCTGCGTGAGTCGCTCGGTCGACTGGAGGCCGAAGCGCACACGTTGTTCCTGTCCCTGCAGGGCGCATCCGGCACGTCGTAAGTCGCGTATGAGAAGTAGCCAAGCACGCGATCCCTACGAAGTCCTGGGCGTGGACCGCCAGGCATCTCCGAGCGAGATCAAGGCGGCCTACCGTCGGCTTGCGCTGAGCTACCACCCTGACCGCAATCCCGGTGATGCCGCCGCCGAAGAGAAGTTCAAGGAGGTCTCGGTCGCCTATGCGGTGCTGGGCGACAAGACCAAGCGAGCCAACTACGATCGCTTCGGCTCCGTGTCGAGCGACCTGCCCTTCGGCAAGGACGCCGACCTGGGCGCCGTGATGAGCTTCTTCGATGCCGTGTTTGGTGATCTGTTCGGTAGCGACCGCAAGCGAGCCGCCGGTCACGATCTCCGCTACACGCTCGAGCTCAGCTTCGAGGAGGCCGCGCTCGGCTGCGAGAAGGAGATCACGTTCACCCGCAGCGGTGACTGTCCCCGATGTCGCGGGACCGGCGCCGAAGGTGGGGTCGCAGGGCTCGCCCCGTGTGACCGCTGCGAAGGACGGGGGATCTTGCGACAAGGGGCCGGCTTGTTCTCGGCCAAGCGGGAGTGCCCAGCCTGCGGTGGCGTGGGCGAGGTGGCCAAGGTTCGTTGCGGCGCCTGCGCGGGAGCCGGGCTTGCGGACGGCGAGCGAACGTTCACCGTGCGAATCCCGCCTGGCTCGCAGCAAGGCACGAACCAGCGCGTGCCCGGCGAGGGCTCGCCCGGCCGCCGCGGCGGGCCAGCGGGCGATCTGCACGTCATCGTCCGCGTGAAGCCCGACCCGATCTA
The DNA here is from genome assembly GCA_964647025.1 of uncultured Myxococcales bacterium. Lineage (GTDB taxonomy): Bacteria > Myxococcota_A > Polyangia > Fen-1088 > Fen-1088 > Fen-1118. The sequence continues at coordinate 40,756 of CAZYFU010000021.1, read as the reverse complement.
CCAGCAGGAAGGCGAGCTGCTGATCTGCGACGTCCCGCTGTCGATCGCAGAGCTCGCCTTGGGGGTCGAGGTCGACATTCCCCTCCTCGACGGATGCGTGCGCATGAAGATCCCGGCGGGCACGCAGCCGGGTAGCGTGTTTCGCGTGCGAGGCAGGGGACTGCCACGCACTGGCGGCGGACCACGCGGCGATGCCCATGTGCGCATCCGCGTCGAGGTCCCGTCCGTGGGCTCGGACGCCGCCCGGGCGCTTCTGGGCGAGGTCGAGCAGGCGCTGGGCGAGGATGCCTATCCCGAGCGCAAGACGTTCCGGGCGCGTGCACGAAGCGCGAGCGGCAGGTAAAACAAGACCATGCCCATCCTCAACGTGGCCTTGTTCCTGGCGACGCTGCTGACGACCACCATCCAAGGCGCGCTCGCACAGCACGGGGGAGAGGGCATGGCGCCGCTCAGCGATGGCCTGTCGTTCTCGATTCCGCTCATGGCCATCCTGTTCTGTCACGAGATGGGTCACTACGTGGCGGCCCGCATCCACAAGGTGCCCGCGTCCCTGCCCTACTTCGTCCCGCTGCCACCCGGCATCGGCCTCTTCGGAACCATGGGCGCGGTCATCTTGCAGTCTCGAACCACGGATCGCCGAAAGCTCATCGACATCGGCGCCGCCGGTCCCTTGGCCGGGTTGGTCGTGGCCATTCCCGTTTTAGCCTATGGCCTTCACCTGTCTCCGGTCGGCCCGATGGCCGGGGCCCTGCAGGAAGGCAATTCGCTGCTGTACGCGGTGCTCAAGCGACTGGTGTGCGGTATGTGGCTGCCGGCCAAGGGCATCGACGTGAATCTGCACCCGATGGCGTTCGCCGGCTGGGCAGGTCTGCTGGTCACGATGCTGAACCTCATCCCCATCAGCCAGCTGGACGGAGGCCACGTAGCCATCGCGTTCTTCGGCAACGCCTATGGGCGCGCAAGCCAGTTCCTGCGCCGGATGCTGCTTCCGCTCGCGCTGGGCGTGACTGCCGCCGTTTACTTGACCACCCGCCACGACTTGGCCGCCATCGGGCTCACGGACACACGGATCGCGCGCGACGTGGCCATCAGCGCCGGATCCGTGTGGGCGGTGTGGTACGTGATGCTCACCCTGCTGCGGCGCCTGTCGGGCGGGATCGACCATCCGCCGGTCGACGATCGGCCGCTGCCGCCAAGCCGCGCGCTGCTCTTCTGGGCCGTGGTGCTGAGCTTCGTGCTCATCTTCATGCCGGTCCCCATCAGGCCGGCCATCGACACGCAGGTGCAGGTCGGGGCGCAGCCGCTGCAGGACGAGCCGCACGAGGAAGGCCACTGATCCGGCGGATTTCCGCGAGCGGTCTCGTCGACTGGCGCCACTGCTACAGTGTGACGAGCCTGGAAGGATTGACCATGCGGCAAAGCAAGTCGGCCGTGCGCTTCTCGCGATCCACCGCCGCCGCCCTGGCGATCTGTTGTCTGCTGACGGCGTGCTCGTCGGACGACGCCAGCTCTTTCGCCGCTAGCGGTGGCAGCACGACTGGTGGCACGAGCACCGCCTCCGGTGGCACTGTCGGCAGCGGCGGTGCCTCGGCGAGCGGCGGCGCGATCGGTACCGGCGGCAAGAGCGGCAGCGGCGGCGCTGCGGACTCGGGATTCGGAGGTTTCTCGGGGAGACTCGACGCCAGCTTGGGGCAAGGCGGCGCCCCGGATGGCGGCCAGGCAGACCGTGCGCGCACGGGTGGCAGCACCGGCACCGGTGGCAGCCCGATCGTCGTCACGGGAGGAAGAGTGGGCACCGGTGGCATGGGCATGGGCGGACTCGTCGGCAGCGGCGGCAAGCTAGGCACGGGTGGCATGGGCGAAGGCGGGGCTGGCGCGGGCGGCACGACGGGCGCGGGCGACGGGCTCTGCCCGCCTGGCATCACCCAGACCATCACCGTTGCCAAGGACGGCAGCGGCCAGTTCTCCACGGTCCAGGCGGCCGTGGATTCCATTCCCAGCGGCAGCGCGACCCACATTCGCATCGACATCAAAGCCGGCACGTACACCGAGAAGCTGACCATCGCCAGCCGGACCAACCTCTGCCTGGTCGGGGCCAGCAACACGTCGACCATCCTCGCGTACGGCGACAGCAACAGCAAGGTGGGCAGCACCAGCGGCAGCGCGAGCGTGCATATCAGCGCCAACGATTTTTCCGCGGCCAACCTCACCATTCAGAACACGTTCGGCTCCGGCTCGCAGGCCGTCGCGCTACGAACCACCGGGCAGCGGCAACAGTTCCTCAACTGTCGCTTCGTGGGCTACCAGGACACCCTCTACACGCACAATGGAATGCAGTACTTCCGCAACTGCTACGTCCAAGGCAACACCGACTACGTGTTCGGCGGCGCCACCGCGGTCCTGCAAGACTGTGAAGCGCGCAACGTCGAGAAGGGATCGGCGGTCACCGCACCCAACACCGACGCAAGCACCCCTTACGGCATCGTCTTTCTCGGCGGCAAGATGACGGCGGTCTCCGGTGTGAAGTCGGTCGCGCTCGGCCGCCCCTGGGGCGCGGCCGGCTTCGGCGCCTTCTTGAACATGGACTTGGGCGCGCACATTCTCGCGGCGGGTTTCGTGGACATGTCGGGCAACTCGCCCGCGAACGCGCGCTTTCACGAATACGGCAGCACCGGCAGCGGCGCCAACGCATCGGCGCGCCCGTCCTACCAACTGAGCGCCGGCGAAGCGGCCAACTACACCTTGGCCAAGATCCTTGGCGGCTGGACCCCGTCCTACAGCAGGTGATCGGCAGCGTGCGTAGGGCTAGCTGGACCGCGCGTTGTGCGTGCGCTTGGCGGTAGCCCCCCGGTGCAACGCGCGCTGAAAATGCGGTGAGAAGCGCACGCCCGCCTCGGACTCGGGCTCGCCTCCGCCAGGCGGGACTTCGTTGCGGAAGGCGTAGCGAACGAGGTCGGCGCTCGAGTGCGCGGACAGCTTCTGGTTGATGTGAGCACGATGGGTCTCGACCGTCTTGGGGCTGATGCACAGCTCCTCGGCGATGGCCTTCGTGGAAAAGCCCCGAACCACCAAGTCGAAGACCTCTCGCTCGCGCAGAGACAGTCGCGCCAGGGGATCGCTCTCGCAACGTTGGCGCTCGTCGATGGCCCGCAGGGCAGAGCCGGTCCTGCGCAACACGGGCGAGACGTACCGGCGGCCCACCTCCAAGCTCGCGATGGCCGCCACGAGGGCATCGACCGATTCGGCCTTGGTAACGCAGGCATCGATGCCCGACAACCACGCGGACTGCAGCCGCACGCTCTCGCTGCAGGACGTCAGCACCAGGATCCTGCACTCGGGCGATAGCCTGCGAATCTCGCGCGACGCAGCAACACCATCCACGCCCGGCAGGATCAGCTCCATGACGACCAGCTGTGGGCGCAAACGCCGCACCAGCTCGTAGGCCTCTTTGGCGCACGACGCCTCGCCGACGATCTCCATACCGCGGCGCGTGCGCAACAACGCACCAAGCCCCTCTCTGAACAGTCGCTGCTCATCCACCAACAGCAAGCGCATCGTCGCATCTCCCGAGTGAGCGAACCCAAAGGGTCCTACGACAACGGACGATTGTCAAAACCCGGAAGAGTCAGTCGCCGAGCGAGGTCTTGACCAAGGCGACGAGCCGCTCGATGGGAAAGGGCCTCTGGAGCACGGCGGTGGCGCCGTTTTGGAGAGCCCGCTGGACCAGGAACTCCCTGTCGCCGATGGTGGTCAAGAAGACCTTCGGCTTTCGGCTCAAGGACTCGACCTCCTGCAAAAGGGTCATCCCAGGCAAGTCGGACATGGTCATCTCCGCGAGCACCACGTCCACCAAGCCCGACTGCAAGAGATCCTTGCCTTCTTTGCCCGTTGTCGCCAGCGCCACGGTAGAGCCACGCGCCTGGAACGACTCCAGCAACCACCCTCCGAAGTCCGGGTCTTCCGCCACGATCAGAATCCGCGGCCCCTGCTGCCATATCCTCGAGGTCTGTCTCGTCGCCTGCTGCGATACCTCAGCTTGCTTCTCACCAACCATACTCGCCTCCTAAGTTAAGCCGCCGATCGGGTGGGCGAGAGCTGCTGACGCGTTCCTCTCGCCCACCCGACCCCTTCCCCCACCCTGCCCAGACTTCTGGGCAGGTCCCCCGTATTCCGAGGAGCTCGGTCAGTAAATATCCTGCGCCATCAGTCCGGTATCCGGACCACTCTGTATTTTTTGCTTGAGCCGCCGCTGCGCGTATCGCCTATCATTTCTCGCCTATGATGGACGCTGGACACGCGATGGGTTCTCTCCAGCCTGGAAAGGAAGCTTCGTGACTGACGGACAGGCTCCGGCCTCAACAGCGGCGTGCCCCAAATGCGGCAAGAGGCGCGGCGGCAATGTCGAGGCTTGCCCGCGCTGTGGCCTCGTCTTCGCGCTGTGGAAGCCAGAAGACGGTGCCGCCGCGATTCGCCTGGACGCTGCCGGGGAAGAGCTGTGGCGCGCGGTTCAAGAGAACTGGAGCGATTCGGCCCGGCACGAGGCCTTCCTCAAGCATTGCCTGCAAACCGACGTGCTGGCGGCGGCGGGACGGCTCTACCGGGACAGGCTCGACGAGAACCCCAAGGACGTGCTGGCGGCGCAGATGCAGAGTCAAGTGCTCGCCAAGGCTTCTCTTGGCCTCAGCTTGAACAAGTCCGAACCGCGCACGGCGCTGACCAGGACCCGCTGGTTCTGGGTGGTCGTGCTCACGGCGATGGCGCTCGGAATCGCGGCCGGGCTCTTCTGGCGGCGTTTGCATTAGTCGGCCGGGCCGGATATCTATGCGGCCCACCGATGAAGGTTCCCTCTTTCGATATGCCGCTGGACGAGGTCAAGGCCAGCCTCCAGCCGCTGCGCCGCCCGCTGAGCGTCGCCATCCTGCGGGCGCAGAACCCGTTCAACGTCGGGGCCATCATCCGCGTCGCCCATTCGTTTCTGGTCAAGCACGTGGTGCTGGTCGGTGACGAGCCGTTCTACCAGCGCGCCGCCATGGGGATGCAACGCTACGAGAACCTGGTCTACCTGCCCGACGAGAACGCCCTCGTGGCCTGGGCGCGCGAGCGTGGGCTGCCCATGCTGGCCTTCGAGCGCGAGCACGCCCGGGCGGATCTGTGGCACGCCACGCTGCCCGAAGAATGCCTGATGGTCTTCGGCAGCGAGGCCACCGGCATCTCCGAGCCCCTGATCGCCGCCGCGGACATGGTGGTCGCCATCCCCATGTACGGGATCAACAATTCCTTTCCTGTCACCGTAGCCGCCGGAATCGCCATGGCAGAATGGACCCGTCGCCACTTCGTCTCCCACGCGCCAGGAGGTCACCCGTGATTCCGTACTTCGAACAACCCAAGCTGCACCTGGGACCTCTCACCGTCCACGCGTTCGGCGCGCTGGTCGCGATCGGGATCCTACTGGCGTTTCGGCTCATCCGACGGCGCGCCCCCCAGGTGGGGCTCGACGCTGCGCTGTCCGAGCGGCTCGCCATGCGCATCATCATCGTGAGCTTCATCTCGGCGCACATCGTGGACCGTGTCGCGTACTACCCACGCGACGTGCTCGCCAACCCGCTGAGCCTGCTCTACATCTGGCAGAGCATCAGCTCGTTTGGCGGTTTCATCGGCGCGATCCTCGTGGCGGCGCTGTTCCTGCGCAAGCAAGGCGGCGCCCTCGGCTGGCGTTACTTGGACCTCATCGCCTTCGCCTTCCCGCTGGGATGGATGTTCGGACGCATGGGCTGCACCGTCGCGTACGACCACCCAGGGTTGCCCACGCAATTCTTCCTGGGGCAGCGCTACAGCGACCACATCGTCCGCCACAACCTGGGCCTCTACGAGGCGATCTACGTGGTCGTCATCGTTCTGGTCTTCTTCCGCCTGGGCAGGAACAAGACGCGCGCGCCGGGCTTCTACCTCGGAATCTTGCCGCTCATGTATGCGCCGGTGCGGTTCCTGCTCGACTTCCTCCGCATCGAGGACGCCCGCTACTTCGGGCTCACGCCCGGGCAGTACGGTTCGGTGCTATTGGTCGTGGCCGGCCTGCTCGTGCTCCGTCATGCGAAGCACCTGGGCAACGCCGAGCCCGTCGCCTCAGCGACGAAGTGACAGCAGCGCCAGCGTCTCCACGTGTGGCGTATGCGGCATCATGTCGTACGGCACCACGCTGACGACGGTCGCCCCGGCCTGCACCAGCACGTCGAGATCACGCGCGAGGCTCTGGGGATCGCAGCTGACGTAGGCCACGAGCCTCGGCCGCAGGCGCAGCACCTCGGTCAGAACCGGGACGGCGCATCCCTTGCGCGGCGGATTCAGCACCACGACATCCGCCGCCTCCACGGCGGCCAGGCCCAGGGCAGCGTCAGCCGTGAGCAGGCGCAGCCTGTCGCTCGCGAAAGCAGCCGCGGCCTCGGTCGCAGCCCGGTTCACCTCGATGGCGACGACCTCGCGTACGCGCGACAGCAGGGACAGGGCGATGCCGCCCGCGCCAGAATACGCATCCACGGCGCGGCCGAGACCGTCCGGGAGCGCGGCGCAGAGATCGCGGTAGATGCGAGAGCCGACGGCACGGTTGGCCTGGAAGAATGACCGCGAGGCCAGCCGAACCTGCACCTCGCCGATGACGTCGTCGAAGGTCCCTTGTCCGGCAAGCAGGAGATCGTCGGCTCCGAGCAGCACGTTGCCCGTCGCACTGTTCACGTTGAGCACCACGCCGCTCACGGCCGGGCACCGGCCCACGAGCTCCGCCGCTACGGCACCGGCAGCCTGCCAGTCCGTCCGCGCGCTCACCAGCGTCGCCAGCACCTGGCCCTCGGCGTTCGCTCGCAACAAGACATAGCGGAGGACACCCGAGCGGCGCACCTCGTGGTAGGGCTCGACCGCATGCGAGGTCAGAATACCGAGCAGAGCAGCCCGGGTGTCTTCGAGGACGGGCTCCACCACTTGGCACCCGGCCAAGTCGACCACCACGTGCGACCTCGGCGCGTAGGCACCGAGCAGAAGCTCGCCACCCTGGGCACGCGTGAAGACGTACTTGGCCTGGTTGCGATATCCGACACTGCGAGGCGAAGCGACGCACGCGGCGACCTCGACCGCTGCAAGCGCGGGGTGCTTGGCGAGCGCCTCACGAACCCGCGTTCGCTTCCAGTCGAGCTGGGCGTGATACGCCACGTGCATGAGCGAACAGCCACCGCAGATGCCGTACGCGGGACAGCTGGGCGAGACCCGGTCGGTCGACGGGACGTCGATGCTGCTCGCGACGGCCCAAGCCTCGCGCCGGCCGCCACCGTGCACCGAACGGTAGGTGATGCGTCCGCTGATACGCTCGCCGGGCAAAGCGCCTGCCACGTGGACGCGCAGACGCTGTTCGCCCTGGGCGAGCTCGACGATGCCGGCGCCGGCTTCGTCAAGCAGAGAGACCTCGGCCTGAAAGCAGTCAGCGTCGGTGGTGCCGGTCCCCACGGCCAATCAGGATCGTCCGGGGCCGTTCTTGGGATTCGGGCTGTCGGGGACCCCGAGGTTCTGCACGGCGACCGGACGCTCGAGGTGGGAGCCGGGCTTGGCGCACGCGAGCGTTCGCAAGCCACTTGGAAACTGCACGTCAACCTTCCCGGGGCCGGGCGTCGAAGCGACCACACCGACGCCGAACGTCGCGTGAATCACGCGCTCGCCCGGCAAGAAGCCTTGCTGGGGCGAGTAGCTACGCGGCGGCTTGCTGGGATCGAAGTCGGGGATTTGCGGCGCGGGCGCGTCGTCGGCTCGACCGGCCTTGCGGCGGCGGGGCCGGCCCCACGTGCTGGAGCTACCCTTGGGCGCGGGGGCGTTCTTCTCGCCGCGGTAGTTGTGCTGGCTGCCGCACAACTTGCAGACGACTTTGGCGACACGGTCGCCAATTTTGGCCATGACCACGTGCCACGTGTCACCACAGCGCGTGCAAATGTCCTCGATATCCTCGCCTACCCCTGGGGTCGCCATAAATGTGCTTCTCGGCTCCTTTAGTTCAGGAGAGTCTATCAGGCCCGTTGGCTTCCTGACGCCTACTTTTTGAGAGAAGCCGAATAGATGATGAGCGCGTCGACCTGCTCAGGGGACAGCCTGTCCTTGAACGGCTTCATCTCCTGCTCGACGCCCTTGTGGGTCCGCTTGATCCCTTCCAGTACCGATTTGCGCGCACCTTCGAGCGTCAAACTCTTCCAGTAGGCCGCCTTGCTCATGTCCTCGATGGCCATCTCTTTGCCGAGCTCCGTGTTGGCCTTTCCATCGTCACCGTGGCAGGTGGCGCACTTCGCCTCGTAAAGACGAACTATCTTCTTGGGCGGCTTGTACCCCGCGGGCGGCGCCAGACCTTCGGCGAAAAGCGGCGGTGAAGAGAAAACGGCTGCGAGCATTCCGGACAAAGCAAGACAGCGGTGCATGGTACTTCCTGACCTGCAAGGCTCCCTGTCCGCCCCCTACTTGTCAAGTCCCCGCCGTCGCCCCCTCTCCGGGCGTGGCCGTCGTCGGGTCCCCGACCGCCACCCCTACGGCACGCCGCACCCCTCGCTGCCGTCGGTGCATGGCTCGATCCCGCATACGCTGCTGATCTCGACGCCCCCGACGTTCCCCTTGGCCAGGACGCCCGAGCCGGTGTTCGTCGCCGCCAGGCTGCTGCCGCAGTCGAGCCCGACCTGATTGTTCTCGATGATCGCGACGCGCGAGAGCGTGGTCGGACCCGCAGCCGGCGGGTTCTGAACGTAGATCCCGCCCCAAGCCGCGGGATTCGGGCCATTGCGGCTCACGGTGGTGTTCGTGATGACGAACGCAGCGCCGTTGAGCAAGATGCCGCCGCCCGGATTGTCGACGACCACGCAGCCGTCCATGCGAAGCATGACGGTGTTCCCGCTGGTGGGCGCGGCGTTGACGCCGATCCCGATGGTGTTGCCTGCGGTGCCGCGCACGGTGATTCCGCGCAAGGTGAGCTCTCCACCCACGATGCTGATGCCATCCGCCCCGAGGGACGGGGTGATCACGGCGTCCCTGCCCACCACGGTCAAGGGAGCGCTGAGCGCGACGCCGGTGAAGCCGCCGGTCAGCTGGCCAGTCGCCACGACCAGCGGAACGCCACGGGATCGTGCCGTCATCACGGCGAGTTGCAGGCTACAGTAGGGCACCGCCGCCGATCCGGGTGACCCGGAGTCGGAGCAACGGACGCCCTCCGAGCTGCCGACGTAGATGGTCTCGGAGTCTGTCGCGCAGTGACCGTCCTGCCCCATGCACACGCCCGGGCCGGTCGGCAGGGCTTGACACTCGCTGTCGCTCGCGCAGCGCTTGCATGCGTGAGTCGTGGTGTCGCAGATGGGCTTGCCCGTCACGGTGCAGTCGGCGTTGTTCATACACTCGACGCACACGCCGGCCGGGCCACATGCGGGCTTGCTGGGATCCCGCTTCGCACAGGCATCGCTGTCCGCGCCGGCGCACCCCACGCAGGCGTTGCCCGCGCAGAACGACTTCTCGGCCGAGGCGGTGCAGTCGGCCTCCGCCAGACACCCCACGCAACGCCCGGACTCGGGCTGGCAGACCGGGGTGGGCGAAGCGCAGCCGGCGTCGACGGCCGCACAGGAGACGCAGGTATGAGCCGCCGAGCAGATGGGGGTGCCACCATGGCACTGAGCGCCGGTCCTGCATCCCACGCAGACCCGGTCCACGCAGTATGGCTGGCCAGGCAGAGGGCAGTCCTCGTCCACGGCGCAGCTGCCAGGAGCGTCGGGTACGAACGTGTCCACGCCTCGATCCACGCCCACGTCGACCGGCAAAGGTGCATCCGCCACCGCGGCGTCCAGCTCGGCGTCCATGGGCGCGTCGGGCGGCGGCGGAGCATCGACGGAGGGAATCCCCTTCCCCGCTTCGGACGCCGGAGTATCGACCGCCTGCGCCCCATCCGGACGACTGCCGCCATCGGCGGGTTGGTCTTCGTAAAACCGCGGCACGCAGCGGTGATCGCTCGTGCACACGTGGCCAGCAGCGCAACGCTCGGTGTAGCACGAGTCCCAGTCGCGGCGCCGTCCGTCGCAGCCCGCGGCGAGAGACACCGCGGTCCCGGCGACGACACAGAAGAAGGCAACGGCTTTGGTCATGGCAGCCTCGCTCGAGATCATTGGAACCGTCCCGCCACCGTCAGCCCGGAGGGACCGAGCGACACCGCAGGCGCCGACGGCCACAAGCGCCACACGGCGAGGCCCGCGCCGACGGCCAAGGCAGCGCCACCACCGATGGCCAAGCCCAGCCCGTCTTTCTTGGTGTCGTTCACCCAGTCACACCGCGTGCATGCTTGATCGCCGTCGACCGCGATGTAGTAGATGCCGGTCCCCAAGAGCGCCGCTCCGACGGTCGCGAGCCCGATGCCCGCGTATCCCAACCAGGCTCCCGACGGCGATGGCAACGGTTGCGTGAGTGCGAGCCCCGGCGCAGCTGGCGCCGGCAGGACAGCCGGGCCTGGCGCGACTTGCGGCGCTTCGATCGTCGGGTTGACCGTGGGCACGGCTCGATCCAGCAGCCCCTGCACGAGCAGCGCGGCGGAGCCCCACAGGTCCTGCTCGTCACAAATCGGGCAATCGCGCTCCTCGTGGCCAAGTCGCTTGCCCTCGTCCGAGTTCCACAACTCGATGGCGAGCTTGAAGCTCTCCTTGGCGTACTTGGCCTCCACCCGCAACACCAGCATCGCCCCGGTCGCCCCCGCGATCTGCGGCAAGCAACCGGGAAGCTCGCAGCGAAGCAGCTTGTCGCTCAACGTGTGCGACGGGACCAGCTGCAAGCCGTGCCTGATCACCACATCGCCGATGGCCGTGCGCAGGTGCTCCCGGGCTTTCTTCGACAGCTGGCTGCCCTGCGATTCGACGATCACCAGACGCTTGTCTCCCTCGTCCGTCATGCCCGCTGCCTGCGCAGCCTGGGGGATGAGGAGAATCAGCAGTGCGATATGCAAAGGCCCGACGCGCATGGCGGGACGTTTTACGATCCTTCCGGCCGAGTCAAGGTTCTTGCCCGGCTTTGCTTTGCCCCGCGCGGGCGCTCGCAATGCGTAGGCGCTCTTGCAGGAGCGGGTTTCTCGGATCGAGGTCGACGGCGCGCGCGTAGGCCTTCTCGGCGACCTCGTACTGGCCCATCTTGAAGTAGATGTTGCCCACCAGCGCGTGCGCATCGGCACCCCCGCCCGTCGTCGTCGCGGCCTTGGCCTCGGTCAAGGCACGGGCCCAGTCGCGGTCGTTGAATGCTTGGCGCGCCAGCTCGAGGTGATCGACCTTTCCGGCAGCAAGCTCGACCTTCGCTGGGGGCACCGCCGGCTCCTGTGAGGCGAGCGACGCCGTGGCCGTCGCCAGCGGGCGATGGGGCGCCTCGATGTTCGCAGCCGGCTTCGCTACCGGCGCGGTCTGCGGGATCACGGCGCTGTGCGGTGCCGAGGCATCGAGCGGACGAGCCCTCGGAGGAGGGACGACAGCCAGGTTCTCGGCCGTCCCGGTGCCAACCGACGTTCTGCCATCATCGACATCGGGCGTGCGACTTTTAGCCATGTAGACCAGCGCAGCGCTCCCGACCAGCGCCCCCAGCGCCATGGGAGCGATCCACACTGCGTTCTTCCTCACGAAGCTCACGGCCCGTCTCGCCGTCGTGCTCGCCGGGAAGCTCGTGGCGGGCGGCAGATCGCGCGACGGCGCGCCCTCGCTGACCAGGAGGTCACGCCCGGACGCGATGAGGCGTTGCCGTTCGCTCCGCTCGCGCTCGGGTGAGAAGAACTCCTTCATCAGCGCGGACAGCTGTTCCTCGGGATGGAAATCCGAGGCCAGGAAGGGTGACAGCGCCCGGCGCAGCTCGTCCGCGCTGGCGAAACGCAGCTCGGGATCCACGTGCATGGCCTTGGCCACGAGCGCGTCCAACTCGAAGGGGACGTCCATGTTGAACGCCGACGGGGCTTGGTGCTGACCGCGGGTGATCCACACCATGACCTCGCCCTCGGTCTCGGGCGTTCGGCCCTCCTGGGACCCGGCGCGAGTGGTGCCGACCGGTCGGCCCGTGAGCATCTCCCACAGCAGCACGCCCACCGCATAGATGTCGGTTCGACGGTCGACGCTTCCGCCTGGCCGAATCTGCTCCGGTGCCAAGTGCCACAGCTTCCCGCGCACGCCGCCGTCACCGGCGCGCTCGCCGTGCAGGTTCGACGATGCGACGCCGAAGTCGAGCAACTTGACCTCCCCCGCATACGTCAAACGCACGTTGGGCTGATTGATGTCACGGTGAACGAGCTGGAGATTCTCGAAAGCGTGTGCGTAGGCGAGCCCGCGTGAGATCTCGCCGGCGATGTACACGGCGATGGGGATGGGCAGCGACCGGCGGCGCTTGGCGAGCGCGGCCAGAAGCTCGGAGACGTCCTGGCCTTCCACGAACTCCTGGACCAGGAAGACCTCGCCGTCGACGTCACCGATGTTGTGCGTGTTGACCAGGTTGCTGTGCGAAAGGCGTCGGGCCAGATCCGCCTCGTGGCGGAAGCGGCGCAGGTGCTCGGGCTCGACCGCGAGCGCAGGCAGCAAGCGCTTGACCACGCACACCGTCTCGAGCTCGCGGTGGCCCGACATCGCAAGATAAACGGTGCTCATGCCACCCTGACCGAGTGGCTTGAGGAGCACATAGCGGCCGAAAGGCCGAGGATACTTCGCCTGCAAGCGGGGCCATCTTACTCCGCCCGCAAACGCTCGCATGTTTTCCCGCGTACGACTATGCTTGTCACCGCTTCGAGACAGGACAGCCCGTGCCCCATCCCCTTCGCCGCCCACGACGATGAAGCGAGACACCCCGCTCACAGCCAAGCATCGTTGGTACATCATCGCCGCCGCGGTCGTCCTGCACCCGGTGCTGCTCTACCACCTGTTTCCGGCCATCGGCGAGCCTGCCAACGTCTTCATCGTCCTGGCGCCCATCGTGGCGACGCTGCTCTTCAACTGGCGCCTGGGCATCGCGGCGATGTTCATCAACGCGGTCTCCTCCGCCCTGGTGTTCAACCTGCTCACGGGCATGGGTGCCCGCGAGGGCAGACCGAAGGCGCTGATCTCGCTCGTGGCGGTCTCGGCCCTGTGCTACGGCGCCGAGAAGCTACGCCGGTACGTCGAACAGCGACGCGCCCTCGAAGAGGCGCTTCACCAGGCCAAGAAGATGGAGGCCGTGGGCCGCCTGGCCGGCGGCGTCGCCCACGACATCAACAACACGCTCAACTCGATCATGGCTTCGGTGTTCGCGCACCGGCAGGAGTTGGCGCAATACGGCCGCCACTTCTCGGATTTGGACAACATCGCCGCCGCTTGCGACCGCGGCGCCCAGCTGACGCGCAACCTCCTCGGCTTCGCACGCAAGCGGAACTACAAGCGACAGACCATCTCGGTCAACGACGTCGTCGAGTCCGTGCACGCCCTGCTTCGTCGCACGACCGACAAGAAGGTGCGAATCGAAGCTCGGCTGGACACGAGCCGCCCCGCGATTCTGGGCGACAGGGCGCAGGTCGAAAGCGCGGTGATGAATCTGTGCATCAACGCCATCGACGCCATGATCGACGGGGGCACGCTGACCCTGAGCACCGGCGCGAGCGGCGACCGGGTCTCGCTTGGCGTCGAGGACACCGGCGTGGGCATGGACCAAAACGTGAAGGAGCGCGTCTTCGAGCCGTTCTTCACCACCAAGGCGGCCGGCAAAGGGACCGGGCTCGGGCTGTCCATGGTGTACGGCGTGGTGCATGCGATGGCGGGCCGGATCGAGCTCGACAGCGCCCCCGGCAAGGGCACGTCGATCACGCTGATCTTCCCGAAGGCGATCGGCGCGCCTGCCGGTGTCGTCGCCGAAGCACCCCACCACGGTCCCGCAAGTGCCAGCCTTCTTGCCGGCCGGACCGTGCTACTCATCGACGACGAGCCCTTGGTGTTGCGTTCGGGGGTCAGGCTGCTGCGCGCCCTGGGCTGTGAAGTGCTCAGCGCCGCGAGCGGGAGCGAAGGAATGGCCAGGGTCAAGGAGCGCAATGGTGCGGTCGATCTAGTCATCGTGGATTTCGTGATGCCGGAGATGGATGGCGTGGCGGTCATCGAGGAGCTTCACAAGCTCTATCCCACCATTCCGATGATCCTCGCGTCGGGATACACCCGCGAATCGGAGCGGCTCGAGTGCGTGCGCGAGCGCTTCAGCGGCGTCGCGTTCCTCGCCAAACCCTACCGATCCGAAGACCTCATGGGTGTCGCCAAGCAGCTGCTCGGGTCCGGCCCGACCTCCACGGCCGAGCCCATCGGTGGCGGTGCTGCATGAAACGACGACCTGCTCATCGCCAGATGAACGGCTGAACGTCCTCGGTGGGCCTTGGTCCCCGGCACTTCGGGACCATCTTGTCCGCCGAACGGCCGAGCAGGACGCCCGCCGGGGGCTCGAAGTTGCCACGCTGATCGACGAACGTCCGGACCAGCGCCATCAGCGCGGGTGCGCACGCGAAGGGCTTGATGCGAATCGGCTCCTCCATGACCACCTCGGCGAGGCCGACCGAGAACTCGCGCAGGCTGCGATAGCCTTTCGGCGCGTCCGAGAACGCACAGTAGGGCACCGCGATGCGTACGTCGCCCTTCTTGTCGAGGTAGGCCCCGCACGAGAAGCCGTCGTGGTGCTCCTCGGAGCCGAGACAGGCGCGCCCGAGGGGGCTCGCCAGCAGGGTCTTGGCAGGCAGTCCCTCCATGGCCACGAGCCCCTGCGAAAACACGCCGACCTCGGTGGCTCGGTACTTCACCTGCGTGACGAAACGACCGCGAAGATCGATGAAGCCCCACCTGCCTTCGCTGCCGGCGCCGTCCTCTTGACGCGCGCGATCGGTCAGGTACACCGCGGCCCATCCTTCTCCGAAGGGTTTGGCACGGACGAAGCGGGCCGAGATCGCCAGCTCGCCTTCCCGGTTGAGGTACCCCCACTTGTCCTTCCACCGCGCCGCCGCGAGCCCCTCGGACATGCGCGTAATGCAATGGTAGCCCTTCTCGTGCAGGCGCTTGCCGGTCCGATCGACCAGGAAATACCGCCCCTCCGCGTCTTCGTCGTCGGCCGAGAAGTCGCTCTCGCATTCGCTGCCCAAGGGGACCTCTCGCTCGGGCCGCAGCAAGCACGCCTCGTCGACGCCGCTGCCCACCCTGACCACAGCCACGCCGTCCGCGAAGGAATCGGCGAACTCGAACGTGGGCGGGATGACCCACGCGCCTTTCGGGTCGACGAAGCCCCAGCCCTGCCCCGCCAGGCAGGCGGCCGCCAGCCCTTCGCGAAACGACCTGGCCTCGTCGAAGATGGGGGAGATGGCGTACTCGCCCCTGGTGTCGATGAAGCCCGCCTTCCTGTCCCGCCTGACCGACGCCAACCCCGACGAGAACTCGCCCGCCCGATCGAAGCGGCGACCGATGGCGGGCTTGCCGGAGGTGTCCACGTAGCCACACGCGCGATCGTCGACGATGGCGGGCGGGGACGATGGCGCGGCGTCGGGATGGCCAGCATCTTGATAGGGGCCAGGCCGCGCGGGTTGGCGCTTGCCGCAGGCCACGTCGCACGCGACGAGGGCGAGCAGGGCCGCCAGGGCCAGGCCCCGGCAGCGAGTTGCATCTTCTGGGGCGAGGACGATCATCACCGAAGGCCAAGCAGGCTACCCGAGCCGGTGGCGGCGCTCAATTTCTGAGGCGCGAGCGCGCGCCCTTTGCCTCGCGCTTGCCGCACGTTGGCTCCGGTCTGCTAGCATTCCCCGCGGGAGGAACCATGACGTCCGACATGGTCAAGCTGCTGGCCCGCTACAACCGACACGCGAACACCGAGATGGGCCGCATCTGCGCGGAGCTCTCCGAGGCCGAATGGAACCACACGTTCGATGCCTACTATGCCTCGATCCGCGCGCTGTGCTCGCACCTGTTCCAAGGTGACGTGACCTGGCTCGAGCGCTTCGCGACGGCACGGCCCTTCCGCTACGCCGAGCACCCGATCTTGCAGAAACCGATGGTCTGGGGCGAGCTTCTCTTCCCGACCTACGCCGAGTACGCCCGGGAGCGACAGGTGGTCGACGACTTGCTGTCGCAGCTCGCGGAAGAGCTCGTGCCCGAGGACTTCACCCGGCGGCTCCAGTACAAGAGCTGGCAAGGCGTGGCACAGGATCGACAGCTCGGCGGGCTCGTCCTTCACGTCTTCAACCACCAAACCCACCACCGCGGCATGGTGTCCGTGTACCTCGACATGCTCGGAAAGCCGAACGACTTCAGCAACATCATCCCGCTGGTCTGACAGCGCCCCCCAACGGGCTGCCAGCACGACGGCCAAGCACTTCCAGGGCCCACACCTCGTCGCGAGGTTGCTTGCCCGCGACGGATGCTGTATCTACGGCGAGCCGATGAACCCTGGCGCCGCAGACGAACGACAGGACCATGCGCGCGACTCCATGGTCGGGGTCACGTTCCATGCGGTGATCACTGCCCTCTTCGTGCTGGCGATCGCGGCCTTCTACCTCCGGTCCACGCTGTTTCCCATCTGCTGCGATGCCAGCAGCTACTTGGTGATCGGACACTCGCTTTGGACTCAAGGGCTCTCGGTCAAGTTCCCGCTCTCCGACGTGCGCACCATCGGGTATCCGGCGTTCGTCGCGCTCGCGCTCTGGCTGCCGATCCCGCTCGGGCTCACCCTGAAGATCGTCCTGCTTCAATCCACGCTGTACTGGCTTGCCACGCTGGCGGTGCTCCGGGCGAGCAGGTGGCTCATCGTCGACCGACCCAGTCGACGCGCCCTCTTGGTCGGGCTGCTCTGCAATCCGCTGGCGGCCATGTACTGCGCAGAGACGCTGACCGAAAGTCTGTCTCTCACCATGTTCTTGACCATGGTCGCGCTCCTCCTCGCCGTGCGAGGTGGCCCCATGGACCATCGGCGACGCTACACGACGCCTTTCTGGCTGGGATTGCTCGCCGGCCTCGGGCTGATCGTGCGGCCGGCCAATCTTGCCATCTTCATCGCCGCCCTGGTCGCCATGGCTCTGCCGCCCCTGTTTGCCGCCCAGCCGCTGCGACGAAGGCTGCTGCACGCCATGCGCGCCGCTGGGATCACCCTGGTGGGCACGTACCTGACTCTTTCACCGCAAGTCGCGGTGAACTGGAAGCACCACAACCAGGCAACCCCCTTCCCGGTGGTATCGCTGCGCGACATGCAAGTGCGTGAAGGGATCCGCCACTTGAAGTACGCGACCCTGGTTAGCACGCCCAAGGCGCAGCGGGTGTTCTATGCGAGCCCATTCGCGAAGGGTACCGAGGTTCGGCGCACCGACACGCTCGACTGGTACCTTCGCAACCCCGGGCGAGGGCTGCTGAACGCCGCCGGCCACATCTTCGCGACCGTCGACCAGGATCCGTTCTTCACCTACGTGAGGGACTTGCAGCCGTGGTACCGGGTGCCCTTGGTGATCATCAACGCCGTGGTGGTGGTGTTCGGATTCGCGTGGCTGGTGAGGACCGTCTGGAGATCGCGACGCCAGGCAGCCCGACTCCCGGCGACTTGGTTCATCCTCTCGTCACTGGCGTTCTCACTCGGCATCGCGAGCTTCGCCATACCCGAGAGTCGATTCGGCATCGTCGTCACGACCATGTGCTTCGTCTCCGCCTGTATCGGAGCGACGAGAACGTACGTCGAACGCCCGAAGGTTCGTCCCACCTGGCTCCTGGCCGGATTCGCCGGATGTGCGATCTTCGCGTTGCTGGCGCTCGGCATGCGCGGCCTGGCCAACATGTGAGGGGCCTCGAGGAGCCCTCGGCCTAGCGCTCAACGGAGCGGGAGGCCCCGCGGCGAGACCTCGCTCTGCCCGGCGTCCGCTCGCGACGAACGGCTGCCACCGCCGCGACGCCGAGGATGATGAGCAACCAGACCGACGGGTTGCGATGCGAGCCCATGGCGCAAAAGCCGGAGCTCGTCTGCGTCCCAGGGCCAGCGCTGCCGCCCGCGCCGGTGCCGCCCCCACCGCTACCATGGCCCGCCACCCCGCCCGACGACGCCCCACCGCTGCCGCGCGCGCTGGAGCCGCCCGCGGAGCCGACCGCGCCACCGCTGCCACGCGCGTTGGAGCCGCCGCTGCCAGGCATTCCACCGGCGCCGCTCCCCGTGTTGCCGCCGCGAGCAGATCCCCCGACACCGCCCGAGGCGCTCCCTCCGGATCCCGTTGCACCGCCCACGGAGCCATCGCTGCCCGCCGTCGAGCCGCCCGATCCAACCGCGCTGTCACGCACGAGGGCCGCATCCATGCCACCTCCATCCCTGCCGCCCGAGGCGCCGCCGCTGCCGTTGCTCGCTGTCCCCACGGCGTACATGAGCGCCGACTCGTGCGGAACGTTCACGGAGATGCCCGTGGTCATTCCGGTGGCGTCCTGCTTGCGCCACAGATCGCGCACGGCGGGCGTTCCGGTCAGCCCGAGCTGCGAGAAGGTCACCGACACCGTCGCGTCCTGCGTGCCCCGGTTGAACAGCGCGACCGCCTTCCGACCATCGGACAGGTCGCGCGCCCAGACCTCCGTGTTGCTCTGCTGCGATAGCCGCTTGGCCCGGTTGCCCAAGGCGTCCTGGTTGACCGCCAGCACCTCTTCGTTGGTCAAGAGCGCCAAGGTCCAGCTGTCGTTCGCCAGCTTGGTCATCATGCCGCCGAACATCAGGGGCGACGGCATCATCGCCCACAGGGTCATCACCATGACCTGTTGGTTGTGGCTGAACGCGCACGGCCGGTTGCCGATGGTCCCGAGCGGCAACATGTCCGCGTCTGGCCAGTGTCCGGGCGTGATCCCGCTGGTGATCGACCAGTTGTACGCAGCGGTGAACTCGTCCGACATCGAGCTGAGCCCGTTCGTGTCCCAGAAGTCGTTCACCTGCCGCCACATGTTCGCGTTGGCGTTCAGGACCGCCACGTCCTTGGTCTGATGCGGGCCGGGCGACAGGCTGAGCACGATGGACCGGCCGGTCTTGACGATCGCGTTGTGGACCGCCTGGACCTCCTCCGCGTGCAGAACGTTGCCGCCGTAGGGGTTCATCATGTCGTCCACCTTCACGAAGTCGACGTCCCAGTCAGCGTACTGCTTGTAGATCGACTCGTACCAAGCCTTCCCGGCGTCGGTGTTCGCCTTGACCCCGTACATGTGATCGTCCCACGCGCAGGTATCGCGGCTGTCTCCGGCCTGGGATGCGGTGAAGTTGGAGTCGGCCACGGGCGCGTTCGCGGTGAACGACTTGCGCGGAACTCCGCGCATCAGGTGGATTCCGAACTTCAGCCCGAGCGCGTGCACCTGGGCCGCCAAGGGTTTGAAACCGTCGGGGCCGTTCGCATTGGGGTACTTGCTCTTCGACGGAAGCCAGCGTCCGTTGCTGTCCGTGGTCTTCTCGGGGTCGTACCAGAGGTAGTCGATGACCACGGTATCCCAGCCGTATGGCTGGAGCAGCGTCTTCATCGCCTTGGCAGCGTCGAGCACGTCGCTCTCCTTCACCGCCGCGATGAAGGAGTCGTAGCTGTTCCAGCCCATGGGCGGAGTCAGCGCCAGCGTCGAGCCCGCGCTCAGGGTCAAAGTCCGGGTCACGCTGCCCACGCTGTTGCTGACGGTGACGTCGATCGCATAGCTGTCGGCCGCTGGCGTGGTCCCCGAGATCGTTCCCGAGGTTGCGTCGATGGCAAGCCCAGGCGGCAGGCCACTGGCCTCGAACTTCAGCGGTGACTGTCCCGTCGCGGAAATGGTGTGCAAGAACGGGCTGCCCGGGATCGCCCCGATCACGGACGCGCCGAGGATGCGAGGCGCGGCCAGTGCGGGCGCGGTGGAGATGGTGATCTCGGTCTGAGCAGCAAGGGCCGGCGCCGCGAGAACCGATACGGACAACAACACCAAGACGGCGTTCGCCTTCGACCTGGCCACGCAGCACCCGTAAACCATCTCCGTCGTGGTCGACCCGTTGGAATCCATGAAAGCTCCTGTGAAATCGCCCGGCGCCTACCATCCATTCGTGAGAGGGCGTCCTGCTTCATCTGGGAGACTATGTGCGCGTCTGGGGCGCTTCAATGGTGGGTCTGTTCGAAGAATGCTCCATATGTAAAGCGCCGACGGGGTGCGGCTTCCCCGCGGGTGCTAATGTATCCGCCATGAGACAGGACTGGGTCGCGTACCTTCTGGCCGCCTGCTCCGTGTTCGGGTTCGCAGGTCTGCAACGCTTCTACCTGCGTCGACCGGTGACCGGGGTGCTCTACCTCGTGACCTGGGGATTCTTCGGGGTCGGAACCCTCTACGACCTCATCTGTATGCGCAGGCTGGTCCGTCAAGCCAACGCGAAGCTGCTGGGCCCGGTGGAACTGGGGCTGCTCGACCCAGCCGCCGCGTCGCCCGAGCAACGAGCCGCGCAGCGCGAGCACAGCATCCTGCAATGTGCCCGCGCCCACGGCGGGACCATCACCACCGCGCTCGTGGCGTTGGAGGTGAAGATCCCCCTCGAGGACGCACAGAAGGAGTTGCATCGTCTTCGGGCGGCCGGCTTCTGCACGCTCGACGTCAGCGAAGACGGGGCCGAGCTGTTCACCTTCCACGGGCTGGGCTCGACGCGGCCGATGTCGCTGTGATGCGGAGGTCTGGGCCGCCGCATGGCCCGAAGCGTTCGTGAACTTGGTTCACAGCGGGCCGCCGAGACGCCACACCCGGAGCCCAGTGGCACGCTCCGCGGACGGGCCAAGTGGCCGTAACCCCCGGGGTTTTGGCGACGGCACGACGATTGCCTTAGCCCATCGGTAAGCAGCTCACCGGAACCTGGTCGATGCTGCGAAACACGGAGTGATGCCATGAAGACGACGATGATGATTCCTGCCGGTCTCTGCCTTCTCCTCTCGGGCCTGGGCGTCGCACGCGCCGACGTCGGGATGCACTTCTCGGCCGGGCTGATGGTCGAGCCCACCGCG
This sequence comes from uncultured Myxococcales bacterium, assembly GCA_964647025.1. GTDB lineage: Bacteria > Myxococcota_A > Polyangia > Fen-1088 > Fen-1088 > Fen-1118. Next base: position 19,758 of record CAZYFU010000021.1, on the reverse strand, counting down.
CCCATGCCGGCCATGCTGCCGCCCGCACCGCCGGCCGCGCTTCCGCCTGCACCGGTCTACATGGCCACGACACCACACGTGGCGATGGCGCCAGCAACGACCGGAGGCCAGTGGGTCTTCACGGCACAGTACGGTTGGGTCTACATGCCCTACGGGAGTCGCTATGTGGTCGCGACCGCCAGCCCGTACGCCTTCGTCTTTGCGCCAAGCTACGGCTGGCGCTGGCTGTCGGCACCTTGGGTGATCGGCTCGGGACCCTACCCTCACTTCGGTAACCATGGTCCGTTCGCCTACGCTTGGTACCGCGGCCTCGGCGCTCGTCATCCCATGGCCGTGCATTACTCGCAGGTCAAGGCTCGCCCAGTCGGACCGCGCGCTACGGCCCCGGTCTACCATGCTCCCGGCGTCCGTCGCGCGGCTCCGGCGCCCCGGCCAACGGTAGCAGCGCCCGCGAGGACGGCGGCCCGCCCCGCCGCAGTGGCCTGGCAGCCAAGAGCGCCCAGACACACGGTGGTCGGCCGCCGCTGATACGACTGGCGAAGGGACGTGGCATGGGCCGCGAGGATCCTCGGCCGCGGGGATTCTCGCGGCCTTGCCTATTGCCACCCCTCGTTCCGATCGATCAGTCCCCTTCGCTGTGACCGCGGTTGCTTTACCCGCTGCGCCGGAGGCCGTACCATCGGACCGTCGCTTGGGAGTGACCATGAAAGAACAGGACATCCGAGCCCACATCAACGCCTTCCTGCGAGCCAAGTTGCAGACCCTCGTGGTGCCTGCCTCGATGGGGCTCGGGATGATGATGGGCGGATGCAGCGACTCCGCCCTCGACGCGAATCCCGACGGTTCGGGTGACGTCCTGCCGAGCTCTGGCGGCGTCGGTGGGGGAACGCAGCCAGGGGCGGGGGGCGCAGGCGGGACCCTCTACGGAATCGGCGGAAGCCCGAGCGGCGGTTCTGGCGGCTTCGTCCCTGGAAGAGGCGGCGTCTACGGAGTCGGCGGAAGCTCGCGTGGTGGTGCTGGCGGCTTCGTCCCTGGAGGAGGCGGCGTCTACGGAATCGGGGCGAGTTGGGGTGGCGGCGGCGGCTTCGGAGGCATGGGCGGAACCGTCTATGGCACCGGCGGAGTCAGGGACGCGGCGCCGCCCGACACACGCACCATCGAAGCAGGGGCCCCCAAAGACACGTTGACCTCGGAAGCCGGCGCGCCGGACAGCCTGACCTCCGAAGCGGGCGTCGAGCCCGAGGACGCGCTGACCGGCGGGCCCGAGATTCGGTAGACGAGAGCAAGAGCGCCGAAGTGATCAAGGTTCTGCAGCAAGTCGGGATCGTCCCCTACTCGTGCGTCTGGGAACTGACGTTAGCCTGCAATCTCCGCTGCAAGCACTGCGGCTCGATCGCGGGCAGGCGCCGGGAGGCCGAGCTTTCCCTCGACGAGTGCCTGCGGGTGGCCGACGACTTGGTCGCGCTCGGCTGTCGGCGGGTCACGTTGATTGGCGGCGAACCCACGTTGTCCCCGCACTGGGGAGAGCTTGGCCGGCACATCGTCGGGCTGGGCGCCGAGGTCAACATGATCTCCAACGGCATGACCTGGTCGCCGGCGCACGTCGAGCAGGCCGCCGCCGCGGGCTTTGCCCTGGTGTCGTTCAGCCTCGACGGCCTGGAAAAGGAACACGATGCGTTTCGGGCGCCGGGTTCGTTCGAGCGGGTCGTGCGCGCCATCGACATGACCCGCGCGGGCGGCCTACCCGCCGCGGTGAACACCACCATCCACCGCCTCGACCGGCGCCAGTTGCCGCAGCTGCGGATGCTGCTGCTCGAGCACGGCGTGTCCGTCTGGCAGGTGCAGCTCGCCATGCCTTCGGGGAACATGGGCGAGCGTCGGGACCTCCTGCTGCCACCCGAGGATCTGCTGTGGCTCGTGCCCCAGATCGCCGACCTGTGCCAACTTCCATCTCCGACGATGGAGATCGTCGTCGGCCACAACATCGGATACTTCGGCAACCCGGAATCGGTGCTCCGTGGCGCGGACGTCGCGCTGCCGTTCTGGGTCGGCTGCCGGGCCGGGTGCCACGTGCTCGGCATCGAGAGCGGCGGCGACGTGAAAGGCTGCCTGTCCCTGCCCTCGTCGGCGCATGGCGAAGGTCGCTTCGTGGAAGGCAACCTACGCGGCACGAGCCTGCGCGAGCTGTGGCGCCGCCCGAATGGATTCGCCTACAACAGACTGTTCCGCGAGGGGCAGCTGCGGGGATTCTGCCGCGTGTGCCGCTTTCGTGACGTCTGCCGCGGTGGCTGCAGCTGGGGCGCGTGGGCGCAAGGCGCGAACGGAAACGAGAGCTGCTTCTACCACCAGGCGGTCAAGCACCGCCGAAGCGACCTGCTGCCCGAAGCGCCCAACGCAGAGGAATCCGCCTACTTCGCGCGAGACGCCGAGGCCCGGTCGTAGCGTCCGAATCGCGGATGTCGGCGCACCCGCATGGCGCCGGCCTTGAATGTGAACGTCACGTCGGTTATATACCGACGTATGCCACGCCCGAAGCTGCTCAGCGACGACGACGTCCTCGATGCCACGCGCAGGGTGATCCGCCGCCGCGGACCGGTCCAGTTCACGCTGGCCGACGTCGCTGCCGAGGTTGGTCTCGCCCGCGCCACGTTGATCCAGCGCTTCGAAAACCGAGCGGGCTTGTTTCGCCAGGTCATGCGCCGGGGCACCGACCGACTGACCTCCGAGCTCGCCGCGCTGCCCGACGGCGTTGGCGCACAGGCTGCCTGGCGGTTTCTGCGCGCGTTGGTCTCCGTGCTGGACAGCGAGCGGATCAACGAATACCTGCTCACGGTGGTCGAGGAGATGTCGGATCCCGTCCTCGCCGACCTGGCCCGGCGACGTCTTCAGATCATTCGCCAGGCCATCGCCACCCGGTTGCCCACGACCACCACGCTAGGCCGAACCGAGGCCGCGCGGTACCTGCAGTCCGTTCTTCAGGGTGCGTCGATGCAGTGGGCGGTCGAGCGCGAGGGCGAGCTCTCGCACTTCGTGGCGTCGCAGACCCGCAGCGCGCTCGCCCTGCTCTTCCCTGGCGAGACCTTCGCACTTCGCAAGAGCACGAGCCAACGCCGATCAGGAGCCAAACCATGACGACCGAGAACGCGCCCCAGGGCAAGGTCCCTCACCTCACCCCCGAAGACCGTGTGGCAGTCACGACTCGCGCGGTGACAGCCGCGGCCCAAGTGGCAAAGCAGCACGGCATCGCGGTGGATGCGCCCGCGGTGCTCGCAGATCGCTACGCCGTGCGTGTCCATCTCCGTCCCGCGCCGCTCGTGGCCCGGGTGAGCACCTTCACCGCCTTGCTCAGGCCGCCCGTCGAGACCTGGCTGGCCCGAGAGCTCGCGGTGACGTCATTCCTGCACGGACTCGGCGCCCCCGTGGTGCCGCCGAGTGATCTCTTGCCGCCTGGACCGCACCTTCAGGATGGGTTCGCCATCAGCTTCTGGCGATACGTCGCGCCGCTGTCCGACGAGCCGGCCCCTGCCGAAGTGGCTGGCGCGATGCTGGCGGAGTTGCATCAGGTGCTGCGTCGCTACCAAGGACCATTGCCGTTCCTCGCCCCGCCGTCGAACGACATACGCCGCGGACTCGAGCGTCTAGAGCAGCTTGGTGACGTGCTCTCTGCCGACGAAGTGTCGATGCTGCGAAAGGTGGCGGACCGCCTGCTGCCGGCCGCCCTGCAAGGGCAGCTTCCCGTTCAGCCGCTGCACGGCGACGCCCACACGTACAACCTGATCCAGTCGCGGGACGGGTTCCTGTGGAACGACTTCGAGGACGTGTGCATGGGGCCCATCGCCTGGGACTTGAGCACGTTATCCGACCCGGAGGACAAGATGCTGCGCGCGTATCCGAGCGCGCCGGCGTTGGCCGAGCTCGAGCCCTATCGACGGCTGCGCTTGCTCCACGGGGCAGTATGGGTGTTCGCCCTCACGCCGGAGCTCGACACGTGGAGCGCCCAGGCCCGCGGCATGCTCGACATGTTGCGCGGCTTCGCGTGAGGTCTGCCGGTGCCGGGGCGGGCCCCTATCCTTTGCACCGTCTTCCTCGACGCCCTCGGGTACGGCTTGCTGATACCCGTCCTGCCGGGCATCGTGCGTCGCTTTGGGACCGATCCGGCGTTCGTCTCGCAGGTGTTCGGGTGGTTCATCGCCAGCTTCGCCGTGGTCCAGTTCTTGGCCGCGCCGCTGCTGGGCAGCCTGTCGGATCGGTATGGCCGAAGGCCCGTGTTGTTGGCGTCGCTCCTCGGCGCCGCGGTCGACTACCTCTTGATGGCCTTTGCGCCAACCTTGCCCCTACTCTTCCTTGGGCGCGTGATCTCGGGCGCGACCAGCGCGAGCATCGCCGTGGCCCACGCCTACGTGGCCGACATCTCCGACGATAAAAGCCGCTCTGGCAACTTCGGCCTGGTGGCCGCGGCGCTGGGCGTGGGCATCGTCGCGGGTCCCGGGCTCGGCGGGGCATTGGCGCAGATCGGCGCGAAGACGCCCTTTCTGGTGGCAGCGGGCCTCAACCTGCTCAACCTCGGGGCGGCGAGGTTCCTCCTCCCCGAATCGCTGACCACGGAGCGCCGACGGAAGGCCCTGCGCTGGACACCGATCGTGTCGCTCCGGCCGCTGGTTCGGCGAGAAGCGCTCACGCGGCTCTTCTGGTGCTATGGCCTGGTCTGTCTCGCAGGCCGAGCCACATCGACCATGTGGGCGCTCTTCACCGAGCAACGCTTCGGCTGGTCTCCCGTCGAGATCGGCGCCTCATTCGCGTTCATCGGGCTGGTCATGGCCGTCGCACAGGCCCTGCTGCCGCGATACGTGGTCGGCCACCTCGGAGAGAGGCGGACCCTGAGGAGCGGTCTCGTGGTCAGCACCGCCGCCTACCTCGCCATCGCCGTGGTAACGCAGGGATGGCTTCTCTATGGCGTCGTCGCCCTGTCCGCCTTCTCCGCGGTGGTGAGCCCGGCCCTGCTATCGGTCATGTCGCGGGCCGTGCCGCCGGACGGGCAAGGCGAGCTGCAAGGCAGCCTCGCCTCCATCGCCAGCCTCACCGCGATCGCAGGGCCCCTCGTCTACACCAGGCTGTTCGCGCTGGGCCTGCGCTCCGAACAAGAAAGACTGTTGACCGGAGCACCGTTCGTCATGGCCGCGGCGCTATCGGCCTTGGCGTGGCTGCTCGTGGTCTCTGCACGCAACGAACGGCGATAGACCTCCTCACTCGAGCCGGATCACCTCGACCCGATCGAGCCCAAACGCCCTCTCGCCCTGGCTGTGGGTCCGGAACTCCAGATCGCCAGCGTCGTCCGCCACCACGAATCGAAGCGCGACGTACTGCTGTCCGGGCGTGCCATGAAGGTCAGCGGCGCTGACCATGGCCGCGGCCAAGGTCCGCTTGCCGTTCACGTCGACCCATGCGAACGGGTGGGGCGACGCGGGAGGCGTAACGAAGAAGCGCGCCTCGTAAGCCCCGGCGGCGAGACCAACGTACGGACCGAACAGCACGCCACCGCAGTGCTCCCGAAAGCGAACGCCGCGGGCCCAGGGATCCGGGCCGAGCGAGAAGCACTCCTCGCGGTTGCGCGCCAGCAACGACGCGGAGAACACTTGCGTGGACTTGGCCACGACTGCTTTCGCGTCGGCGAATGGCGAGGTGAACAGCTGCATCACGTCGAGACGGGGCTCCCGGGGCCAGCCGCGCTGGAAGAGCAACACCGGCGCATCCACATAGCGCAAGCCGTAATGCGGATCTTCGAGGAGCTCGACGATGCGAGCGCCCGCGTGGTCGAGACCACGCAGGTCGCTCAAGTCGATGAGATGGAAGTCCGTTTGGCGTCTGAACGGCACGCGCAACTCGCGATTGATGGCCCGATCGCAAGTGAGGGGAATCGCCAGGTAGTAGTCGGACCGGTCGGAGAAGTAGACACCTATGCGGTTGGTGGTAGACAGGCTCGCGCCAGACGGTATCAGTCGCCGTAGCTCCGCGATCTGGCCACGCAGCGGGTTCGGCTGGAAGAAGGTGGCCTTGATGGGTCCTTCGTCGTGCATGAAACCGAAGGTAGCGAGTCCGGCCGTGAGCAGGGGCGCCGCCATCACGGCGCCAGCCAACGTGCGCAGGCTGCGCTTGCCTTGGCGCCATCGCTCCTGCCAGGTACACCAGCGGCGGTATCCATCGGCAGCCGCAAGGAACAGCCAGCCGATCGTCGAGCTGAAGTAGTGGTGCGACAGTTGGAACTGCTGTTCGCGCCCGCTCAAGAAGTTGAGCGCCACCGGAGGCAGTGCGACGATCAGCCAACGCCATCCAAGCAACGGCAGCAGGCCGAGCGGCAACAAGAGGCCGCCTATCGTCTCGAGCTTCTCCGGGCGATACGACAACTGGAGGGCTTTCCAGGGCGAGCCGAAGACCGTCCCGAGAATCTCTGTGTAGCTTCCACCGAGATGCGAGAAGCGGGCAAGGTGGATGGAGGTGGCGGGAGCATCGGCCGGCTTGCATGCGGGGATGATCACACCAAGCGCCAAGGCTCCATAAGCTGCGGCCACCGCTATCGTCAGGAGACCACGCCGTCGTTCCTCCCGGTCTTTGCCCCAGAGCATGACTGCCGCTCCAAGCGCCATCACGGGAAGGATGGCGTCCTCCTTGCAGCCCATGGTGAGCACGACGGCGAGCCAATACAGGCGCCACCGGCGCGCCACCACGGCCCAACCACAGGCGAGTGTCAGCGGAACCGCGAAAGCGGCGTCATGAAAGTCGAAGAGGCCTATCGACCAGACGTTGACGTTGGTGAGATAGAGGAGAACGAACAGCAAGGGTACGATTTTCGAGCCTGGAAGGAGCTCGCCGTCCGGGCGAACCAGCAGACGTCGAACGACCGAATACACTGCGAAGGCGCCCAGCCCCAAGGCGACGGACTGCACCGCGATGAGGGTCGCGGGAGACGGAAACAGAGCATAGACGGGCAGTATGAGCAACAGCACCAGGCTGAAATGGTCGGCCCAATACGTGACGCCGAGCTGCGGATAGCGGAGGAACCGGCCGTGCAGGGTTTGCCACAGAAGATTGTCGTAGACGCCCAGGTCGAAGAACGCCGCAGCACCGGAGGCCAGGCGCGACAACGCGACGTACGTCAGCGCGCCGGTGAGCGCTGCGACGATCGCCACCACGGACACCGGGATCGCGGCACGCCCCTTGGTGTCCAGGGGGACCAACGGGGCATCCCTCCGGCGAGCTTCGGGGCTGCGAGTTCGGCGTGGCTTTCGCATTCTTGCGCGGAGGATCTGAAGACGTCCGCAGCCTTATATCGTACCGAACGAGCTTCGGGGTACGGGTTCCGCCTCAGTCCGGCGCAATCCGTGCGATGGTCGAGCCCTGTCGGCAACGGCGCAACCGGCGCCCCTGAGCTTGGGCGATCCCGCGGGAAAGCCATACGCCGCGCCGATGTCCAGCGCGACTGCACCTTCCGCCCTGAACGGAGCTTTCGCCGTGGGAGGCAACCGGTGGTCGGCATAGACGATTCCCTGTAAAATTCCGTCGTGAACCGCACTCCACTGCTCCTCCTGGTGTCCCTCGTGCTCTACGCGAGCTGCGTCGATCTGGAGGAACCCTGGAACAAGGCTTCGCGAGGCGATGCAGCGGGTGCGCAGAATGACGTCGCCCTCTCCGACGAGCCGGGCGGCGGTGGCCTTGGCGGGGCGGTTGGCGGGGCGGGCGGCGAAGCCACGGGCGGCAGTGACTTGGATGGAGGCTTCGATGCGGAGGACCTGGGGACCGGCGGCGCAGGGGGGACGGGGACCGATGGCGGGGAGGGAGACGCCATCCTCGACGCGGCCGGCAGCGATGACTCGGAGGCGGGTGGGAGAGGGAGCTTGGATGGCAGCGATGAGCGAGACTGCTGTGAGCAAGACGCCGTCGATGCCACCCAGACGGACAGCCAAGATGCCGCCGAGAGATTCGACGGGCGAACCGAAGCCGAAGCGCACGTGGCACATGATCTTGGCGACGACTCCGACAAGGCGGATGGCAACGCTGGGGGCGTCAGCGGCGCGGGTGGAAGCAGCGTCGCCACCGGCGGGGTCACCGGCACCGGCGGAAGCAGCGTCGCCACCGGAGGAGTCATCGGCACGGGCGGCGTCATCGGCACGGGCGGCGTCACTGGCTCCGGTGGAGGCGGCGCCGGCACCGGCGGAAGCTCCGGCACCGGCGGAGACGCGCGCGGTCCTAACCTCGCGCTTGATGCGACCTGGTGGGGCGATGGCGTCTCGCTAAACAGAACCGGCAACTACCCACGCATCTTCGTGAGCAGCGTGCAGAGCACCTCCGCCAACACCGCGGCGGGTCTGTGCGACGGCGCCCCCAGCACGTTCTGGGTCAGCACCGGCGTCGCCGCCACACCCACGACTTTTCCACAGTGGGTGGGCGTCGAGTTCGCTTCGGAGGTGACCATCACGGCCGTCGTCTTGAGCGGCCGCATGAACGACGACCGCGCCTACAATCCGAGCGACTACGTCATCCAGACGTCGAACGACGGCTTGACGTGGGACGATCAAGTGACGGTCGCGCCCCCGACGTCCTACCCGATCACCCAAAGACCCGTCACATCACCTATCGCGACGGTTCTGCCATCTCCGGTGCGCGCCAAGTGGGTGCGCCTGTTCATCACGGGCGCGTTCTACGTCATCGGGGGCCAGCAGCAGCCGACGGTGCCGAACGTGCAAATCGCAGAGCTGGAGATCTACTAATCTAGTCATTCGTAGCCAACGAAGCCGTCGCGTCGACCTGCCAGCGTGTTGAGCTTTCCCGTGGCGAGCATGAACTGGCGCACCGCTTGCCCGCCCTGCTCGCTGACGAACACATGACCCGCGCCGTCGGTCGCCAGGCCATGCGGGGATTCCAAGACCTCCCTGCCCCGCCCGCCGTCCGAGCTGGCGCGCTCATCTGCCCATGACGTCGGCGAGGAACCTGGCCCGTGGCCATGACCACTTTTCGAATTCTGTTGTTCTGCAAATCGGCGAGCCCTGGCCCGCCTGGCGCGCCCGCGATGAGCTTGAGTATGGGACCACGGTCGATGATGTCACGTCGGGTATCGATGCCGCGCGTGTCGGCGACTCGGACCTCGGGCGGGCTGTCGACGCCCAGGTCATACGGGCTGGCAGGAGCGTCCGTGCCACTGTCGATGCGGGCATCGACCAAGCGAGGTGTCGTCGGCGGACGGACAAGAAATGCCTGGCAGCTTGATCGAGGCGCGCGGGCAGGGCGAGCAATGGCGAGCGGTCCGCCAGACCTGGCCGCTACCCTCTTCGGGGCGCCCGACGGAACAGGTAGTAGTCCGCCTTGGCTGGATGCCGGGCCGACGCGCCCGCGAAGACGTATCGATCGAAATGCTGCTCCTCGAAGTGGATCTTCCCGCGGCGCTCCGCGACCACGGCCTGCAGCTCGAAGCCTTCAAGGTTGGCCGCATCCCGGGCATCACCGTGATGGTCGTTGGTGAGCAGAAGACCGCCGGGCTTCACGTAGCGGGCGCAGGACCCGGAGATGCCGCCGGCGTAAAGAGCGAGCAGAACGTCGAAGCTGGCCTCCGGTACGGGGAGCACGGTCGTGAAGTCTTGCTCGACGAAGCGGACGAAAGGCTGTTGGCGGTACTTCCTGCGCCCGCTCACCAGGTCGAGGACGGTCTGGGTGTGCGCGAAGAAGTCGCAGCTCAGCTCGCTGCGGTCCACATAGACCACGTGCTGGAAGTAGAACGAGGGCGTGACGTGAACCGACGCCCCCGGGTAGAGCACGGTCGCCTCACGCGCGCACCGGGCGCGAAGCGCCTCGAGGAGCATGGTGCGTTCGAGGCCAGGCGCGACCACATACTCCTGGTAGATGACTGCTATCCGTCGATCGTCCACGCGTCCTCCCTTCATCTCCGCCGTCGCCGAGTTGGCCAGCATCGCTCTTGCCCCAGCAGCGAAGACTGCCGTCCATCGAGACCGCACAAGGTCAATCTGCACGAATGGCGCGAGTCCGGTAAGCGCCCTCTCCTTGGCTCCTTACCCCTGCTCTTCGAGATCCACTGACACGTCGGACGGCGTGCTGACGTCCGACGCCTGCGCGTCCGTAGGCGAAGCCTGCGACGATCCCCGTACGCAGCGCACGTTCCCGTGGCCGTCCTCATAACCGAAGGAAACGCTGGCTTCATCGAAGTAGACGGCCCACATGTGCTCCGGCTCTGGGGTAGCTGGGCTTATCAGCAACGATGAAGACCACAGCACCACGCTGTTGTCGTCGCCGAGCGCGGAGTGCGGAAGCGTCGACAATGGGCACTCGCATGCCTTGGTACGGTACGACTCGAGCAGACGGTGCGCCTCTTGCGAGATCCGGCACTCGCCGCCATGGGTGCTGCCAGGACAGTTGATGATGATCTTACGCAGCTCATCGATGGTTGGCAGCCGCGCTCCCATCGCCGTGCAGTAGTCCTTGGCGAGCCTCCATGGCATCTTCTCCCTCGCCAATGGTGACCAGTCGAGGTCGGCGATCGTCTGGTCGGTGACCCAGGCGGCGGCGTCGCCAAGGAAAGGCCTATCGGCGGTCAGCGCCGCGTCGGAGGTGTCGCGGACGCGCAGATCCGCCGCGGCTGCATCGCCGATGGCCGCGTCCTCGTTGCGGCTGATGGTCGGCCGAACACAGAGGTCCGACAAGCAGACCAACCCATCATCGCACACACCGATGTCTTGGCAGGGGCCGCCCTCGGAGCCGGCGCGGCGGCCGCCGCCGTTGCAGGCGACGGTCGCGGCCATCACGAGAAACGTGGGAAGGTACTTCATCATGCTGGTCTCCGTTGGGACAAGATGGCGTGGAGCGAGAATACACCCAATCCCATGCCCATCGACCCGGCCCGTCCGTTCCCGAGAACGCCCAGGGCTCAGCCGCCGCTCTCGCAGAAATGGTGCGGATTGACCACGGGGTCGCGCGCGTTCCAGACGATACTGTCGAACCAAGACCACACCGCGTTCATCTCCGGGGAGATGCTCTCGGCGGCGGGATAGCTGAGCGTCTTCGGCGAGCACCCCGCACACAGGCGGTAGTAGAGGGTCGGCCGGCAGTTCGCCGGGCCAGTAAGCGGTGCGTGCGGCAGAGACGAGAGGTCCAGCGCCGCGAGCAGCGTGAACAGCTCGTTCAATCGAACCCGATCGAGCTCCATGGTCGTGGAGGGGCTCGACGGGACGTCCTCCGGCTCGAAGCGCCCGGTTCCTGCCCAGGCCTGCATCCATCCCGCGGCGGCGCTGACCACGACGGCCGGGCCGATCCCGGTGGCGGGGTCGGGGTTGTGCCAGGCGAGGTAGCCGGCCGCGTATGGATCGCTGCAGAACGAATACTTGATGAGGCCATCCCTTCCGCTCGAAGCACAGCCTGCAGACAGATTCCCGCCGCACGTGGACCAGCATCCTTCGCTCCTGGTGCCAGGGTTTTCGCAGGAGACGGTGCAGGCTCGACAGTCGACTTCGCACACGAGCTGGTTGTTCAGATACCACCCGGTCACGCCTCCCACGGTCTGGCATTGGTACCCACAACCGGACGCCGTGGTGCCGCCGTCGTAGCCGACTCCGCCGTCGTTGGGCCAGCACAACATGTCCCTGCAAGCCTGGCCCGCGGGGCACGGCTCGGAGTCAGAGCACGGCGATGTCTTGCAGGGATCCGCCCCGTTGGCACACCGGTATCCAGCCCAACACCCGTTGGCATCCTTCAATGTCTCGCCACCGCACCAGTTGCACGAAGGCACAGCCATGCAACTGCTGCTTCCACCACCACCTCCAACACCACCTCCAACACCACCAGTTCCACCGGCTCCACCGGCGCCACCGGTTCCACCGGTTCCTGCAGCTCCGCCGGCCCCGGCATCGACGGGCCAGCACAGCGTGTCCTTGCAGATGCTACCGGCTGGGCAAGGCGAGGACTCGCTGCATGCGGAGGTCGAGCAAGGGTTGGCGCCATTTGCGCAACGCCAACCGGTCACGCAACCGTTCCCATCCAAAATCGCCTGCCCGCCGCACCAGTTGCACGGGGGCACGATCGGACACGTGCTACCGCCGATTCCGCCGGTTTGCACGATTCCAGTGGTCATTCCGCCAACACCACCGCTGCCACCCAGGCTCGCGCCGCCAGTGTCTACGCGCCCCCCAGATGCCACCACGCCCCCCGCGCCGACCAGGGGCGCGTCGACAGACAGGCCTCCAGTGCCAATTCCGCCCGCACCGGCGGATGTCCCTCCGGCATCCATCGTCGACGATGGGGCCGCATCAATCGCCCGACCCAGCTCGTGAATCCCCCCGTCGCCGCAGCTCACGAGCACCGTCGCCGCAATCAGGCATCTCGTCACTCGAAGGCAAGTTGTCTTTGTCATCGTGACTCTCTTAGTGGGAAGTGGGAATGGCGATTCTCACGAACATCGAGCATCGATGCGCGCGCGGACGAGGCACGGAGCGTTCGCTGCTTCGGTCACGCGAGTGCAGGTGAATGATAGTCGCACGACTTGCGATCGTCCGTCGCTTGGCCCACATAATCGCCCATGCCATCGGGCTTGCTGTCTCTCGCTTACTCGCTCCTGTTGGCGAGCAGCCAATCGACCAGTGCTCCACGCACTCCCATGGCGTTCGAGCTCCAGCGCGATACGAGCGCCGAGCGCTGCCCTGATCGCGAAGCCTTGGGCGCCCAGCTCGAAAAACGTCTCGCCCAAAGCAGCGCCTCGGCTCGACTTCCCGTGGCCGACAAGGTGAACGTGGTCATCAGGCGCAGCCAAGACGGGTATCTCGCCACCGTCTCCGCGTTGGGCCTCGAGGGAGGAACACGCACCCTGCTCGACCCCACGGACGACTGCGTGGGTTTGGCCGAGGCCCTGGTGCTGACCCTTTCGATGATCGCGGACGGACAGCCCATGCCACCGGCCAAGGCGCCGCCCTCGCCGGCCGCGCCAACCGTCGAGCGACCGCTGAAATGGGGCCTGGGGGCGTTCGCGGCCAGCGGAGTTCTCGACGCGGCGGCGCTCGGGCCGACCTTGGACGTGTCCTGGCATCCTTGGCCGCACATCGCCGCCGGCTTGTCCGCGCTGTGGATACCTGGCCGCACGTTCGACAACGGCCCGGGCACCACCAGCTTCGCCTTGGTCGCGGGCATGGCGCGATTGTGTGCCGCCATGCTGCCCTACGGAGGGCGGGTGGTTCCCGCGGTCTGCGCTGAGATGGGCGCGGGCGGTTTGCGCGGCAAGGGCGAGGGCTATGTGGACTCACGTTCCGTCTGGGTCCCTTGGCTGACCGCGGGCGGCTCCCTGGGTGTGGCGGTGCGTGTACGCAGTCCGGTCAGCCTGGTTGCGCGCGTCGGTTATCTCTGGTCCCTGCGCGAGGAGCGCTTCCATGTCGCCGGCCTGGCTCCGGTGTATGACACGGGACACCCCGGCGTCGTCGCCAGCCTGGGCGTCCTGTGGCGATTTCGGTGAGAATCGCGGTGCGCCCAACCCGCTCAGACGTATCGGCAAACCTCGATGGACTTTCGCGCGCTTTATGACCAGCACGTAGCCATGGTTTGGCGGACGCTGCTTCGCCTGGGCGTGGCGCGGCCCGATCTGCCCGATCTGGTGCAAGACGTCTTTCTGGTGGCGTTTCGCAAGCTGCCCGAGTTCGAGGGGCGCTCCAAGCTGAGCACTTGGCTGGTCGGGATCTGCTACCGCGTGGCCAGCGATCGCCGCCGCCTGGCCTATGTTCGGCGGGAGGTCGGGGATTCGGGTGCCATGCTCGCGGCCAGCGATATACGCCCAAAACCCGACGAGATGGTCGAGCGCAGCGAGGGTGCGCGCATGCTCGACGAAATCTTGGACTCGCTCCGTCCCGAGCAGCGGGAGGTGTTCGTGATGTTCGAGCTGGAAGGGATGACCGGCAAGGAGATCGCCGATCTGGTGGGTGCGCCTCTCAAGACCGTGTTCTCACGTTTGCGCCTGGCACGCGAGGCCTTCACGGAGGCGCTCTCGTCGCGGCGACGCCTTTGCGAAGGCCAAGCTGTCAGAGCCACCGCCATGGCGGGGAAAGGAACACCATGAAGGATCCCCTGCGCTGGCGTGAAGCCAACAGCGAGGCCGAGGCCGACGTGCGCGCGCTTCTGGCGAGCCATGAGGCGGAGGCCCCTTCGCCGAGCGAGCGGAAACGCATCTGGTCGGGACTTTTGCCTCGCATTCAGCACCTTCCAGCCCCGCCTCCGGTGACACCCGCAGCCCCCATCGCCGCCACCGGAACCGCCGCCTTGGTCACCAAGGTCTCCCTGGGTGTGGCCCTGGTGACAGCGGTGGGCGCAGGGGTGTACGTGGCACGTTCCCGTCCCGACGCGGTCGCTCCCGTCCCGACGCGATCTGTGCCGTCTCCGGGCGCGCCACCCGAGATCCCGAAGCCAGTGATCCCGCCGACGCTCGAGCCGGCGACCATGGCGGGCAAGCCCGTCCTGGAAAGACCGAAGAGCCGCAGGCCAAAGACAAGTCCGCCCGTGCCCACGCCGGCCAAACCGGCCGAAGCGCCAGAACCGGAGACCGTCGCGTCCGTCTCCGTGGTGGTCAGCAACGAGCTGCTGCAAGAGGACCGCAGGCTGTCCCGCACCCGCGCGCCGGCTCCGGCCCAAACGGTCGGACCACAGAAATCGGCGATCGTCGCACCCGCCCCGGTGGTGGTCAGCAACGAGCTCCTGCAGGAGGGCCGCCGGCTGTCGCGTGCCCGCGCGGCGCTTCGGGCCCATGATCCGGAGACCGCGCTCGCGCTGCTGCAAGCTGGTTCTGGTGCGACGGCGGGGCTGGCGGAAGAGCGGGAGGCCCTGACCATCGAGGCGTTGTGGTTGCGACCAAGCTCTCGCGGCGAGGCGCAGCTACGCGCGCGGGCCTTCATGACCGCGTACCCGGACAGCCCCTACCGCGCTCGCATCAGGGCTTTGGTCCTGGCAAACCAGTAACCCGTCTAGAAAGACACCTTGCCGTTCAAGGGGACGGACAGGTGGGTGTTACCATCATTGACCGACAATATGGCTTCTCTCGCGGCGGCGGAGGCGCTCATGGGCGGGCGGCAGACCACCGAGATGGTGCAGGTCGCCTGCGGGGCAAGCACGCTGCAGTTGCTGTCGCTGATGGCGTAGTCGCTGGCGAACTCGCCCTGGAGCTTCGACGAAATCGTGCCCGACGTGGTGGTGCCCACGTTCGTGACCGTGAAGACGACCGGCGGGCTCGTCTCTTCGAAGACACACGCGTACGTCGGTGGCTTCTTGGGCTCGATGTCCAGGCCGCTTCCGTTCGAGACGTTCGCCGTGAACACGACTCTCGCGAATTGGCCCATGTCGCCTCCAGCACGAATGCTGAGCGCGCCTTCCTTCCAGCCGACGGTGGTCGCGAGGAAGTCGACGGTCACGACACACGAAGAACCGGCTGCAAGCGTCGATGCGCACGTGGTGGAGGAAGGATTGATGGAGACCTCCTCGCCGCCCCTCCGTACTTCCAGATCGGACAGCGCAATCAAGGCGGTGATGGTGACGACGTGCTGGCGCAAGGCCCCCGTGGCCAAGACGCCAAAGTCGACGCTCGATGGCGGCGACATCTCGAATCCGATCGCGTTGCCGACCACGTAGATGGACAGGTACGGGTCGGTGCCAGGCTCCGCGCTGATGCGCACCCACCTCTGGACCAGCCCGAGCGCGCCCGGCGTAACGGCAATCGTGAGCACGCACGACGCATTGGCAGCCAGAGCGGCGTCACATCCGGTGACGGTCACGGTACTGGCTACGCCACCTCCCGGCTGCGTGGTGACGACCGGGCGCCCAGAGGTCGACGTGCCCCGATTGGTCAGGGTGAAAGTGGCTACCTTGGTGGTGCCAAGGGCGATGGCGCCGAAGTCCATGCGCGAGCCGTCGAGATCGAGCGAGGCGCCAGCGGGCGCGCCCCCGGAGCCCGCGCCTCCGCTCGCCACGGTATGCGTGCTTCCTCCGGCTGCGCCTCCCGCGCTACCACGTCCGCCCGTCGCCACGCTGCTCGTGCTTCCTCCGGCTGCGCCTCCGACGCCGCCCGTCGCCGCGGTGCCACCGACCCCAGGGCCAGCATCGGCCGCATTTCCCGCCGCGCTTCCGCCGGCGCCCCCTGCGTCCGCGGCGACCACGGCCCCTGCCGTTCCGCCGTCGCCACCTTTCAAGCCACTACCCCAGCAGCCGAGGCAGCAGCCCACCAAGGCCAGGAAACCAACCGCGAATCTCCAGCTGTCCACCTTGCAAGCCATGCCTGCAAAGATGCCCCTCCCACGAGGCTCTAGTCGAGTGATAGCGCTCACCCCATCGCCGCGCACCCTCCCCAGCTACCGGGCCGGCGATGGCGAAGCCTCGGTACGGCTGAGCCCGACGACCAGCGCCAGCAACGCGAACAGGAACAGCACCCCACCCACCACGGCGCCGGCCCGAAGCGGATCGAAGCGCGTGATGGCGCCAGCGAGGCCCGCAACGGAGCCGATCGCGCTCAGAGCGAGCAGCCTCCCCGCCGCGCGCAACCATCGGCCCGGCTCACGGGCGAGGGCGACACCGAAGACGAGTGACGGGATGCCCAGGATCGCGTAGGCAAGCAGGTTGAAGAAGCTGAATGCCGAACCGGGCAGCGCCTGCAACGTGAGCGCCAGCAGCACGTCGGTGGTCGCGCCCATCCCGGGCTGGCCGCTCATCCGCACGAGCATCGGAACGACCGTGATCTGCGACAGGTACACGACCAGGTTCAGCGTGCAGTAGACCGGGACGACGACGACAGCCGAAAGGCCCGCCCACCGCGGAACCCGCGCCCCGAAGCGTCCATAGAGCGCCGCCATCAGCAGAGTGACCGGCACAGTGACCAAGAAAGCGACGTTCAGATAGGTAGCGTAGCCAAGTGCATCGACGCGGATCTTCCTGAGAGCATCATCGTAGTCCTCTGGCGGTCCGCCGGCAGCCATCATGAAAACCACCCAGAGCACCGAACCGACCAAGGCGATGCTTGCCAACGCGACGATCGGTCGGGCGCTGGCGCGTGCTTCGCGAGGTGGCGACGAGGCGAGGTGCCGATCGACCACTTGGCAAGGCGGCGCGGGCATTTCAATCGTCCAGGGCGTCGAATGGCTTCGCGTTGCCGAGCGCGCTCTCGGCGGGACGAGGTACGTCGTCGAGCAACAGCGCGGTATCGATCAGCGCCAGATGGCTGTACGCCTGCGGAAAATTGCCCAGCTGCCGCCGCGTGACGAAGTCGGCGTCCTCGCTGAAGAGGCCCAGGTGATTGCCGCAGCGGAGGATGCCCGCGAACATCTCCCGGGCGGCCTGCTGGTCGCCGATGCTGACCAGCGCCTGAACCATCCAGAAGCTGCACACCAAGAAGGCACTGTCCGGCGTTCCGAAATCGTCTTGATGACGGTAGCGGTAGAGAAGGCCGTCGCGAGTCAACGCCTGCTGGGTCGCGCGCACGGTCGACATCCATCTGGGATCGTCGGCCGAGACGAAACCCAAGCGGTGGAAGAGCAGGTTGGCCGCATCCAGGTGGGGCGATCCGTAGCTCTGCGTGAACGCGCCGAGCTTGCTGTCGAAGCCCTGGGCAAAGACCTCCGCGCGAATCCGCTCGGCCAGCTCGTTCCATGGACCGCAGTACTCGTTCATACCGACCAGCGCGGCGATACGGGCGGCACGATCCAGCCCGACCCAACACATGACCTTCGAGAGGGTGAAGTGCCGCGCTTCTCCGCGGAACTCCCAAATCCCGTGGTCCGGGTCCTGCCAGTGGGCCTCGATGTGCCTCACGATCCCGCGCGTGACGGTCCACAAAGCCTCCAGGTCGAGCGTGTCCTGGCGGAAGAGGAGAAAGCCGGCGTGGATCACATCGAGCAAGACGCCGTAGATATCGTTCTGCTGCTGCGACCACGCCGCGTTGCCCACGCGAACGGGCCGAGAGCCCGCGTACCCCTCGAGCCAGGGAAGCACCCTCTCGGTCAGTTTCTTCTGGCCACGCAAGCCGTACATGATCTGGATGCGGTCGTTCTTGTAGGGGACGATCTCGAGCAAAAACTCGAAGAATCGACGGGCAACGTGGCGGTGGCCCATGTTCACCAGGGTACGAATCGTCATGCTGGCGTCGCGAATCCAGCAGAAGCGGTAATCCCAGTTGCGCTCCGTGCCGATTTGCTCGGGCAGGCTCGTGGTAGCGGCGGCCAGGATGGCCCCGGTCGGCTGGTAGGACAGAAGCTTCAGCACGAGCACCGAGCGCTCGACCTGCTCCCGATGTGCGCGCGTGCGCGTAGTGCGGGCGCACCAGTCCATCCAATAAAGCTTGGTTCGTTCGAAGGTCAACACGACGCGGTCCAAATCCATCGGGCCGATCTTCTGATCGTAGGCAAGCACCAGGTACGCATCCTGGGTAAGTCGCAGGGGCTCGCCCGATTGAACGAGCCCGAGGTCCAGATTGGAATACAGGTAGACCGACTCGTGCGCGCCCACCGCGGTCTCGGCCTTCAGGTAGTTCGGGTGGCGTACCACGCGCGTCGGATGTTCGGCGTAGCCGAGCCGAGGATCGAAGTGGACGCGAATCGTCGGCTGCCCTTCCACGAGGCGGATCAGACGCACGATCTCGGGCGGGCAGTGACACTTGCCCCCGGCGGCCAGGTGCCGCGGCATGAAGTCCAGGATCTCGAAGACCCCGCTGGCGGCGAGGAAACGCGTTCGCAGAACGTTGGTATGCCGCAGATACTGCTGCTCGGTCGAAAAGCTGGGATCTGCGGGCTGCACGGCGAAGCAACCGCCCTTCGCATGGTCGAGCAAGGCCGCGAAGACCGACGGCGAATCGAAGTCGACGAGACAACACCAGTCAATCGCTCCCTCGCGCGAGACCAGGGCGCAGGACCGGCCGTTGCCGATGATTCCATACTCATAACCGTTCATGCGTGCCGGGGAAGAGCGAAGCATTTATCTGGCTCCACTATACCCCGGGTTTCTGATGATCAACTGATCAACGGCCCCGCAGCGACGAAAGGCCGAGGCCCGTCCGTCGGTGCTCCGGTGCGTTGCCAACTGAAAGCCCCGTCTCCCCTCGACCCAGCGAGGGATCCATGAGAGCCTTTCCAGCTCCGAGGCGCTCCCAGGTGGGAGCAGCTGTGCAAAGGAGGGATCCATGAGCGAGAAGAAGCATCCCGAAGGGGCAGGCCCCAGCAGCTTCCCGGCCATGCGGGGACGAAGCAACCGCGAGTGGTGGCCGAACCAGTTGAACCTGAAGATCCTGCACCAACACGCAAGCCCGTCGAACCCGATGGGACCATCCTTCGACTACGCCGCGGAGTTCAAGACGCTTGACTTGGCGGCGGTGAAGGCCGACCTGCGCGCGTTGATGAACTCCTCGCAGGACTGGTGGCCAGCAGACTATGGCCACTACGGCCCGCTCTTCATCCGCATGGCCTGGCACAGCGCAGGCACCTACCGAACCGGCGACGGCCGCGGTGGCGCCGGCACGGGTGCGCAGCGGCTCGCGCCCATCAACAGTTGGCCAGACAACGTGAACCTCGACAAGGCACGACGCCTGCTGTGGCCGATCAAGCAGAAGTACGGTCGTCGGCTGTCGTGGGCCGACTTGATGATCCTGGCCGGCAACTGCGCCCTCGAATCCATGGGCTTCAAGGTCTTCGGCTTCGGCGGTGGCCGCGCCGACGTCTTCGAGCCCGAAGAGGACATCTACTGGGGCAGCGAGGACAC